>NZ_JAAXPN010000009.1 GCF_012396505.1 Periweissella fabalis | reverse complement strand
TCATCGCAGCGTTTAACTGTTCCACTGTTGAATTAGCATTGTCACGGACCTTGCGGCCTGCATTCATTGCTTGTTGTAATGCGGCAAATGAATCAACACTGTAATCACTTGCTGCATATGGTAAGCCACTGATAATTGTTTGTTGTAATTGATCACGTGCGGCAGCTGTATCTGCTACTGATGGTGCTGCTAATTGTGTAATTGCAGCTTGAATATCATTCATCGCAGCGTTTAACTGTTCCACTGTTGAATTAGCATTGTCACGGACCTTGCGGCCTGCATTCATTGCTTGTTGTAATGCGGCAAATGAATCAACACTGTAATCACTTGCTGCATATGGTAAGCCGCTGATAATTGTTTGTTGTAATTGATCACGTGCTGATGATACCCCAGCAGATCCGCCAGCGGCAGGAACAGCACTAATATTAGTTAGTAGTGTTCCTGATACCCAGCCACCATTATCGATTTGATACCAATTAGCATTCCCACCAACAGGTTGACCATTAGTAATTTGCGCGGTGATATTAACGGTTTGATTACCACTTAAACTACCTATAATATCTGCATACGTATTCGTATATTGGCGAATATTAGCATAACCAGTAGTTGTGGCTGTTCCAATAAGAGGCGTATTATTATAATTTGCAATCGTATTTTGACCATAACCGTTGTTAGTAATTCCAGTCAAATCAACGTTACCATCAAGACTATTACCACCATATGATGAGGTAAATTGCCAGATTGCTAGACCTGGGATATATGGCATTTGAAAGCCAGGATATGGTGAGTCTTGACCCGTAATATACCACATTGGTGGCCGATATACTGAGCCATTTAATGGATAATCAGCATCCCATAAAGTAAAGCCAAATTTTTGTACTACCGCATTAACATCAAGATAATTTTTAAAGTAATTTGCACCACTGTAAAGCATTGGTGTGTATCCTGCTGCTTTAATTAAATTCATTGCTGAAATAACCGTCGCTGTGTTAGCAATTACATTTCTACTTGCACCTTGTTCATAATCAATTGCAACGATTGAACCCTTAGGAGTCGTAACTTCTGATAAAAAATGCTGTACTGCTAAGTCACCTAAGCGAGTATCACCACCAACTTGGAACCAAATATATGTATGCGCCGCTTTACCTCGTGCTAAGGCACTAGCCACTTGTGGTTGATATGATGATTGTTCATACATCCGAGGTGTCCCATTACTATTCCAACCAACAACTCCACCAACTTGTGAAATCATAAAGGCATCATTATTTGAACCATAACCTAAATAAGCACCTTGACCGTTATTTAGTGACCAATCAACTCCTGTCCGTGCTGCATTAACATGTGCTGCACTTAGCGGTGTCCCTATAGTGGTTGTCAGCAAAACTGCAATCCCAACTATCAGTGTTCCCTTCTTCATACCATCCTCCATATTTTGCACGATTGTTTCGATTTTTATTTTATTTAAATTATTTTAAATATTAATCGTACCTTTTAATTTTACTAAACTTTTAGCTAATTAATTATTTCATTTGTCTTACAAAAACATCTGCATATATAAACAACAAATAACCCGACTGGGCTTAAAAATTCCAATCGGGTTATTTTAACATCTAGTCGCCTTTTAACAGACTTTGTTTCTTAAATTATTATAACCGTTTTTTTAATATCCAAAATAACATCACAATAATTATTGCTAAAACACCTACAGCAATTTTCTAACCAAGATACCGCGGTTGATTTATCGTTGACGTTGGTTTCACCGTAGCATGTAAATCTTTAGTTTGCGTTTGCTTGGCTAAGGTAACCACTTGTTGGGTGGTAACTTTTTGTTGGCCGTTAGTCCCCTCAATTGTCACGGTGTATTTACCAGGTGTTAAAGCTTTTAAGCCCGTTAACTCGTAAGCCACATTGGAATTGGGAGCCAAAGTTATCCCGGTATAAGTGTGCTTAGCAAACTCTTTTTTATCCTTAGTAATCGTCACATTAAGCTTAGCATTACGCAAAATTGCGGCTTGGGAATTGACGAGCTTAACAGCTAAGTTCGGATCACCGGTATTAATATTCTTGTGATACGTGACTTTATCCAGGGCTAAGCGTGGTTTAACGGCATGGCCCACTTCTAACTCCACCCCAGTTAAATATGAATATGTGAAGTTAATCCCTGGTTGATTACTGACTAATGCCTTACCATGTTGATCAACGTTTTCAAAATACTAGCCACCCAGAATTATGCCGTTAAAATTTTGGTCAATCTTGGCATGTACACGCGCTGTCACAGTCTTAGAATTATGAGCGGGAATCATTACGACGGCCGGCCCGTTAATCGTCACCAACTTATTTAACGGATATTGTAAGCTCGGGTCAGCTTGTGGCGCTTTATTCCCAGTTACATAGGCAATCCCACCATTAGTACTCGTATAGGCATTATTGAATTGCTGGCGCACATAGATTGGTTGCGAGCCTGAGTTACTAATGACACTACTAATAGTTTGTGGTTTACCGGGGATGACCTTAATGTCAAAATAGCTAACTTGTGGATTGACTTGGGTAGCCGTTAACTGCGGAGCGACGGCATAACTGGCACCTTGGTTGATCTCAGCATGGACGGGGATGGCCCAGAAAATACTACATAATATAGCTAGATATAGACTAGTATGAATTAATTTTTGTTTTAACATATTTCACTCACTCAGATTTATTTATAATAATTTAATTATATAATAAAAACCTATCAATTCACATTTTGAAATGATAGGTTTTATACGATTGTATTTATTTTAAGGCATATAGCTTCAAATTACGGTTACTAAACTAACTTAAAGATGCACAATCCGGATTTCCCAATAAATAGGCAATACCTATGGCGTATTACTAAGGGTGAGGTTAACCGTTGCGTCATTCCATGACATAATTTTGGTTGGCGTATTATTTGTTAATAACTGTAAAAAATTTTTATTATTACTTGGGTTAGTATTACTGTAGTTACCATTTGTGTAGTAAAGGGGGACTGTCTGGTGACCGGCTAATGTTAAGCCAGCTGAAGTTGCTGTAATAGAAAAATTTTTCCCCGCGGTATAGTTATCAAGGAATGCATTCCAAGTACTACCATAAACGTAATTTTTCTGTACCTTACCTAAATCAAATGTTTGATTATCTTTTGGAATATTACTGTTGGTTCCATCGGCCTGATAAAATTTGATTGGTTGCCACGTACCGTCATTAGTATGAAATGCCAACGGTTTGGGTCCGATTTCCGCTATCGCCGTCCCCGCTGGATCATTGGTTGCCCCTGAATTTGCTGCAACTAAATTACTATCACTTTCGGTAAATGTAACGGTATTCGTTGCGGTCGCAGTTGGAATCGTTAACGTCCAATTTCCAGTATTGCTATCTGTTTGTGGCGTAAATGTGCCACCATTTAAATTGGCTGTAATGGTGTCTCCCTTTTGTGCTAGGGACCCCGTAATCGTATAACTGCCATCACTATTCCAGGTACGAGAATTAACTGTTGGTTTCAGGTCTTTGACATCCAGTGATAATGTGGCTTGCGGTTTAACATAGTATAAATCAGGATATTTATCACTATTATCAGGCCTTTGATAAACAAAATCTGTTGCTAGGACTAAATTTTCATTCGTGAGATTTAGATTTAATCCTTTAGGGTAACCATTTGCTGTCGGCTTTGTCCGTAGACCATTTACGTTAATATTTGGCGTATTCACTTTATCTCCAGGTTTTCCACTTTATTCAGTAACTACATTGCCACCTTGATTTTTGAAATGTGTGTCAACTACAAAGTAATCACCAATTGATACTGTTGGCTGACCATGTGTTATATTATTTTTATATTGTTTACCACTAAATTCACTAGGCAAGTTAGTAGGCGGCTTCGGCACAGTCTTTCCATCCAATTGCAAGTTACTACCAACGCGGGTGTATTTTAATCCCCCTAGTGGTGCGTCGGTTTGTGACTGAAATAAATCAAAAATTGTATCACCAACTGTACTGCCTGGATAACCGCCCGCAGTAAATGTTGCCGATTGATTTAATGGTTGTAGTGGATTAAGTGTTGGAAACTTCAAAGTAGCTTGCTTACTTATTGGAAAAAGAATTTGCGTTGTTAGCGGCGTTATCTTACCATTACGCACATAATTTGCGTATACTGTTCCAAAAGTAAGCCCAAAATCTGACGGTAGTGGATTTGGTATTTGGCTTGGTGTCGACAACATGACACTAGTTGGTTGCTGGCTATTAGATGGATTCGTCTTTCCTGGATATAATGGGACTTTTTGTAAAATATTAGTATTGCTAGGTACACCTATCGATATGGATGCAAATTCAGGCGTTGGTGCTGGTGCCGCAACAGCATCAGCTTTGACACTTACACCACCTAGCACTACCCCAGCAGCTATAATTAGCGCTCCTAAACTGTGTTTAATTATTTTTTCATAACGGCCCCTTTACACCATTTATGTTAATTTTCAGATATACCATCATTGTCATCTTTTCTCCGGCGTTTAAAAATCACCCATAGTAATACCAAGATTACCAACACTAAGATACTTGAGATGATAATCCAGGCCCCTGGTAGTGGCTTTTTATAAACCACAATTTGTTGATTTAGTTTCTTAGTATCAGTAGCTGTGATCTCAAAATCACGGGTTAAATGCCATTTTTGCATTCCTGAAATCCCATCAACGACCGCCCGGTATTTACCAGGGGTTAAATTTTGCTTACCAGCGGGGATAAATTCTTCAAAATTTGAGTTGGGCGCCATTGCTTGATTGGTGGCCAAAATTTGCTTATTCCCCTTTAAGCGATAAATCTTAGTTGCCGTAGTTAAATTAGCTAAAATACCAGGATTGGGATTTTGTAGTGTCACCCCGACTCCTAAAACATTGTTATTAACGGTGGCCCGCGCCTTTGGTAACTTCAAATCACCGAGAACTTTAGGTCCTTTTTGCAGACCAATACTGGTCACGTAGGCATAGTTATTTTTAATCGCCACCCCTTGTTGAATCTTGTGGGTTCCATTGGTTTTTTGCACAAAATACCATGATCCCAACACTTCACCATTGAATTCTTTAGGCAAATCACTCTTAATTTGTGCAGTTACAACGACTGATGAGTTCGGCTTAATGGTAAATTTTTCAGGTGACAAAAGCGTCACAAAATCGGTCAACTTAAACCGGAATGTCTTATCAAAAGTAATCGGTTTTTCCGTTGGTTCATAACCGATGTTACCGGAATTAGTTGTATAGGCCGTAATAATTTGTTGTTGTAAGGTTAATGGTTGCTTGCTTTGGTTAAAAACCTTAACTTGAATCTTTTGCGCAAAATGTTACCCAACGTTTAATTCAAAATAAGCATTATTTTGATTGAGTTGATTCTCAGTTGGGAGGACTTGAATATAATATGCGGGTCCCGTGGGATTAGTAGCTGATACTGAATGATTAGTAAATACGAATGTGAAGATGGTAGCGCATAGAAATGCCCAAAATATTTTTTGAAAGTGCTTTTTTTGAATGGTTGCCATGATAGCTCCTAGTATAGATGTTGATTAGTTATTAGTAAAAAAGACTGGCTCATTGATTAAAGTCCAGTCTTTTTTATGTTAACTATTGGTTTGATTGTGCTTGTTGTACTGTCCATGTGATAGTTGATTTGTAGGTGTCCCCTGGTTGAACAATACTTGCAACATTATCTAGTAAGGTTAATATTGTAGTATTGTCCGGAAAGTTAATAGATGTAATTCCATAACCAAAGCCTTGGTTTGCTCTAACTAATATTGTTGGATTTGAAGTCAACTGTGTCGGTGATGTTACAGCAATAAATTCTCCATTCGGACTTTTATCATCCGGCTTAGTATCGTTACTATTAAAAATATCAGGTACACCTAATGTTAACAACGTTTTAGCACCAGATGTACCGTTTAATGTAAATTGGGTTGCACTTGCACTAAATCGCCAACCAGCAGATAATCTATTTACTATAGGTCGATTATCATCTATTTGTACATAGTGGAAATTACGTCCAGCTATTGAATTTGGGTGAATAGAATTTGAAATATTTCCTAAATCCCCCCTGATGTTATCTATTAATTTACTAAAGCTAACACTTTAATTAAAGCCATAACTTTATTCAAATAGTAATATAGCACAATATAATGAATTTTACAAAATATTTTTGTATATTTCTATAACAAATAGTTATGAATATTAAATTATATGTTGCATATAGTAATTATAATACACGCATTTATCTTTACATAACAATTTGCTTTAAAACAACAAACTGCTATTAATCGGGGTTTTTACCCGCTAACAACTTCTTAGCAAAAATAAAGAGTTGCTCCTTCTTTACCGTACTTAATTGCTTATATATCGCACAAATATCACCGATTTGAATAATATCATCCCCAAATAACCGGTTAACATCAATCTCATAAATAGCGGCGAGTTTTTCAATGTGGTCATATTTAGGTAAATTCCGCCCGGATTCCCAGGCCGAAATAGCTGATGGATTAATACTTAGCATTTCAGCTAATTGACGTTGCGATAGATCTTTGGATACACGAAGATTTTTTAAATTAACAGCAATATTGGCTAACATAGACTCACCTCATTATCTTTTGACTTAAATACTAATTAGTTTAATATCAATACTTATACTTATTGTTCTATAATTCACAATAAGTATAACTCATTATTGGTTAAAATCAAGGCTCATATTTATCCTTAACAGCTTATTTAATTAAAATTTGTGAATAAAATTACTAAGTTATCCAACTTTCTTATTCACGGCTAGCTAGTACTAGTCACTTACTTCAAATTAGCCTCCTAAGGATCGTCAGTTCATTTAAGCCAAAATGAAAATATACAATACTTTTTATGATTTATAATCAGCTTTAAATAGTAATTTTTTAGATAACTAAAATTTTTTCCAATTTTTTTATTTTGAATTGTATATACCAAAAATTAGCAATATCAACAATCCTCATGAAAAGGCTTTCATTAACATAAAATAACCCTATTGCACAATTAATTTAACCTTGATATGATAAATGACGTTGAAAGAAAGCGTTTACAAAAAAACGCTTTCAAAATACAGATAAATATTTTAGATTATAGATTGTGAGATTATGAAGATTAACGTAATTTTTATTTTTATTTTTGGGGCCCTTGGTGGTCTATTATTCGGTTTTGATACAGGTATTATTTCTGGTGCTTCACCACTTATTGAAAACTCATTCCACTTATCAGTTGCTGAAACTGGTTTCATCACTTCATCAGTGTTGATTGGTTCTACTGCCGGTGCTCTTTCAATTGGTGGTTTGGCGGACAAGTTCGGTCGTAAAAAGCTGCTTATCATCGCTGCTTTATTCTTCGTAGCTGGTTCAATCTTAACTGCTGCTGCCACTGGCTTTGCTATGATGGTTGTTGCACGGATCATTCTTGGTTTAGCAGTTGGGGCCGCTTCAGCTTTAACACCGGCTTACCTTGCCGAACTTGCACCAGCTAAGTTCCGAGGATCACTTGGTACTTTATTCCAATTGATGATTACTTTAGGAATTTTACTTGCATATGTTTCTAACCTTGGTTTCCTTGGACGTAACTTACTTGGCATCACTGACTGGCGTTGGATGCTTGGCTCAGCCTTGATCCCTGCCCTTGCATTATTCATTGGTGGTTTATTATTACCTGAATCACCACGTTACTTAATGGCCCATGGTAAGGAAGATGAAGCTAAAGCTGTCCTTACTCACCTTCGCGCTAAGCACGGTGAAGATGTTAACATTGAATTAGAAGAAATGCGTGAAATCTTAAACCAACCAAAAGGTGGCTTAAAAGAACTTTTCACTTTTGCTCGTCCAGCTGTTATCGTTGCCGTTGGTATCATGTTCTTACAACAATTAGTTGGAATTAACTCAGTTATCTACTTCTTGCCTCAAGTTTTCATTAAAGGTTTTGGTTTTGACGCTTCAAACGCCATCTGGATTTCAATTGGTATCGGGATTGTTAACTTTGTAGTTACAATTCTTGCAACCATGATTATGGATTCATACAACCGTAAATCACTTCTTACTTTTGGTTCAATCGTGATGACTGTTTCACTTGCTGTTTTAGCAATTCTTAACTACACAGTTGATGTTAAAACTGCTGCCATCCCTACGATGTTACTTATCGCTACTTACATCTTTGGTTTCGCCATTTCATGGGGTCCAATTGCTTGGTTACTTATCGGTGAAATCTTCCCACTTGCAGTTCGTGGAGTTGGTTCATCAATCGGTTCTGCTGCTAACTGGATTGGTAACTTCATCGTTTCGCAATTCTTCTTGGTATTGCTTGCTGTCTTCCACAACAACGTGGGTGGTCCTTTCGGGGTCTTTGGTATCTTTGCCTTCATCTCAATCTTCTTCGTTAAATACCTCGTGCCTGAAACACGTGGTAAGTCATTGGAAGAAATTGAACTTGAAATGCGTCACAATAACTAATATATCTTTTGAAAACCAATGTCTCCGGGCGTTGGTTTTTTTTGTGTTTTTCTTAAGAAATCGGAATTTTACTAGTATATTACAAAATTACGGTCAATTAACTTGCCCTGCCAATTAAAAATATGTTAGGATGTTAAAATTTGATTTTTTCGGAGGAGTTTTATGTTTTCAAAAGCAAGTCTCGCGCATGCCGGTTTTGGGATGCTCAACATTGCGATTCCCTTAGTTATTGGGATGGTCATGCACAATTATTGGTTAGGTGTCATGGGCGCCTTTGGATCATTAATTTTTATGTACTATGTACCAGTTAATCGTGAACGTACTTTTACGCAAATGGTTTTAGTGACCGGTATTTCAATAATTAGTTTCCCAATTAGTGCCCTAACGGCTAGTGTACCTTGGATTAGTGTCCTCTGGATTGGTTTATTAGCTTACTTAATTCAATACACCTTGACTAGTGGTAAATTTATTGGCCCCGGTGCGTTCTTTTTAATGATGATTAATGGAATGTTAGCCACGTTACACCGCTTTCCCATGCACTTTACGTTAATGTTAGCGGTATATGCAGTTATCGGAGCTGTTTTATCATTTATTTTTAGTATTATCGAACCTAAATTAATGGGCCAACCACTGAGTTTTAAACTTGATTTAACTTTTGAAACGGATAATTTACAAATTGCCGTTAAAAGTTTAGTTTATGCTATTTTTGCCTTTATTGCCTACTTTGTTGGTTACAGCTTCCACTTACCTAACTACTACTGGTTCTTAGTCGGCGCTATTTCAGTACTTCAAGGTGAAAACTTTGTCCATGCCCGTAAACGGCAATTCGATTATGTCGTGGCAGCAATTGTTGGGTGTTTATTTGCTTGGGGAGTGTATGAAGTAATTGGCAATCCAATTGTCCTTGCCGTTATTGCGATTATCTTACTCGGAATCATTTGCTTAACAATTAATCGTAATTATATGCTTGGGAATTTCTTTACGACACCGATTGCATTAATATTATTCAAATTAGCCCTCCCCAACATCAGTAATTCATTGATTGAATTCCGATTGCTAGCGATTGTTGTTGGGACAACGATTGGCTTATTAGGAATTCTGTACTTTGATCACTTAATGAAGAAGCAAAAAACGTTGAATTTGAAAGATTACGAGCTTAATTAAAGTGAAAATAGAGTTGTGACAGAAATTGGGCAATATCGAGAAATACACTAAGAACCCCCGTGAAGAAAAAATCTTCACGGGGGTTCTGTCGTATTTTGAATATATAGGACTTCTGCAACACCTTTTAACAGCAATTTAGCACACAAAAGGAATTATGTCACTACCCCATTGTATTTTATAGCATATTTAGCTGTCTGTTGTTAGACAACGGTTCTACTATTTAGTTGATAATGCTACTGATGCCCGGCTAAAGTCTCGGGGCGCTTGGATTGCATTTACAATCCATTCAGCAACCGTTTTCCGGCTAATAGGACCACCAAGAATTAATTCATGATCAGTTTGTTCATAAATTGCTTGCTTACCAGCATCATCTGTTAAAGCACTTGGTCGAATTAATGTGTAATCAAGTGAGCTAGCTTCAATAACTTGAGCGGATGCTGCTTGTTCACCAAAATATGTTGTTGGGGCGCTTGGATCACCTAACACATCAATCCACTTTTCACGAGTTGCTGCTGAGAATTCGCCATAGATTCCTGCAGTTGCTACCCAGTAGAGACGGTTAACCCCAGCGGCTTGCATCGCATTAACAACACTCTTTGTGGCCGCTACTTGTTGGCCATGAACTCCTAAATTAGCGTAGACTGCATCAATTTCATCAGCGCCACCATGGGCTTGTAAAAATGCTGTTACCGCTGCTTGATCAAGCACATCTAATGCTTCAACATCGGTATTAGCGTGTCGACTTGTCTTAATCAGTTCAAAATCACCAGTTTGAGCTAAATCAGCACTTACAAATCGAGCAATGTTACCATTAGCACCTAAAATAACAATCTTTTTCATTACAAATCCCCTTTATTTCGATTAATACTTATACATTACGCTTTTAGTGTCGTAATGTCAAAAATAGGCCACCTAAAATGTAGGTAGTCTATCTGTTTTATTATTCAACTGACTTACTTGATTCATCTACCGGTTTTTTCTTACGTAAGATCACGATAATCAAAATAATTAACGCCAAAATAACGATAACCAAGCTACTTATTAGTACAATAATCCACCAAGCTAGACCTGGTTTGGCATCATACAATGCCGCCTTGTTAGCTTGCCGTACATCGCTTGCTGTTATGGTAAAATCACGGTCAAAATCCCATTTGAATTGGCCACTTTGGGCATGTAACCGTAAATGATACTTACCCGGCACTAAATCTTTACCCGCATACATCAGCCCATAATTGAAATTTGAATTAGGGGCTAGACTAAAACCTTTATCATTTTGCGTTAAAATGGCTTTACTCGAACCTTGGTGCGTAACAGTTGCGTTAACCGCTAAACCACCAATTAAATTAGCTGAAGTATTTTGTAAATTGACTAATAACGCGCGTTTATAATTATGCGCGCCAGGTTTAATCGTGCCCAACTGCATTGTTGGCGTCACATAACGGTCTTTGACCATCGCAATAGCAATATTGTATGCATATTGACTAGCCACACTGACGCCACTTTGTTTACTTGCACTAGTGTCACTTGGTGCTGTGATATTCACAAATTCCCAACCACCAAGAATCATCCCGGCAAAATCAGCCGGTAACTTTGCTTGCATCTTCGCAGTAGCCGTCGCTGAGCTATGAGCAGCAACTTCAATAACTTTTGGTGTAGTAAGGCTAACGATTGTCTTTAATGGAAAGCGTAAAGTCGGATCATTATGTTTGACATTTTTATTTTCACCGTAGACAACATTACCGCTATCCCCCGTCGTTGCGTTATACAGGTTTTGTTGAATCTTAATTTTGTGATTACTGTTATTAGTAATTACAACTTTTAAAGTTTGTTCGAGTGGTTTGCTAACATTAAGATTAAAATAGTACGTATTCTTATCGATCTGCTTTTCAGCTGGCACTGCCTTAACTGAAAAATCCCCCATTGGCGCTTGTTGGTCTGCTTTAACCGGAGCCATGTTGCTAAGAACTAGTAAAAATAGTAACGCGGTTATTTTAAGCGGCCAAGTATTGATAATTTTCATTTTGTTTGATCCTAGTTATTAATTTACAGATTCCATGTTTGTAACACTTGGATTTGGATTTGCACTTAATGTCCATTTAATAGTTATTTGCCCCTTTTCAGTTGGTTTTGACTGACCTGCTGGTAACGTGAGACTAAAGTTATTATTTGTTAGCTTAACAGTTGTGATACCTAATCCACTATTTTTTGCAGCACTTAAGATATTTACATCACTATTTGTAGTGATAGGATTCTCTCCAAGCGTAACCTTGTTTCCAAAACTATTTTTAACGTCAGTATTTTTTAAGGTAATGATAATATTGTTCACATCTTCACTATTCAATTTCGCGCCTAAGCTCCAACCAGGATTATCTGCACGTAAATCTCCGACTTGAATTGCTGAACCAGCAGCAGAACTTCCATTTCCATTTATAGTAGTTGAAGTTAACTTTTGGGTCCCAGCAACAATTTTCCCTATGCCAAAATCAATTGTACTTGGCACATTCATTAATGCAAATGAATTTCCTTTTTCTGGATTTTTCCATTCGTTGGGATGATCCGGATCAACTGGTCCACTTGGCAGCTTTCCTGCACCACTGATTTTAAAAGTAGCATCCGTACTACCATCCGTCTGTTCATCCGCGGCCACTCGCATTGAACCGATTCCCATCACCAACATAAACACTAATATAATTTTTGTATATTTCTTAAACATTATTATCTTCCTTTTGTATTTTAATCATTAAATTTTTATATAAATAACATGAAATAGTTATGTATATTCAAAACTTTATTAATAATATTATAGCGGAACAAAAAAAGCAATTTTTTATTAACATTGCTCAATATTTTATTTATCAAATATCGTATTAATTAATTAATAAATATCCATTGCGGACCAGTTACTAACGTTAATTTAACTTGTTTTGAATACATTTGATTGTATTTTAGATTACGTAAATCAAATTCAATACTAAATCCACTTGTTTTGATTAGATTATTTTCTCCATTACTACTACTTGCAATACGTTTTGGATTATTAGTTAAAGAAATGCTGTTATACATAACTGCAAAATCTTGATTATTATTAGTTTGAGCAGTTACATGCCAAGGTTGTTTATCTTGATTATTAATTTTCATTGTCCAATTTTGAAATGTTTTATGTACTATCGGATTAGCTTGTAAGGGAATTGTACCAAAATCTAACGCACCAATACTTGCAATTGTGGGCGGCGTTGGTAGCTTTGGCGGTTGATTATTACTTGGATTAATCGTTGTTTGCTTGTCATCTTTAATTTCAACCGGGATTGATAAATCAACATAATCATTGCTTTCAACTACTTTAATCGTATCATTTGCCTTTGTTTTACCAATATTGAATTTCCAAGTTCCATCCCGACGGCTCGCAAATGTTGTCTTTGCTTTTTCCCCTAATTCATCGGCTTGATTTTGTAAATCATAAATTTCATTTCCATTGATATAAATTTGGATTTTATCACCTTTCTGAAACGCTTTACCAGAAATGATTGTATCATCACTTTCATTTTTTGAAAGTGGAGCAATATATGGTCTTAATTTATATTGAACTAATGGTACGGTTCCTTGCATGTTACAAAGTATCTTGAATCAATAGCCGTTACAGTTCCAAAATGTACCTGAAAGACTCTATAATAATCAAAATCTTCGAATATTTCAGATTGAGTGATTCCTGAATCTTTAACATAGATGCTATATTCTTCAGAATTAGTATCATTTCGACTTTCAAAAATGCTATTACCTTGATACAAATCACCATCTGAATTAAAAATATTCATTGCATTTACATATACTGTTTTTCGACCATTTTGCTTCTGAAACATTGCAACTGGCCAGCTCTCTGCATCTGAGCCTACAATTTTTTCATTAAAATTAGCATTATTAACCGTTATCTTACCTGGATATTTATCACCTTCACCCATTTTATATAACGTTTTCGGTGATAAAACGTTTCCAAGATTTCCTGGCCCAATCCTAACAAATGGCATGTTAAGCTCATATGTTGAAAATTTAAATGTACTGTTTGCATCTTTCGTAAAATCTTGATTTATTTTATTACCAAAAAAATTTGATGGTGCAGACTGCAATAGATCATTAGTTATATTTTTCACATTTTGGTTTTTAAGCGTAAGTGTTTGATATGGGCACTTTTCATTATTAATACTTTCAGCAGATTCATACGGTTCAAAACCTTTATCTGCTGGATTTTTTGATGCTAGGACATTTGTTGGTACCAACACAGTTATACTTATAAGTACTAATAAAAATCCAATTCGCTTTACCATTCATCCACCTTCTTTAATTTTTTCTATTAAATATAAATTTTATTTTAGCATAATAAAGACCGTATTATCATCACAATAATACGGTCTTTATTAATTTTATTCAGTTTGGTCCTTTAATAAACTCATTTCACCATCAATAATTTGGTAAACTTTATCCGCTTTTTCTTCTAAACGTTGGTCATGTGTCACAACAATAACTGCTTTTTGGTACTTGTGCGCTAATTGATTGAACAAGCTCATAACTTCTAGGGAGCGATTGGTATCTAAGGCTGCCGTTGGTTCATCGGCAAGAATATATTCAGGATCGGCATACAAGGCGCGGGCAATGGCCACTCGTTGACGTTGCCCACCAGATAATTCTTTTGGATATTTGGCCAATAAATCTTTGATACCTAATGTATCCAACACATCCTCGAAACGTTCAGTTGACATGTTGTTTTGTTTTACTTTATCAACGAGTTCAAATTGTTCCGCTACCGTTAAAAACGGTACCAAGTTGTATGCTTGTAATACAAAGCCGATTTTATTTAACCGCAAAGCACTTTGTTCATTTTTGTTAGTTGATGAATACCCACTCCCATTAATCAACACTTCTCCGGTTGATGGTGTTTGTAATCCACCAGCAATTGTTAGAAACGTCGTCTTACCTGAACCAGATGGTCCAACAATCAAAACCGTTTCACCTTCATGAGCAGAAAAATTAACTTTATTAAGGGCGGTTAATTGACTAACCCCTGCCCCATATACTTTTGAAACATTCTTTAATTCTAAGTTAGCCATTGGTTAGCCTCCAATCATTGTGTATGGATCAACTTTGACAATTTCACGAATTGGAATTAGTGATCCTAAAAGTGACATAACAACAATTAAGATTGCCGTTACTGCAACGTAACTTGCTGAGATGAAAATCGGTACTTGCGCTGGTAAAACTAAAGCCGTAATTGTAGTTAAAATTACTGCAATACCTACACCAATTATCGCGATTAAAAATGACTGGAATAATGTGTTCTTAACTAGGTACTTAGTTGCCACTCCCTGGGCTTTAAGAACTCCAAAGTTAGGTAATTTTTGAATCGTTAAGATGTATAAAAAGATTGTGATTACAATTAAGATAATAACCAATAAGAAACCTATCATAAAGTTAAAGGTCATTGTTTGAGCACTATTTCCTGGCAACGCATTAATAAAATCATTAATTGCATAGACCTTACTAGTGCGTAAATCACTTACATTGGGCTTCGCATCTTTAAAGACCACCCCATTAACAACCCCTGGCCGTTCTGTAATTTTTTGGGCATTGGCAATACTTGTGTAGATAACAGGGGCAATATTTAAGTTTGCATTCTTAGTAAAGCCAACAATTTTAGCAGAAATATTAGTATTAGCAAACTTAATTGTATCACCTAGCTTGAAACCATCAACTTTTAGATTATCTGAAACTACAACTTGATTATCAGCCTTAAATGTTGTCCCATTTTCAACCTTTAAGCCTTTATAAATAAATTCTTTTTGATCAATTCCGACAACTTGAACTGATTCTTTATGGCCAGCGGTATCTTTAACTAAGCTACCGAATTGAACTAATTTAGCACCACCAGCATCTGTGGCCCGCTTAACATCTGGTCCGTTAACAACTGATTGTGGCAAACTCAATTGTGCATCTTTATTTAAGACAATCGCATTGGCCCCCCATGTATCAATGGCAGCACTGTTTAATGTTTGTAATCCAGATGATAACCCTGACAAGATGAATACTAAGTAACTTACTAGCATAATCATCCCCGTAATTAATGCATATCGCAGTTTTTCATGTTTGATTTCTTTGATTGCTAAAAACATGCTCTCTTCCTCCTAAGCGCTAATGCCGCGCATAAATATTTGTACAGTTTCAATAATCTCTTGATCTGAAGTAGGCATATGACTATCACCTAAATAGGCCGTTAAAATACGTAGAAAATGGCGAGAAATATTAGTTAAAGAAATATCGGCCCGGACATTTTCAACTTGATCAAAAACCCCTTCGAATGGTGCAAAATAACTATGATGCCACATTTGAAACATTTCGGCATGATCTTCATTACCAAAAACCTCCATCGCATCATGCATCATTTGCCCAAGGTTGATATGCGATTCATTAACAAGGTATAAACTCATCGCAATTAAACGCTCCTCAACCGAGCTATCTTTATGGGCAATTACTCCAAGATGTTCGCCAATTTCTTGTGAATAATTCGTTAATACTTCACGGTATAAATTGACTTTATTTTTGAAATAATAATATATCACAGGTTGCTTAATTCCCAATTGATCAGCAATTTGCCTAGTGGATGTCTTATTATAACCATCTCGCATAAAGTATATAGTTGCCGTCATCAAAATAGCTTGTCGCACATCTTTATTAGTCATAGCACTCCTTTCTTTATCGTGTGATAAACTTTATCAACTGATAAAACTTTATCACGTGATAAAAAATAATGCAAATAAAAAATCCACCAAAATAATAATTATTTAGTGGATTTATAATTTTAATATTTTATGATTAATGCTTCATATGGTCGTAAGCGATATTTTTGTGTTAATTCTGTTGTAAAGTAATTGCTTAAAAGTACTTCACAATCATCAGTATCCGCTGGCAATTCAATTGTGGCATCTTCGCTACCAAAATGTGCTAAAATGAGTAAATTTTCGTTACCATAGTGGCGAATAAAAGCAAATAATTCCGGTGTTTGTTCATAAGCTGGCTGATATTCACCATATTGAAGACTGCGTGATTGTTTTCGTAAAGCAATCATATTACGATAAAATGTAAAGACACTATCATCTTTTTCAATCTCATAACTAACATTAGTTTGTTCATATTCACCAGGTGTCAACCACGGTTCAACATTTGAAAAGCCCCCAAATTCACTGGCTTCCCACTGCATTGGGATTCGCGTGTTATCGCTACTCCGATTATGCACGACTGCAAAAGCACGCTCAGCAGTATAGCCTTTTACTAAAAGATTAGCGTATGCTTCTTGGGTTTCTAGGTCACGGTATTGACCGATATGAGTGTAGCTTGGATCTTCCATGCCAATCTCTTCACCCATGTATATCATAGGTACCCCTTGACCAGCTAATAGAATCATGCCCAATAGCTTGGCTCCATCCTTATAGTATTCCGGTTGTAAAATAAAGCGATTTAAAGCCCGTGATTGTTCCGGATTATCCCAAAATAAGACTGACTGGCGTAAAACAGCTTGATGCGCAACACCACCACTGTGAATAACATGCCGTAAGTCTTCAAAATCATATGGTACCAACGTCCACCGATCATCTTTTTGATAATCAACTAACAAATGAGTATCCGAGTAAGTCACAAAATTAGGTTTAGCCCAAATTTTTTTAAAACTTGTCCGTGCGCTAGCATGCGTCAATTGTTCGATAATTACTAAGACTTGTGGAAAGCGTTGAAAGACTTCATTATCAAGTAAGTCTAAATATTCAACAACTAACTGCTGCCGTAACGTACTTAGGTCAGCTATTCTTGTTGGTGAATTTAATTGCATATCTTTGCCAATTAATTCAACATCTTGTAACTGAAAGATACTTACTTGGTGTTCAATCCAGAATTCAAAAATTTGTTTAAATTCTGTAATCACGTCCGGATTACGCCAATTTAAATC
Organism: Periweissella fabalis; assembly: GCF_012396505.1. GTDB lineage: Bacteria > Bacillota > Bacilli > Lactobacillales > Lactobacillaceae > Periweissella > Periweissella fabalis. Next base: position 88,751 of record NZ_JAAXPN010000009.1, on the reverse strand, counting down.
TGCTTCACCAACGTTGCCAACATGCAAATATGCTTGCTGTGTAGTACCTAATGGTAGCCAATGATGATGGGCGCCAGTTACTTGATTTTGTGGGCAAATCAAATAATAATTCTGATACTTAATATCCCCAGCTTGTGCCCTTTGAAACCATGGATGCGTAAGTGCAGTATGATTGATTGAGAATTTAATTCCTACCTCAATATCTAATTGATGCGCACGCGTTACCAATTGATCAAAATCAGCTAAGGTGCCATATACTGGATTAATTTCATAAAAACTACTGCTAGCATTCACATCTTGTTGTGGGTCCACTAATAGTCCATCAATCATTATTGCATCGACACCGAGTCGGGCCAAATAATTTAGCTTAGTTGTGATTCCAACTAAATCACCAATCCCGTCATTGTTACTATCATAAAAAGATTTTAAATAAATTTCATAGGTTACTTTTTCAACTGCTTTTTCCATAGTTCAATTCCTTTGACTATTTTGCTCTAATCGCAAACAGTGATTTTTAACTAGATATTTTAAATACTTGGTCAAGCTAGACTATCATAGATGTTTAGGTTATTAATCCTAACTTCAAATCAAAACTAGTCAGCTTAAGTTAACTTTCATTTAATGTTAACAATATCTACATGATTAATGATACCATAGCCGCATGGTCATGAGAGATTATCTTAATAATTTTTACTTTTGCTAAACGTAATTCAGTTCAAAATTAATTCCTATACCCGCATAACTAGCAACATAGGTTATACTAATATATATTTAAAAACGTAAATTGGAGGTTATGATGGCTGAACTTTATAAACAAATTTATCAAGAGTTAAAAAATGCTATTTTGACTGAAAAGTATCCAGCTGAAAGTTTTCTACCAAGTGAAACAGCTTTAGCTAGTGATCATAGTTGTTCACGAGATACTATCCGTAAAGCATTATTAGCACTTGAAGCAGAAGGTTATATCCAAAAACAACGCGGGCGTGGTTCACAAGTCTTACAACATAAATTACGAACTTTTCCTCTAAATGGTCTTACCAGCTACCAAGAAATTAAAAAAATCCAAAATTTAGACACCCAAACCGTGGTTAAAAAATTTGAAATCATCTCAGTTGATGAACAACTCCATAAATTAACCGGATTTACATTAGATAGTGCGGTATACCACATTGTACGGGTCCGAATTATCAATGGTTTAACAAGCATTATTGACATTGATTATTTAGACGTTGGCCTAATTCCAGGATTGACCAGCACAATTGCTAGTCAATCATTGTATGCTTACATTGAAAATGAATTAAATTTACAAATTGGCTATTCAGAAAAGCAAATTACCTGTCCGCGGTTGTCTTCACAAGACCGCGAATTAATGCCTGATTTACCCAAAGAAGAGAATCGTGTGATTCAAGTTGAAAGCAGCTCATATTTAGCTGATACAACCCTATTTCAACATACTTTAAGCAAACATCGGCCAGATCAGTTTAAATTTGAAGAATTTGCGCGGCGGCAAAGTTATTAAAATATTCGGTATATCAAAAAATCACAAAAGAAACTATTTTCTGATGTGATTTTTTATTTACTATTTAATTTATTTTCAAAGCTAATGCTTCGTATGGGCGTAATTGATAATCAGTTGTAACAGTTGTAACAGTTGTATCTGCATAACTACTAATTACTAGTTCACCATCTGCAAATTCACCGAGATTAATTTGCGTTGGTGCTTCACCAAAGTGTGCCACCATTAATAATTTTTGGCCGTTTAATTCACGAACAAAGGCAAAGACTTCCGGCACGTCTGTATATGCAGCCGTATAGCCACCATCAGCAATTACCGCTTCAGTTTTCCGTAGTTGAATTAATTTTTGATAAAACGCATATAAGTTATCGTGTTTAGCTAATTCTGTTGCTACGTTGACATCCGTATACTCAGCTAGTCCTAACCAAGGTGTACCCGTAGTAAATCCTGCGTGACTTGATGCATCCCATTGCATTGGGGTGCGGGCATTATCACGAGCTTTGGCCTTCACAATTGCAAAGGCTTCCGCAGATATTTTGCCTTGATCCAATAACATTTGATAAGCATTATGCGCTTCGATATCGTTGTATTGGTCAATGCTTGTAAATTCAGGATCACGCATGCCAATTTCTTCACCCATATAGATATATGGTATCCCGCGATTTAAGTGTATAACCATCGCAAGTAAGCGGGCCCCTTCATCGTAAAATTTAGAATTTAAAATAAAGCGATTTAACCCCCGAGGTTGATCGTGGTTATTCCAAAACCAAGCTGGCATTCCCTCACCCATTGCCATACCGGTTCCCCATTCATGGAGTAAATTCCGTAAAGCTGCAAAATCATATGGAATTTTAGTCCATTTTTCACCATTTTCGTAATCGACTTTTAGGTGATGGAAGCTAAATGACATTGATAATTCATGGCGGTCAGGTCGAGTATATAAATTGGCATTCTCAATCGTGGTTGAACTCAATTCACCAACTGTGATCACATTTGCATACTTCCCAAAGGTGGCTTCATTCAATTCACGAATATAATCGTGCACAATGGGCTTATCCGTGTACATTAATTTTTCATTAGTACCAGCTGGTGCATCGAGTAATTCTGGATCCTTACCAATCACATTAATTACGTCAAAACGGAAGCCACGCACCCCTTTAGCTAACCAGAAATCCAAAACATGTTTGAGTTCAGCAACCACGGCTGGATTCCGCCAGTTTAAATCGGCTTGCGTTGGGTCATACAAGTGTAAGAAATCAAATTTAGTATCACCAAATGGTGCCCAAGCTGAACCACCAAACTTTGACTGCCAGTGATTGGGATGACTACCATCAGCATGCCGTTCACGCAATAAGAAGTAATCTTGGTATTGCTTATCACCCGCTAGTGCCTTTTGAAACCATGTATGATCCGTTGAAACGTGGTTAAAGACCATATCAAGCATGACTTGAATGTTTAAAGCCGCTGCTTTCGTAATTAGTGCTTCAAAATCAGCCATTGTTCCAAATACTGGATCGATAGCACAGTAATCACTGATGTCGTACCCATTATCATTTTGGGGAGATGGATAGATTGGATTTAGCCAGATAAAATCAACTCCTAGCTTTGCTAAGTAAGGTAACTTCTCAATAATTCCGGGTAAATCACCAATTCCATCACCATTTGAATCTTTAAATGATTTGGGATAAATTTGATAGACTACTTGTTTAGTTAAATCTAGCATATTCTAATTCTCCTTATACCGTATAATTTATTGAACAGCATCTTTAAAGACATTTTTCTTAGCCACAGTTTTAGTCTTCTTATCAAGATCTTTGTCACTAAAACCAAAGAAGTAAGTGCATAAGAAACCAACCACGATTGTGGCAATCGATGCTATTACAAAGATTAATAAGTTATGAGGGTTATCTTTTGACGAAGCAAATGATGGAAAACCAACAAGTGAACCAGTAAAGCCGTACATGTGTAAGTGGAAAAGACCAGCAATTAAACCACCAACAGCCCCACCAATGTTGGCTGTCCAAAAGACTTTACCGTATTTCAAGTTTATCCCATACATGGCAGGTTCGGTGATACCAGCAAAGGCTGATAAAGTACCAGCACCGGCAAGCCCTTTAAGGTTTGCATTCTTAGTTTTGAAGAAGACGGCAAGTGCACCGGCACCTTGGGCAATCATGGTGAAGTTAACTAAAGCATTCAATGGTGATTGACCTTGTTGGGCAATTTCATTAGCAATTAATGGTACCACCATCCAGTGTAATCCAAAGATAACTAATACTTGGTACAAGCCACCAATAATTAAACCTGATAGTGCGTAGTTCCAGTTAATCAACGCGTTGACAGCCACTGAAATTCCTGATGAAAGCAAGGTAATCACTGGTCCCATAATAACAAGGACAACAGAACCTACGATGAAAATCGTAAATAGTGGTTGGAAAATTGAGCGAATTGCTACTGGTAAGTGCTTTTTGAAGAAGTTACCTACTGGACGTGCTAACCAAGCGGCAAAGATAATTGGGAAAATCGTGTACGCATAGTTAGGCACTGTAATTGGTAGTCCAAAGAATGTTGCATTAATAGGCATCCCTAAGAAATGCGCAGTTGCTTTACCAGTAGCGATTGCAACTACTTCAGGCTTAATAAGCAAGGCTCCAATAGCAGCTACTGTTAATGGGTCTGATTTCATGTGTTGAGCAGCTGTGAAACCAACTAACACTGGTAAGAAATAGAATGGTGCCATCGCCATTGATTGAACCAAGGTAAAGGTTGTTGAGGTTGGTGATACCCAACCAAGTAATTTAGGATCTGACAAAATCGTCAAGAACCCATTTAACATCCCACCAGCAGCTAACAAACCAATGACTGGAATCATTGAACCAGTAATCGTTCCAATCAACACTTTAAAACCATAGGCAATCCAGCCAAAAATATTTGTTGGCTTGTTACCACCGTTATCACCTTCAGTTTCAGAAGTCGTAGCTTCGGTTGCTTCCGTATCGACTACGCGATCACCTAATTGAGCAATCACTTCATCGTATACATCAGCCACAGCGGGGCCAATCACAACTTGATATTGGCCTAAACCTTTATTATAAAGTGAACCAGCCACCCCAGCCATATCTTCAAAGGCTGCATCGTTAGCTTTCTTTTCATCCTTTAAGTAAAAGCGTAACCGTGTGATACAGTGGATAACTTTATCCACATTGCTAGCACCACCAACATTTTCAATAATGTTACTTGCAAGATCTTTGTAATCTGCCATCAGCCATTCCCCTTTTATTTAACGTTTGCATGCCCAATTTCTTCACCGGCCGTTACCGTTTGATATTTAATATCAAAATCAGCTAACTTGTCATTGGTATTAGTAAAAATAATCATTGTCGTTGTTTCTAAGCCAGCTGCTTGAACAGCTGCCCAATCAACCGTTACTAACGGTGTCCCACCTGTAACAATATCACCAGCTTTAACTAATGACGTGAAGGGCACACCATTTAAGGTTACCGTATCAAGACCTAAATGAACTAAAACTTCTAATCCATCCGCACGTTTTAAGCCAATCGCGTGACCTTCAATCATTGTAACTTCGGCAGCAACCGGAGCAACCACTTGACTTCCTGTTGGAGTAATAGCAAACCCTTCCCCCATCATTTTTTTAGCAAATACAGGATCTGAAACTGATGATAATTCAATTGTTTCACCATCTAATGGAGCATATAACTTAGTATCTTCAATCAAAGGTGCTTTTTTCTTTCCAATTCCAAACATAATAATTTCTCCTAAATAATTTCAAATAACTTGTACGTACAACTTTTATATACTTAATATAACATCATTTTCTTTTTTTGCAAGCGTTTTCATTTATAAAAATTATTTTATGTTAACGCTTACATATTTAATAAAAAAATGAGGTCTAACCTTCTGGCTACACCTCATCAATTTATTTATTTTGCGTGTCGTCTCTTTAAAAATATGAAAACATCTTTTCCTGCTAAAACTAGTGAAATAATAAAGAAGATTGCCAGTAAGATAAACATTATCATATTATTTTGAAGGTGCAATGTTGCATACATTAATGCTGTAATCAGTAAATGAATTGTTAATGGGATCCATTTGACATTAATTGATACAAAAGCTTTAGTTTGTTTTAACCGAATTATCATCACTACTAAAAAACCTAAAGCACTTCCCAACCCCGCACCATTTAGTCCAATCAATGGGATTAATGCTGCATTAAAGGCGATATTAGTCAGCATACCATAAATCGTAGTTGAAAATAACTTAGACGTCATTTTAGCTGCAATATAAGTACTACCTAAAAAACCTGATAAATTTGAAAAAATCATTGCTAACATTAGAAATGGTACAAATTCCCATGCTGAATAGAAATTAGGTGCTACTAAAACATGCATTAATGGTTTTAAAATCAACAACAAACCCGCCATTCCTAAGAATGAAAAATGAATCAAATTATTAAAAATCATACTATAGAATGCAGAATTATTCTGTGATTCATATTCATCGACTGCTGAAATTTGCCAAGCTTGATTAAAAACGGTAAAGAAAATTGTCAGAATTGATGGAATTTTATTTGCAACCGCGTAAATCCCATTAGCAGATGTCCCTAAGAAAAACAGAATAAAGAATCGATTGGCATCGTTAGTAAACCACCAAGCAAAAGCATTGGGAATCATTGGCACACTGTATCGGAGCAACATCAAAGCATTCTTTTTTGATACCAACGTCAAATCAACATACTGCCAAGGCTTAACGACTGCCACAATTAATACAAAAGTTCCTAGCTGGGCCCCAGCCATACCATAAAGGTATCCATTAACTCCTAATTTAAAATACCAAATAAGCATAATATTTAGAATTGCTGAGAGTGAAGTGCCGACAATTCCAGTAGCAGCAAACAACTTCACATGGCCAATTCCACGAACAAAGTATTGTAAAAAGCAACTAACAACACTTAGTATCAGTAAAATCGCTAATAAAACACCATATTTATAGCCACTAATTTGTGCAATCCCACCACCTATTAACGATAAAATGCTTCCAAATGCGGTAATTGCTAATCCATTAGAAAATAATATTTTGTTAGAAAAATTTTTGTCCATTGTAAAGCGAAAAATTGCTTCAAAAACACTTAACGTCACAACTGGCGTCAACATGGCCACCGTTGTTGAAATCAAATCAACAATCCCAAATTGCCCTTGTGTTAGAAAATATGTATAAAAAGGAACCATTAAAAAACCAATTACTTTGGTCCCCAATGTACCAATTGAGAAAATTAGCGAATTACTAAATAACCGCTTTACACTATTTGAAAACATATGCTTATCCTTTACTAATTAGAAGATACATGACTGTCCTTTCAACCAACGCTTCAAACCACTAATGCCAGGTATTTTTGATAATTTTAATTTACGCATTGTTCGATTATCAATTTTAATTTCATGATACGCATCCTCTAACAAGCCAAAGTAATCCTTTTTGGTTGCTGGATTTTGATGAAGAAATTTGTCTGAAATATTAAAGACATATGGTAATAGTGTCTGATGTACCAGCCATGCAAAATCATTTTTATGAGCATTATACAATTTATTTTGCTGCAAGAACGTTTCAATTTGTTTAAGCATCCAAACTGAATCAATTAAATTCTTAGGCTTTAAGTCTTTCATAATTGATCCACTTCTAATGCGATATTGGTATAGTCGCTCGTCTAGCACACCAATGTTTTTAGCATACCACAATACTCGCGGAGTTGTATTCATATCTTCATGTAACCGACCGACAGTAAACTTAACCTGATTATCAATTAAGACATCACGCTTAACCAGATATGACCATGCCGTAATAATAATATCTTGTTTGAATAAGGCTTTCAGTGCCTCATGATTAGTTAATGTTTCTGTATTATGATAAATATCACCATGCCCATAGCCACTTGGAATGATACACCCGTTTTCATCTATTTGTTCATAATCAAAAATAACAGCTGCTACATTTTCCTTTAGTGCCATTTTAACCGCTTTAGATATTAAAGTTTGATTCATTATATCATCAGAATCAAAAAAGTAAATAAACTCACCAGTTGCATGAGTAATACCAATATTTCGAGCAGATGAAAGGCCACCATTTTGAACATGATGAACAATAAACCGTTGATCTTCATTTGCAAAGGTATCAGCAATTGCTCCTGAATTATCAGTCGAGCCATCATCAATTAATAAAATTTCTAAATTACGATAAGTTTGTGTTTGAACACTTGCCAATGCAGGTTGGAGAAATGACCCAACATTATATATTGGTACCACAATTGACACTAATGGCTGTTGATTAATTGGCTGCAAATTTTCATTTACCATTACATATTCCCCTATATTTTCTATTTTAAAGTAGAAAAATTTTATCTTACAAATTTAACTAGGTTAAACTTGATAAGATAAAATTTTACTTTTTCAATATTTGAAAGATTAATTACGTCTATTTTTGCCTTAATTATTCGCTGTTTTAATACCTTAAGTTGTATCTTATTAACATTTTGTGGAAATTTAACAAAACCAACATACAAGCTTAAAAGTAATGGAAAACACCAATTATTTAGTTGCTGATCCGTTGCATCTACGTTTTTGCGCATAAAGTTTACAAAATAATCAATACCATATTGTAAATCATTTAATTTTTTTAATGAGGTACTATGCACAATTGATGTTTGCCGGATTCTATATTTATATAGTGGCTGACTATTAAAGATAACGTGATTAGCTCGTATTAATAGTTGGGGAGTAGCAACCAGATCTTCATACAACATATTTTTAAATTCAAATGCTGTGGCCGTTAGAATACTCCGTTTAAAAACAAATTGCCAAACATAACAATCTAATTGATTTTCAAGCAATGGTAATAAACTCGCTTTACCCGTTCGAACCTCGTCGATAGCACCTCGTTTACGCCCAATTGTGCTTGGTTGATTTTGTTCGTCAATCAAGCAATAGTTACTACAAAAGATTTCTGCACCAGTTCTTTGCATATCGTTAATTGCCACGCTAATAAAATTGAGTTCTAGCACATCATCAGAGTCAAAAAAATAAACATATTGACCAGTAGCATGCGTTAAACCAAAATTACGTGAATCCGATAATCCCCCGTTGGGCTTATGAAAGACTTTAATACGTTCATCTTTTGTTGCAAATGTATCTGCAATATTTCCTGAATCATCAGTAGACCCATCATCAATAAGTAAAATTTCAAGGTTATGATATGTTTGAGTAATCAATGATTCAATTGCCATTGGTAAAAATGGCGCTACATTGTATATTGGTACAATGATTGAAACTGTATCATTACTCATTTTTAATACCTGCTTTTACTTTTAATGCTGCCAAAATTTTGTTTTTAAAATCTTCATTTGGAAAATCATAATTCATATTATCCATTAGCTCTTCAAAGGCTTGCTTAATCTCAACTTGACTCATTGATTGATCAATAAATTTGATAAACTTAATATTTTCGAGCCATGTATGGTATAGATGAAAAATTTTATGATTATCATTATCAAATACAATTACAGGAGTCTTGGTAATAGCTGCAAAAATCATACCATGAAGGCGGTCGGTGACAACTAATTTTGATGTTTGAAATTCTTTTAGTTGTTGATCAAGAAACCAGCCACGATTTTTAGGTGTAATGTAATACCAATAATCCGATACAGTATCTCTATCAATCACTTCAAATTGTTGCTTTAATTCATCTATGAGTTTTGTAATACGATCATCAGCTAACTTTTCAACATCACGTCGTAAGAACGTTGTCACAATGTTTTGGCGCATTTGATCGGATTTAGCTTTAGCTAAAGTCATTACCATGTCTGGTACTAATTGCACGTTAGCATTATTTGGAAAATTATTGACTGCAAATTCATATGAAAACTGATCCCGCATTAAGAACGTAATATCTGTACATTCCTTAATTGCAGCTCGCGTATCAAGTAACATTGGTGATTGCCCATCGAAATTAACTGATGATGAAAAGACAACAATTTTATTATTAGGGAATGCTTGATAAATTGCTTGGCGCCAACGTTCTTGTAATGGCCAAATATCACCCATATTACCACCACCTTGGCAAAAAAATATATCATCAGCTGACAGATTCTTTTGGATAATAGGCAATGATTCATCGAGTACTGATTCCGGAATGCTAATAACATCGTAACCTAAATCATGTAAAAGATCATTTTCAGCAAGATTTATCGCATGGTCACCATAGTTCATATATTCAACGGTTCCCATTAAATATACTTTTGGATGGTGCTTGCTCTCAATTTTTTTTAGCGGCATTTTTTTGTTTATCTTATTAAGCACCTTAAATACAAAGCGTGTATAAAAATATTTTAAATCCATATAAAATCTCTTTCTTTGCCCATTACCAATTAAGATTTGGGAAAAATTGGGTCAGATAAATTACATATTGCAAGCGGCCAGTTTCACCGGGATACCAATATTTATAAACAATTGTTCCAACAACTACAAGGATTGCAATTAATGTCCAAAATATTCTTTTAATTCGTGGATTATTGACATATTCATGTTCGTACATTGCAAAGGCAATTAACGAAAAGGTAAAACCATCACGAATGTAGCGTTCAAAATCAATTGATGAAGAAATTAGTAAAATGTCTAATACTGCAATGGTCATAACTGAGTAGAGAACCTTATAACGCCGATCTTCTAATATCTCAGGAGTCCGATTAATAAAGTACTTCCATACGTATATAATTAATCCTAAGAACATGAAATAACCGATAGCGATTGAAAATGAACTTCCTGCCCCAAAATGGCTAAATGCATCCGATGGCTTACGACCAGCTATCGTAAAGGCAATAAATACTAATTTATTGGCAAAGCCTACTGGCACAAAATAATGGACAATCGTCGTAACAACTAAGAAAATCCAGTAACCACGTTCAATCATTTTTTGTAATGTTTGGCCTCTTAACAACATGCAGAATGGTAATAATAAATATAACATTCCTGATGCTTGAAAGTTAAAGGCCAAGATTAATAGTAATATGGAAATTATCCATTCCCATTTATAAATTCCTTTTAAGAATGAAAGAGCTAAGGCAACTAGCGCAACCATCCCAAAATTCCGAACTTGAGTAATCTCAACTAAAAATGGATAGACCGCAAAAATACTAAAATATGTTAGTAAATTACCACCAAATCGCTTAACTGCCCACCATAAAATCAGCATTGCCATCACATAATAGCATAATCTAAACGTAGCATATGGTAAGCCCGCCTTAAAAAATAGGTATGATAAATGCATGTAACCAGGCTCAAAACGATGTGAGTCTGGTGCCCAAGAATAAATCAACTGGTATGCATACGTATCAAATGAATGCCCGGGTGTAACAGCACCCATTAAAAATGCAAGGTATGCAATTAATAATAGCGACCACCCAATTTGTTTTTTATTTTTAGTAAAGCTCAAATGAAGAGAGCTGATAACCGATAAAAGATATATCATAAATTAACCTATTCCTATACTTTATAAATATTCTTATATGCAGATATTAAAACTGCTTTTATATTAAATAAAACTGCATAATATTGAATTGCCTTACGTAGTTTTACCTTTGTTTCTGGAAAAATAGTGTTGTGATATTCTTTTAGATAACTTGGGCGATATTTTTTAAATGTTTGCTTATCACCAGTTAATGCTGCTACTGCTAATAATGACATTAATCCACTTATTTTTAATCCATTTAAAATTTTTAAACTATTTGCTGAAATATTAGCTGTCTGTGCGTAACTAATAATTAGTTCTGAAACATTCAAAATATCAATGTAGCCAGAAATTGGCATTTGATGTAGTGCACTATCTGGATTTTGAAGATAAAGATAATGAACTTCTTTATTAAATCCTGCCTTAATATCAGGATTTTGCGCCAAAATTTTAGCAAGTGCAAGTGTGTCCTCTTGGTATTTAATCTTTGGATCAAATGAACTTCCCGACCAAAGATGCGCTTTTGAAATCGATAAAAATGGATAACCAAAAACAAATTGTTGCCCAATATATTCAAACATCTCATTTTGGAGAATATTTCGATTAAGTTGGCTTGCATGGTATGCACCAATTGGGCCAAGATTTACACCATCAAAATCCACCTTTTGGCTTTCAAAAAATTCAAAATCATTATTGGAAGCAACAATTTTATCGTAATATGCACCCACCATCGTTGGCAGTGGTGTATCATCTGCATCAATAAACATAATATATTTTCCATGACTATGTTCGATTGCAAAATTACGTGCTGCTGAAACACCACCATTTACTTTATACAGTAACTTAAAGCGGTCATCAAGCTTTAGCTGCTGCAGATACTCAGTTGTTCCATCTGTGGATCCATCATCAACAATAACAAATTCGACACTTTGGTGTGTTTGTTGTTTCAACTTATCAATAAGTTGATCAACAAACTTGATTCCATTGTAAATTGGTATAATCACTGATACATCAGGCATAACAAAATTCCTTACTCTTCTTATTTCATTTTTTCAATAATTATGCCACCCTTGTGTGGCTTTACTTTACCCCGGTGAGCACTAATTTTACCATAAACCGTCTTCCCCAAAGCTAATTTTGACATTACTTTAATCATGCCCCACACCCCAAGATTGGCAGTACTCCATGAATTTGTAAATAAATGCTGCGTGTAACTAATTTTACGATTAAATGATGGATAAACAAAATATTCTTTAGGCCAAATTACAACTTCATTATGCTGTGATCCTAAAATTTGTTTAGTATTATCTAATTTAAATTCAGGATATAAAATCATCATCATCCGCGTAATAATCGGATTATTAGTCGTTACGCGAATTAAAGATGATACATTTTCATATTTTTCTTCACGATACATTTTAAGAATTTCAGCAAAAACCGTTGTACCTTTTTCAGCACCAAATAGGCCAGTATGTAGAGCATTGTCAAACATAAAACAAAACATGTTTTGAGCGTCACGAAATTCATCAGTAATTGGCTTCGTCATCAACATATCTGTATCAAAATAGAAACCACCATACCGGTATACTACGTCAAATCGAAGTGTATCACTTAAAAAGCCCCAATTCTTTTCTGCATACATTTCCTGTGCAAAAGCGTATTGATTTATGTCCCAGTTTTGTTCATTCCACTCCATGAATTGCCAGTCAGGCATTAATTTATGCCAACTAGCAATACATTTTTGAACTTTTTCTGGTTTTTCACCACCAAACCATGCATAATGAATAATTTTTGGTATCATCTTTAGCTCCAATTACTTAAATTTACGATAGATCGATTCCATAATACGATCAACATTTGAACTATCAAATGTTTCAATAAAGGCTTTATCCATGCCTGCTCCTGGTTTTTCTGGATTATCCATTAATGTTTTAATGGCTTCTGTTACTGCTGTAACATCCTTTGTATCAAGTAATACGCCATATGCTGGACCAATAATAAAATCCTTCATTCCTGTGTTTTTAGTGCCAATCACTTTAAGACCATCAACTAACGCCTCAAAACCACCAAGTCCAAAACCCTCGCGTCTTGATGGAAAGACAAACAAATCCGATGCAAAATGTAACGCTTGAATATCATTACGATATCCAAGTAACATAAGTTGCTTTTGTAAGCCTAATTCCTTAGCCATGGTTGTAAATTCATCATATTTAGGTCCTACGCCCGCAATCATAAATTTCAACTTGGGATTTTTAATATTTGCCATTGCCTCAATAACAATTCGCTGATTTTTTAAATCACTAAGTTCACCAACATTAAGTAATACAAAATCATCATCTTTAAGGTTTAACTCACTACGCTTAGCCGCACGAATATTTTGACGTTCTTCAGGTGTCACCGCAAGCATCTTTTTAACATCAATTCCAACACTTGGAATATATTCTACATTTTCAATTGGTAAATAATCGGCAACCTTTAAATCATTAGAATTGATAACAATTAGTTGATCAGTAATAAAACCTAAAAGCCATTCCACTGGAAAAATAAGCCAATTTTTTAATGGTCCACCTTTGAAAAAATGGAATCCATGTGCAGTATATAATGTTTTAACGCCTTGAGATTTAGCAGCAATCCGCCCTAAAACACTTCCAATTGGTGAATGAGCATGCATAAAGGCCCATTCATCTTTATTTTGCATAATTGTACGTAATTGTTTAATTACCACAAAATTTGCTTTAAATGAACCTAATTTTCGGCCAAAATCGATTTGATGCCTAACAACTTGCTGTTCTTCGAGCCACTGAATTAACTTGTCATTTTCGTTATTATCCATTGAACCAAATTCTTTAAAATTTGTACCTACATGGACTTCAAAGCCAAGTTTTTTTAGTATTAAAATATTTCGTTGGTTAAACTGGCGAATCATATTTGCCTTTGCAGCAACAATTAAAACCTTTTTCATTTCCTTTGTCTCCAATACCACCTTAACATTGACTACTTGGGGTCTTTATTTTTAATTTTTTTATCCACCGTACTATCATCGTCAATCTGTTCTTCAACAACTCCATCACGTTTAATAACATATAGAATTGTTTGCATAAAGATTTTACCATCATTCTTAAGTGATACTTTTTTGGCATATTGACCGTCATACATTGCTTTGGGTTCATCTGCAAGGTTATCACGCCCATTAACTTGTGCTAACCCTGTTATTCCTGGGCGGACTTTCTCTGCACCGTTTTGATGACGTAGTTCAATCAAATTAGTCTCCTTAAGTATTACGGGTCGTGGACCAATAATGCTCATATCTCCTTTAATCACATTAAATAATTGTGGTAACTCATCAATTGAAAACTTACGAATAAATTTACCAACTGCCGTATGATAATCATCACCATTTAAATCATTTGATGCAATTTCAGGAGTATCTATTCGCATTGAGCGAAATTTATATAACTTGAACGGTTGATGATCTTTTCCCATTCGGATTTGCTTAAAGACAATTGGCCCTTTAGAGCTAAGTTTAATTGCAATCGCTGCAATTAACATAACTGGTGACGTAACTACTAGCATAATTGCTGATAATGTAATGTCTATTAAGCGTTTGCCAAAGCTATTGTACATCTTAACTTTGCCTCCCAATTTTTTATAAATCTTTTTTATTGAGGTTAAAATTTAAAAAAAACAAAATAGCGTAATTTAAACCTATTATAGATAATACCATAGAATAAGTTGCACCAAAAGATAATGCTTTGTATATTTAGCAACACTTAAAGCTATAAAAACAACTACGTATACCATATCAGAATTAATTTTGCCTTTATACTATTAAATAGGCTTTAAAACTCTACTATTTTACTTGATGTTTATTAGCTAATTGCTCATTTATTAATTCAATGTCATTTTTGGTTGAAAGACGTACAACTATCCATACAATTACATATATAAGTAAAAATTCAAATACAAATATTATTGGATGCATAAATATAAAATTCAATGATTTAAAAATCCCATCAAATACTAGTACGACACAGAAAGTTAGAATCATATGGGTTAATAAGCGTAACGTAAATGTTCCCAAATCCAATTCTAAAATTAATGCTAATTCACCAACTATAATTCCAAGTAAAAATATTCCTATTATTTCTTTTGGCGTCACTATCAATGTTTGCCACTCAAGTAAAGCCCCAATCATTGTGAAAGCTGCACTCATAATTAAGCCTAGCAATGCATGCCGCACATATTTTCGAATTTTCATAGTATTACTCCTATAATCCTAAAATTTGCTTCAACTTGGGTAAGTACTTTCGACTAACACTAGCCCGATTTTCATTTGTTAAAAAAGCCGTCATATTACCTGAAAAACCGGCCTCTAAATATGTGAGATGTTCAATATTTATCAACGAGTTTTTACTAATTTGAACAAATACTTTTTGTGGTAGGCGAGCATAGAATTTTTTGAGCTGGCCCTTTGTTGTATAACTTTTCTCAATTGTTTGAATCACAATTTCCGTACCAAATACCTCAAGTAAAATAATTTCGTTAATTGGTAAAAAAACCACTCGATCTTCTAACGTTATTGGTAAATTTGTGCTTGGCAGTGTTAAATTTTGAATTTGTTGCATCAGATTCATCACGTCTGTAGTTATTTGAGAAGCTGAAACCGTCACTTCAATATCATCAGGAGCCAATTCTTCATTGGCTGTAAAGTTTACTTTCATTGAGTAATCTTTCCCTTCCATTTTAAGTTGTTTTAAATTCTCTCACATTTACATACGATATCACTAGCTATTAAACTCACGCACATATCAATGATTAAACAGCTATTTATCGGCATCGTATTGTATATATTAATTAAAAAACATCCAGCATAATACTGGATGTTTTGAAAGTGCATTAGTCCTTATTTTTTATTTTACCAATAAAGAAAGTCATTCCAATTGATAAACACATAAACACTAATACTATCCCGTATGGATAGTGGTAATTTATATCTAAAAGTACCCCAGCCATAATGGGACCAACGATATTTCCAACACTAGTTAATGACATATTTAAGCCATTCATTAGGCCTTGTTTACTTTCACCAAACTTCGTTAAATAAGTTGTGATTGCTGGACGAATAACATCCATAGCTGAAAAAACAATCAAAGTTGCAATAACAACTGATATTTTACTATGCGTTAACAAAATCCATGCTACTCCAACAGCACTTAGTACAAAACAATAACGAATTAATTTAATTTCTGTAAACCATAAAACTAAGCGTTCAAAAAATACTACTTGTAAAATCAGTGAAATAATTCCATTAATTATTAATACTAAGGCTAGATCATTCATATTGAAATCAAAAACTTCATTTACAAAAATTGAATAAACTCCCTCAAAACCAGCTAAACCAAAAGCAGATACTAAAATTAAGCTAAATAGCAATATAACAGGTTTAGTAAGAATATCGCGCCAGTTTGGAGCTTCTTTTACTTTACCATCACTAATAATGTGATGTTCGATTTGTTGTTCATTTGGTAACAGTACTAACAAAATAACCAATGCAACAATTCCTAAAATACTAGCAATCCAAAAAGGTGTTTTGTAGCTAATATTAGCTAAAACCCCACCAATTCCTGGACCTAAAATAAGACCACCACTAAAAGCTGCTGAAATCCAACCAATTACTTTAGCCCGTTGCCGATTCGTAGTGATATCAGCTGCCATTGCCATCGCAGTTGGAATGTATGCAGCCGCTGAAAGACCACCAATTATTCGAGAAACATCCATTAACCATAGCTTGTTAGTAATTGCAAAAATAACTTCTGATAAACTATATAAAATCAATCCGATGACTAATAATGGTTTACGCCCAATTCGATCAGATAACATCCCCACAATTGGTGAGAATATAAACTGTGCCAGAGCAAATAATGCGGTCATAAAACCCATATCTGCAGCACTAAAATGTAATTCATTTTTTAAAAAAGGCATAACTGGAATTACTAAAGTTATCCCTAGACAAACTAAAAACTCACTAAGAACTAATATAAAAATAGCCCGTTTTGTTGCTGCACTCATGTAATACCCCTTATTATATGTAGAATTTATATCCAACTCTAATATTATATCGATATTTCTAGAATACCGTCAACATAACAGCTTAATTATTTTTTAATTTATTTAATTTTTTTTAATACTGTGGAAGCCAATGAATCTTATCAGACTCACGATTTGCAATTACAAATATTTGGCTAGCTAACATCTTATTAGGAACCAACATGTAGTTTGATGAAAACACAACCGTCCGTGTGTGCTTAGTTGGATTGATAACAAAACTTAAATTATAACCATTTTTAGATCCACCAGCTTGATAATTTCCATAATAGCTATATAAACCATTGTAGTAATCATGATTATGCAATGGGAAAAAAAGTGAAAAATCTTGTTTAGGAATTAGTTGACCTTCAATTAACGCATTTAAAAACTTAAAATAATCCGCTGGTGTCGAATAGATTTGACCAGCGCCAATCAGTAGTGACATTTGCTTTTTTATATCATAATTAAAAAATGCCTGTTGAAGATGAGTTTTAACATATGGTGGATAAACAAGATTTGTGCCTTCAGGTATATCCTGATAAAAATAAGTATCATTTAAATGTAACGGTTGTAAAATATCATCAATGACATTTTGTTTATAACTTTCTTGGGTAACTTGAATAATTATTCCTGCTAACAAAGAATAATTAGCACTTGCATATATATAATGTGGTGGTGTTGAAATCATATGCTGACGTACATAGTTAACCTGATCTTGTTCACCAGCAATTGCTCTGATTTTCTTGTAGTTACCATCAACAATACCTGATGTATGTGTCAATAAATTCCATATAGTTAATTTGTCACCGTATGGAATGCCAGGATAAAATTTACTAAGTGGTGTACGAATATTTAATTTACCTTCTTCAATTAACTTTTGAATAATTATCGCCGTGAAAATTTTTTTGAATTGATCCAACTTGAAAGACAGAGTGTTCATTAAGTTTGTCATTTGAAAAATTACTTATATTCCCATTTGCAACAATCATAGGAGTTTTAGAACCATTTACAGTTGTAATTGCCACTGCATCTAGATGATTTTGGACTAAATAAGTGTGTAATTGTTCTTGAAGTGTTCGTGGATCACGTGAAAATTTTATTTTTTGGATTGGTATAACTTTTGATACTGTTTGATGTGAAGCATTTGTTTGCCAATTATCACCAATCTTAACTAAACTGGTCGCAATTGGCTTAATGAATATAATCGCAATGAAAATTGTTATACATATCCCAAATATAATTAAGTGATACTTTTTATTTGTTAAAATATTACTTTTGATACTCAATTTCTTTCTCCAATAATAGTCGTTTCTAATAGAAATGTGGGGACTTTAAAATTATATAAGCTGTCAGATAGCAAATTAATTACGCGTGCACAGAGAAATCTTTTTTAAGATAGTTTTTACAAAACAAATAAATTCTACGCTACTTTCAATAATTTAATATATACTACTGGTACCACTTAGGTGCTGCATGATTAAATTTTAACGTCTTAATGTTTAATTAAGACCGGAATTTTAATTTATATTGACTAAACCATATATAACATCATTCTTGATTATATCATTGCACTTGCAAAAAGTAGTCAACAACTTTCAGCTAAGTATAAGCTAAAAATATATATTTTTTTAGATTTATGAAAATATAGCCGAAAACTAGATTTTTTACGCTGAAAGAACTACAGTATACATGTAGATGGTTGGTAATAACTCATCAAATTTAAATAAAGGAGCTACCATTATGGCAAATAAGTTAAGTAAGAGTGAACGCAAGCAACTTGCAGAACAAGAACTTCAACGTCGCGCCAAAGAGCATGTTAATCAAAAACATGAAAGTGGATTTGCTCATCTCCGTGATTTAGAAGATAAGTTTAAGCACGAAAATTAATTGCGGTAATTTCACATTTAATATATAACTAAAAATCCCAGAAGAAATCTTCTGGGATTTTTTATTATTAAAAATAGTTTATTTTTAAATTTTAAGTATATTATTTATACTTAAAATTTTACATTTTTTAAGTAAAATAAACATCTTTATTGTTGAAATATTGATTTTTATTTTAGCTTAAAATTCATTGTAAAAATTTTTACAATAATGTAACATTAAAGTAACTATAAACACTCAGGAGATGCTGAAATATGGAATTACGATCATCCAAAAATCGCTATATTCTAGGCTTTGACGGTATTCGAGCTCTAGCCGTAATCGCTGTTATTCTATATCACTTTTTACCTAATACTTTTAGCGGTGGATATCTTGGTGTATCCATTTTTTTCGTAGTATCTGGTTACTTAATTACCGATTTATTAAGACAAGAATTTGATAAAAAAAATACAATAGACATTAAAAGCTTCTATTTACGGCGAATCAAGCGCTTATATCCAGCGTTAGTATGTATGTTACTAGTTACATTAGCGTTTATTACATTATTTGATCGCGGAGCATTACTTAATATTCGTACAGCTGTATTAACTAATCTTCTTTATGTTTACAATCTATGGGCTATTAATCATGGACAGTCTTATTTTCAACAATTTACAGCCCCAAGTCCTGTTACACACCTTTGGTCATTATCAGTTGAAGGTCAATTCTATTTAATTTGGCCAATTTTAGTACTATTACTAGCTAAATTAAAAATACGCCGGCGATATATAGCGATTGGTTTAGGAATTATGGCAACATTATCTGCGATTATGTTAGCGATAACTTTTAGTCCCAACACAATAAATCGTGCTTATTACGGGACAGATACTCGGCTATTTGCCATTCTTTTAGGGGCTATGCTAGCATATGTTTGGCCATCTGCTAAATTAACACCATCGATGGCTCCAGCTAACCAACGGGTATTGAATTATCTTAGCTGGATAAGTTTAGCTGGTTTAGCACTAGGATTTGCCACGTTAAATGGTCAAAGTTCGATAACTTATTATGGTGGAATGTTTTTATTTACAATCATGGGGATGTTGCTAGTTGCTACAATTGCGGCTCCTACAACATGGCTTGTTAAAATCTTTAATTGGCCTATTTTTCGATGGATTGGAACACGTTCTTATGGAATATATCTATATCAATATCCCATCCTCGTTTTCTTTGACCAGCTCAAGCTAAAATATAGACAATTGGATTTATATTTTCTTGTAATTGAATTAATCTTGATTTGTTTAATTAGTGAGGTTAGTTATCGATGGCTTGAGCAGCCATTACGCCATGTCACCTTTGCTGATGTAAAAATGTTTTTCAATCGTATTTTACAGTTAAATTATCGTAGTATCGCACAATTAATGATTACTGTAATATTGATTTTAATTGCTAGCCTTGGGATGGCAGCTCCTGAAGCCGCTAGTTCATATCAACCACCATTAGAAAAAGAATTATCCGCTCGTGAAAAAGAAGCTGAGGCTACTAATGCTAAAATATTAGCTGAACAGAAAGCTGCCAAAAATACTCAAAACGATACTAATGATAAGAAAAGTACTTTTTCTAAGCAATTATCAAAAGCTGACGACAAGTTAGCCACAACGTATGAATTCACGCCTGATCAACTAGATGTCCTTAAACAAACTTCTGTCACAGCGATTGGGGACTCAATGCTCGTTAATATTGGACCAACTTTACAAAAATTCATGCCAATTGTTACTAATGGTAAAGTTGGTCGCCAACCTTCAACTGCACCATCACTCTTAACAACAATTAAGAGTGATGGTCAACTTTCGGACAATATTTTAATTATGCTTGGGACTAATGGTGCTGTTAAGCCAGGCATGCTAGCACAAGTTATGGACTTAGTTGGTAATAACCGACAAGTATTTTGGGTTAATAATTATGTTCAAAACCGCAGTTGGATTCCAGGTAATGAGCAGGTTTACGCTCAAGCCAGTAAGAATTATCCCAATTTTCATTTAATAGATTGGCAACAACATGTTCAAAATCACCTTAATTGGTTAGGCCCTGATGAAATTCATCCTAATCCTTTAGGAGATAAGTATTTAGCTCATTTAATTGGCTCAACAATTGTTACAATTTCAGCTGAAAAACATTAAATATTTTTAATATTCATTTAATCAGTTGCACTGTATAATAAGGATACGCAAGCGGTTTCAATACTTGTAAGATCTAAAATTATAATGGAGGTAACCAAATGTATTTACTAATTAATATTGTAATCATTACGTTGCTAATGTTAGCTATTGTTGCTTTATTGCTCAATCGTGTCATTAATATCACTAATTATCGGACACGCATGGTCCCAATTACGGTTAAAAGTAATCAAGCACGTAACCGAAATCAACGCTAATTAACTATCTAAGCAAATAAAATAAAAAAGTCACGACATATAAGTCGTGACTTTTTTATTACTCAATATACTTATGTAAACGAAACACTTAGCTTTTTATCCATCGCTTGTGCTAACTGAGATAATTTTTCAAATGAAACGTTATCCCCCCGCTCAATACGTGCAATTGTTGCTTGGGTAGTTCCCGCCATTTCTGCGAGTTCCATTTGTGTTAATCCGGCTTCTTCACGTGCCTTATATAAAGATACCGCACTGGCTAATTTTGCCTTTTCCATTTGATATCCTTGCATAAATGTTTTATCGTTGCTCTCTTGTTTTAATAATTCATCAATTAGCATTTGTTAGGCTCCACTCTGCTTTTCTTTTTTCTGCAATTAATTGTTCTTGATACGCTTGTTCCTTGTCAATTTTTAAATACGCATTTGTTATGATATAGTAGTCATTAACAACAAAGAAATATGCACAATGCATGATTCCCCTATCTACATAACATCGTAATTCATAAAAATCACGAGCGACTCGCCGTACCCATAGTTGGCGCTGTGCAATTAATAAATTAATTTCTTGAATTTGTATCATTAATGCCAACATTTTTTTTCGATCGCGTTTAGGTAATTGCTGATAATATTCAGCAAAATAATTATGCCTTTGCGAATCGATATACATTATAAATTTTCTTTTACGTTTCATTTTACCGTCATACCTAATCTAAGGACTTACATTAACATTTAATTTAAGCCCATTTATCCCAACATCCATCAGTTATATATAATGTAATCGGTAAACTTTTGGTTAATTTAACCCCTTAAATAATAAAAAAGCGGCTGAAAAATTTTCAGTCGCTTTTTTATTATTTAGTTCCAAAATGAGCTGCTGCTGCTCCTAAATTATAACGTTTAAAATGAACATCTTTAAAGCCAATTTCAGTCATCGTATCGACTAATTCTTGATACGACATAAATTTCTCTGTTGTTTCATCTAAGTACTGGTACTCAGCTTGTTGTTTAGTTAGTATTTTCCCCAACAGAGGCATGATTTTTGCAAAATAAAAATGCCAAGCTGGTCTTACAATTGGATTATCTGGTTGTGATGTCTCAAGGATAATAACTGATCCACCTGGTTTTAAAACTCGATACATCTCTCTTAATCCTGCTATTTTGTCTGGTAAGTTACGTAACCCAAATCCAATCGTAACAAAATCAAATGTATTATCAGGATAATTTGTTGCCATTGCGTCACCTTGAACTAAGCTAATTTCCTTATTTAGATGTAGTTCTGTAACTTTTTTGTCAGCAATTTTTAGCATATTTTCACTAAAATCAAGACCAACGACATGCCCACTTGGGCCAACAGTTCGTGCATGATGAATTGTCCAATCAGCTGTTCCACAACATAAATCAAGAACGTAACTTCCCTTAGGAATTGGCATTGTCATAGCAACTTTTTTCCGCCATGACTTATGTGTTCCTAAACTAATCACGTTATTCATGTAATCGTAATTAGGGGCAATAGTATTAAAAATTTCTTGTGGGCTCTGCTTCTTATCTGTCACAATATTCCACCTTTTTATTTAGTTATAGATTCTTTAATTTCAATAATTTCATCCTGTGCTTCATTAAATTGCTTGATGAATTGCAACATTTGCTCATGAGTTGCATATTCACTAACATATTCCATAGATGCTCGCATTAATTTAGTTACAGCATCTTCGGCCTGTGGTTTTTGCATTGCTTTAAATGCATGGAGTGCTTTTTTCTTTGATCCAGCCATTATTCAATCACCTCGATTTTAGTTACATCAGGTCGCTCATTATATTTAGCAATTAAAGCTAACATTTCTTCCTTATTAGCATAATCACGAACAAATTTTTTCATTGTTTTCTTGCCTAATTCCCGCTTTGATTCATCTTGTTTACGTTGTGCAAATTTAACATTTTGATGCTTTTGATTATCATCAATTTGATACATATTCTTACCTATCCTCTGTTGTTATTCATCTTATTGTACATAAATTTACGTATATTATAAAGCATCTCCATTATGAATATAGACTTTAATTAATTTTTATACTATCACTACATCAAATATGTTTAAGGTTGACACTTTTTATTGATTTAGATAGACTAAAGATTATATGGCGCTTATTTGTAATTAACCATCAAATAACACCGATGTTACTAAAGGAGAACTTTCATGTACGATAGTTTAGTTCGTTTTTTCAAAAAAAGTCAAACTCAAGTATATCTCACTTTATTAGTGATGATTATTTTCTTATTTTTAATTCGTGGTTTTCTAAGTAGCATTTTATTGATCATTATTTTTGCGTATTTTGGTGTTCATGCATCACGTAAAATATCTCAATATACTCGAATCTCTTATGTTTTTTCGGTTGTTATCTTCTATTTATTAGTCTTACTTGTATTAGCCGGAATTATCATGTTTATTATCCCCGTTTTTGCCCGAGAAGGTCAAAATCTTTATGCCGCAATTGTCCGTGGCCTCCGTGAGTACCCACAGATAAATCATTATGTAAGTACATATATGGATAAATTTGATTTAGTCGATAAAATTAGTACTAATTGGCAAAAAATCTTACTTAATGGGCTTACTGCAATTACAACTGTTGGCGACGTTTTTGTACGTGTTGCCTTAGCCTTCTTTCTAAGTTTGATTTTCACGATTACTTTTCCAAAGCTTCAAAAATTTGGAAAACAATTTGATCACTCTGATTTCCCTAAATTCTTTAAAATCGTATATCAACTTGCAAGTAAGTTTATTTTCATTTTAGGGCAAATTATTGAAGTTCAACTAGTCATAGATATTATCAATACAATCCTAATGTTAATTGGTTTAACAATTTTAGGTATGCCTAGTCCATTTGTCTTGGGTATGTTAGTTTTTGTTTTTGGATTAGTGCCAGTTGCAGGAGTATTAATCTCAAGTGTCCCACTAACTTTGATTGCCTTTTCAATGGGTGGTGTTAAAACGGCAATTGAATTAATTATTTTAATCTGTATTATGCATGCTTTTGAAGCATACGTCTTACATCCAAAGTTAATGTCATCTCGTGCCGAATTACCAATTTTTGTAACTTTTGCAGCCTTGATAATTATGGAGCATGTCCTTGGAACGTGGGGGTTAATTGTCGGCGTCCCAATCGTTGCCTTCATAATGGACGTTATGAATATCCACCGATTCGATAAGAATGGTCCTATTATGCATCACCCAACTGAATAATAGTAAAATAAATTAGGACATACCTTCTTTCTATTAATTAACATCTGTTAATAACAATGCACTCCAGAAGTTCAATATAGCCAAAAATCCCAAGGAAAAGTTTTTCCCTGGGATTTTTGTTTATATTTCTTAATAATACCCGCTTAGTGGCACCGCTTTTTATTATTGTTCCAAAAACTTACCTAACCCAATAAATAATTCACGTGCTTCAGCCTCATTGAATGTAATTCCTTTACCCATCTTGTTATGTTCAGCATCCCATGTTCTTAAATCAAACTTAGGTTCACGTTCATTCCAAGAAACTTTATTTAATTCTAAGCTCCATCCTTTAGCATTGGTTGATAATGTTGCTAATTTTTCAGTAATTTCATACTTTAATTCTGCCATACATCTTCTCCTTTTTTGCCTATTATAGCATTACTATATTACGAATCTTTCTCAAAAAAGTACTTATCAAAGACACATACTAAGCAATATTGCAAAATGAATAAATGCCGTTGGAACTTAAATATTCCACCGGCATTTATTGTGCGCATAGTTCAAACTAATGTAATTAGTGAATCATGCCATTATTTTTTGTTTGATAATACAGGTTATTTATTCAATGCCTCTACAATAGCTGCATTAAAGGCTGGAAGATCTTTAGGTGTTCGACTTGAAATTAACTGATGCTTATCATCAATTACAACTTCTTCATCTTTGACGTTAGCACCAGCATATTTTAAATCTGCTTGAACTGATTGATAAGCTGTTAATGTTAACTGATCAGAAATACCTGTTTGAATAAACAATTGAGGGCCATGGCAAATTGTAAATACTGGTTTGTTAGCTTCCAAAAATTCTTTTGTTAATTTAACATATCGTTCGTCAACCCGTAATTTATCTGGTGAAAAACCACCTGGAATTAATAATGCATCATAATCACTTAATTTCGCATTGTCAATCCCTTTGACAGTTTCAAACGTTGCCCCATGCTTACCAGTAATCGTCTTACCAGCTTCATTTTCAACAATATCGACCACATGACCTGCAGCTTCAAGTGCTTCTTTAGGTGATGTTAATTCACTATCTTCAAAATCATCAGTTGCGATTGCAATAATTTTAGCCATAAATAATTCCTCCTGTTGTTAACATTGTGATAATTCTTTGCGACACACTTATTTTAACAAAGTAAACTAATGAAAGCCAATACCTTATCTGAATATTAATAATCGCTACGTACTAAATCAAGGTTAACAACTCTAACAAACTTTTAATCGTGTACTGGGCACAATTAGCTTGGCTTTGATTCTTAAAATCATAGTAAACACAATCGATATTACTCATCAAGGCACCTTTAATATCTGAGTTAAGCCCATCACCAATCATCAAAACATCTTTTTTTGCAAGATTCAATTCATCTAAAATGTAGTCAAAAAATTTAGGATTGGGCTTTTCGTAACCAACCATTTCAGAAATAAAATGGCCATCAAAAAATTCTAGAATTTTGGTTGCTTGCATACGTCTAATTTGGGTTTGATATACACCATTGGATGCTGTGTAAAGCTTATATCCAGCACTTTTAAGTTTGCTTAAAGTTTCCTTGGCGTTAGGCATTAGGAAAGCACCCTCACCCAGTAATTGACGAAAACGACGTTCAGCAGCAATCCCATCCAGTTCATCATAACCTAATGCTTCAAAGAACCGTGTAAATCTCTGGTCAAATAAGTATTGCTTTGTAATTATTTGCTCTTCTAATTGACGCCACAAATTTTGATTAATTTCATCATATTGAAGAAATAATTGTTGGTTATAAGGGATGTTAGATTCCTGAAGTAACTTTTTAAATGCATAATCTTCTGCTGCTTTAAAATCTAAAAGTGTATCGTCTAAATCAAATAATAATGCTTTATACATGAACAATCCTCACAAATTAATAATATTTAATTATTTTATCATTAATTTTTATCTAAATTCAATTACTTATCTTCTTTGACCGATGTTCACTTCTAAATTAAGGTACAAAAAAAGAGATGAACCAAAGTTCATCTCTTTTTTCAAGACAACTAGCATCCTAGCTTGTCTAAAGTACATCTTAGCGACGGGCTTCCTTAATACGGGCAGCCTTACCGTGCAATGCACGTAAGTAGTACAACTTAGCACGACGTACACGACCGAAGCGAGTAACTTCAATCTTGTCTACACGTGGTGAGTGTAATGGGAAAGTACGTTCCACACCAACACCGTTAGAAATCTTACGAACAGTGTAAGTAGCTTGGATACCAGTACCCTTACGCTTGATAACAACACCTTCAAAAAGTTGGATACGTTCGCGAGTACCTTCAACGATACGGGCGTGAACTCGGACGTTATCACCGGCGCGGAATTCTGGAATATCTGTACGTAATTGGTCTTTAGTGATCAATTCTAGCAATTGGTTTTGCTTCATAATAAATTTCTCCTGTTTCGACATTGATTACCTCATATTCGGCAGCGCAACATCGTTAATTTATCGACTTAATAGCCAACGACTATCTTATCATAGCTCTAACTGATTGACAAGTGAAACTTCTTGACACTAGTTAATTGTTGCATGGACTAAATCTTGTTCAACTAAGCATTCACCAATTTGAATTGCATTCCAGGCAGCTCCTTTAAGTAAATTATCTGCCACGATCCACGTATGGAAACCACCAGGTTGATCCAAATCAGCCCGTAACCGACCAACATAAGTTTCTTGTTTGCCAACCGCATTTATGGGCATGGGATAAATTTGTTGGGCAGGATCATCTTGTAAAACTACCCCAGGGGCACTGGCCAATAACGCCTTTAATTCTGCCGGGGTGACGTTAGTATCTTTAGTCTCAAAATATACTGATTCGCCATGCCCAATTGGCACAGGAACTCGGACACAAGTTGCACTAACCGCTAGAGCTTTAGTTTCGGGATCACCGAGCAAAATTTTCTTAGTTTCGTGAGTCATTTTCCATTCTTCATATGTATAATCTTGTTCATCAAACACATCAATTTGCGGAATTAGATTAAATGCTAATGGATAGTGCTTAGCGGCACTCTTAACTGGTAAAATATGCGCTTCTGGTGTCTGCCCATCTAAAATCGCTTGGCTTTGGATATTTAATTCATCAAGCGCGCTTTGACCAGCTCCACCGGCGGCTTGGTACGTTGACACAATTACCCGCTTTAAGCCATATTGGTGATAGATTGGGTTTAACGCAACCACCATTTGAATCGTTGAACAATTTGGATTAGCAATAATCCCTTGATGGTTAGCAAGATCGTTAGGATTTACTTCCGGTACAACTAGCGGTACGGTTGGATCCATCCGAAAGGCACTTGAATTATCAACACAAACTGCCCCACGCTTCACAGCTTCAGGTAATAATTGTTTAGAAACACTCCCCCCAGCTGAAGCAAAGACTAAATCAATCCCATCAAAACTACTTGGGGTTGCTTCTTCGATTACAACTGATTGGTCACGAAAAGCTAACGTTTGGCCAGCTGAGCGTTTTGATGCCAATAACTTAATCGTTTTTACCGGAATACTTGATTGGGCTAATTGTGCGATCATGCGATTTCCCACCGCACCCGTTGCTCCTAAAATTGCTACATTATATTCTCGCATATTGTGCTCCTTCATCATTTTTATTTGCTGCTAAATACGTCTGAATTCGTGTAACTGCCGTATTTAACTTAGTCTCACTCGCGGCATATGATAACCGGACATACCCTTCCCCACCAGGGCCAAAGCTACTACCAGGAATTAACGCGACTTTGGCTTCTTGGGCTAAGGTAACTGCAAATTTAAAATCATCATCCCCAAATTCAGCGGGGATTTTAATAAATAAATAAAAGGCCCCATCCGGACTCGCAACACTTAACCCCATCTCAGTAAAAGCTTGCACTAGCATTTCACGACGGGCTTGATAGGCTGCACGCATTGTGGCAATTTCTGCATCACATTCATTAAAGGCCACTGTTGCTGCTGCCATCGCACTATTAACGTGTGTTGTGACTGCATATTGATGTAGTTTAGTAATATGTTGCACGAGCGCAGCTGGCGCGGCTAATAAGCCAATTCGATAACCGGTCATGGCATACGCTTTGGAAGCACCGCTAATTAAAATCGTTTGCTCTGGTAAATATTGAGCCATTGAAACATGTTGTTGGGTATACGTCAATTCACTATAAATCTCATCGGACATGACAAAAATATCATATTGCTTAATAATCGCTGCTAAGGCCGCTAATTGCGCCCCCGTATAAGTTACCCCGGTTGGGTTGGAAGGATAGTTAAAAACTAAACACTTCGCTGTTGGGTGGGCTGCCAGAGTAGCTGCTAACCGTTCCGGAGTTAAGACAAATCCATCTGATTGGGTATTAACAAAGACGGGGATCGCCCCCAAACTAATAACATCTGATTCATATAGTGGAAAAGTTGGGGTTGGAATGATTACTTCATCCCCCGCTTCCAAAATTGTGGCTAACGTAATTTGAATCGCTTCAGTTGCACCGAGTGTAACTAAAATTTCATTGTCAGCGGCATAATGTAAATCATATTTACGGGCTAAAAAGTTGGCCATTGCTTGTCGTAATTCAAGGTTACCAGGCGTCTTAGCATAATGTGATTCATTATTTTCAACTGACGCAATTGCGGCCGCCTTAACTTTTTCAGGGGTATCAAAATCTGGTTCCCCCAAAGTTAATTTAATAATATCTTCAATATCGGAAACTTGTTCATCAAAAGCCCGAATTGAGCCTGGTTGTAATTGTTCCATTACCGGATTGATTTTTTTTAATAATTCACTCATAATAACTGGCATTTCATCTACCTCTTCGTATTAGCAATGTATGCTTAGTTAGTCGCCAAAAATGCGGCTAGACGTTCAATTGTTGTTGCTAATTGTGCTTGACTAGCAGCGTATGATAACCGTAAATACCCTTCACCACCCGGGCCAAATGAATTTCCCGGGATTAACGCTACTTTGGCTTCATGTGCTAAACGTAATGCAAACGCCGTATCATCTGTCCCAAAACGGGTTGGCATTTTAATAAATAAATAAAAGGCCCCATCTGGACTGGCGACCCCAAAACCAAGGGCCGTTAATTGTGCAACCATATAATCACGCCGCTTAGCATATTCTGCCCGCATCACAGCAATTTCTGGATCACATTCATTAAAAGCCACGGTAGCCGCGGCCATTGAACTATTAATATGGGTAGTCACCGTATACTGATGAAATTTAGTTATTTCCTTAATTAATGCTGCCGGGGCGGCCACAAAGCCAATCCGATACCCCGTCATAGCGTAAGCTTTTGAAGCCCCACTAACTAAAATCGTTTGCTTGGGTAAATATTTAGCTAACGAAACATGGGGCTTGCCATACGTAAATTCACTATAAATTTCATCGGCGACAACAAAAATATCATGTTGTTGCATAACGGTTGCTAATTCAGCTAACTCTTCGGCGGTGTACGTAACACCGGTTGGATTTGATGGAAAATTAAAAATAATTGCTTTGGCTTGATGCTCGGTTAACGTTGTGGCAAGTTGTGCCGAACTTAATTTAAACCCATTTGCTGCAGTATTAACACAGACGGGTACGGCCCCTAAACTAGCCAAAATCGATAAATACATTGGATAACCAGGCGTTGGCACAATAACTTTATCACCCGGTTTTAAAATCGTCCGTAATGAAGTTTCCAACGCTTCCATGGCACCCACCGTAACAATTACTTCACTGGTTGGTGCATACTCAAGATCATACTTACGGTGTAAAAAATCACTAATCGCCGTTCTAAGTGCTAATGACCCCTGGGTTTTACCGTAATGCGAGTCATTATTTTTAATCGACGCCACCGCGGCGGCTTTAATTTTGGCAGGTGCATCAAAATCAGGTTCCCCAATCGTTAATTTAATAATGTCAGGAATATCTGAAATTTGTGCATCAAACGCGCGAATTGCGGCAGGTTTTAGCGTATCCATAATTGGATTAATCCGGTTCAAAAGAGTTGCTGAAATTGCGGGCATCGTAACGCCACCTCACTTATAGAATATTTTCTAAGCCAATAACTAATTGATCAAGGGTTGAAATTTTTTGTAATGCCAATTTTACCCCTGGCATGAATGATTCGCGATTGAATGAATCGTGACGAATAGTTAACATTTCCCCGGTACCACCAAATAAAATTTCTTGATGGGCAACTAAACCTGGCAAGCGCACTGAATGAATTGGCACAATACCATCGGGCTTAATTTTATTAGCCGTGTATTTAGCCGTACCAGAAGGTGCATCAACTTTTTTAATGTTATGCATTTCAATAATTTCAACATCTGGTAAATATTGAGCTGCTTGTTGCGCTAATTGAATCATCAAGACTGCCGCCACACTAAAGTTTGGCACAATTAACCCACCTAAGTGTTGAGCTTGAGCCAATGCTTGTAATTCCGTGATTTGGGCAGATGTTAAGCCGGTCGTCCCAATTAATGGCCGCATTCCTTTTTGTAATGCGGCTTGCGCATTGGCAAAAACTGCGCTTGGAACTGATAAATCCAGCCACACATCTGCAAAATGATCGGGGATGGTTGCTAAATCAGTAAATACTGGTACCGCTAAATCAGTTGCCTTACCATGGGGCGCATAACCACCGACAAGTTCAAAATCTGAACATTCAATCACCATTTTAACAGCTTCGACCCCCATTTTGCCATTAAAACCGGAAATTATTAATCTTAACATTAGTTTTTCTCCAATTTTTCCAAAATTTCGGCGATTTCAGCTTCATCTAAATCTACAAGTGGCAAGCGCACACCACCCGTTGCAAATCCGGCCGCTGTTAACGCCGCTTTAACCGGGGTTGGCGATGGGTAACTAAATAAAGTATCCACTTTTGGATTTAAGAAGCGTTGGATGCGACCAGCTTCGGCAACATTACCAGCATCTAATGCGGTAAATAATGCTTGAAATTCATCCCCGTATAAATGACTAGCCACTGATACCACCCCAGCTGCCCCTAACGCTTTGGCCGCTAATGCTTGCCCATCTTCACCGGTGTAAACGGTAAAATCACTGGGGGCATGTTCGATAATTGCGGCTAATTCATCTAAATCAGTACATTGTTTAAGCGCTGTAATGCGGGGATGCTTAGCTAACGTTAAGATAGTGTCAACCGATGCTTTCACCGTCGAACGTCCCGGAATATTGTAAACCATCAATGGTAAATCAACATTATCGGCAATCGCTGTAAAGTGGGCAATTAAGCCTTTTTGATTAGGTTTGTTGTAATATGGCACGACCGCTAAAGCCCCATCAATTCCAGGAATTTCAGCTACTGCCTGGCCAAATTCAATTGAAGCCGCCGTATTGTTGGTTCCAATATTAGCAATAATTGGGCCCCGGCCAGCCACGATTTTAACAAAACCTTGATATAATTCAATTTTTTCCCGATCTGACATCGTGGCGCCTTCACCAGTTGTACCACCAATGACAAAGCCATCACTTCCATGAGCTAACAAATGATTGGTCAAAGTTTCCAGAGCGGGAAAATCAATTTTATTATCCGCTGTAAATGGTGTAATAATCGCCGTAATAACCCGTGCTTCATTTAATAACATTACTTAGTCCTCTTCTTTCATGCGGCTTTCAATAAAGCCAATCATTGTTTTAACGGCCGCCATAATTGCGGCTTCATTTGCTAAATATTTACTTGAGTGTAATGCGGCTGGTGAATCAACCCCTAACCAAAACATCATGCCAGGAATCTTAGCAACTAAATAACCAAAGTCTTCACCAGTCATCGCTGGTTGCGTTTCAACATAGTTAATCGCGGGATTATTACTAACATAATTGATGAAACGTTCTGTGATTTGGGGTGCATTAACGACGGGGAAATAGCCATCTTGATTCAAAGTTAATTTTATCTGACAATCAAAACTTGCTTCAATTCCGCGGGTAATCGCTGTGACCCGCTCTTTAATTAAATCAATTGTTGGTTGTTGCAATGCCCGAATAGTGCCATGCGCTTGAGCACTCCCAGCAATCACGTTATTAGCGGTTCCCGCACTAACATTCCCGATTGTAACAACCCCGCCCTTAATTGGATCAACATTGCGAGCAACAATCGTTTGTAACTGGACGAGCCATTGGCTTAAGGCGACCACCATATCGTTAGCTTGGTGCGGAAAAGCAGCATGCCCACTAATTCCCGTAAATTCAGCATGGATTTCCGTCGTGCCGGCAAATAACGTCCCATTACGACAACCAATCGTCCCCGCAGCTAAGTCGGGATTAGTATGTAATGCATATAATTCATCAATTTGATTAGCACCACTTAAAATACCGCTCTCGTATAAGCGCATTCCGCCAGCAAAATTTTCTTCGGCCGGTTGAAAAATAAAGATTAAATTATCACTTGGTTGATGATTCGCAAAATAGCTTAAAATGCCCAACGCCACGGTCATATGAATATCATGACCACACGCATGCATTTTCCCAGGATTAGTTGACTTAAATGATAAATCATTGTCTTCTGAAACGGCCAAGGCATCAATATCAGTCCGATAACCAATTGTCCGTTGGGCGTTAGTACCATGGACTTTCACCAAAATAGCCGTTGGTAACTCTGGTACCGTGATAATTTCGATATGATCTTGCTTAAATTGGTGCATAATTACTTTTAAAGTTGCACTAGTCTGGACTTCTTGTAACGCTAATTCTGGTATTTGGTGAAGATACCGGCGAATATCAATTAATTGCGCTTCCGTTAAGCCGCAATCGGCAATTTGCAAATCATCAATTATCATATCATCACAACTTTCGTAAACTATCTAATAGTGCTGTCTTCATTGATGTTTGAGCATCAACTTTTTTAATTACGCGCGCTGGCACCCCACCGACAACGGTGTATGGTTCAACATCTTCAATCACCACGGCCCCCGCGGCAACAACGGCTCCTTGACCAATTCGTACTCCTTCAATAACCACCGCATTGGCCCCAATCAAGACATCATCTTCGACAATTACTGGCGTAGCAGAAGCTGGCTCAACTACCCCGGCCAATACTGTTCCGGCCCCGATGTGGGCATGCTTACCAACAATGGCACGCCCACCAAGGACGGCCCCCATGTCAATCATTGTGCCTTCACCAATTTCAGCCCCAATGTTAATCAATGCCCCCATCATAATCACAGCATTATCACCAATTGTTACTTGATCACGAATGATGGCACCGGGCTCAATTCGGGCATGAATACCTTTTAAATCGAGTAATGGTACCGCTGAATTACGGGCATTGTTTTCAACCCGAAATTGCTTAATGACACTCGCGTTAGCCGTTAAAAACGGTTCAACAACTTCCCAATCACCAAACAAGACACCGGTGGTGCCAGTAACATAGGCTTCAATTGTCACTGGAAATTCAAGGTTGGTTAATTCACCGTTTACATAGACTTTAACGGGGGTTTGCTTTTTAGCATTGCTAATAAAATCAATAATTTCTTGGGCGTTTAATTCTGCCATGGAATTTCTCCTTCTATATAAAGAACGTTTTTTATTTATTCGTAACTAACATCAAGCGCGACTAAATCTTGATACGTTTCACGCCTGACTACCACCTTGGCGATCCCATTTTCAGCAAAAACAACTGCTGGGCGCCCATTGCGATTATAATTTGAAGCCATTGAATACCCATATGCACCAGTGGCTAGCATTGCAATTACATCCCCTTGTTCAACATCTGGCAAGGCTTGGTGTTCAATTAAGATATCCCCTGATTCACAATACTTGCCGGCTAGACGGGCGGTTTGCGTCGTTGGTGCTTGCGGATTTTTAGCTAAGACAGCTTCATATTCAGCTTGGTACAACGCGGGGCGAATGTTATCACCCATCCCACCGTCAACTGTAATGTAAGCCTCAATTCCAGGTACATCTTTACGCGTGCCGACACGATATAAACTATATCCAGCCGGCCCAACAACGGCACGGCCCGGTTCAATCCAAATTGCAGGCATCTTAATCTGGGCACTTGCAACCGCTGCTTTGACCGCATTGATAACGGTGATTAACATATCTTGCGGAGCTTTTGGTTCATCATCTTGGGTATAGCGAATTCCAAAGCCACCACCAAGATTTAAAACTTGAGCGTTAAAGCCATATTCGGCCTGCCAATTAGCTAAGGTTGCCACCAAAATTTTGGCTTCTTCTACAAAGCCAGTACTTTCAAAGATTTGTGACCCGATGTGGGCATGGATTCCACAAACCTTAAAGTGCTCATCAGCTAAAACTATTTGTAAAGCTTCAGCCGCTTGACCACTGGCTAAATCAAAACCAAATTTACTATCAGCTTGGCCGGTTTGAATGTATTCATGCGTATGGGCTGAAATTCCTGGAGTAATTCGTAATAAAATATTAGCGGTGGTGGCATGGTTGCGTAAAATTTCTTGTAACATCTTGATTTCCGTAAAATTATCGACCACAATCATCCCAACTTCTTGGTCAACAGCCATCGTTAATTCTTCATAACTTTTGTTGTTACCGTGAAAACTAATATTAGCCATTGGAAAATTAGCTTGCATCGCGGTAAATAACTCCCCACCAGAAACCACATCAATATGGGCATGTTCTTGTTTTGCAACCTGATACATCGCAATCGTGGCAAAGGCCTTTGAAGCGTAACTAATTACATAATCAATCTGTGCAGCTTCAAATGTGGCATGGAGATCTTGGAAAGTCTGACGAATTTTACTAACATCATAAACGACTAACGGGGTTTTAAATTCTTGAGCTAATGCTAAGGCATCACAGCCGCCAATTGATAAGTGGCCGGCGGTGTTAATTGTGTAATCTGCTTGCATATCTTCTTCCTCTTCTCTTAATCAACTAAATACCGGGGTAATCGATCACTTAACTGATTGGCAAATTCCCATGGTTGTAAGTGACAATGGGCGCAAACGTCCCAAATATCAATTGTCTGCGTGCCATTAGTTCCCAAAATTGTGACTGGTGTCCCTACTGGCATTGCATGTGGTAACCGTACCATCATCTGATCCATCGCAATTTGCCCAATGATTTCACACCATTCATTTCCAACCAAAATCTTATACCCACGCATTGTGCGTGTCAGACCGTCACCATAGCCCATTGGAATCGTCCCAATCCATTCGTCATTAGTTGTGTGATATAGATGGCCATAACTAACACCTTCACCAGCTGGAATTTGTTTAACAAAGCTCAATGCAGATTTAATTGACATAGCCGGAACTAATTCCGTTCCAGGATTCAATTCTTTTCCAGAAGGTTCCCAGCCATAAACCACAGTCCCTACACGAATAAAATCAGTTGGCACTTCATCAGCATGATACATCGCTGCTCCTGAATTAGCGACATGCACCATTGGTGGCAAGCATGGGAGGCCATCAATAACCGTGTGCCAACGACTAAGTTGCATTTCAAAATAATCTGTTTCAGCCGTGTCTGATGTGGCAAAGTGGGTCATAATTCCTTCCCAAGTAAATAAATTAGGATGGGCTTGCATCACAGCAACCGCTGCTTGAACTTCAGCTGCCGTGCGCATACCAATACGATTCATCCCGGTATCAACGGCCAACGATACTAAGAGCGGATGATTTCCAGTTAAAAAGCTCTGCGCTTCCTCTAGCCAACTAACTGATGGCACTGTGGTAATAATTTGAAATTGCGCCAAAAATTCTGCATATTGTGGCTCTGTATAACCTAAAATTAAAATTGGCATATCTAATTTAGCTTGTCTAATTGCTAATGCCTCATCAACAACGGCAACCGCGAGGCCATAAACACCTGCATTTTTGGCTGCTTGCGCCATTTCTAACAGGCCGTGGCCATAGCCATTGGCCTTAATGGCTAAAAACATATGCTTTGCATGACTTGTTTGCATTGTAACTCTAACATTTTGATTAATTGCGCTTTGCGAAACCTCAATACGACTAGCGCGCATCTGTGCTACTACCATTGGTTAAATCCTCTTTGATTTAGATTTAATTCAACGCTCTTCAGGTGATTTTAGGTACAAAAAAAGCAAACAAAAATGTTTGCACTTAAGCACATTTTTGTTTGCTGTATAGTTTATACCACAAAAAAATCATGTTGTCGAAAGCGCCCCGTAGCCGACATTCTTGCTACGACAGTCCGATACCTCTTAAATATCGGCCCAAGTCCACTATCCTACTCAATAGCTTTCCTTCGGCGACCGCCCCTTTCAAACAAGTTCATCGTATAGTAGTACTCACTTGTTTTACTTTTGTTGGTCGCAACCTCTTTGAATTATTAAATTACAATTATCATATCAAATTAAAAAAAAAGGTCAAGCTTAAATATTAAAAAAAACTGAATTTACCTAATCCTTAATTTAAATAATTCACATTATTCTCATTTAAAACTTGCTTTTTTTCATAGTTCATGGTTAAAATCGCAACCAAGATAAAAATTCAGGGAGTATACACATGAAAGTTGTTAAATTCGGTGGTAGTTCATTGGCAAATGGACCACAACTAGAAAAAGTTATTAATATTATGCAAGCTGATGATCAACGACAAATTTTAGTCGTTTCAGCCCCTGGAAAACGCCAGGCAGATGATGTCAAAGTCACAGATTTATTGATTCAATATGCTGTAAATCCACAAAGTGAAATTTTACAAAAAGAAATCTATAATCGTTATTGGGAAATAGCTAATTATTTCAGTTTGCCTGTTGAAAAATTCAGTCAAATTGATGCTCAAATAAAAAAATTAGCTCTAACCACATTTGCAAATTCAGCTGATCAACTAGCCGCTTTTAAGGCTCATGGCGAAAAATTAAATGCCATGTTAATTGCCTTGATTTTTAATCACCTTGGTTTACCTGCCATTTACGCCGATCCTAAAGCACTTGGAATTTTAGTAACCGGAACTGCTGATAGTGCTCAAGTGAGCGAGTTCACATATCAAAACATTAAGCGTTTCCCTTTTGACGATGAATACTTAATCGTACCGGGCTTTTATGGTTACACTGCCGACGATCAAATTGCTACTTTTGCCCGCGGTGGCTCTGATATAACTGGATCAATTATGGCACGTGGTCTAAAAGCAGAACTCTACGAAAATTTTACCGATGTTAGTGCAATATATGCGGCTAACCCCAATATTGTTGCTCACCCACGCGCAATCTCTCAAATGAGCTATAAAGAGATGCGTGAACTAGCCTATGCTGGTTTTCAAGTTTTCAACGATGAAGCCATTATTCCAGCTATCCAAGGTAATATAACAATCAATGTTAAAAACACTAATGATCCAAGTGCTCCAGGAACTCTTATTGTGCCAGATACCGAGTTATCCATAAAACATAAAATTACTGGTGTCGCAAATTCTAATCGTTTTGCAGCCATATACTTACATCGTTATCTTCTAAATAAAGAGGTCGGTTTTACTCTTAAAATTTTACAAATTTTATTAAAATATAATATCAGTTATGAACATATGCCATCTGGAATTGATGATTTAACAATTATTTTGGACAAAAGTCAAATTGATGAGCAAGTTATTAACTTAGCTATGGCTGAAATTCAACAAGCCGTAAAGCCTGACATTTTAGAGTGGTATGAGGACTATGCCATTATTATGGTGGTCGGTGAAGGTATGCGTAATCAAGTTGGGGTTTTAACTGATATTTTAAATGCACTTTCAACTCGAAATATCGGGGTTAAAATGATTAACCAAGGGGCATCACGAATCGCAGTTATGCTTGGTGTTGCACAAGCTGACGTTGCAGATGCAGTTGCTGCTATTTACACAGACTGCACAAACTAAGCATATATGAAAAACGCTGTACTAGAAGCCGGGGAATTTTCAAAATACTCGGAAAAAAGCCCAGGGAAAAATAAAATTCCCTAGGCTTTTTTATATTTTGTATATATCGAAGTTTTAAAATATATTTTAGAATAAAATTTCTACTAGAAAAGAGTTATCTATAATCTTTTCTAGCTTAAAAGTGTGGTTCATAAGGTTGATACGTTTTACGTTTATTTAAAAATTTATTTTTTAACCATGGTATTACTAGGTTATCTAAACCTAATTTACTGGAATTATTACCTATTACCAAAATTAGAAATTCAATTATAATATAATTTGGATTACTCGAAATTGTTCCCGCAAATATAAAAGTAAAATTCATTATTAGTCCTAAGAAAGCAGCCGCTAAATTAAAGAGTCCAAAAATTAATCCAAAACCAATTAAAATTTCTGCCCACGGTACTAACATTGAAAATATTTCTGTTTGAGATCCATTATTTGTACAAATTTTTAAGAAAACAGTAAACCACGGAAATTGCTCACCGTGCATTCCTTGAACTGGATTCTTAATTGCCATATTAATAAATTTGTGTGCTGAAAAGCCATGGGTTACTTTATTAAAGCCACTTAGAAACCAAGCATAGCCCAGCCATATTCGTAAAATAGTTATTGTGTACATCACCCATTTATTGGTTCGTAAAAATTCCATTACCATATACAACTCCTTTACTAATTTGTCTACTATGATATCTTAATTAGTATATTCCATTAGCGATATTACAAGCATATGTATTATGACTTACGTTTAAGTCACAAAATGGAACGTACTCTACTCTTTACTAGTCGTAATTTGCCAATAATATATTTTCCAAGCGGCAGATAATTTTATAAAACACAAAAAAGACCGAATTTTTTACAAATTCAGTCTTTTTGATTTTATTCGTTATCTAAGTGCCTTTTAGCACACTCTGTTTATTAAATATCTATAGATACCTAATCTGTGGTTTCTTCAGCTTCAACTTCAGCTAATAACTTAACTTGTTCTTTCGTTAATTCTATTTTTTCTAACAAATCTGGACGTCGTAGATATGTGCGACGTAGTGACTCTTTCATGCGCCATTCAGCAATTTTAGCATGATTACCACTGGTTAAAACTTCTGGTACTTGCCGACCACGAAAGTCAGCTGGCCGAGTATATTGAGGATATTCTAATAACCCCGTTGAAAATGAGTCACCAATAGCTGATTCACGGTTACCCAAAACTTCTGGAATTAAACGAACTGTCGCGTCAATAATTACCATCGCACCTAACTCACCACCAGTAAGAACATAATCACCTAATGAAATTTCATCAGTTACTAATTCACGAATACGTTCATCATAACCCTCATAGTGACCGGCAATAAAAGTAATATGTTCTTCACCACTAAGGTCTTCAGCGACAGCTTGTGTAAATGGAACGCCTGCTGGATCAAGTAAAATAACTCGACCATAATCACCAGCCTTAGCCTTAATGGCATCCATGGCATCAAAAATTGGCTGTGGTGTTAATAGCATCCCAGCACCACCACCAAATGGTGTATCATCAACGTTGTTATGCTTATTATTAGTGAAATTCCGGAAATCTGTTACTGAAAAATCAACTAAGCCACGATTAACGGCTTTTCCAATAATTGATTCCGTCATTGGCTTAAACATATCAGGGAAAATACTTAAAACATCAATTCGCATTAATCATCCAACCCTTCCAATAAATCAATTGTAATCAATTGATTTTCAATATCAACATTCTTAATTACATCGTCAATCATTGGTAGTAATAGATCTTCTTTACCTAACCGCGTTACAACCCACACGTCATTAGCACCTGTTTCAAAGATTTCTTTTACCTTCCCAACTTCAACATTATCTTCAGTTATAACTTTAGCTCCAATGATATCTTTGTAGTAGTATTCACCATCTTCAAGAACATCTAAGTCAGCATCGGCAACCAATAAATCCATGCCCTTATATTTTTCAATATCGTTAATATTTTGTTTATCGACAAATGAAACTAAAATAAACTGCTTATGATTACGAACAGTTGCAATTGTTACTGGTGTTTTTTCATTATTATCAATAAATAATTGCTTACCTTTTTGGAAACGTTCCTCCGGGAAGTCAGTAATTGCAATTACACGTACCTCACCCCGAATTCCGTGGGTATTTACCATTGTTCCAACTTTGTAATATTCCATATTTATTTCCTCGTATTAATTACTTTTTCAATGCTTCGATTTCAATATATACTTTTTTACCAGCACTTAAATGTGCTGAAAAGATTAATTCGCGAATGGCGTGGATTGTTGTACCACCATATCCAATTAATTTTCCTAAATCACTAGAATCAACTGATACGATGCAACTAATATTAGCAGCTGATTCCGTAAGTGTTACAGTCATTACATTTGGTTTAGTAATGAGTGGCTTAATAATCGTGCATACTAAATTTTTGAGTGCTTCTTCATTCATTTTATATTTTACCAAAAATGCTCAAAATGAGCTCCTTGTTTATTAATTCAAATTGGATAAGTTATAAAGCTACCTTATTTCATAAGTAATTATTGTAACATATTTTTAGTTATGACTGGGTTTTTCATCTTAAAAGTTATAATTTACCTTTTTATCAAAGGTACGTACGCTTATATTATATTAAAAAAGAAACATGACAAAATACTAAAATCCCACCTGAATAAAAAATTCGGGCGGGATTTTAGTGTTTTGTACTCTATTTGTCTTTTGGAACACATTCCATAATCAAATTACTACTAAATTTTAGTTGTGTCACAGACGCATTTTTTAAATTTTTTCTTTGACATAAACCACATACCTACCACAGTAATCATCAAACAAATAAATGATAATAAGTTTAAGATATTAAACTTCACTGTATCCTTAGGAATTAATTTAATTGCTGTATCCTTTTGATTAATTTGAAATTCGATAGTACCACGCTGTGAAAGATGATATTCGGTTTTCTTATTATTCACAAATAAATTATATTGCTTTTTATAATTTAGGATTGGCAAGTCAACACTAGCAGTTTTATTATCACTTTTTATTCTAGCTAAGATTTCATTATTACGTTGCTCTGGCTGAGTAATATATCTAACATGATTATTTTTATCCGTCCAAATTTGCTGTTCAAAAATTGAAGCTTTAAATGGGACACTCAATGCTGGCCAATAGTCGAGAGAATTAACTGTCAAGTTAAGATAATTAATAATTTTAGTCGCATTTATATTATTGACCACAATATTATTATCAAGACCCGCTATATTATGTTTAACAAGCCATTGCGTTGATTGTTGCATTTTTGTTGGTACTGTTTTTGCCGATTGATATGCCGCATATTGTTGGTTGTATGCTGCTGATAACTGTAAGCCAATAATTATTATGATACTAAAACCCAATTTAAGATGACTTCTCAAATCATTACCAATAATCTCTGCTGCCATCTTAGCAATAATGAGAGCCATGAATATACTTCCAACCCCAATGAAGCGTGATAAATATTGAATTAACACAAGTTGCGTATTATTTAAAGCAGACCATGGAAAAAGTTTTGAACTCAGTACTGACGTAATCATCATCAACGCTAAAATAACTTTGTCAACATCTGTGAAACTTTTAAAACGTATAATACTGTATATAATTGCAATAATAAAGAAAATACCAAATGAGCTAGAGACAGCTATTGTATTACTCAAACTATTATTAATAATTTCACTGTAGTTAGCAGCTCTTGAACCTAGATCAGCAATTTCTGGTGTATTTATATATGTTTTAAGGTGCATGTATGTAACTAAAAAAGGTAAATTTAAACCAAGAACTAGCACTATTGACATTAGTAATTTAATAGATTTACCAACCAAGTTTTTACGATTAATTATTAAAAAACCTAACCAAATTATTCCCAAAATAAGACTGCTTATTAACGCTGTTAAAATATGCGTTGCTAAAACCAAACCCATACCTAATCCGGTAACAAATGTTCCTTGCCACTTATTTTTACCCATAATTTGATAAACACCCAAAAATAAAATTGGTAAAAATAACATGGCTGTCCATTCACTAATATCAAATGAAAAAATCAATTTAAATATGTGATAA
Organism: Periweissella fabalis; assembly: GCF_012396505.1. Taxonomy (GTDB): domain Bacteria; phylum Bacillota; class Bacilli; order Lactobacillales; family Lactobacillaceae; genus Periweissella; species Periweissella fabalis. The sequence continues at coordinate 46,158 of NZ_JAAXPN010000009.1, read as the reverse complement.
GTTGATAAAATATATACCAACGAGAATAAAATTGATTCATTTTCATTATTTTTAAATTGTTTATAACAAAAATAAGCAATCAGCATTCCAAAAAACGTCAGTATTGTTATTCCACCATAGTATGTAGCCACAAAATTATGTGTAAACATGTAAATAAAACTAAAAATTGTTAATACATAATTTGGATAAAATTTTTGAACCGCCGATCCAATATTTCCAAAAGTTGAAAAACTGTATAAATTAAAAATATTATTTCCATTAACCAAAGCGTTGTTAATTTCAAATATTCGACTAAAGTTAAATAATGAATCTATTCCAGTTAAAACTTCTCCCGGATGGTAAATTATAGCTGTATTTACTATAGACACTAGCAAAAAGAATAATACTATTGACGTAAATTTTAAAATTCGTAATCTCATTTAACCCAAAGACCATCTTTCTAATAATTATCTAAGTTTATCATATATCATCCATTATTTTTAAATTTAATTATTTCTTAATAGACATGTTAGTTTATCTGACATATTCTCTTTTAGTTTTACTTTGTTTTTTTTATGATGATTAACAATTAAAAAAATTGTAAATAGGAGAACTTTATGATGAATTCTGGTGATATTGTATGGATTTTAGGATCCACAGCTTTAGTTTGGCTAATGACCCCTGGCCTAGCTTTATTTTATGGTGGTCTTGCAAATCGTAAATTTGCGAGCAACACAGTTTTTCTTTCAATTATCGCACTAGGTATCGTCCCAATAATCTGGGTAATTTGTGGTTATAGTTTGGCATTTTCAGGTCAAGGACTATTTATTGGTAATTTTAATAATTTACTACTACACGGGCTATCATATGATCATTCTACCTTAAATTTGCATATTCCTGATGCTGCTTATATGTTATTTCAAGGAATGTTTGCCATCATTACGGTTGCCATTATTACTGGTTCCGTTGTTGGCCGAATGAATTTAAAAGCTATGTTATTATTTATTCCAATGTGGCTAATTTTAGTATATACCCCACTTGCTCATATGGTTTGGGGTGGTGGTATCCTCCAAAAAATGGGAGCACTTGATTTTGCTGGTGGTGATGTTGTGCACATTTCTTCAGGAATATCTGGCTTAACTTTAGCTATCTTAGTTGGTCGACGTCAGCATTTTAGTACCGAAAATGATACACCAGATAACATGTCTAATGTACTAATTGGGGCATCTTTATTATGGTTTGGCTGGTTTGGCTTTAATAGTGGCTCAGCCTTTGCCGTCAATGGTACAGCGATATTAGCATTTATTAACACTAATATCGCTGCCGCTGCTGCCTTAACGACTTGGTTTATTATTGATTTTATTAAAACTAATAAAGCACGCATATCCGCTGCTCTTTCAGGTAGTTTGGTTGGTTTAGTCGTTATCACTCCCGCTGCTGGCTTTGTTACGCCAACAAGTGCTATTTTAATGGGCATAATTGTTACACCTATTGTCTACTTTTTAGTCGATTTTTTAAAAACAAAATTCCAATACGATGACACGCTTGATGCATTTGGTTTTCATGGAATCGGTGGTATTGTTGGTGGTGTTCTTACAGCACTTTTTGCTACCAAGGATTATCATGGTGTTATTACAACAGGTTCTTTAAAGCAATTAGGTATCCAGTTATTAGCAATTGTAATTACTGTTATTTTAGCCGCTGGTATGACTTGGTTAATCGGAAAATTTATTAGCTTATTTATTCCATTACGTATCCCTGCTAGCATTGAGCGTAACGGAATTGATAATGAATTACATGGTGAATATATTAGTATTATTAGCTCACCACAATTTAATCAACATGTTCGTGCTAAGAAAAATATTTAACTTACTCGTTTTGCAAATTTCTATGTGAATTGTAAGTTATAAACTATCTGCTATCTCACACATCCTATCTTAATAATTTATTGCCAGAACATTTTCAACAAAACAAATACTAACCTAAAGCACAAATCGCTGCTCAGATAACGCATAAAATACAAAAATCCCGATTGAATTCAATCGGGATTTTTGTATTTTATGCTAGTATCTGCCCTTTTAGGCCACGCTCAATAAGCAAATTAATACTAAATTTTAGTTATGTCACCGGCTCTTTGTTTTCTAACAATGCATGTTTCTAATTTTTATATCGTTGATTATACATTGTAAAAGATTCCAGGTTAGGTCTAACTTTTTCGCTCAATTCACTAAGCTTATGTCTACCTGTTACATTGTAAATTGACTTTGCATTAATAATAAAAGTTTGTTGCGGATTTTTAGCCACTATTGCCAAAAAATAATCAGCTTCATTTTGAGGTATTACCCGCTTTATTTTGATGACCCCTTTTTGAGGTTTTTGTTTAATTTGTGCAATGTCGGGCATAATCCCTTTGGTATGAATATACATATATTGCACATTTTGAAAAATCAAACCGCAAAATATCAAGCTTAGCATAAGCTTCGACGAATTTACGTTATTAGTTAGTACAGCAATAATTAAAAACAAGTAGCAAAAAAATAGTGGATATAAGTATCGAGCTATCAATATTGGATGATTTAGTAAAGTAAATATAATACCTAAACCATACAAAATTAGAATTGATACTAATAAAAGGCCTGAAATTTGACTGATAACACCACCACGATCTTTTAAAAAGATATACAATTGAGCGACCACTAATATACTACAAAGATACATACCAATAGTGACTGCATCAATTGTATGTTGTCCTCCGGTTAAATTAAACAGTGTTTGCCAACTTTCATCTGCTGTAATCCAATAACTTTTAGAAACCGTCATAATTTGCTTTAGAGCAACTATTGACCATGGAATATAGGCTATAACAAAACATGCCAATCCCAAACTTAATTGCTTTACAATTGTTCTTTGCTTGTTTATTAGTGCGATACCAATAAACCCCATTAAAATTATGCCACAACTTAATGCTGTGAAATAATGTGTATATGCACCCATTTCGGCAATAATTATTGCACCAACTATCCAAATTACTTTTGAAGTCTCCTGATATTTAAGTAGCATATATATGAGCCAGGCAATTATTGCACTCGCTAATTGATACATCCGGATTTGATTTGAATACATCAATAACGTTGGTGCTAATAAAAATAAGTTATATGTCCAAATATTTGTTTTTATATTAAGTTGCTTTACAACTTTCGTCATACCAATTAGACCGATAATCATTGTTATAAATGAGAAAAATCGATAACTTACAATCATTTGATTAGGTGTGACATGAAATAAGCGAAAGGGAATTGTTGCTAATTTAAGTAACAAATAATACAACGGCGGATGAACGTCTAAGGCATCATATCGTATAATATTTGTGTATGAATTGTTTAATAAACCTATCGTAAATGACTCATCCCTAAAAATAGAATTTACAAAGCTATTATTGATATAAACTATATAATTATTTACATTTATAACATTAATAATATACATAATCGCAATTATGATAAACAAACTATAACCAATTATATTATATATCTTTTTAATTTTTTCTTACCCCACCATTAGTTTATATAGGATAAATGATAGCATAAGTTAATTAAAATGAAAATTTCATTTTAATTACAGATATAATTTGCTACGCTCGTTTATTAACATTAATAAATAGATTATTTTGTATAATTATTCTTATTTATTGTAGCTTTATACTATCTTCGTCGCGCCGCAATAAAAGATTTTTCACCGCATAACAATTTAGCAATTTCTTTTGATACTCGACTACGTTTCATAGGCTCATAGCCACGCATTAAGATATTAATACCAGGTATTAATGTTAATATTCCCATTCCTAATGCCATCATAACACTATAGGGCCGGCTTTTATCGTACATAACCGTTGGATAGACAATTTTTACTTGATCAGAAACTAAATTATCTGTTAACTGTTCAACTTGTCGCTTAGCATGCATATAAGGTGCCATAAAAAATGGTCCTCGATTAGCTGAAATAAACATAAACTTAGGCCGTGCATCAATTGGTAACGTTACTAAAAAATCAATGATTACTTGCGCAGGCCTAAAAATTCCTTTACGATACGTAATCCCTTTTTTTATATTTGGAAATAAAATACCAATACAATCAATGACCCAATCGGCGTCTTGAACACTTTGATGCCAATTTGCATCACGTAGCAAATCACTTTTTACCCAGTTTAACTTTGCTACGGTATCATTTGGTTTAGCATGACGTGAAATTATCGTAATATCATTTGATTCATCTTTTAATAATTCTGATACAATCCCTTTTCCTAAAAAACCTGATCCACCGAAAATAACTACTTTCATACCAAATCCTCCAAATATAAGTTTATAACTATATTATACATTTTGTGCTTAAAATTTGGTGTTATTGACACCGTAGTTTATAAGTCTGCCTGTTAAATCATTCAATAATCTTTGTTTCAAACTTCCAACGATAGCCTACACCGATATCCGTACCGATGTACTGTTCGCCATTAAATGTTCCTAATTTTCGTCTTAAATTGGCTGTGGTAACCCGTAGAGTTTCATTTTGAGTGGCCAAAATTTGTACACCCCATACATTCCTTATTAAGGTAGAATAATCCATTACAACTTGAGGGTTTTGAAACAAACTACTTAATAGACCATACTCATTTTTTGTTAAATGTAACTGATTACCATCCTTAAATACTATCTGTTGCTCTAAGTTAATTACTAATGCCCCACTTTGATAGGTTCCACGACCATAACCAGTGATATTATATGTTCGTTTCATAACTGCCATTACACGAGCTAATAATTCGGCTTCCTCAAATGGTTTAGTTATATAGTCGTCGACCCCTTTATTGAATAAAGCAAGTTTATCATTAATTTCTGTTCGTGCTGTTAAGACTAACACTGGAATTGTGGTTACCTTGCGTAATTGAAGCAATAAATCTCCGCCATCAATATCAGGCAACCCTAAATCTAAAATAATCAAATCAACTTTATTAGTTAATAAAAGCTCTTGCGCTTGTTTACCTGATAAAGCTTGAATAACCTCAAAATTAGCAGCTTTTAACGTTATTCTAAGGATATCTTGAATTGATTGATCGTCTTCAATAACGGCAATTGTCTTTCTAAGCATTTTATAACTCCTTTTTAGGTAAGATGATTGTTACTTGTGGACCTGAAGACCAATTACTAAATATTAGCTTACCACGATGTAAATTAATAATTGTTTGGCAAAGAAATAAGCCAATACCTAAGCCTCTTTTCTGATCTGTTTGTTTAGTATTTAGCTCACTTTTTCTATTACCCAACTGCTGGATTTGTTGTTTTGAAAATTGTTGGCCAATATTTTGAATAACAATTTCTACCATTGTTGCTTGATTCCTAATCAAGATATTAATTGCTTCATTGGCATCCCCGTGCTTTTGAGCATTATCAAAAAGGTTGATTAAAACTTGTTGAAATAAATTATTATCAACATCAAGCCAAATTAACTCATCAGGAATTTTGAAGTTCGCTTCAAAGGCTGGATTAATCCATTTAAACTTTTCGGTTGCCGCAAAGATAACATCTTCAATAACCTCGCTAGTATAATCCAATTTAACTTTTCCTTGACTTATTTTGGTAATTGTTAGGATATTCTCAATCATTTGAATCAGCCAATTAGATTCTTTATTAATATTTTTTAGTAACACTTGATCATCCACGGTTAAATTATCGCGCATCAATAAATGATCGGTACTAGCCATAATACTTGTCAATGGTGTTCGCAAATCATGTGAAATTGATCGTAATAAATCGCTTTTCAATTGATTATTTGCATTATCAACCGCTATTTTGCGCTTTTCTTGTGCTAAATAGTAGTTATCTAGGGCTAATGCTAATGGAAAAAGAAATATTCCTAATTCTAATCGTTGGCGATAATCAAACTTGCGCCCATTAACTACTAACACTGCTAAAGGACGTTGTTTAAAAGTAATTGGCAAATAAAATAATTTTTTACCACTTAAAGTCTCAGTACCATTACCAGCGGGCTGATTATGGTGCCAAACCCATTGAATAATTTCATGATTATTTTCATCTAAATTAAATTCTAAATTTTGTGCATAATGACTCACTACCGAATGAGTTCGATTATAAAAAATTTGAACAGGAGTATCAAAATAATCACGTAGTATATTAGCCACCTTTTGACTCATTACTTTGGGCTCATTCATACTAATCAAAGTTGTACTCAAATCAGATAAAATCGCACTTCGTTTAGCTTCCTTAACTGAGGATTTCATCTGTTTTGTTAGCTTTGATGTTAGGCTACTGATAATAATGGTTGTAATGACCATCATTATCAATACTAGGATGTAATAACTTTGTGCAATTTTAAATGAAAAAATAGGTTGCACAAATAAATAATCAAATAAAAATACACTGGTTACACTACTAATCACCCCCGCTATATATCCCTTAGTAAAGCGTGAAATTAGTACCACTGCAATAAAATAAACCATGATTTTGACTGAATTCTCAGCTAAATAATGATGCAACATTAAATTAATACCAGTTGCTAGTAATAATAGTCCAATTGCTCGCATAAAATCAGATAGTTGGACTTCTTTAAAACGAATCTTAACTGGTAGCCAACGAGACTTCCATGAACTCGATTGCCTAATTCCTGGAATTATTTGAATATCTACAAATGGAATTGCTGCCATAATCTTATCTTCAATATTTTGTTGTAAAAATCCTAGCCATCTTTGATTAGTATGCTTACCAATTACTAAATTAGATATTTTTATTTCTTGCATATATTGAATTAGGGCTTCGCTAACCGATGTACCTGTCAGTATTGCTACTTCACCACCAAGTTCTTGTACCAATTTTAAATTAGCTTTCAAAGTGTCAGTTGGCAAATAATTTTGTCGCGTATTAACATACACTGCTGTCCAAAGAGCATCGAATGCTTGGGCCTGCCTATATGCCCAATGGATGGCATTAATAGCATTTGGTGATTCACTAATTGCGACCAAAAAATGGCGAGTTTGCTGCCCTTGTTTTGAATTATCTTGACTAACTTGCCGAGTTACTTGTTGTAAAGCAATTTCACGTAATTGTGTTAGGTGAGGCAACTTAAAGAAATTCTGAGCTGCTAATTGTGCTTGCGGCTGTCGATATATTTTTCCAGCTTTTAACCGATTTAATAACACGCTTGGCTCAATATCAATTAATTCCAAATTATCTGCTTGTGCAATAAAACTATCTGGCACAGTTTCCTTGACATTAACGTTTGTAATTAGCTTAATTAATTCATGTAAACTAGCAAAATGTTGCACATTAACTGTGGTATATACAGATATCCCTGATGATAAAATTTCTTCAATATCTTGGTACCGCTTCCGATTCCATGAGCTACTATTGGTATGAGCTAATTCATCAATGATAACCATATCTGGGTGCCGCTTAATAATATTTTTAACAGACAATTCATGAATTTCAGTCTCCCGATATTGATGTTTAATCCCATCAATAATTTCAAAACCCATCAATAATGCTTCAGTTTCAATGCGCTGATGAGTTTCAACATATCCAATTACAATATCAACACCTGTTTCTAATAAAGCATGCCCTTCTTCAAGCATACGATAGGTTTTACCGACACCCGCTGCATATCCTAAAAATATTTTTAATCGTCCACGTTTACTTTCAGTGGCATTGATTTCGTCTAGCCATGTGCGTGCGTCTTTAACCATCTTTAAACTCCATTCTTACTTGTTGATTGACTGTAATGCCAGATTTGCTTTCACAATATTTACCGCTGTAGTTCCTAATAAGTTATTAAGTGCACTAGTTGTCGCACTATTAACAATTAATTGCACTTGTTTTGGGGTTATTTTGTTCTCCCGTGCGATACGATTTATCTGATAATTAGCTGCCGCCAAACTAATATATGGATCGCTACCACTTGCTGAACCAGTCACCAAATCAACTGGAATCAATTGAGAATTATATGGATCTAATGCATGAATTTGAGCCACTCGTTTAGAAATGGCTAATTTTTGAGCAGAACTATTTTGAGCTAAGTTACTTGCTAATGGAACTCGACCAATAAATAACTTAGGATTTAATGTATCTGTAGCAATTAATTCTGAACCAACAACCTTTTTTTGCTGATAAATCAAACTCCCATTTGCTGATTTATGAAAAAATATTTGGGCAACGGCCGTTGTTACACCAGTATATAGGATTGTACTAATCATCAATAGTCCAATAATAATCGTTGCTTGTTTTAATAAAACTTTCACTTTAATTACCTCATTTTATTCCAAGTAAAGTTAACCCGATATCAAATATTTTAATAATGAAAAATGGCAATACTAAACCACCAAGACCATAAATTAATAAATTTCGACGTAACAACTGATTGGCACTCAATTCCTTATATTTAACTCCACGTAAAGCAATCGGAATTAAGGCAATAATAATTAATGCATTGTAAATCAATGCGGCTAAAATTGCTGTTTTAGGACTTGTTAAATGCATGAAGTTTAAGCTAGTAAGTCGCGGATACACACCTACAAATAGAGCTGGTAAAATTGCAAAATATTTAGCAACATCATTAGCAACACTAAACGTTGTTAAAGCTCCGCGTGTCATTAGCAGTTGTTTACCCACTCCCACAATTTTAATTAACTTTGTTGGACTAGAATCAAGATCAATCATATTACCAGCTTCTTTAGCTGCAACCGTACCTGTATTCATAGCAACGGCAACATCAGCTTGTGCTAATGCTGGTGCATCATTAGTTCCATCACCAGTCATCGCAACAAGGTGACCATTATTTTGATAGTCCTTAATAACTTGTAATTTAGATTCAGGAATTGCCTCAGCAATATAATCATCTACCCCAGCCTCAGCAGCAATTGCAGCCGCTGTTAAAGGATTATCACCAGTAATCATAACTGATTTAATCCCCATTTTACGCAAGGCTTCAAACTGTGCTTGTACTCCTGGTTTAATAATATCTTTAAGGTGAATCACCCCTAAAACTTCACTGTTAGCTAACACTATCAAAGGTGTACCACCATCTTTGGCAATTTGTTCAGCAATTATTTCTGTATCTTTAGGCCACGTATACTGACTATTTTCAACAAATGCTTTTACGGAATCAGTGGCACCTTTTCGATAGGTATCACCATTAATGTCTAAACCACTCATTCGTGTTTTGGCTGTAAACGGTACAAAATTAGCAGTGCTCGTATCATATTCTGTGGCTGTCAAATTAAATTGTTCCGCTACCAAATCAACGACACTCCGTCCTTCTGGGGTATCATCAGCAATTGAAGCTAATAATGCGCCTCTAGCTAATTTTTCTGAGGCTACACCATCGACTGGGTATAATGCAACTGCACGACGATTACCTAAAGTAATAGTCCCTGTTTTATCTAAAAGTAAAACATCGACATCACCAGCAGCTTCAATCGCTCGACCACTTTTGGCCATCACGTTTTCTTTATTCAAACGACTCATCCCAGAGATCCCAATCGCTGATAATAACGCACCAATTGTTGTTGGTGCTAAACAGACTAATAAAGCTGTTAAATTAGTTACTGAGACCGTTTGACTTGCAGTTTTACTAGCAAAACTACTAAAAGGATAAAGAGTTGCCACAACTATTAAGAAAATAATTGTTAAAGTCACTAATAAAATTTGTAATGCTAATTCATTAGGTGTTTTCTTACGTTGGGCACCCTCAATCATGTTAATCATTTGATCAAGGAAACTTTCACCGGCCTTTGCTGTAATACGAATAACTAAAATATCTGATAAGACCGTTGTCCCACCAGTCACAGCACTACGATCACCACCTGCTTCACGAACAACCGGTGATGATTCACCTGTAATAGCACTTTCATCAACAGCAGCTGTCCCTTGAATAACTTCACCATCCATTGGGATTTGTTGCCCAGCAGCGACTAATACAATATCACCAGGTACCAATTGGTTAGAAATTATTTCTTCTGTTACTTGTGTTTGTTCATTAATAATTTTATATGCAATTACATCTTGTTTTGACTTTTTTAAACTATCTGCTTGTGCACGCCCCCGTCCCTCGGCAATTGCATCCGCATAATTGGCAAACAAGACCGTTAACCATAAGATTAGAGCAATACTAAACGTATACCAACTGTTACCAGGATTTACTCCCATAAAGCCAGCTACGAATAATAAGCTTATTAAAATCGCGCCAATATAGACTACAAACATGACAGGATTTTTAACTTGCACTTGTGGTGAAAGCTTTTTGATTGCTAAAACAACATTTTCCATCTTACTACTCCTAAATATAGCTTATTATGCTAAAAAATCAGCAATCGGACCAAGTACTAGTGCTGGCACAAAATTCAACGCACCAATCAATAAAATAATAAAAACTAATAATACCCCAAACAAACTTGTATCTGTTCTTAGCGTACCAACACCTTGGGCAACAAATTTCTTTTTAGCGAGACTACTCCCCATTAAAATCATGGCAATTAAAGGTACAAAACGTGTAATTGCCATTACTAAACCACCAATCAAATTAACGCCTAACTGATTACCATTAAAACCACCAAAGGCTGATCCATTGTTGTTAGCCATTGATGAAAAGGCATATAGTATTTCAGTAAAGCCATGTGGTCCATGGTTAACTAAATTGGCTTGAATATGCGGCAAATTAACACCAATTGCGGTCCCAATTAATGACAAAATTGGTGGAAATAAAATCGCCAATGACACCATTTTCATTTCATAGGGTTCGATTTTCTTACCTAAATATTCTGGTGTACGGCCAACCATTAAACCGCTTATAAAGACTGTTAATAATACAAATGCCAACATTCCATATAGTCCTGATCCAATACCACCAAAAATAATTTCACCTAATTGAATCAAAAGCAATGGAATTAAACCACCTAAGGCCGTGAAACTATCTAAATTGGCATTTACAGCTCCATTTGAGACCGCAGTTGCTAATGTATTCCATAAGCTAGAATTACCAATTCCATTAATAACGTTTTTACCTTCAAGTGAACTTGAACCAGTTATCCCAGTAAATTTAATACCTGTATTTAATTCAGCTAAAGTTGTACCAATAATGGCTAAGCTCAAGAAAATTAGCATAACTATAAAAATCAAACGAGCTTGGCGTTTTTCTGTGAAATGACCAAAAGTTACAACTAGTGATGCTGGTAATAGTAAAATGGCCCCCATTTCAAAGAAATTGCTAATAGCATTTGGATTACTAAATGCAAAACCGCCATTAGCACCAAAAAAGCCACCACCATTACTACCGAGTAACGAAATAGCATACTGACTAGCAGCTGGCCCGAGTGGAATTAAGGACGTCCCGACTTTGATATTCCCTTGTAAAGTTTGAACACCTCCGCAAGCAACAATAATAAATGCTAATATAAAAGCCAATGGTATCAAGATATATAAAATAAATCGTACAATATCTTGCCAAAAGTTCCCAACTGTAGTTGTATATCCTCTTTTAAATCCTCGCATAATTACTAGTAAAGCGGCAACTCCCACAGCAGGCGATAAGAAGTTTTGCGTAGTGAATCCCACTATTTGTGTTAAGTATGACATTGTAGTTTCACCACTATAAGCTTGCCAATTAGTATTAGTAACAAAACTAATTGCATTATTGAAAGCCAATGACCAACTAACATTACCGACGTGATTAGGATTTAATGGTAACCATTTTTGGATTAATTGAATTAAAAAAACTACTCCAAAGCTACCAATACTTACTGCACCTACAGCACCAATATATCTTTTAGCTGTCATCTCATTTGGTTGCTTTTGATAGCCTAACATTCGATAAATAAACTTTTCAATCGGTTGCACAAAGCGCAATAACCCTACCGATTGATTGGTCATTACTTGATAAATATAATTACCTATTGGAATGGCTGATAAACAAATAATTGCAATAAATATGATATCGCGAACCCAAATCATGCCTGATCACCTCGCATTAAGATATAAAACAAGTAAGTAACTAGCCCACTAACACTCAAGAAACTAAGCCATAAAAAAAATACCATTGTATTTTCTCCTCTAAAATTAATATAGATGTATCCTAACAAGGGCTATGTTAAATTGGTGTAAAAAAAGTAAAAATTTTATCGTGCAGCAATTAAGCATTTTAAAAATTTAATAAAATATTTAACAATGTGATAAATATATGCTAAAATTAAGCTTACACTAGTAGTTAAAGGAGTACACGCTATGCAACGGAAGTGGGTTCTTACAATCTTGACCGTTATTGATTTTGCTACCGTCATTTTGATGATCAATCCGCTTATTGATGTTTTCAAAAACGGGTTGCAATCAGATAGCGCTCTAAAAACTGGGCTAATTATTGTTATTACAGGGTTAATAAATCTAACTTACGTGCGTAACTGAGGCCTAGCCTATTTTTAATAAAGAAATAACCCACTTTGTGAACTTTCAGTTGCTAAAGTGGGTTTTATTATTTTTTACATCAATTATTACTTGTGTGATACAAAGTTATAGACATTCAGCAATTACTAAGTATACTTAAAAAATATAGCCATAATTTTCACAAGTGAGGAATTTTTTATGTTTAAGCATCTTGAAACTTTTTTTGCTGTCTTTGAAGGTCGAAGCTTCACAAAGGCTGCAGAAAAATTATTTATTTCACAACCCACCGTATCTGTACATATCCGTCAACTTGAAGCTGAATTACATATGAAACTATTTGAGCGAAATGGACGATCAGAAATCGTACCAACAGCAAATGGCGAAAAATTATATCAAAAATTGATTATAATGCAAAACGAATGGCGCAAAGCTATTTTCGAAATTTCCCAAGAGCAACAAGAAAAAAGCGTACTACGAATTATGACAACTGAATTGGCAAGTAGCACCTTTTTACCAGATATAATTGCTCTAATTAAGCAAACCGTCCCTACATTAGCCTATCAAATAACTATTGCTCCCATTGATGTCATTAATACTAAGTTGACAACAAAGCAATTTGACTTGTTCCTTTCTGAAAAGGAAATTAATCACCTCAATTTTGAATGTATACCTGCCTTTAATGACGAATTAGTATTAGTTGGTGAGCCAGACTCTACTGAATGGATTGTCCCGAATTTAAATCATCCTGATTATTCATTTTTTCAAACATATTTCCGCGAACATGATTTATTTATTGATAGTTCAATTAATGTCAATGATGATTTTACGCGACTAAGTCTTGTAGCCCATAAAGTTGGTAAAACCATTATTTCTAAAGCCCTAGTTACTGATAATATTAGTTCTATGCCCTTAGATAGTAGCTATTCTCGGCCGATTTATTTAACTTATCCAAATCAAGCCAGTGATGCTATTATTTCAGATGCAATTAAAATTATCGCTGAAAAATACAAAGATTCATCGGCCAATCATTAAAAAAGATGGAGTTACAGCATATCTCTTTCACAGTAATAACTAGTTTATAACACTTGTTTCAAAAGGCAGATACTAGCATAAATATGAAAATCCCGACCAAATTTTTAATTCAGTCGGGATTTTTTAGTTTCATAGCTATACGCCTTTTATCATCTACAACTAACATTTAAATGCTTGATCAATTAATTGATATTCTTCTCTTGTTAATTTTAAACGTACACTCTTAGCATTGCTTAGTACTTGACTAGCAAGCCTTGCACCAGGAATCACAGCCGTTATCGCTGGATTTTGTAAATACCATGCTAATAATATTTGGGTAATAGTAGCCTCATATTTTCCAGCAATCGGTTTAATATTATCAATTGCTGCTAAAATTTGTGCGTAACGTGGATTTTGAAAATTGGGACGGCCGTATTGCCAATCTTCTTTTTTAAATTCTTGGGTAATCTTATACTTTCCTGTCAAAAGACCGGATGCTAATGGAAAATATGGAATAAATGAAATTTGATTAGCTTGTAAATATGGTAGTAAATCTATTTCAGCTTGTCGTTCAACTAAACTATATGCATCTTCTACAATATCCACATACCCATCGGCATTCGCTTCTTTAACTTGATCTAGGCTAAAATTTGAGATTCCAATTGCTCTAATTTTACCAGCCTCTTTTAATTTTTGGAGTGCCCCAACTGCTTCGGCCTTTGGAGTTGTTTCATCTGGAAAGTGGATATAAAAAATATCTAAATAATCAGTTTGTAAACGTTGTAATGCATCGTCAACTGCACGTGTTAAAAAATTTGGTGCATTATTTATAGCTAAATTAGCTTTTACATCATGCGCTGCTTTAGTAGCAATTATTATTTTACTACGATCATAATTACCTAATACCTGACCAATTAACGTTTCAGATTGGCCTAATCCATAAACATATGCCGTATCAAGTAGCGTAATTCCTTGATTTAATGCCGTTTTTACAACTTGAATGCCATCCTCATCGGATAAATTATTAAATAAATTATGGCCACCAACTTTATTAGTACCTAGCCCTAATTTTGGAGTAAATACCGACGTATTAGCGATTTGCGTTTTTTCCATCTTTTAGCACCTCCATATTAATCTATGGAGTTAATTATACGCTTTTTGTCAAAATAGCACTCAAATTAAGCTAACTTTTAACTTTACTTAGCAACCCACACTCGCCAACGTATTTGTGCTGGTAAATTGATAATGATAACAGCACCTAAAGCGAGAATAGTTCCAATAGCTTGCCAAAATTGAAAGCCGACATTTAGTAAAACTACAGCTAAAACTGTTGCCGTTAGTGGTTCAAATGTTCCGAGCATGCTTACCATTGCTGGTGACAAATAATTAAGGCTCATTAAATAGCAAATATATGACATTAACGTGCCAATAATTACAATCACTGTTACATAGCCAATTGACTGTAAATCAAAATGAGCTGGCATTTTCCATACTGGATGTTGGAAGTTAGAAAAAATACCGCCAATCAACATCCCCCACCCGACAATTGGTAATGCTGAATATCGGCGTAATAATCCACGAGGTATCAACGTATACGCAACCGTTCCTAAAGTTGAAATTAATCCCCAATAGACTGCCTTTGTTGGCACAACTAATTGAGCTAAATTGCCGTTTGTTATTAGTAAAAAAACACCCATTAATGAAATCATGATTGCTATGATTTCACTTCCACGAGGTAAAATTCGCTTAAAAATAACAAGTACCAAAACAATAATTGCTGGTGCTAAGGCTTGTAAAATAGTTCCAATTGCCGCATTCCCAAAATAAACCGAAAAAATAAATGCACTTTGCGATATATAAACACCAAAGATTGCAAAAAATAACAATAATAAAACATCTCTTTTACTGGTCCAAATTTTGAAAATTGGCTGGCGTTTAATACTCAAATACGTGAGCAGTATAACACCGGTAAAAAACATCCGTACCGATACTAACCATTCCGGGGATACAGAAATATGTTTAAATAATAAACTAGAAACTGCAGCACTAATGCCAAAAAAAGTTGCCCCGAGTGCGGCAAGTAGAATCCCTAAATATTTTGAATTCATCTTTATACTCCAAGTATTTAAAATAATTTACAACACTTAGCATTATAACAGGTAAAAGTTTACCCCTGGGATAGTTTTTTAACTAAAATTTATTAACTATTCTAAAAGTCACTCACTTATTTGTATTATAAATAAGCTCTCATAATACTATATTAAAAGGCTGGAAGAACATTCTTCCAGCCTTTTAATATAGTATTAATTTTTAAACCTAGTCTTTATCAAGCTTTTCTTTTACATCATCAACAACATCTTCTACTTTGTCTTTGATTTTACCAAACAAGCCTTGAGCCTTACCTTCTGCTTCTTGCGCTTTGTCATCTGTAACAGTTCCCTGAACCTCTTTTGCTTTGCCGACTACTTTATCTTTTGTATTTTCAAACTTATCTTCCAAAGACATAATGTTGCCCCCTTAATCTATTTATCAAATATTTAAGAACAACTCTATTATCGCATTTAAAGTAATTAAACCCAATTAATATGCTTAACCCTTCTTATTTTGAGCAATGTATTCATCAATCATGTAACCCATAACAAAACTATCATGGTAACAGCCTTCCGCAAAGAAATGACTTCGTAAACGACCTTCTTCAATAAATCCTAATTTTTTATAGATATGAATTGCAGCTGCATTATCAACGTCAACATACAAATAAACCTTGTGCATATTAAGAACCTTAAAGGCATATTCAACACCTTTTGAAAGGGCTTCTTGTGCGAGCCCTTGGCCTTGAAATTTGCTATCCACAATAATTTGAATTTCCGTATTGCGGTGTAAGTAATCGATATACATCAATTCGACAACACCCGCAAATTGGCCATCAATATCAATTACAAAGCGTCGTTCAGATTGATCCAATACGTGTTTTTCATACAAAATTTCTAATTCATCAAATGAAGTATATGGTTCTTCAAACCACAATGCCATCACTCGCCGAGCATTTTCCTGACGGTATATATATTGAAGATCGCGTTTTTCTAATGGACGAATAATCATAATTGACTCCTCTTGAATAACTTATTAATTAATTTAGAATAAATATTAAAAATTTTAATATCATACTGCCTAAACTTAGCACTATTATAACTTAACGTCAAACTTTAGTGAATTTTAATTATTTATATTTTGACTATTATTGACCAATTAGTTATATTTAAATCAATTACAAAATGCTTACTTTATGTAAACAAAAAACCTCCTACCCAACAACTAGTAGGAGGAAATCAACATATAGTTAGCTTGGAGACTATCTAGAGTGTGACTTGGTCACATCTATAATATAGCATTTTGTTACTATATGACCAAATATTTTGCTCAACTATGCAAATACACTGCTTTTAATTTGAGGAGGAATCACATGACTTCAGTTTATGATTTTAACGTTACCGATGAACAAGGAAACACTTATCAACTCAACCGTTACCAAGGCCGTCCAATGATTATTGTCAACACAGCAACAAAATGCGGCCTTGCACCTCAGTTTAAAGAACTTGAGACCTTATACCAAAAATATGCCAATCAAGGTCTTATTATTTTAGGATTTCCTTCTAATCAATTCAAGCAAGAAGAAAGTACGACTGCAGCGGCGGCTGAAGCTTGCAAAATGACCTACGGCGTTACCTTCCCGATGCATGAAATTATTAATGTAAACGGTACTGAGGCAAGCCCATTATTTAAATATTTAAAAAAGGCACAACCGGGTACCCTTGGTTCTGCCATTAAATGGAATTTTACGAAATTCTTGGTCAACAAAGACGGTGCCGTCATTAAACGCTATGCGCCGCAAACAGAACCCAACAAAATTGAACCTGACTTGCAAAATATATTTTAAAACTATAACTTCCAAAAAGTACGTAAAGCAATAAAAGTCCAATATACTCGAAATACTAGTAAAGCTCCCAGGTAAATATTATCTTACCTAGGAGCTTTATTAGTATTTATTGCTATCATCCGATTTTTATCATAGTTTCATTTATATATATCACTAAGTAATGGTATCTATCTCGATGATTTTTCGTGATACTTAAAATACCAAGCGATTGTTTCCAAAACAAAAATAATTGCTAGTAATACCATTTTTTGATTTTCTGAAATAGAAGAAAAATATTCAACTAGAAAGTAGCCCAAAAATAACAAAATAATTGCAATATTATAGTATCGTAATCCCTTAGAGTTATAAGTCAGTTTATTGGTATGTTTACATTTCGTTCTTTGCCACCAAGCACTTACTAAAGTAATAATGCCCATTAAAATTAATCCAACCGTTAGCAGTCGCATTAGCTTTTACTCCTTTAACTCAAATATTGTAATTCATAATATCTTTTTTCAATTTAATAATGTTCTAAATTAAAAAAATTTAAATAAAAAATTATTATTTATTCACATGTGAAAATTTGGTAATTACTAAGTAGTTCCATGCTACAATTACAATATATTCTTTTTGAGGTAAGATTTAATGTTTAGCAATTTAAAATCTGGTATTGTAGCTGCAATATTACTTGGTATTATTTTGGCATTTCTAGCAACGTTTGCCATTTTACCATTAAGTGATCACGGCACCCAAATTAGCTTATTTGAACTTCTTTTATCACTTATGGCAATCGTTGGATTTGGCTTGGTTGCAACAGGTTTACAATCTCGACTATTTCCTAAAAATGGTAGTATATTAGTAATTATGGCAATGTCAGTTACGTTTCTAATTGTTAGTTTATTGCTTCGGTTAATCAGTTAAGAGTAACCAACAGTGATATTATTCATTACTCTTAACTTTAAATATAGCCGTAAATTTATGTTTAAAAGGTCCAATATATTCGAAATATACACAAAAATACCAGGAAATGGATTTCCTGGTATTTTTGTGTATATTTCATTTTCTAATTATTTACCCTAGCTTTACATAATTCATATCAACTATCTATATCAATTATTTATAATAGTCCTCTTGAAGACATTTTAGTTCTTCAAAATAATATTTTTCTGAAAGGAAATAATTAATCAATGGACGTAAGATTTGAACATGTTTCACTCGCTTATGCTAATAAACAAACTAATATTCTCACAGACATTAACTTTAAAATTCCTGCAGGCCAATTAACCTGTCTTTTAGGTCCTAGTGGATGTGGTAAATCAACCACCTTAAATCTAATCAGCGGCTTACTTGAACCTACGAAAGGTCAAATCTTTTTTGGTGATAAAGATGTAACAAGGTTAGATGCTCTAGAACGTAAAGTTGGCATGGTGTTTCAAAGTTATGCATTATATCCGCATATGACAGTCTTAGAAAATATTTGTTTTCCATTACGAATGGCTAAGATGGCTAAAGCCGAAATGTTAAAACGTGCAACTGAATTAGCCCAACTTGTTCACGTCGATGCAGAATTAACCAAAAAGCCCGGCGAACTTTCAGGTGGCCAACAACAGCGAGTAGCAATTGCTCGTGCACTTGCTAAATCACCAAGTATCCTATTATTGGATGAGCCTTTATCTAATCTAGATGCACGATTGCGAGTTGAAATGCGCGATGAAATTCGTCGTATTCAAAAAGAAACGGGCGTAACTACGATTTTTGTTACACATGATCAAGATGAAGCTATGCATATTGCTGATCAAATTATGATTTTAAATAATGGCACCATTCAACAATTTGCGGCTCCAAATACTATCTATGCACAACCCCAAAATCTGTTTGTCGCCAAATTTATCGGTAATCCTGTTATTAATACTATTGCTTTGAATGATCATCATCGTACTGATTTTGTAAAATTAGTGCCCAAAGATATTTTAGCTAAGGCAACAACATTAGCAATCCGTGCTGAAAGTATTGTACCTATCAATTCTGTTGATACATTGACACATCCATTTAGTGGCATACAACTTGAAACATACCAGTTTGGTCCTGAAGTAACAACACAAATTGCATATCATGGTGTACCAATTACTAGTAATCAATTCAACACACATACTTGGGTAAATAATCAACATCCTATTCCCTTTGAATTACACAAAAATGGTTACTTTTTATGCGATTCTAACGATAATGTAATTTGGCCACTTAAAGAGCCACTGGTGGTTACTAGATGAAAAATAAAAAAATTACTTTAAAATCAACATTAGTTGCCTATATGTATCTTAGTCCGATGCTTATTTTTACTTTAATTTTTAATTTTTATCCAATTATTAAATCATTTGCACTTAGTTTTTACACAAAATATAACTTCTATACTGACCAAGTATCCGCCATTGGGTTAGATAATTTTAAGTATATATTTGCTGATCCCGACTTTAAAAAGGCAACGATTAATACGTTAATTTTTGTAGTTGGCGTGGTCCCTATTGCTGTAATTTTAGCTATGATTTTAGCATTGCTTCTATATCGGATAAAATTTTTAGCTAGTTTTTTAAAAACGATATACTTTCTTCCTTTTGTTACGAGCACTGTTGCAATTTCACTTGTTTGGCAATGGATTTATAATGATCAATACGGCCTTTTGAACTCTTTTTTAGGGTATTTTAACATTAAGCCAATTAATTGGCTTAATGATCCACATTGGGCTATGTTTGCTTTGATTATTATGACTATTTGGAAAAGTTTGGGCTTCAATATTATTCTTTTTCTAGCTGGTTTAAGTAACATTGACAAACGTTATGATCGGGTAGCCCAAATTGATGGTGCTAATACTTGGCAGCGTTTACGATTTGTCACTATTCCCTTACTATCACCCATGACTTTTTTAATTACTGTTAATAGTGTGATTAGTGGCTTTAAAGTATTTGATGAAATTTATATTCTATTTGGAGGTAATCCAGGTCCCGGAAGTTCTGCACTAACCCTTGTCTTTTATCTTTATCGAGCTTTCTATACTGAATCGCAATATGGAATTGCTGCAGCTGCAGGTGTCGTGCTCTTTTTGATTATTTTAGCTGTGACTCTGATTCAGTTTTGGTACAGTAAAAAGCATGTTCATTACGTCTAAAGGAAACCGTCATTATGAATAAACGAAACCTTACTAAAGGATTAAGCTATTTAATACTATTTTTAGGTGCTTTAATTATGCTAATTCCATTCTTATGGATGGTTGATACTGCCTTAAAAACAGCACCTGAAACAGTTCAAACACCACCAACTTGGTTCCCAAAGCATTGGCAGTTTAATAATTTTGTACTCGCTTTCAAGGCTGCCCCTTTCATTACCTATTTTATTAATAGTATTATTGTGACCTTTCTAACAACATTAGGTCAATTGGTTACTACAATTTTAGCTGCATTTGCCTTTGCTAAATTAAATTTTTTTGGTAAACGGCCGCTATTTTTAATTTGTATTGGAACCATGATGATTCCTGGCGAAATATTAATCATCCCTAATTTTGTGACTTTATCCCATCTCCATTTAATTAATACTTATGGTGCACTAATCTTACCTTGGTTGGCTAGTGTATTCTCCGTTTTCACTTTACGTCAAACATTCATGAGCATCTCTGATGAACTATACTACGCTGCTAAGATTGACGGTTCTAGTGACTGGAATTTTCTATGGAATATCATGGTGCCACTCTCAAAATCATCAATTATTGCCATTGTAATTTTACAAATAATTGGTAGTTGGAATTCCTTCATGTGGCCTTTAATTGTAACTAATACCGATAATTTAAGGACTTTACCTGTTGGTTTAAGTACTTTTACCTCTGATGCTGGGACCGAATTCCAATTATTAATGGCCGCTTCGACAATCATTATCGTTCCAATCATTATTGTCTATATTCTCTTACAAAAACACATTATTGAAGGTGTAAGCAAAGCCGGCTTAAAGGCTTAATTAAGTATCGTTTTCATGTTTTTACTTCAAAATACACTTTAAAAAAGGAAGAATTAGAAATGAAGAAAAAAAGCGTTATTTCAATTATCGTTGTTGCTATCCTAGCGATTGGTGCAGTTGTTTATGTAGGTAGCAACCATTCCAAAACAACACCGGTTACTGCATCTGGGCAACCTATCAAAATAACCCTATGGACAGGAATAACTGGTAACTATCAAAAAAGTTTACAAAATTTAGCCAATTCATTTAATAGCTCACAAAAGAAATATCAAGTTGTTTTAACATCCCAAACTAATTATCAAACCTTGAATCAAAAAATATTAGCAGCCGCTAAATCAGGTACCCTACCTGTTATGGGAATGGCTACTTATACAAGTTTAGCTGATTATAAGCATAACGGTTTTATTCAAAACATTAATGACTTCTACAAGACCACACTTTCAAGCAATCAAAAGAATGATCTTTATCCTTCATTTTTAAGTGGTACTAAAGTTGGTTCTGATTTCTATTCGATTCCGTTTTCAAAATCACTCCGTATCATGTATGTTAACAATGATATTCTCAAAAAATATAACTTGACTGTCCCAACCACATGGGAAGAAATGGCTAAGGAAGGCCAAATTCTTAAGTCGCATGGTATTTATGCTTATGGTTTTGATGCTAGCTTCCAATCAGAATGGGAAGGTATGCTTCACGCTGCTGGAATTAACCCAGTGTCAGCAAGTGGCCAAGTTGATGTTAATAATCCAAAAGCAATTGAAGCAGCAAAAGTTATTTTAGACATGGTTAAAGATCACACAGCTAAATCTGCCGGCTCTGATATTTTTTGGACTAAAAATTTTGTAAATGGTAAATCAGCATTTTATATTGGCTCATCTGCTGGTCTTTCAATTACAACTATGCAAGCACCTAAAAACCTTAATTGGAGTACAACACAAGTTCCAAGTTATCAAGGTAGTAATGCTACCGAAGTTGCTGGTAATGATTTAGTTGTTTTTAAGGGTGCGACACTTGAGCAAAAAGCTGGTGCTTACAGTTTTATGAAATACCTCTTAGAACCTCAAAATACAACTACTTGGGCAAAAGATACTGGTTATGTACCAGTTGATCAATCAGCAGTTAAATCAGATGCCTATCAAGCATATCTCCATACTAATCCACGAGCAGTAGCTGCTGTTAATGCCCTACCAAATTCATTTTCACAAACTAGTTTCGTAGGCTTTAATCAATACTATACGATGGCTGGTCAAACTTTTAATAATATGCTTACAACTCACGTTTCGGCTGAAACTGCTTTAAATAAATTAGCTAATCAAACTAAGCAAATTATCAGTAACAATAAATAAATTTAATTAAGAAGGCTAAACTAATGACCAAAGTAAGATTCTTAAGTGGTCTGACAACAATTGGTGCTAATGTAGTGGAAATTTCAACTGCGACATCACGGGTTTTAATGGATTTTGGTTCAACAGAAAATATCGCTAATATGCCCGCGTTAGAAACCATGTTTAAAAACCACAGTATTCCTGATTCTCCCGATCTGTTTGCACTAAATTCTTCAAGCCAGTATGCACACGAGGCAATTTTTATCAGTCATTTGCATCTCGATCATACTGGAGCCTTACCACTCTTAAACACTGATATTCCAGTATATTTTAGTAGCGATTCTAATCAGCTTTACAAAGCCTTAGTATCAAGTGGACTAAGCTTTGCACATACCTTAAATATTCATACATTTTTACCAAATGTACCAATTTGTATCGGGGATTTAACAATCACCGGATTACCCAGTGATCATGATATATTAGGTATTAATGCCTTACTAGTCTTCGATGGTACTCATCGATTTGCTCACTCCGGTGATTTTCGTCTAAACGGATTTCATCCTGAACTAGTCCAAAATTGGGCTAAAACATTAAGCTCATTACAGATAGATGTCTTTTTAACAGAAACGACGAGCTTTAGTTTCCCTGACACTAAGGAGCAAGGAGACTTTGATAATCCGTTAACAGAATATCAATTACTCAATAAATTTGCCCATATTATTAAAGAATCTAGCCTTTTACCAGTTATTAATTGTTATGAACGCAATATTGAGCGTATTTTAGCATTTAATAATACAAGCTATCAGCAATTACGACCAATTGTTTGGGAATATCAATTTGCCAAATTAATTAATTTATTAAAACCGACAGAACCACTATTGGTCTTAGCTGAATCAATACCAAATGATACCTCGCTTATACAAGCTACGCCAGTTAGCATTGCTGAAATTACTGCTAAATCAGATAAGTATTGTCTTCATTCTACCTTTGCCAATCGTAAATGGTTAACCGCATTACCACCAATTCACTATTTACATTCTAACGGTAGCCCTCTTGGTGCCTATGATCCAAATTATCAAGTTCTACGTGATTATCTAGCTACTATTAATGCCAAATATGAATATTTTGGCTGCTCTGGTCACGCAACGCCAACCGATATTATAGATATCTGTAAAAAAGTGAATGCTAAACTTACCATCCCTTGGCATTCATTTCATCCAGAATTATTCGTTTCGGCTTTCAAAGATAACTCGACATTATTACCACAATATGATGAAATATACGAATTCAATTAACACTGATATCTAAAAATGTATCGTGATCTAAAACCAGCATCTGAATAACTTAATACGATAACACATTTCAGTAATCTGGTATATTAGCATACGAGACAATAAGTATGGCTAACAAAAGGCCCCAAATAACGAATAAAGTAAAAAAAAGACTGAATTGTAAAAAATTCAGTCTTTTTGCATAGCTTATTTAAACTAAGTGTCTTTGTGTAAGACTAGAATAAACCAGTAATCTTACCATGCGCATCAATATCAATATTATTAGCCGCAGGTGTTTTAGGTAGCCCTGGCATTGTTAAAATATTACCTGTCATGGCGACAATAAATCCCGCACCCAACTTAGGTACAAATTCACGAATATGAATTGTAAAATCAGTTGGTGCTCCTAAAGCCTTAGCGTTATCAGATAATGAATATTGAGTTTTTGCCATAACAACTGGCAACTTGTCCCATCCTTGTAGAGCAAACTGTTTTAATTGATTTTTAGCTTTTGGAGCTAATTCAATATTATTTCCACCATAAATTTCAGTAACAATCTTTTCAATTTTAGTTGTTAATTCATCTTTAGCATCGTATAACGGCTTGAATGTTGCTGACTTTTCACAACTATTGACAACTGCCTGAGCTAACTTAAGAGCTCCTTGACCTCCTTGGCCCCAAACATTAGCCAAAACTGCCTCAACATCAAACTGTTTTGTATAGGCTTGAACTAATTCGATTTCAGCTGCAGTATCAGCAGTAAATTGGTTAATCGCAACAACCACAGGAATATTGTAACGTTGCATTGATTGAATGTGCTTACCTAGGTTTGCCAATCCTGCTTCAAGTGCAACTAAATCTTCACTATTCAACTCTTTCAAGGGTTTACCACCATGTAATTTAAGAGCTCGAATAGTAGCCACAATCACAATTGTATCGGGGGTTTTACCAAGTAATGGTGTCTTAATATCGAGGAATTTTTCACCGCCAAGATCCGCTCCAAAGCCGCCTTCTGTAATAGCATAATCACCTAATTGTATTGCTGCACGAGTTGCCTGAATAGAATTTGTTCCCTGAGCAATATTAGCAAAAGGTCCCCCATGGATAATTACCGGAGTATGGGCAATAGTTTGTACAAGGTTGGGCTTGATTGCATCCTTTAACAATACAGTTAATGCTCCAGCAACCCCTAAATCAGCAACCGTCACAGGTACCTTATCATATGTGTAACCAATAACAATCCGATTAATACGGGCTTTTAAATCACTTAAATCTGTTGAAAGTGTCAAAATAGCCATTAATTCAGAAGCTACGGTAATATCAAAACCATCTTCACGGACAACACCACTAGTTGGTCCACCCATACCGATTACAATATTACGTAAAGCACGATCATTGATATCTAGTACACGCTTCCATAAAATCCGACGTGGATCAAGATTTAAAGTATTACCTTGATGTAAATGATTATCAATCAAAGCTGCTAATGTATTATGTGCGGATGTAAGTGCATGAAAATCACCGGTAAAATGAAGATTAATATCATCCATCGGAATTACTTGGCTGTAACCACCCCCGGTAGCTCCACCTTTCATCCCCATTACTGGACCAAGTGATGGTTCACGTAAAGCAATTACTGGTCGTTTGCCAATCGCTGCTAATCCATCACCTAAACCAACGGTAACCGTTGATTTCCCTTCACCAGCTGGCGTTGGGTTGATTGATGTCACCAAGATTAATTTACCATTTAATGGGGCATCTTGGCGATTTGACAAGTCTAACTTAGCCTTGTATTTACCATATTGTTCAATTTCATCTTCAGTTAATCCAAGTTTTTCAGCAATCTTGACGATTGGTTCAATCTCTGCGGCTTGCGCGATTTCAATATCTGTTAACATGTAAGACTCCTTTACAAGCTGAACTTATTTTCCAAGTGCTTTAGCGCCAATATCATGACGATATTGCAATGAAATATCAAGCTTATCTAAATAATTATATACTACCTGCTGGGTTTCAAAAACACTTTTTGCATGACCGACAATGGTTGCAACCCGGCCACCGGCTGTCTGCAATTCGCCATTAAGCATTTTGACACTCGCAAAGTCAATATTTAGTGGTTTAGGAACGGTCATTGGAACTAAATGACCACTCTCAGGCTTAACCGGATAGCCAGGTGCGGCTAAGACAACACCTAAATAAATATCCTCGGTTTGCCAACGTATGTCCACTGGCACACCCGCAACTAAGTTTTCTAATAACTGATAAAAGTCACTTTTTAATTGGGGCAAAACTACTTGTGCTTCGGGATCACCAAAACGTACATTGTACTCAATCACTTTAGGACCACTATCAGTTAAGATAACACCGGTATACAAGATTCCCCTAAATGGTGTTCCTTCAGCAATCATAGCTGCAATGGTTGGCTTTACTAACGTTTCAATTGCAGTTTCTACTACCATGCTATTGATATGTGGTACTGGGCTATAAGCCCCCATTCCACCAGTGTTGGGCCCTTTATCACCATCTAAAAGACGCTTATGGTCTTGGGCAATTGGTGTGGTTATAATTTGGTTTTTGCCGACAAAGGTAAAGATTGAAAATTCTTCACCAACTAGAAATTCTTCAATCACAATTTGAACATCTTTTTTTATGGCATAAGCATTTTTAAGAAAACGTTCAGCGGTTGTTAAATCCTGACAAATGGTAACTCCTTTACCAAAAGCCAAGCCATCTAACTTTAAAACCAGTGGGAATGTTTGCTGATTTACATACGCTTTTGCTGTTTGATAATCGGTGAAAATAGCATATTTTGCTGTTGGAATTTGATATTTAGCCAATAAGTTTTTAGTAAAAGCCTTTGAACCTTCTAACATAGCAGCCGCTCTAGTTGGCCCAAAGATTTTTAAACCTGCATGATTAAAGGCATCTACTACACCAGCAACAAGGGAATTTTCCATCCCCACAAGGGTTAAATCAATTTGATTTTTTTGTGCAAATAAAACTAAATCAGATATTGCATCAACTGCAATGTCAATTGTTGTGATATTGTCTGTCAACATCCCCGGATTCCCAGGAGCAACAAAAACATGTTCAACCATTGGACTATTTATCAGTTGTTGAGCAAAAATATGTTCACGTGCACCATTTCCAATTACTAAAACTCTAGCCATATTATCCTCACTAATGCTTAAAATGGCGATTCTTAGAGAATACCAAAACTACACCAAGCTTATTTGCCATATCAATTGAATCTTGATCTTTTATTGAGCCACCTGGTTCAATGATAGCTGTAATACCATTTTGAGCAGCATATTCAACAGAATCACCCATTGGGAAGAATGCATCGGATGCTAAGACAGCATCAGTAAAACCTGGTTTTGCTTGTGCTTTAGTCATTGCAATCTTAACCGAATCAATTCGATTTGGTTGGCCAGCCCCAATCCCGAGTGTTTGTTGGGCAGTAGCTACAACAATTGCATTTGATTTAACATGTTTTACCGCTCGTTGAGCAAATACCATAGCTTCCAATTGCGCTGGTGTTGGTTGAGCTTTTGAGACAACTTCAAAGTCAGCTACATCTTCAGTAAGAAGATCTCGATCTTGTAATAAAACACCACCTAATATTGAAACAACATCTTTTACTCGTTTGATTTTACCAGTCATTGGTAATGATAAAATTCGCAAGTTTTTCTTCTTAGCTAAGACCGCAAATGCTTCGTCCGTATAGCTAGGCGCAATAATAATTTCTAAGAATATTTTATGCATTGCTTCGGCTGTTGCTAAATCAACTTCGCGATTTAAAACAACAATCCCACCAAAGATTGAAATATCATCTGCAGCAAAAGCACTTTCCCAAGCTGCTAAAATTGTATCTGCTTGTCCTATTCCAGCCGGATTCATATGCTTAACAGTCACAACTGTTGGCTTATTATTAAAATCAGCAGCAATTCGTAAGGCAGCATCGGCATCACGTAAGTTGTTGTATGACAATTTCTTTCCATGCATAATTTCGGCACTTAAAATTGAATATGCTTCTGGTTGTTGGCTAACATATGCGGTTGCCGCTTGATGACTATTTTCACCATAGCGTAATGTATCAAATTTATCATAGCCTTTAGCTAAAGTTACTGGAAAAGTTTCGGTTGTTAGATATTCACCAATCAAAGCATCATACGCCGCTGTGTGTTGGAAAACTTTAGCTGCAAATTGGCGCCGAATAGCTGGCGTTAAGTCATTATTAGATAATAATTCAATAACCTGATCATAATCTGCTGGATCAATGACTGGTAATACAGCTACATGATTTTTCGCTGCTGAACGCAACATTGATGGTCCACCAATATCAATTTGTTCAATCGCATCGACAAAATCAATATCTGGTTGGGCAATGGTTGCCTTAAATGGATATAAATTAACGACGACTACATCGATTGGTTGAATATCATGTGCGGCAATCGTTGCCATATGCTCAGGTACGTCACGCCGAGCTAGCAAACCACCATGCACTTTCGGATGTAAGGTCTTAACCCGCCCATCAAGCATCTCAGGAAATCCTGTAACTTCGTCAATTGAAATTACTGGTAGTCCAGCAGTTGTTAAAGTCTTTAAAGTTCCACCAGTTGAAACTAATTCAAACCCTAATGCTTGTAATTTAGTGGCAAATTCGACAATACCTGTTTTATCAAAAACACTCAAAAGTGCTCGTTTCATGATTTTGATTCTCCTTTTAATTGTGGCTAATTAATTTAGCTAAAGTTGCTGGATATAAAACATGCTCGAGGGCATGAATTTTTGTTGCTAAAGTCGTAATCGTATCAGTTGGTTCAATAGTGACAGCTTGTTGGGCAATGATCGTCCCACTATCAATCCCGCTATCGACGTAATGAATCGTCACCCCAGTTTGGGATACTTGGGCCGCCAAAGCATCATCAATGCCATGCCGTCCAGGAAACGCGGGTAATAATGATGGATGAATATTAATTATTTTATTCGGATAGGTCGCCAGTAACGTACCAGTAATAATGCGCATAAAACCCGCTAAAGCAATTAATTCCACCGCATACTTTTGTAATTCTGTAACTAAAGCAGCTTCGGCTAATTCTTTCGTGGCAAAATCTTTATATTTAAGGTGAAAAACGGGAATATTACGTTCAGCTGCCCGTTGCACGACAGGCGCATTAATTTTATCGACCACTAAAACTTCAATTTGGGCATCTAACTGGTCGTTTGCAATCGCATCAGCAATCGCCACAAAATTGGAACCAGTCCCAGATGCAAAGATTGCTAATCTAGTTGGCATAATTTAAAGCTCCTTGCATGGTTACTTGGTGAGTATCGTCCGGTACAACTTGACCTAAAACGCTAACCGTTTCACCATGGGTGCTTAAGTGGGCCATAACAGCCGCCACATCAGCTGGGCGGACAATTAATGTAAAGCCAATGCCGAGATTAAAGGTCCGTAACATTTCCGTAGTTGATAAGTCACCTAATTGGCCAAGCCGTTTAAAGATGGCCGGGATTTGCCAACTTTGACTATCGAGTTGAGCTCCTAAATTAGCACCAAGGGCCCGGGGTAAGTTTTCTAATAGCCCACCACCAGTAATATGCGCGGCAGCAACAACTAAGCCTTGTTCAATTAATGGTAGGACTGTTTGAATATATAGCTTAGTGGGCGTCAACAAAGTTGCTTGGTCAGGCATGCTTAAATCCGCCCATTGTTTAGCTTGATCGGTTAATAATAGTTTACGGACTAATGAATAACCGTTTGAATGTAAACCACTCGATGCCAAGCCTAAAATAACGTCGCCAGCTTGGACATTGTCGGGATTTAATAACTTGGCTTGATCAGCAATACCCACAGCAAAACCGGCTAAGTCATAGTGATTCTTAGCATATAAATCTGGTAGTTCGGCCGTTTCACCGCCAATCAAAGCCATTTGGGCTGCTTGGCAAGCTTGGGCAATTCCGGTAACAATTTCCGCAACTTTGGCCGGTTCAACCGTATTAATCCCCATATAATCAAGCATGAATAATGGTTTTGCTCCTTGAGCTAAAATATCATTAGCCACCATCGCAACTAGATCTTGGCCAATCGTAGCATGTTGATTGGCCGCAATTGCTAATAATAACTTTGAGCCAACCCCATCAGCCCCAGAAATCAAAACGGGTTGCTGATAGCCCGTTGGTAATTTAAAAAGGCTCCCAAATCCACCTAAACCAGCTAATACATTGGCATTTTGCGTTGCATTCACGGCCCCTTGCATCAATTCAACGGCTTTATTACCGGCCGCAATATCTACTCCGGCTGTAGCGTATGCATCTTGCATGTTGGTTCCTCCATGTAATCAACTAAGTGGGCATCTTCAAAGGCTTGCATTGATTCAGCATAATCATAAATTGGTGATGGATAATGACCATCAAAGTACGCCGTTGTCAAACCAGTCCCACTTGCTTGTTCTTGTAAGCCAATCGCATCAACTAAGCCATCAACACTTAAGAAGGCTAAACTATCGGCTTCAATTTTAGCGGTCATTTCGGCTAATGAATAATTAGCAGCCATGAGTTCCGCTGTTGTTTGCATATCAATCCCATAAAATGAAGGATATTTAAAGGCGGGCGAGGCGATCCGGACATGGACTTCTTTTGCACCTGCTTCGCGTAACATCCGGACAATATACATTGACGTTGTTCCCCGAACGATTGAGTCATCAACTAAGACAACCCGTTTATCCTTGACTACGCTGGAAACAGCTGAAAGTTTCATTTTAACGGCATGTTCACGACGTTCTTGCGTAGGTTCAATAAAAGTTCGTGCAATATATTGATTCTTAACGAGGCCCATTTCATTTGGTAAATGTAATGCTTCGGCAAACCCAGAAGCCGCTGACAGAGATGAATTGGGGACGCCGACAACAATATCGGCTGCCACCGGTTGTTCCGCAGCTAAATTAGCCCCCATCCGTTTCCGTGCTGTGTGAACATTAACACCATAAATATCAGAATCAGGACGAGCAAAGTAAATATATTCCATGGCATCGATATGTAAATCCGTGGCATCGGTGTAATAATCAATTTGCATCCCCGTATTATCAATTTTTATTAATTCACCTGGTTGGACATTACGAATTAATTTAGCCCCAACAACGTTTAAAGCAGCACTTTCACTAGCCGCGACATATTGACCAGTTGGTAGTTGACCGATAACAAATGGCCGGAAGCCGTGGGGATCTAACGCTGCATACAAAGCATCGGGTGTTAATAATAAGAAGGCAAAGCCCCCGCGTAGTTGATTAAGAGCTTCTTTGACTTTATCGGTAAATGTTGGGGCTTGTGAGCGCCGAATTAAGTGCATTAAGATTTCAGAATCTGAAGTTGATTGAAAAATTGCCCCTTGGTCTTCTAATTCACGCCGCAATGTTACTTGGTTAGTTAAGTTACCATTGTGGGCTAACGCCAGTTGACTATCACTAAAGTGAGCTAATAGTGGTTGAATGTTTTCAATACTATTAGAGCCAGATGTGGCATACCGGACATGACCAATTGCTGAAGTGGCCCCCATGATGTCACGCAACCGATCACCTTTGCTAAAGACATCAGCTAACAAACCTAAGCCACGTTCTTGTCGTAAGCGACCATCAATATTCGCCACAATCCCGGCACCTTCTTGCCCCCGGTGTTGCAAGGCATGGAGCCCATAGTATGTCACTTCAGCAGCTTCCGTTGTCCCCCAAATTCCAAAAATTCCACATTCTTCATTTAACCCATTCACTGTGGTTTGCATTACTTTAGTAACCATCCAATTGCTTCTTTCCAGCTCGTGTAAGCTTCATTTTCTAAAATTTCAGTTGTTCCATCAGTCGTTGTCAATTTGAAAGTGCCATTATCCGTTACCTGCCCCATTAATTGAGCGGCAGTCCCCATATGCGCTTCAAAAGCAGCTTGATGGGCGGGATTAACTGACACAATAAAACGACTTTGGGTTTCACTAAACAATAAGGCGTCACTTAAATTAACGGCAACATCAAAGCCTAAATGTTGATCAAAGGCCGCTTCGGCTAAACCAACTGCCAAGCCACCTTCAGATAAATCATGCGCACTAGTGATTAAACCAGCTTGAATGGCCGATAAGACAAGTTGTTGGTTCGTTAATTCTGCTTCGGCATCAAAGGCAAATAATTGACCGTTGATTGTGCCCGTTTGCATTTTTTGAATTTCTGAACCATTAAAGGCTGCCGTCGTTGTCCCAACAACATAAATCGCATCACCAGCTTGTTTGAAACCTTGGGTCATAATCGTTTGGTTATCAGCATGTAATCCAACCATTCCAACCATCGGTGTTGGATAAATCGCTTCATCGTTATATTCGTTATACAGCGAGACATTTCCCGAAATCACCGGCGTGTTTAAAGCTTGGGCCATCTGATTGATTCCAGCAACAGATTGAGCTAATTCATAATAAACTTCTGGATTGTCAGGATTACCAAAATTCAAGCAATCCGTAATCCCAATTGGCAAGGCCCCAGAAGCAACAATATTACGCGCCGCTTCAGCCATTGCCATTTGACCACCAACAAACGGATCAAGATACAAGTAACGACCATTAACGTCCGTTGTCATCGCTAAGGCTTTCTTAGTGCCCCGAATGCGTACAACCGCTGCATCACTACCTGGCCGAACAACCGTGTTAGTTTGCACCATTGAATCAAAGTGTCGGTAAAGGCTAGCTTTAGATGCAATTGTTGCTTGTTGCAAAATTTGTAAATATGTTTGTTTTAAATCATCAATTTTTGGTACAAATTGTTCTTTAGCCGCATTTTGTAAACGCTTAGGAGCAACGGCTGGTAAATTATACTTCGGTGCCGTTGTTAAATCTTGAGCATCAATTTGTGCGACAATTTCACCATTGAAATCAAGGCGATACATCCCATCATCGGTTACTTTTCCAATGACGACTGACTCTAAACCATACTCAGCAAATAAAGATATTGCTTTAGATTCACTGCCTTTTTTAATCACTAAGAGCATCCGTTCTTGTGATTCAGAAAGCATCAATTCATATGGTGTCATATTAGCTTCACGTTGTGGTACCAAATCAAGATTTAAATGTACTCCCATCCCCGCTTTTGAAGCCATTTCAGCAGATGAAGAAACTAAGCCAGCTGCACCCATATCTTGAATCCCAATCACATCTTCTGGATAGCGTTTAACAATCGCAATCGTGGCATCCATAACTAGTTTTTCAGTGAACGGATCGCCAACTTGGACTGCAGAACGATCAGATTCTTCTTCATCAGAGAAGGCCGCTGAGGCAAAAGTGGCTCCATGAATCCCATCACGCCCAGTTTTAGCACCGACATACAAAATTGCGTTATCAACCCCTTTGGCTTGGCCAACTTTCATCGCATCTTGGTCAAGTAAACCCACTGCCATCACATTAACTAACGGATTACCAGCATAAGTTTTATCAAAGGCAATTTCACCACCCACCGTTGGGATTCCAATGGCATTACCATAACCAGCAATTCCAGCAATGACTTCATTAATTAAATACTTAGTCCGTTCGTTATCAATTTCACCAAACCGTAAGCTATCTAAAACGGCGATTGGTTGGGCCCCCATCGAAAAGATATCGCGTAAAATTCCGCCGACACCAGTTGCCGCACCTTCATATGGTTCAACAGCGGATGGGTGATTGTGACTTTCGGCCTTAAAAACCACCGCTTGATTATCACCAATATCTAAAATACCCGCACCTTCACCAGGTCCTTGAAGAACGCGTTCATTTTTTGACCAAAATGTGCGTAAAACTGGTTTTGATTTTTTATATGAACAGTGTTCACTCCACATGGCTGCAAACAAACCCGTTTCAGTATAGTTGGGTAAGCGGTCGAGCTTTTGGCATACTAATTCGTATTCCGCATCCGTTAACCCCCATGGCAAGTAAATTTTTTGATCGCGAATTTCAGTTGGAGTTGGTTCTGTGTACGTGTGTATCATGCCTTAATGGCCTCCTGTTGGTTTACTAAACTAGCAATAATTGAACTAAAGAAAGCCCGGCCATCAACATTGCCAAGTAAAGCATCAACGGCACGTTCGGGGTGGGGCATCATGCCAAAGACATTCCCGTTGACATTCGTCACACCGGCAATATCAGCGATTGACCCATTAGGATTGTCAGTATATGTAAATAAAATTTGTTGATTGGCTTGCATGGTCGCTAACGTTGCCGCATCAACATAGTAATTTCCTTCACCGTGAGCAATCGGGAATTGATTGATGCTCTTAGTAAAGGCGTTAGTAAATTTGGAAGTCGTATTAACCACCTTTAAGCCCGTAATATCGCAGATAAAGCCTGGTTGGGTATTCGTTTGTAAGGCCCCTGGTAACAACCCGGCTTCGGTTAAAATTTGAAAACCATTACAAATGCCGACAATTATTTTACCTTGTTGATCAGCGGCTTTAATGGCTGCCATCACTGGCGCAAAACGTGCAATGGCTCCCGTCCGCAAGTAATCGCCGTATGAGAATCCCCCTGGGATAAAAATTGCATCATAGGCGCTTAAATCAGTTATCGTGGCTGGTAAAATTTCAGTTTCAATTTGAAATTCATCAACCAAGGCATGGTACATGTCTAAATCACAGTTAGAACCAGGAAACGTAATTACAGCGGCTTTCATTAATTCACTCCTATTCAGTAATGGCTTCAATTTCGTAACGGAAAACTTCCATATTCACATTGATTAGTAACTTTTCACTAAATGATTCAACTTCCTTTGCAGCACTCGTAGCATCCGAACTTGATAATTTAATTTCAAAGTACTTACCCATTACGACATCTTCAATTCCTGTATACTCCATCCGTTGTAAAGCATCCTTGACAGTTTCACCTTTAGGATCAAGAATTGACGGCTTATACGTTACATAAATTTTAGCTAAAAACATTAGTTATTCTCCTCAGTCAATTTTGTAAATAATTTTTGTAAACGTGTTAACACAATTTGATATCCAACCGTGACATCACCTAAATTATTCCGGAAAACATCTTTATCTAATGAATTCCCAGTCACATCATCAATAAGGCGCATATTATCTGGTGAAAGTTCATCGGCTAAAATCAACTGGTGTTCAGTTGTATACCCAAATTCCAATTTAAAATCAACTAATGTGATACCAATCTCTTTAAATAAGTTACTTAATAAAATATTGACCATATCAGCTTGTTGTCGCATCAACTTTAATTCTGTTTGTGTTGCAATTGCTAAGGCGATAATTTGTTCATCATTCATAAACGGATCATCTAAAGCATCATCCTTAAAATAGAATTCATGTACACTTGGTACTAAATGTTGCATGCTAGGGGCATTATATTTCGTTACAAAATGGCCAGCCGCGTAGTTACGGACAACAACCTCAATCGGTAAAATTGTAACTCGTTGAACAAGCTGAACCGTTGTTGAAATTTGTTTTAAGTAATGATTTGTAACACCTTGACTTGTTAGGTACTTAAATAATAAATCTGAAATAGCACTATTTAACTGTCCTTTATTTGCAATCTGTTCTTTACGTTTACCATTTAATGCTGTTGCTTGGTTCGTATATTCAACCCATAAAACATCTGGCTCATTAGTTCCATAAACATTCTTAGCTTTACCGGTATATAAAAGCGACCCTTTTTCCATTTTTTTATTCCTCATTATCTATTAGCCATGTTAAATTTTTATTGATATTTTTCTCACCCAAAACTGTATAGTGGCCTAACTTACGACCGAGTCGAATCTCAGCTTTCCCATAATCATGAAAATGCCATTCTGCATGACTGTTTAATTGTTTACGGGCAGTTACTAACTGTTCACCTAATAAATTATGCATTAAAGCGGGAGCTATCATTGTTAATTTATCAATTGGCAATCCTGTAATGCTTCGAATATGTCCCTCAAATTGTGAAACATTCATGGCCTCAATTGAGTAATGACCTGAATTATGTGGGCGTGGTGCTAATTCATTTACTAACACTTCATTAGTAGTTGTCACAAACATTTCAATTCCTAAAACACCTCGTAAATTAAATGCTTGGGCTAACGTGTGCGCAATTTGGTTAACTTGATTAGTAACTTCTATTGTGACATCAGCTGGCGCAATGGTTGTTTGTAAAATATGATTAGCATGCTTATTTTCAACCACAGGCCAGATACGGACATTTTCATTACCGTCAATTGTTACCATTACTGAAATTTCCTTTTCAAAACTAATTCGCTGTTCCAAGATAGCTGGGGCATCACGATATAATTCAGCAGCCGCTTTAATATCGGCAATAGTATTAACATCACATTGACCATGCCCATCATATCCACCAGTTGTTGTCTTTAAGATACCCGGTAAACATTTCTCAATTGCACTTTGCTTTTCAAGTAATGTTTTTACTGAAATTTCAATAAAGTTTACTGTAGGAATTCCTAATGATTGCAAATTATTCTTTTCTATCAAACGATTTCGAGTTAACCGTAATAATTCAGTTCCTTGTGGAAGTTCAGTAATTTGTGTGACACTATTTAAAGCATCTAAATCGATATTTTCAAATTCATACGTTAAAACATCAACCCGTTTAGCAAAATCAGTTAAAGCTGCTTGATCATTGTAAGCGGCTATGATTTGAAAATCACTTACTTGACCCGCTGGTGAATTAGGTGTTGGATCAAGAATACCAACATGATAGCCCATACTTTTTGCACTTACGGCCAACATTTGTCCCAGTTGCCCACCACCAATAATCCCTATAGTTTGTGGTGGTAATATTGTCTTAATCATTAAGTTGTTCCTCACTTGCACAAGCTGTAGCTGTTTGTTGTTGCCGGAAACTCACTAGTTTAACTGCTACATTTTCATCTGAAATTGCTATCATTTGGGCAGCTAAGAGAGCCGCATTTTTAGCTCCAGCAGTTCCAATAGCAACAGTTGCAACAGGTACCCCTGCTGGCATTTGAACAATTGAAAGTAGAGAATCTAACCCGTTTAAAGCTTTAGACTGAATCGGAACTCCAATGACTGGTAAGGTAGTATTAGCCGCTAACATCCCTGGTAAATGAGCTGCTCCACCTGCACCTGCGATAATAACTTGGTATCCATTTTTACGAGCCGATAAGCTAAAAGCTTGTAGCTCGGTTGGCATACGATGGGCTGAAATAACATGTTTAGTAAATTCAATTCCTAGTTGAGATAAAATCTCTGTACTTAACCGCATCGTTGGCCAATCAGATACTGAGCCCATAATAACCGCAACTTTCACTTTAATTCTCCTTTTATGGTTCGTGTTTTTTTATAACATCTAATTAATATAGCTATAATAACCAAAAAAAGAGACTAAATCAATACATTTATTGTATTTTATCTATTTATAGTTCGTGTTTATTGCAAAAAAGCACGAAAAAAGGCTAATCTTAGATGAAAGATTAGCCTTTTTTAATATTTATAATTTAATAATTTTTAGTTTAAACGCCCTGCAAAAGTTGGTGCACCCATATGATTAATATTGACCCCAACACGTGGATTAACAGCATTAATAAAATTACCATTACCTAAAGAAATCGCTACGTGATAAGAACGGCCACGACTTCCCCAAAATAAAAGATCACCAGCTTTAGCATCACGAACATTGATTGGCCGAACAACTAGAGATTGTTGTTGTGCAGTTCGTGGTAAATTTTTACCTGCGGCCATTCGGAAGACATATTGAACAAAACCAGAACAATCAAAGCCACGTGGTGTCGTTCCACCCCATACATAGCGGGTACCGACAGAACGACGTGCATAGTTAGCTACATTTGCATACTTATTTTGCGTATTACTTACGTGATTGGCACTAGCAGTTACTTGGGTTGTGGCAATGGTTGTGGCACTAATACCAAGAATAATAGCGGTAGTTAAAAATAATGTTCGTAGTTTTTTCATTTTATAATCTTCCTTTAAATAGTTAAATTTTTATTTATTTTTATAATATATTATATAGTACTAAATCAAGATAACGATTTGATTACAATCATGCAACATTTATAAGTAATATTATTAAAAAGTGAGCTATTTTTTTGAAAATTATATTACTAACAAAAAAGCCTTAATTCCTAGGAATTAAGGCTTTTTATCAGTAATTAAAGTCAAGTAAACTTAACTTAATTAATCCATCGAATGGGCTTAAATTACTTAGTAAACTTAGCATCGTGGAATTTCTTCATGATGCCAGCTTTTGAAAGAAGGTTCTTTACAGTATCTGAAGGTTGAGCACCGTTGTTCAACCAGTTCATGATGCTTTCTTCTTCCAACTTAACTTCTGCTGGTTCAACCAATGGGTTGTAAGTACCAACAGTTTCGATGAAGCGACCATCACGTGGTGAACGTGAGTCAGCAACAACGACACGGTAAAATGGGCGCTTTTTAGAACCCATACGTTTAAGACGAATCTTAACTGCCATAATATAATTTCCTCCTGTAATTTATCTACGAGTAATAATATACCAAATAAATCGACACGTGTAAAGCTTTTTTACTTTACACGTGTCATTTTTTTATTAATTTATTTCTAAACCAAAGTTATCTCATCAAATTCACCGAGCTCCAAAGGATGTTGAGGTTGCCAAAGCACCCATAATTGCCCCTATGGTACTCTGACCATTGCCGCTACCACCGCCATTAGGAGTTTCTATTTTGGTCAAAATCGCACTAGGACTTGGACTATTTACCGGCATTTTTTTAACGGCTTGATCAGATTTACTAAAACCTATTTTACTACGAATTTCTTTAATTATTTTTTTTATAATTATAAATCGTGCTTCTTTAGCTTTTTGCTTATTGTTAACTTGCTTTCGTTGATATGCTTGTGTAGATGGTGTGTAACCTTTTGTTTGATTTGTACTTGGTTTGACGTCATTCAAGAATGCCTTAACTTTAGAATGCTGTTTTGTATTTACAGCATCTACTTGTTGGTCAGTAGTGGGGATCATACTTTGAATTAAGTTATTTACATCAAACGAAACAACATCTTTATCTGTGTAATTTTTTTGTAAGATAGCCTTGTTACTTCGCTCACTATCAGCTAGTGTTTGTCCCTTATTTATTATGTCAGTTGGCATCGGTATTTGCTTGTCTACAGGAACTACCATAAATGAAAGTACTGATTCAGCCGGTGTATCATTATTAATTACAAATACTTTAGGCCATGTTTGTAAATCTACAGGTTTAAGTCCATATTGGGCCAAAAGTTTCATATAAAATGCTTTGTTAAACATGATTCGTTCACCGACTTTACCTTGTAGTGTAATTATTCGCACAACCTGGTCATTTTGTTGATTAATAATGTGCAAATTAACTGTAACTGGCTTAATAGGTATTGGTGTATATGTCACAATTATTTGTCGTGTTTTATCATCAAACGTACCTGTAAGAGCTTTAATATTGCTAGTAAATCCCTTGACGTTAGGTATTTCAATTCGATAATTATCACCAAAGTATCCGCTTACGACTTTTCTTGGTAATAGTGGATGATGATGATTAGTCAAGAACACGACCTCAACATGGCCGATAAGTCTTTGGTAACTAAGTGATATATTTGTAGTATTTGCCTCAAAATTACCAGTTAAATTAGCAGAATTAGCAATATATTCATAGCCCGGTAATATAATTGGTTGTAACTGATAAGTGGTACCAAATTCACCACTTATCACTTTTTTGGGTGCCAGTTGTTGTCCATTTTGATCAAGGTAATTAATATTTATATCTGTAGTTATTGGTTGATAGACAACCGTTTGCTCTTCTTTTGGTAACTTAAATAAGCCTGTAATAACTGAGTTAGCCAGTACTGGCGTATAACCTGTTATTTTAGGCATGTCTGCCTGATAACTATCACCAATAAAGCCTGTTAGCACGATATCTGGTGCTAACATTTTACCATTGGCTGTCTTAAAATGAATTATTGACTCAGCCGGAATACGCGTATAGGTTAATACAATTGTTTTGTTTGTTATCCCAAAGCTCCCTGATAAAGGTATATTACTATTTATATATTGATAGTTAGCAATCGTTGACGGTACAATGCTATACGGCGTTAAATACGTGCCTGTAAGTATCGTTGGTGCTTGGAGTTGTTACCCATTTTCATCTTGATAAATGATATTCATATGAGTTGTAATGGGTTCAAATGTTAATGTTTGTTCATTAGCTCCAGCACGTAAATAGCCTGTAATTGTATTATTTTTAGTGTTAGGTGTATAGCCATTTACCGTTGGTATGTCTAAGTTAAACGCATCACCAGCTAAACCAGTGACCGTTTTATCTGGCGCAAGTTGATGCCCATTTTGATCAACAAAATGGACCGTCATCGAGCCGGTAGGGATTTGTTGATAAGTCAGCACAATGGTTTGATCTGCTTCTGCAAACTTACCATGCAGTTGATTACTACTGGTACGATATTGATAGCCATAAATACTAAGCGGCTGAATTACAAAAGGACTATTAACAGGCCCTATCATTGTTGTACTAGGACGTATTTCATGTCCATTTTCATCTTGATATTCAATTTTGAGATTACTTTTTTGAATTACTGATGTGTAATCAAATGATTGAAATTTGAATTGTTGCAAATTAAAATTAGCTCCAGTTGAGGCAGTCATCGCCAAAGCCATTGCTTGATTATTGCCAATCCATTCCGTGAGATTTTTAGTAAAAGTCTGCTCCCCATATTGAATTGTCATTACATGCGAATTACCGTCATATTGAACTTCTACTGGAATAAAATTATTATTTACAGGATTCGCGATTTTTTGTGCAGTTTTAAGATCTACTTCCGGGCTATTTTGTACATCATTACGTACAAAGGCAGCGTATGCTTGATTATTGGCAAACTCATCGGGATCATTGGGATTATGATATGTATCCCACTTGAACCCAAACGCACCTGGAATACCACCAAATCCTGTGGCAGCCCCACCTTGACCAATTTGGTCAATTTTGCCAGGATGAAAAA
Organism: Periweissella fabalis; assembly: GCF_012396505.1. Taxonomy (GTDB): domain Bacteria; phylum Bacillota; class Bacilli; order Lactobacillales; family Lactobacillaceae; genus Periweissella; species Periweissella fabalis. The sequence continues at coordinate 5,215 of NZ_JAAXPN010000009.1, read as the reverse complement.
CAATACTAACCCCATCAGCACCACCAGCATCCATTGACTTATTACCAAGATTTAATTGACCACTCAATTTAAAACTTTTATGCATGTCAATCTTTTTTTTTAAAGTAAAATTACCAACCTGGTCTCGTTGATTAGATGTCAAAGTAATAAGTTGATTGCCATTATTACTTTCACCAGCTAGCATAGTATCTTTATTTAACTTAAAATACTTTGAAAATTCACTGGCTGTGACTTGTGTCACATCATTGGTGACGTTATTATTAATCGTCGTTTGAGATACATCTGCTTGAAGATGTAATGGTGCTAGTATCATATAACCTTGCACAGCCAAACTCATTAACGCGGTAGAAATCAACAAATGACTTACTTTACTGTACCGGGCCATATTATTCCTCCTTGACGTGACGATACTTGCTTATTTTAGCTTGAGCAATCATATCACCTAGTTTTGCCCAATCCATTGCAGTTGGTGGTTTCACCCAGATCAATTGTTCGATTAATAATTGATCATTAAAATAATCACCTAAATAGATATCTGTTGTTTTTGTCACATGTGTGCTTATAACAACATTAATATTAATATATGTTTTAAATGTTTCAATCATAAATTGATTGACATATTGCCCACCTGAAAAATCAAAACATACTTCAATTTGGTCAAATTGGCTAATATCAAAATCAGAAACTAAAATATATGACATTAATTTAAAATATATCCGATCAATTTGATATTGTTCTGTTAAAACGTGTTGCTCCAACAAGGCCTTAATAACTTTATTTACTAGCCGATTTAACGTTGGATAAATATCCTCAAAATAACGTGTTCGAGTAATATCAAATTCAGCTGCAAATCCTTGCGTATAAAGTTCTGAAAAAATAATTTGTGTTGCACTCTTCACAAATTCTTGCTGCTTAGTTTGTGAACCAGTCTGTAAAAGCAACTGCATATTATGTGTAATAATGTCAACAATGGTTGCTAATTCAGTATTATAATCAGCCTTAATTTGTAAACTTGTCATTAATTCATCGACTAATAGCCCTTGTTCGAATAATATTTGGAGCAATAATTGAGCTTCTATAGTTGCCCTTTGCGTATCGCATTCAAGGATAACACTAAATTGTTTAACTAGCCCTACTGATGGGCTAACCCATAAATTAGTTGTGATAATCTCACGCGTCGGTACTGACATTCGGATTAACATAATTGCCATCAATAATTCAGCTTGTTGCTGCTGATTAGGACTTAATTGACTTTTGGTTGTTAATGCTACTAATTTTTGAATTTTCAACTGCTCCACATTATTCTCAATCGTTAGTTTGTACCCAAAATATGTATATAACGAAAATATAAATTGACGTGTCGTAATTTCAGCGTAAGTATGCCATTGATCAATTTGTAAATCTTTTAATAACCTTTTTTGCTTAGAATAATACGTTCGACTCCAACCAAAACTCACTTCTAATTCTTGTGCTCGTGGATAACGATTTTGATGTAATGTATTATCAATCAATATTTGTAGTGGTGCAAATTTGAAATAATATGCACGTAATTGCTGGATAAGCGCCCGTGAAACACATGGTTCAACGACCAACCAATTTTGTTCAATGGTTAACGCTTTTTGCTGCAATATAATCTCGGTATCATTATTAATACCATTAATTGACTCTTCAAATTTATAATTTGAAATTGCTAAGTGCTCTCGAATTACATCATTTCGAACATCATCATTACTTAAGCTCAGTACTAACTCTAGTATTTTAATCTTTAACTGATCTTGTTCAGGTAGAATACTAAGAAAGTCCATTCGCCCATCCCCCTTTTTACTATGCAAAATTAGATAAACCTATTTAACATAATACCAGTAAATAAAAAAAAGATTCAAAAAAATTGAATCGTTTTTTATTCGCCCCCCTCAAACCTGGCAATTATTATAGTGTATCTTATATGTGTTAGAAGAAAATGACAAAGGATACTAACAGGGATAATTGTAAATATAATCTCAAAATGATGCCTTCTTGGCCATCCCCCCGAATTAAATTAGTAGGCCCCCACCTACTAATTACCATCTTGATGACTATTATCTTTATCTCGTTTCCTTACAATATTTAGTATATAGCACATGCAAATAAAAAATGCTTTCAATTTTTTTGAAATTTCAAAAAAACGAAAGCATTTTCATATACAAAAGGTTATTTATAATTAACTTCTAAATTACCGACGTTTTTTGGCTTTTTTAAGTTTACGAGCCATTTGTTTCATAGCCAAATTACCTAAGCCATTAGCAACTTTCCCACCAAGGCCGCCCATACCTGGAATATTAGGCATTCCGGGCATTCCACCACCTTGACCCATCATATTCATCATATTTTGCATTTGTGGTGACATTTTACCATTCATTAAGCCACTCATCATCTTTTTCATTTCCATGAATTGTTTAATCATCCGGTTAACTTCCACCACTGGGCGCCCTGATCCAGCCGCCAAACGACGACGACGACTTGGATTTAATAAATCGGGATTTTCACGTTCAGCAGGAGTCATCGAAAAGACAATTGCTTTAATGTGTTCTAAATCTTTGGGATCAACGTTCATATTCTTAAGCGCTGGATTGTTAGCCATTCCAGGAATCATCTTCATGATATCTTCCAATGGTCCCATATTTTGAACTTGGTTTAATTGTTCAATAAAGTCATTAAAATCAAAAGTGTTTTCCTTCATCTTTTGCATTTGTTCTTCGGCTTGCTTCTCATCAAAGTCACGTTGTGCTTTTTCAATCAGCGTTAACATGTCTCCCATGCCTAAGATTCGTGAACTCATCCGATCTGGATAGAAGACATCCAAATCAGTCATTTTTTCACCTTGACCAACAAATTTGATTGGCTTACCAGTGACGGCCCGAATTGAAAGGGCCGCTCCACCACGGGTATCACCATCTAATTTTGTAAGAACGACCCCACTAACATCTAAGCGTTGGTCGAATCCTTGCGCCGTTTGAACAGCATTTTGTCCGGTCATAGCATCAATTACTAATAAGATTTCATCTGGTTGAGCAATCGTTTTGATGTCCGCCAATTCATCCATTAATAATTCATCAATTTGTAAGCGACCAGCCGTATCAATAAATACATAATCATTTTTGTTTTCAGCTGCTTGTGCTAACCCTTGTTTAACAATTTCACGTGGATTAACATCAGTCCCCATGCTAAAGACCGGAATCTCCATATCATGACCAAGTTTTGCTAATTGGTCAATGGCCGCTGGTCGGTAAATATCGGCGGCAATCAATAATGGCCGCGCTTTTTGTTCATTTTTAAGCTTTAACGCTAATTTACCAACAGTAGTTGTCTTACCAGCCCCTTGTAACCCAGCCATCATAATGACCGTTGGAACTTTTGGGCTCTTATTAAGTGGGACTGCTTCCTCACCCATCATCTTAGTTAATTCTTCATCAACGATTTTAACTATTTGTTGTGCTGGATTAAGTCCTTCTAGAATATTGGTCCCTGCAGCACGATCACGTACAGTTTTAATAAAAGTTTTGACAACTTCAAAGTTAACATCGGCCTCAAGTAACGCTAAACGAATTTCACGCATTGTTTCGCGTAAGTCAGCGTCAGTTACTTTACCTTTACGGCGTAAACCTGAAATTGCCTTTTGGAGACGTTCAGTTAGTCCTTCAAAAGCCATTTTTTATACCTCGTTTATTCTTCATCAATTTTTGTAATTTGTGCAACAAGTTGGCTTAATTGCTGGTCAGTGGGATAATGTTTATCGATATATTGATTTAGCGTCGTTAATATATTCGTACGCCGCTCAAAATCCTTAAGTAAGTGTAATTTATCTTCATAGCTTTCCAATAACTTTTCAGTCCGTTTAAGATTATCATAAACAGCTTGTCTGCTAACGGTAAATTCTTCAGCAATTTCACCTAAAGAATAATCATCACCGTAATACAATTCCATATATTCATTTTGTTTAACTGTTAAAAGCGGTTGATAAAACTCAAATAACAAGTTAACCCGATTATTCTTTTCAATTTCCATTATTAGCCTCAACTTTAATCAATTAAACCCTTAAATAGGCCTTGAACAAATTGGTCAGGACTAAAGGTACGTAAATCAGTCGCCTTTTCACCAAGTCCGACCCATTTAACCGGCAAGTGCATTTCATTGCGAATTGCTAAAATAATTCCACCTTTGGCAGTTCCATCTAGCTTAGTTAAAACAATCCCTGTCACATCGGTAGATTCTTTAAACAATTTAGCTTGTTGCAAAGCATTCTGTCCAGTTGTCCCATCAAGTACAATCAATACTTCGTGTGGGGCAGTTGGTACTTCACGACTAATAATCCGCTTCATTTTAGCTAATTCTTGCATTAAGTTAACGTTGTTTTGCAATCGTCCAGCCGTATCAACAAACAAGACGTCATAACTTTCAGCCTTAGCTTTTTTAACCGCATCAAATACAACTGACGCCGGATCAACACGATCAGGTCCTGAAACAACGTCAACTCCATCACGACGGCCCCATTCTTGTAATTGTTGTGTAGCACCAGCACGGAAAGTATCTGCGGCGGCAAGTAACACTTTTTTACCTTCGGATTTATAAAGGTTAGCCATTTTACCAATTGTAGTTGTCTTACCAACTCCATTCACCCCAACAAATAAAATGATTGTTGGACCTTCTGAAGCAAAATGCATTGAAATATCTTCACCATTACCACTAGCTTCATAAATTTCAATTAACTTATCAACAATTACTTGGCGAATTGTTTCTTTATTTTTAGCATTCTTTAACTTAACTTCATCGCGTAGTTCATCACTGATTTGCATAGCAGTCTGATAACCAACATCAGCTTGAATTAAAGTATCTTCTAAATCTTCAAAGAAATCTTCATCAACAGAACGAAACTTGGCAAAGAAAGCATTTAAGCGTTCACCAAAAGATTTTCGTGATTTTTCTAAGCCTTTATCGTAAGCTTGTTCTTCACTAGTAGTTATCTGTTCAGTAACTGGCATGTCTGATTCCACTTCTAGTGTTGTTTCAGTGACCGTTGTGTCTGATTCCACTTCTGGTGTTGTTTCAGTGACCGTTGTGTCTGATTCCACTTCTGGTGTTGTTTCAGTAACCGTTGTGTCTGATTCCACTTCTGGTGTTGTTTCAGTAACCGTTGTGTCTGATTCCACTTCTGGTGTTGTTTCAGTAACCGTTGTGT
>NZ_JAAXPN010000008.1 GCF_012396505.1 Periweissella fabalis | reverse complement strand
GTTGTGTCTGATTCCACTTCTGGTGTTGTTTCAGTAACCGTTGTGTCTGATTCCACTTCTGGTGTTGTTTCAGTAACCGTTGTGTCTGATTCCACTTCTGGTGTTGTTTCAGTAACTGGCGTGTCTGCAATCGGAATCTTAATTCCCTTTGTAACCTTAACTACTGGTTCTTTATTAAGAATTGCATCCTCTTGAGCTGGTTCACTATTAACTGGTGCGTTATTTACATCAGGTGTTGTCTTTTGAATAGTTTCATCAACTTGTTCAGGATGTTTTTCTGTATCTTTTTTACGGAAAATATCAAATAATCCCATTTTATGTCCTCACTTTTATTGCTTAATATCAGCTAAATTAACGGCGACAAGCTTTGAAATTCCAGATTCTTGCATTGTAATACCATATAACATATCAGCATTAACCATAGTTCCTTTACGGTGGGTAATTACAATAAATTGCGTATCATTTTCAAATGTGTGTAAATATTGTGCAAAACGAGTAACGTTAGCATCGTCTAATGCTGCTTCAGTTTCATCTAGAATAGCAAATGGAACTGGCCGAACTGCTAAAATTGAGAAAAGTAATGTAATAGCTGTCAAAGCTTTTTCACCACCTGAAAGTAATGACATTTGTTGAAATTTCTTGCCAGGTGGTTGTGCCATAATATCAATGCCTGTGGTTAACAAATTACTTGGATCAGTCAAACGTAATTCTGCTTTACCACCACCAAACATCCGCCCAAAAATATCATTAAATTGGCCTGCAACCGCATTAAACGTTGTTTCAAAACGCTTTGAAACCTCATTATCCATCTCAGCCATGGTCGTAAACAAATTATCTCGTGCGGCAATTAAGTCCGCTTGTTGCTTACTTAAAAATTCATGGCGATTAGATACCTCTTGATATTCAGTAATTGAATTAAGATTTACATCGCCTAATTCATCTAATCCTCGTTTAATAAGTTTAAGCTGTGTCTTAATTTCGTCAATTGGCATATTGACTAATTCCAACTTAGCCGCCTCTATTGTCAAATCATACTCTTCGGTTAACTGTTGTTGAGCTTGTTCTAATAGTGCACTATTACGTGCAAGTTGCGAGTTAAGCGTACTTAATTCCTGTTGACTTAAGCTTTGAGTACTTTGAAGATGTTCTAATTGCTGTTCTAAACTTTGAATAGCAATCTCAATTTGGCCTAATTCATCTTTAATAGTCGCTAAGTCGCGAGTTGCCTGTTGATAATCTTGCTGTGCCACAACAAGTTCACGTTGCGCACGTTCACGAGCTTGCTCTAGTTCATCGCCACCCGCAGAAAATAATGCTAAGCGTTGCTCAAGCTGTTGTTGATTTTTATATAATTGTGCCACTTGCTGTTTTAATGAAGTAATATCATTCATCAAAGCAGTCCCTGTAGCTCGCTGACCCGCTAACCATTCTCGCTTAGCAAATATTTGCTCGCTCAAAGCATTTTGGCTTTGAGACAACTTATTTATTTCGTCCTTTGCTAATACAATTTTGGTTTGTAATTTACTGATATTTTCTTCGATAGTTGTTAACCTAACTTTATTATCAGTACCTGTTTGCGTCAAATTATTTATATTATCATCAAAACTTTGTTGCTGCTGTAATAATTGATGCACTTGTTGTTGTAAGTGTTGCTCGTTTTCGTTAGCTAGTTTAACTTTTGAAATTAAAATCTGTGCATTTTCGTTGCAAATGGCTAATTCAGACCGTTTAGCAGTCCCCATTTCCGTCAATTCACCTACTTGTCGCTCAAAGTCTTGTACCGTAGCTTCAGACTTGGCTAGCTCAACTTTCATTGTAGCAACCGCTTGGGTTAATTGTTCAATTTCTGTTTTCTGTTGCAAAACACCATTATTATCATTACGTTGAGCTCCACCTGTAATTGAACCACCTGGATTAATTATTTGCCCGTCAATTGTCACAATTTTAAAATGATGCTGTCCGGCTTGAGCAATAGTTGTTGCACTATCTAAATCGCTTGCAATCACTGTAGTTCCTAGTAAATGGGTCAAAATCTTACTATACTTGTTACCACATGTTACTAAGTCACTTGCAACGCCTTGGAATCCTTCAATATTTGTAATTAATCCCAACTGTTGTGCCGACAAACTACGGCCTTTGATTACATTTATCGGTAAGAATGTTACCCGTCCTAGCCGTTGCTTAGTTAGAAATTGCACTGCATTTTTAGCAACTTGTTCATTTGCGACAACAACTTGCTGTAGTGCACTTCCAAGTGCAACTTCAATTGCTTTACTAAATTCAGCTGGAACATTTAATAAATCAGCAACAGTTCCTGCAATTTCAGGAAACTTTTCTCGATGTCGCATTAAATTACGGACACCTTGATAGTAACCGGTATACTCATTATCCATTGCCTGTAATGATTCTAATCGGGCTTGTGCTTGTTTGGCAACCGCTAGACCATCTAACCATGCTTGGCGATGTTGTTTTTGTTGATTGTGGGCAACTTGATATGCTGCTGTTACATTCTCAAATTCAGTTTGGACTTTTTGTTGCTCAGTTTGTGCGTGTACTAATTGTTGTTCTAATGTTTTTTGTTCCGCTTGTGCATGTGCTAATTTATCTTTAATAGCGGTTAATTGAGCCTGAACATCCGTTCCGTTATTGGTCACTTGCTTTAAATTGTTGACTGCATTTTGTACTTCATTTTGTACTGTTACTTGTAATTTTAATTCTGCCAAATGTGCCGCTTCAGTTTTAGCTACTTCTGCTTGTAATTGCTCAATTCGACTAGTTACAGTTTGTTCACTTAAATCAGCTAACTCAGTTTCAACTTGCTTAATCTTAGCTTGCTGATTACTCAATTCTGCTTTTTTATTCTTTAAATCATTCTCAGCCTGTTTTAAACTAAGTGCCGTTTCTTGTAAACTATTCGTCAATTCTTTTATACTACTAGTTCTAGTTTGTTCACGTTCAGCTGTAATATTTTGCAAGCCGTTTAAACGTTCAGTTGTCTGTGCCAACGTAACTAATTTTGCTTGTATTTGGTCACGCCGTTGATGTAGTAGTTGCTGACTTTGCTTGAGTTGTTTTAATTGTTGAAGTTTATGATTAACATCTTTTTGTTGTTTATCAATAATTGTTTTTAATTGGTCTGCTTTATTTGCATTATTTGCTTGAACTGTCGAATACTCATCAATCTCGATTACTAATCGTGATTTCTCTAGGGCATCATAACGCTGTTTTTGTCCTAAATAATCTTGAGCAATTGCTGCTTGCTGACTAAGTGGTTCAATCCGGCTAGCAACTTCTTGTAAAATATCTTCAACTCGATCAAGGTTTTCTTGGGTTTGCTTAAGTTCCTTTTGTGCACGTTCTTTGTTTTGCTTATATTTATAAACACCTGCAACTTCTTCAATAATTGTGCGACGATCTTCTGCTTTTGAGTTAAAAATTGCTTCAACTCGCCCTTGAGAAATAATTGAAAAGCTTTCACGTCCCAAACCAGTATCCATGAACAATTCAACAATATCGCGCAATCGAACATCTTGTCCATTAATTAGATAATTTGATTCTCCTGAGCGATATAAACGCCGACTAATCCTAATTTCGGTAAAATCTGTTTTTAAGTAGTGATCACTATTATCAAAGACAATCGTAACTTCAGCCCGATTTAATGGACTCCGTTTACTAGTACCACCAAAGATGACATCTTGCATTTTTTCGCCACGTAGGCCTTTGGCTGATTGTTCACCCATTACCCAGCGAATAGCTTCAATAACATTTGATTTACCAGAGCCATTGGGTCCTACAATTCCTGTCATACCTGGCTTAAATTCAATTTTTGTTTTGTCAGCAAATGATTTAAATCCACTGATTTCCAAAGATTTGAGCTTCATATCGTTCCTACTTTTGCGTTAATTGTTGATAAGCTGCTCGTGCAGCTGCTTTTTCAGCGTTCTTTAAAGAACTACCATTACCAGTTGATAAAACTTTACCTTGTACTTCAACAGCTACTGTAAACTGCTGTTGATTATGCTCATCAAGTTCTGATTGACTAAGCTTTTGATATTTAATTTGCACTGCACCATTTTTTTGTAAAAATTCTTGTAACTTACTCTTATAATCGATAAATTGATCATAAAAGCCTGTTTTAATCTTATTAAACATGTGCTGTGTTAAAAAGTTAGTGACAGTTTCTGCACCTTGGTCTAAATATAAAGCCCCAATAAAAGCTTCCCAAACATCTTCAAGTAACGAATCCCGATTACGAGCACCGTTTAATTCTTCACCGTGACCTAATAAAATGTATTCATTAAACGATAATTGCTTAGCTAGCGATGCAAATGAACGCGTTTGAACCATCGCAATTCGAAGTTCAGTAAGTTGGCCTTCGTCCCATGACGGATAATTTTTGTATAGATATTGCGCCGTTTGTAATTGCATCACAGCATCACCCAAAAATTCAAGGCGCTGATAATCATGTCCTTTAAAATTTGGATGTTCATTTAAATAATTTCCTTGTGTAAAAGCTTCAACGAGTAATTTTGAATCGTTGAACTTAATCCCAAATTGTTTTTCTAATTGTGTTTGTAATTTATCTAACACGTACTTAATTCCTCCCTCATTAGGCAGTAAAAATGCAAATAAATGCCATAATAAATTATAACATTAATTACACCCTAATTTCTTGTTAATTAGCTAGTTATCACTAGATATACCTGAACTTGTATCTGTTTTTTAATCGTAATTTGATTCTTTAATATCCACCAAAAGTTCAGTATGTTTAAAAGATAATATGCCAAAATTTGGCTGCTATTGAGAAATGCTAGCAAAAATCCCAGGGGAATTAATTTTCCCTGGGATTTATGTATATTATTTTAAATATATCGGCCTTTTGGAACTATTTTTAGTTACCAATTATTACTAAAAAGTAATTAGACCACAACTCTTGTATATATTTCCGCTAATATGGTAGCTTGTCACAACTTTAACTTAAGCCGTAATCCCTTTTTTGTCAGCAATATAGTCAACCGTATTTTGTAAAGTAACTAATTTTTCAGCATCTTCATCTGGAATTTCAACATCAAAATGATCTTCCAAGTCTAGTACTAATTCCACAAAATCAATTGAGTCTGCATCGATATCATTTAAAAAATTTAACTCAGGTTTAATTTTGTCAGCACTTAAATTGAATTGTTCCATAATTGAGGCACTAATTGTGTTGTAAATATCTTGTTTAGTCATAAAATTATCCTTTACTTTCTTCATTTGCTGTTACTTTAATCACATCAGCATGATTAGCAATATAATCTTGAATTGCTGGAACCAGTCCATTTTGCACCATCGTATGAATTTGGGCGAATGTATTGGCAACTTCTCGTTCTTTAGCAGAACCATGCGTTTTAACAACTGGGGCATTTACACCAAGTAATACTGCACCACCTGCCTTTGTATAATCTAATTTATCACGCATACCACGTAATGCATCTTTGATTAATAGACCACCTAGTTTTGCTTTAATACCACCACCAAGAATTGATTCTTTCAATAAATTAATAATGGTTAGTGCTGTTCCTTCAATAGCTTTTAAAGCCGTATTACCATTTGAACCATCCGTTACTACAACATCAGCAGCTCCATTAAGTAACTCACGAGCTTCAACGTTCCCGATATAGTTTAATTTTGGTGCTTTATTTAGTAATTGCCAGGCTTCTTTATGAACTTCATCACCTTTATCTTCTTCAGTTCCTAAATTCAAAAGACCAACACGGGGGTTTTCAAAGCCAAGGACTTTTTCAGCATAAAAATCACCTAAGAAACCATATTGGTATAAATGTGCTGCTTTAGATTCAGCATTAGCTCCCATATCCATCATTACAAATGAATCATGTGGGCCATCAACTGATGGTAAAACCGTTGCTAAAGCTGGTCGATCAATTCCTTTAATCCGACCAACAATAAAGATTCCTGCGGCCAAGATTGCACCTGTGTTACCAGCTGAAAAGAAAGCATCTGCTTCACCGTTTTTAACCGCGGTGGCCGCTAAAACCATTGATGAATTTTTTTTGCGCCGGATCGCACGTACTGGTTCTTCACCCATTTCAATCATATCATCAGTATGGTGAATTGTTACCCGTGTTGTATCTTTCAAGACCGCTTTAATTTTAGCTTCGTCCCCAAATAAAATAAATTCAATATCACTAAACTGGTCACGAGATTTTTCAACCCCTTTAACAATTTCCAATGGGGCATAATCGCCACCCATTGCATCAACTGCAATTTTCATCGTTTTCTCTTCTCCATTTAACTTAGCACTAATCTAAATTACGATAGCGTGCCATTCTGTTTGATAAATATTGTACCAAAGCTGCGTTCATTTGAACACTATCCCAGTTAGGTTGAGTGATAATTGTAATTGCTTCTTGCTGTGCAATTTCTAACATCTTTAAGTCAGCCACTGGATCACCCACTTTAAAATCAGGCATTCCTGATTGCTTTTGTCCTAGAATATCACCTTGTCCGCGTAACTCCAAATCTTTTTGTGCTAAGACAAAACCATTGGTCGTTTTGGTCATGATATCCATCCGGTCTTTACCATACTGAGTCTTAGGATCTGCAAGCAATAGCGTGTATGATTGCTTATCCCCTCGACCAACCCGCCCACGTAATTGGTGGAGTTGAGCCAGCCCAAATCGATCAGCATCCAAAATTAACATAACCGTCGCATTAGGGACATCAACACCAACTTCAATCACAGTTGTGGCGACTAAGACTTGAAATTCATTGGCCTTAAACTTTTGCATCACAGCATCTTTTTCATCATTTTTCATCCGCCCATGTAATAGACCAACTTTAATATCCGGCGCCAAAAAGTCGGCTAATTCTTCATAAATTGCCGTGGCATTTTGGACATCAAGGGCTTCGGATTCTTCAATCAGTGGTGTGACAATATAGGCTTGTGCCCCAGCTTTAATTTGTTGGCGCATAAAATCAATTGCTTGGTCATACGCATCCGTTTTTAACCATCTAGTTTCAATCGGTTTTCGTCCCGCAGGCAATTGATCAATAATTGACACATCCATTTCACCATATGCCGTAATCGCCAAAGTCCGAGGAATGGGCGTCGCCGTCATGGCTAAAATATCCGGGTTCATCCCCTTTTCACGTAAGACTGCTCGTTGTTTAACCCCAAAACGGTGTTGTTCATCAATAATAGCCAAACCAAGATTATGAAACTCAATCCCATCTTGAATCAATGCATGGGTACCAATAATCATATCAATCTCACCATTAACTAAATCTGCTAGCACTTGGCGTCGAGCAGCTGCCTTTGTCGCACCAGTTATTAATTCCACGCGAATATCGGGTATTGCCGCAAAAAACTTGCCAAAACTTTTGGCGTGTTGTTGTGCTAAAATTTCGGTTGGCGCCATGATGGCCGTTTGCATCCCTGCAGTGGCAGCTGCATACGCTTCAATTGCTGCAACCACGGTCTTACCCGAACCAACATCTCCTTGTAATAAGCGATTCATATGTAAGGGGCGTTTCATATCAAAAGCAATTTCATTAACCACCTTTTTTTGTGCGGCGGTCAATTCAAATGGTAAGGTTTTAATAAACGCTTGCACTTGCTGATTATCAAATTCAATACTACGCCCATGATTCTTTGTATCAGCCATCTTAACAAGTTGTAAATTCATTTGAAATAGGAAAAATTCTTCAAACGCCGCACTCCGACGAGCAGCATGTGCAGCTGTCATATCATTAGGAAAATGCATATCACGAATCATCGTTTGCCGATTAAGTAAACGATATTTTTCTTGTAATGGTATCGGTATTAAATCTTCAATTAGTTGATGATATTTTCCATAAGCTTGTTCAATTAATCCTTGAATTGTTTTAGCTTGCACCGCCTTTGAGGCCGGATAAATTCCTGCCAAACTATCTGTAGTTTGTTGAATAAGTTTCATAGCAGCTAAACTTTGATGGATAGCATCATATGTTCCATAGACTGCAATTTCATTTTCAAGTTTAATTTGTTCTTTTAGCCATGGTTGATTAAAAAAACTAACTTTAATATTTTCTTGGCCAATCAGAATATTAAAAGTTAAGCGTGACTTTTTATATCCCATCCTAATCATAATTGGTTCTGAAGAAACTATACCTTTGAAAGTTACTTTTTCCCCGTCTTGGGTTGCCGTGGGCATTTTTGCTGCTAAATCGTCGTAACGAAAAGGAAAATATTCCAATAAGTCGGCAATCGTAAAGATGCCCAAAGCATTTAATGCTTGTGCTCTTTTTTCACCAACTCCACTTAAAACCGTAATACTATCTTCAAGAGATTCGGGTTTTTTAGCTGACTCACTCATCAATTTCCCTCCTGTTTATGTGTATTTATATTATAACAAACGAACATGCGTTTGAATATTGAACTTCTCAGCTTAAAGCCTAACACATTCAAAATATGACAATAGGTCCCTTGAAGAAAACCTTCAAGGGACCTATTGTCATATTTTTTAGTAGCGTCTGACTTATGTCACAACACTATTTTTAATAATATTTATATAAACTATTAAGCTTATTCAACTGCCACTAAAAATGGGTATACTGGTTGACCACCTTGATGAATTTCAACTTCTAAATCTTCATCAAGTTCAGCAATTGCTTCTGCAAATGTTTCGGCATCAGCTTTAGTTGCATTGTCACCATAAAGAATCGTAATAATTTCTGAATCTTCATCGAGCATCTTTTGGACCATTTGAATACTTGCTGCTTGTAGATCAGCAGCTGAAATTTTTAACTTACCATCAATAATACCAATGAAGTCACCTTCATGGATTTCAAGACCATCAATTGTCGTTTCACGTACAGCGGTTGTTACTTGACCAGATTTAACGGTTAGTTTATTTTCTTCCATAGCAGTAACGTTAGCATCTAAATCATTTAATGGATTATAAGCTAACAATGCTGTTAGTCCTTGTTGTAACGTTTTAGTGTGTACCACTTGAACTGGAATTTCAGCTACTTCTACTGCTTGTTCAGCAGCCATAAAGATATTACCATTGTTAGGTAGTATAATTGCTTGTTTAGCTCCACTAGCTTTAATAGCTGCTAAAATATCAGCAGTTGATGGATTATTAGTTTGACCACCATCAATAATACCAGTTGCTCCAGATGCTAAATACAAATCAGATAGCCCTTCACCAGCCGAAACAGCTAAAATCGCCGTTTCAGGAGCATTTTTAATTTCTTTAGTATCTTCAGTATGTTGTGCATCAATAACTGCTTGTTGTTGATCACGCATATTGTCTACTTTAACTTTTACTAATGAGCCATAATGGGTTCCCCATGATATAACAGCCCCAGGGTCTTCAGTATGGACGTGGATTTTAACAATTTCATCATCATTAATAACTAGTAATGAATCACCCAAATCAGCTAAGTGTGCATAAAATTCATCATAGTCAAAATTATGATCAAACGTTGTTCCCTTACCAATTTGGACCATTACTTCAGTACAGTAACCATATTCAATATCTGCTGGATCAAGTTTAGCTTGGGCGCCTGCATGCAATCCTTTAACCATTTCTTCTAATTCAGCATTATCTGGGATATGAATATCGCTAGCTGTGATCTCACCTGATAAAGCCTCATAAAAAGCTTGCAAAACAAATGCTAATCCTTGGCCACCAGAGTCAACGACTCCTACTTCCTTAAGAACTGGCAATAAATCAGGAGTTGATGCTAATGCTCTTTCCGATGCATCGACTGTTTGTCCCATGACAACTACAGCGTCATCTGAATTTTTAGCTGCATGATTTGCAGCACTAGCAGCTTCACGAATAACTGTTAAAATTGTTCCTTCAGTTGGCTTCATAACTGCTTTATAAGCAGTCTCAGCTCCAGACATAAGCGCATCAGCTAAATCACGAGCTGTTAGTGTTTCTTTACCATCAACTGACTTGGCAAAGCCACGAAAAATTTGCGACAAAATAACTCCTGAATTACCACGAGCTCCCATGAGTAAACCTTTAGCAGTTGCCTGTGCTAATGCACCAACAGTTGTATCAACTGCATCACGTTCATATTGGGCACCACTATTCATAGAAAGTGACATATTTGTTCCGGTATCACCATCTGGCACAGGGAAAACGTTCAATTTATTAATTTTTTCGGCGTTCTCGGTTAACTTTTGTGCGGCAGCATTAACCATTGACCCGAATTCGATATTCGTAATCTTTGTTACAACTTCCAACCTATTATCCTCCTAGAGGGTAAACGAATATTAATCAGCTAATACTCGCACTCCTTGTACAATTACATTCACTTCATTTGCGTCAATTCCAAGCATTGCATTTAAGTTATATTTAACCTTAGCTTGTACACTCTTTGATACTTCTGAGATTTTGGTACCATAGCCAACAACAATATAAACATCAACTGAGATGCCATTTGTTTCTTGGCGCACTACCACTCCACGTGTATAATCAGCACGCTTCAAAATTTGGTTAAACCCATCACGTAAGGCTTTTTTTGAAGCCATCCCAACAACACCGTACTGTTCAGTTGCTGAACCTCCAACAACCGTAGCAATGACATCATTATTAATATCAATTGTTCCGTGTTGTGACTTAATTTTTACCGCCATCTGAATTCCTCCTCAGTTAGCCCGTGTTGATATTAGTTATTTAATATTAACCGCTCAGCATGTAATTTTTCTATTATTGTATATCTATTAAATTTTACCACATTCTTGAAAAATCGACTAACTTGCAGTTAGAAAATATCTATCTATTTATTTTTAAACAACAAAAAAGCCACCAAGATGGTGGCCATTTGCTAAAAAATTATTAAACACGTTCGATTGAACCGTTCTTCAAACCAGCCTTCAAAGTACGTGCTGAAAGGTAAACCTTCTTAGGAGCTGCTCCGTTAATACGAACAGTAACCTTTTGTAAGTTTGGCTTCCAACTACGTGTGCTTGAGTTAAGGGCGTGTGAACGTTTGTTACCGAAGCGAGTACGCTTACCAGTAATTGCATCAACTGCCATGAGTATAACCCTCCTTGTCTATTCTATCGATTCTAGAAATCTAACTTGTTAAATTTCATTACTGGATAATATTATCAGACCTCGAGCAACATTGCAATAAAAAAGTGTAAAGTAAAATAACTTTACAGCTAAATTTTAAAAATTATATTGCTATTGTCCGCTTAAAGGCGATAAATTTAGATATTAAATAAAAAATTTATATTAAAATATTTTTTGTATATCTCGACACTGTATCACCAGCATAATGCCACTTTCGAACTTAAAGTGATTTACATCAGCCGTAAATTCATTAGAGGTCCATGCTTTAGGTGCTACTGAACTCCAATTTGTTAACGGATATAGTTCATCAATTAGGGTTAAATTAGTAACTGGCGTCAAATTCATAAATGCTAGATATTTCTTCCCAGCTTCACGTACAATAGCGTGTTCACCAGGTAAATAAAAACGTAATGAATTACCATTATCAATCATATGCACACGTTCGACAATATTTCTAAATCGTGATTCTGTAACTGTCCAAACATTAGCTAAAAAATGATCAATTCGACCACCAGTTGCCCCATAAATATATATTTCTTGAGCATCAAATTCGTCCATAGCGATGGTTAAAGCTAACTGGGTATCTGTATCATCTTTTTCTGGTCGAGCAATCCGAATATCACGTAATTGCTGATTAATTAGATTTTTTTCATCATTATTTATTGAATCGAAATCTCCAATTGCAATTAATGGTGTTATTCCATGCTCTAACAAACGAATTGCTCCACGATCAACACCTAACCAATCACCTGGAATTTGCTTATCAATTAATTCTTGTGGCCACAGCTCAGTTGGACCACCTACCAAGATATTTAAGCGCTGCATATACCTATTTCCTCCAGGTTTTATGTTAATAAAAAAGGATTGTGGTAAATTTTTTTCTTACCATAACCCCTTTGAATTTATAACGCATTATTTTGTTAAATCTTTCATTGCGGCAATTTTAGCAGCGGGATCAACTTTGTCATAAACATATGAACCTGCAACCGCTACAGTAGCACCTGCTTCATAGGCAGCTTTAACAGTATCTCCATTGACACCACCATCAATTTCAATATCAAAATCAAGACCCATTTCAGCTTTAATTGTAGCTAATTGCTTAATTTTAGCGATTGATTCTGGTAGAAACTTTTGGCCACCAAAGCCGGGATTGACTGTCATAATCAATACTTGGTCAACCATGTGTAAAACTGGCTTAATCAATTCAACTGCTGTCCCCGGATTAATAACTACTTCAGCTTTTACCCCTTTAGCTTTAATCATTTGCAAAGCACGATGAATATGTGGAGTCGCTTCATAATGAACTCCGATAATATCTGAACCTGCATCTGCAAATTCATTAATATACCGTTCTGGATTAACAACCATTAAGTGGACATCTAAAACCATGTTAGTTACTGGTTTTAGTGCTTTTACCCAAGCTGAACCATATGAAATAGATGGCACAAACATTCCATCCATTACATCAATATGAACGTATTCTGCTCCTGCTTGCTCAACAATTTCAACATCACGTTGTAAATTAACATAATCGGCAGAAAGAATTGAAGGTGCTACTTTGATTGACATAATAATGACTCCTATTTATTTTTTATTTTTGCGATAATCTGGTTTTTGGTTAACAATTAAATCATAAAAGGCGCGATAATTAGTATACCGTGACTGCATGAAATCGCCATGTTCCAAACCTGTTTTAACCGCACAGCCTGGTTCATTAATATGCACGCATCCTCGAAAACGGCACTCCACACTAGCAGCTAAAAATTCAGGGAAAAAATGACTTAATTCATTGGCTGGCATTTTAAAGACTTCATAAGATGAAAAACCTGGTGTATCTGCGACCAAACCACCATTTATTTCGTGTAAGCCGACCATCCGAGTTGTATGCCGGCCACGACTAAGTGCTTGCGAAATTTCACCCGTTGCCAAATTCAAATCTGGTAGAATATGATTTAATAACGTACTTTTACCAGCCCCGGTTTGACCCATAAAAACTGCTAGGTGATTCGTAAATTCAGCACTTAATTCGGTTAATGCCTCTGGTGCAAAAGCATCATTAGGTACTAACGTTTGATACCCGATTTTACGATAGCCAGCAGCGACTGTATGTAAATGATCCAATTGTTCAGCTGACAATAAATCAGTTTTGGTAAAATAAATCACTGGTTCGATATTCATTTCTTCAACCGCTACTAATTGGCGATCAAGTAAATTATCTGAGAAATCCGGTTCAGCAGCAGCTGTCACAACAATTGCACGATCAATGTTTGCAACTGGTGGCCGTACGAGACTATTTTTACGGGGATGAACTTCAAGGATATAACCTTCTTCTTGATTGTCACTTTGAAAATCAACATAATCACCAACTAAAGGTGTAATACCACGTTTACGGAAATTTCCACGCGCACGTGTCCGATAAATCGTCCCATCACTAGTTGCGACATCATAATATCCTGCTAATAATTGTCGAATCTGTCCTGTTGCCAAATACTTGCCCCCTTTAAGGTGTTTAATTATTAATACAAAGTTTATTGTACTTTAATTAGTCCTAAATTTCTAGCAAACACCGTACCCAAAAAAACAAAATCATATATCATAATTTTATATTTTATGAAATCAACAAAAGGCCTGAAGAAAAACTTCAAGCCTTTTGTTAGTTATTTAGCTAGTGTCATAAATCTATTAAATATTAACCAAGTAATGCTTTAACAGTTTCATTAACGATTTTACCATCAGCCTTACCCTTAACTTTAGGCATCAAAGCACCCATTACTTTACCAAAATCAGCTTTTGAAGTTGCGCCAACCTCAGCAATTGTATCAGCTACAATTTGTTTAATTTCAGCTTCTGACATTTGAGCAGGCATGTATTTAGTGACAACGGCAATTTCAGCTTCAAGTTGTGCTACTAAATCTTCACGACCAGCAGCTTTAAATTCAGCCATTGAATCACGACGTTGCTTCATTTCGCGAGCAATAATAGTTAATTCCTCTTCATCATTCAAATCATGACCAGCATTGATTTGTTCATTTTGAATTGCAGATTTAAGCATCCGGACAGTTGATAAAGTTTCTTTATCCTTTGCTTTCATTGCTGTTTTCATATCTTCTGTTAATTGTGCTAAGACACTCATTATGCCACCTCATTTTTTAATTATACTTTTAGTTTAGACCAAAATATTGTGATTAGCAAGCATCTAGAAAGCACCACCACCGCTACTAGCACCACCGCCACCAGATGACATCCCACCACCTAAACCACCACTGCTACTTGATCCACTACTTGCAAGGGCTGAACCGACATAAGCATTATTGGTATTAATGGCATTAAATGCTAAATACATTGGTACTAAGTTATCATTCGTCGTATCAGCTGGCACATATTTCGCCAACGCATGCATCACTTCTGCTCCGGCACCTAACACCACCGCATACCCCATGTAGCGATCCCATAAGGTCACATCAGGAACTTGCTTAATATCAAATTCACCGACGTTTTTGAGCATTGAACCAAAATCAAACCAATCTTGGGCAGTTCGCCAATGAGGTGCTTGGTAAATCAGTGTGCGCCGGGCTGCAAAAATAATTAGCCCAATCGCAATTATTACAAAAATCCCCCCACTAATAATAGTAGCCAAATTTACGGTCATATTGGCACTAAATAATAGCAAACCAACATAAAGTACAGCGCCAATTGTTGTTAAAACCGCTGCAAAACCTTTCATACTCTGATAAAAAACATTAGCCTGGGTATCCACAATTTTATTAAGCTGTGCATCTTTACGCATTGTGACACTTAATTCATTTAAAAACTTACCGTAACGTTTAACGACCGAACTATGTGCATGTTTAAAGTCTTTGACCGCAACCTTTGCCCCAATTTGATTGGCATAATCTTCACTAAACAAAATTTTTATGACTAATAATTCAAACGGTAGTAAATGATTATCAAGCTTTAACAATGTAAATTCTAAATTATTAGTGGCTTTACGAGAATTAATAAACTTCCCCATAGCAACTTTTTGGCCAACTGAAAGATAATGTCGAGCCGTTAGGTCCATCATGGTAGCATTAAATGCCCCATTAACATCCACACCACTATCATACAATTGATTAGCAACAATCGCTGGTGCTAGCTGACTGGGCAATTCATAGTTGTGTAATGGAACATAACTACCTAAAGCACGATTGCGACGTTTAACCCAGTATTGCCGTGCATAAATTGCACAGATAATTCCTAACACCACAAAAATTCCCGCCACCCATTGAATAAAAAAGGCGACTCGTTGAGCACGCTTATTATTAGCCATAATTTTAGCTTCAACAGCCTTAAAATGAGTTAACTGAGCACGCTTATTTTGTGGTGCTTGTGCGAGCGTTTGTTGATCAAAATAACTGTGTAACTCAACAGCTTCTCCTGCATTAATTTGGGCCGCTGTTAATTTATAAAGCCCCGTTTGTGCATTGCCAACAAATTTACCAGCACTATTTGTATGCGTATAGGTGCCAAATAACTTTTGTTGCCCACGTGGTAATTGCACCGTAATAGCAACATTATTTAAATCAACCGCCCAATTTTCACCAATCACAAAATTATTAATTTCACCAATATCAGTATACCGTTGAGCAAAATTTGCCAATTGATATTGCACATTTAATTGATATGTTTGCCCAGCTTTAATTGGATAATGGACTTTAAAGGTTTGTGATGTATCCCCATTTATGATTTCTAAACCTTGATTACCACCAATATATTTTCCAATATCTTGGTTATTAACTTTAGCTACTACTGGGCCTTTAAGTTGTAGGCCTTTTTCTAACCCCTGTTTAATTAAAAAGCCATGCATCGCATCATCAAATTTATATGTTAATTGATAATTTAAATTAGCACTACCATCTGAGTTAACGTTAATATGTTCATTAAAATGTGTAATTTGATAATTATCATCGGCATATGCGGTTTTCAAATGAAACATAAACAAACTGACAAGCATGCTACATAATATTAATAACCATTTTTTCATTAACTAACCTCCTTTATGTGTTCTTACTAATATCATACCTAATTTTGTGCTATTAGGCACATGTTATCCTTGCAACAGCGTATCATTTTAAATAAAAAGGTGACCAGCGTATAATGCAAGGTATCAAATATTAGTACACGCAAGGGGGCATCATGCACAAATTTTTACCACTTACGGCAGTCGTCACCGGCTCATTATTTTTATTAGCAAGTTGCGGCACTGCAAATTCAGCAAATAATCAAAGTAGCACCACTAGTAACTCAGCAAGTAGTTCAAAAAGCAAACCCATTCATACGCATAGTTCTTCAGTCACAACGGCAAGAAATAGTTCCCAACAAGCAAATTCTCCTTCAAGCACGACGAGTTCATCACAAACTAATCATCAGGTAGTAGCTAATAACTCAAATACGCCAACCATTAGTCACCAAAGCGTTGCCTTATCTGAAGCCCAACAAGAACAAATTACAGCGCAATTTTTAGCTTGGGCCGGTCAACGTGCTCGAATTGGTGGTATGGCTGTCACTGATTATTATATGGATCATGGGACTGCTGGTTTCGGTGACTTTTTCGTAGCCACTCCTGATGGACTCGTTCAAGTTCAAAACCAAGATAAGCCCGGACCTAGTCATTTCAAAATCCATGCCATTGGTGGAGTGACGTTTTATACTCCATTAGATGGTAATTTGGGAATTCAAAAGGATCTTAAAGGACCATTTGCAGCCGGTTATAGTGCTGTCGCGCGCCCTGATAAACCCATTTCAAAATATTTACTTGGCGACAACGGGACGGTCTATGAATTACAAAAAAACGGTGATCAAGTCGGTCTTTCAACTGGTTTAGGTGAATTTAACGATGATGGTTCATATACCAGTGATAATTCCGTAGCACCTGAAGATCAATTTTCAATTTCTGGTGATACTGCTGCCCAACAAGAACTCCAAAAATTACTCATACCCTATCGCAAGTGAAAACAGTATCGTGATATAGCTCATTTTTAGTAGTACTTCGTTGTTAGCGTGCTTACCGGAAAGCTACTATACTCGATAACACTAAATAACCCCTCGAAGGATATTTCTTCAAGGGATTATTTAGCATGTTTCTTGGTAGCAGCCGACTTCTGCCATGTTTCGTTTTTATTTACTATTAATTATTTCAACGTGACAATCGTAGCTCCATCCCCACCAGCATTGGCATTGGCGTAGTTAAATGTCTTAACTCGTGGATGTGAACGTAATAATTCTTGAACCCCTTTACGAAGTGCTCCGGTTCCCTTACCGTGAATAATTTCAATAGTCCCTAAATTACTCAAAACGGCACTATCAATATAGCGATCAACTTCACCCATCGCAGCATCATAGCGTTTACCGCGCAAATCAAGTGAAGCACTAATTCGTTGGCGCACACCACCTTTAACTGTTGCACGTTGCTTAGGTGCTGCTTTTGGCTTAGCTTCTTTAGGTAAATTTTGTTTTTCAAGATCTTCAGTTTCAACAACCATCTTCAAAATTCCCATTTGCACTTGCCAAGCATCTGCCCCATGTTTTTTCAATAAGACCCCTTGTTGGCCATATGATTTAACTAAGACATCATCGCCTTCTTTAAATTCATGTTTCCGTTTTTCACGTGCCAACACTTTATTTTTCTTAAGATCGACATCTTGGTGTAATGAATTAATCGCTCCTTTTTGGGCAATCAATTCATTTTCTTTCACGTTTTGACCGGCATTAAGTTGCATTTTACGTAAATCGCTAATAATCTTGTCAGCCCGTTTCTTAGTGTCTGCTACAATATGATTAGCTTCTTTTTTGGCATCGATTAATTCACGATCTTTTGCCCGTTCAAACTTATCTTGTTGCGTTTCTAAAGTTGCAGCTCGTTCATTAGCTTGAGCTAATTTTTCATCAAGTTCTGCCACTTTAGTAATCACTTCTTGGCGTTTAGCAACCAAATCGGCAATCATTTCATTTAAGTCTTGTGAATCTTGACTCGTTAATGATCGCGCTTCTTCAATGATATTTTGATCAAGTCCTAGACGTTTTGAAATTTCTAAAGCGTTAGAACGTCCTGGCACCCCAAGCATAAAGCGATACGTTGGCTTTAATGACTCAACATCAAATTCCATTGAGGCATTGATTGTTTGCGTACGATTAAATCCGTACGCTTTCAATTCAGGATAGTGGGTCGTTGCAACCACATAACTTCCTTTTTGACCTAAAGCATCTAGGATTGCAATCGCTAAAGATGCCCCTTCTTGCGGATCCGTCCCTGCTCCAAGTTCATCCACAATAACTAATGATTTTTCATTAGCATGCTTCAAGATATCAATAATGTTAACCATGTGCGAGCTAAACGTTGATAATGATTGTTCAATTGATTGCTCATCACCAATATCCGCATATATTTCATCAAAAATTCCCACTGTCGAGAATTCGTCAGCTGTAATGTAAAGTCCTGATTGGGCCATTGCCTGTAGCGTTGCTAATGTTTTAATCGTGATTGTCTTACCACCGGTATTTGGTCCAGTAATAATAATTGCTTGGTAATCTTGCCCAAGCACGATGTCATTGGCTACAACCTTATTTTGATCAATTAATGGGTGGCTGGCTTGGCGTAAGTTAATATAATTATCTTCACTGACAATTGGCTCAGTTGCTTTCATAGCATATGCATGCATTGCTTTTGCATTTACGAAATCAAAATGCCCCAAAATTACAGCATTGTTTAAAATATCACTCGCCATTGGCCGAATCATGTCTGATAATTCTGTTAAAATACGTTGCTCTTCATGTAATTCTGCTACTTGAGCTTGTCGAAGACGGTTGTTCATATCAACAACTGCTTGTGGTTCAATATATAACGTTTGGCCGGTTTGAGACTGATCATGGACCACACCGCCAAATTTATTACGATATTCAGCCTTTACTGGTAAAACATATCGTTCATTACGCATTGTAATTAAAGCATCAGTTAAATAATCAGCTGATTTACCACGAGTATATTCTTGCATTTTTTGCCGAATTGCTTGTTCAGTAGTGGTAATTTTATGGCGAATTTGTTTTAATTCAAACGATGCTTCATCAGTAATTCGCCCATCAAGTTCAATGGCTGTATTTAAGCGCTTTGTTACTTCTGGTAAAGTGATAATTTTAGACGCCAAATCATATAATCGGAGCAACTCTAGATGCTTATCCTCACGCAACTCATCAAAGAAATGCACCATACTACCAGATGTTTGTAAAACTCGACTAACTTGAGCTAACTCGGTTCCACTTAAATTTGCATCCATTTCCAAGCGCTTCATATGTGGAGTTATATTCATTAACTTAGGTAAAATAATTCCACCGGCTATCCGATAAATTAAAACTGCATCATGCGTATCAGCCAACCATTTGCGCATTAACTCAGGATTATTAGTTGGTTGTAATTTAGATAATTCATATTGTCCTGCTTCAGATGTTAAATATCTCGCCAATTGGGCTTTAATCTTTTCATATTCTAATGTCTCTAATACTCGTTTATTCACAATCTAACCCTTTCATTTAATCAAAGACGGAAATTACCATTTAACCACCATTGATAAATGGCATTTGATAAAATCGGTGTTTGATCTAAAATCGAATTTAAAAATGGAGCGTCAACAAATTGTTGTTGCACCCATGCAATATTCATTACTGATAATAGTTGTAACGCAAAAAAACTAATGATGTACGTTAAAACTAGATTGACAACACCACCTAGTATCGCGTTAATAGTATTTATAATCGGAATCTTTTTAATAAACCGTAAACTCCGTAAAATTGAGTGAACAAAAATACCCCCAATTAAATAAATAATCATAAATCCTAAACCAGCACCTAAAAATTGGCTACCTTGATTAACTAGCTGATTAGGTGCTCCTGGTCGAAAGGCTACGAATGCGTCACCTAAGAATTTAGTTATCACCAACCCTAATGGGTGGGCAAATAATAATGAAACTATACCAAGAATAACGTAACCAATTACTCGCGCAATTGTATTTACTAACCCATATCGATAACCTTGCATAAAGGCCAATACTAGAGCTAGGCCAAAAATAATTCCTAATACCATTGACTATTCTCCATCAATCAAATCTATATTATCCGGAGCGGTTAATTCTTCTAATTCGTTTTGAATCTTCAATTGATCAGAAATCGAATTAAACGCTAGTAACAACGCTTGATCTTGTCGCGATAATTTTGGTGCCAGTTTTTGAATTTGGTCTAGTTCATCATTTAATTTTTTTGTTACTGCGGCCATATGCTCTATGCTACTATTGCCGACAATCGTAAAATCTCGATCCCCTAAGCGGGCCCGATATCTACGCTTTTCATCTGCCATCTTCAAACCGTCCTTTATTATCTTGGTAGTAAATTTATCATCTACTGCACACCTAACTTTAATTATACAAAAAAAAAGACACTTGAACCAAACATAATCATGATAAAATCTGATTTTAACTTGATTTGTTATGTATAATTGGAGTTGTTACCTCAAAAAGAAAGTGAGCTTATATCGTGTCGATTGTTATTCAAACTACAACTAATCAGTTAAGAACTTTCGCTCAGCATTATCCATCTAATACTACCGTACCAGTTGGAGCGATTTTTCGCTATAAGGGATCTGGTGTGATGGTCACTGGTTATAAATCTGGTAAAGTCATGTTTCAAGGTCAAAATGAACTCGCTGAATCGCAAAAATGGGCATCAAACGCATTAACTACTAATAGTATGCAACAAACTAGTCTTAAGCGTGCTAAAACTAATCCGGTGCCCTCTAACTTACCTGATAACCTTGCACAACTAGGAGTGCTTGGCTCTGATGAAGTTGGGACTGGTTCATATTTTGGCCCGTTAACTGTGGTTGCCGTATATGTTGCACCAGACCAAATTACCACCTTACAAAGCCTAGGTATTGCTGATTCAAAAACCCTAACTGATGCCAATATTGCTAGTCTGGCTGAAAAATTAATCAACATGTTGCCGTACCACATTGTTAACATTATGCCGACAACTTACAATCAATACAACCAAACTTTGAATGCCAATGAAATTAAAGCACATGGTCATAATCGAGCTTTAAGTGCTGTTTTAGCTAAAATAGCACCACACATGCCTGATGCAATTTTAATCGATCAATTCACACCTGCTAACACTTATTGGCGTTATTTAAGTAAATTAAATTATGTGGTCAAAGAGAATGTCTACTTTGCAACAAAGGCCGAGCAACTACATGTTGCCGTTGCGGCAGCCTCAATCATTGCGCGTTACGTTGAACTTAAATCCTTGCAAGAACTCAGTGCTCAAGCCCATTGTGAGTTACCCGTTGGTGCGGGTAAGAACGTTGATAAAATAGCTGCTAAACTACTTCATCAAGGTATAGATTTGAGACAATACGCTAAATTACACTTTGCTAACACAAAAAAAGCCTATTCAATCGCCGAAAATAATTGATTTAAAATTTTATCAGTGTGCTAATTTAATTATATATTCAAAACGACTTACCATATTTACAAAATGTATACTAAAAAGGCTGAGGGAATTTTTCCTTTCAGCCTTTTTAGTATTATAAAACTTTATTACATTGGCTTAACTAGTTAAAGCACTTAATATGTAAATTATTTTTAGCGAACGACTAAGACTGATACTGGTGAGTATTTTGCCACATATCCAGCTTGACTACCCATGTATTTTCCGAGTCCTTTTTTAGTTGCCGCAGCCCCAACGACTACCAAATCCGGTTGCACATTTGGGATAACATCTTTAACAATCGTTTCTCCAGGTTCACCTTCAGCAAATACTAAATGAACTTCTTTGACACCTGCTTCAAGTGCTTGTTGCTGATATTCATGCAAGCGTTGTTCAATTTTTGCACGCTTGGCTTTTAATTTTTCTTTATCTAAAGCTTCAAAGACATTTAGCGTGTCTGTTTCTAACACCGTTACAATGTGTAATAGTGAATCATCTTCGAGGGCGTGGCTAACCGCATTTAAAAATGCAAATTGTGCGTCCGCTGAATCATCAACCCCCACT
This sequence comes from Periweissella fabalis, assembly GCF_012396505.1. Lineage (GTDB taxonomy): Bacteria > Bacillota > Bacilli > Lactobacillales > Lactobacillaceae > Periweissella > Periweissella fabalis. The sequence goes on along the minus strand of NZ_JAAXPN010000008.1, from coordinate 87,827 downwards.
AAAATATTTTTATGCTTTGGTAATGAGAAATTTTCACCCATTTATCATGGCCTTCTTTCCTAAAAGAGTCGAATTAACTGTTGGACAATATTAATAACTAATTGGAAATTCAAAATTGTCAATCCAATTGCTGATATCCAAGCGATAATTGAAATCCAGAGTGGATTAGCATACTCACCCATTACTTTCTTTGAACCAGTAAACCAAATCAATGGAATCATTGTAAATGGCAAAGCAATTGATAAGAAGACTTGTGAATAGACAAGTAAATTATCCATCGCACCTTCTGTACCACCCCAGACAATTGCTGCGATGATAACTGGTACAACGGCAATTACCCGGGTAATTAACCGCCGAGCCCACATTGGAATTTTCAAATGAATGAAACCTTCCATAACGATTTGTCCTGTCAAAGTTCCTGTAATGGTTGCATTTTGACCTGATGCCAACAAAGCAATCGCAAACAAGGTTGAAAGGACTGGCGAGGCAATTCCCTTAGCAATATTATTATCACTCAAGGCGCGATACAAATCCCCAAACGCTTGCAATTGATCACCATGACCAAAGAACAACGCTGCTCCTAAAATAAGTAACAATGCATTAATAAAGGTTGCCCCAATTAATTGAATGTTTGAATCCCACGTAGTAAAACGCAACGCATTTCGTACTTCAGCTGGGTCTTCATGATTAATTGCCCGCGTTTGAGCAATTGATGAGTGGAGATACAAATTGTGAGGCATCACAGTTGCCCCAATAATACCCAATGCTAATAATAATTGATCATGGTGGAAAATTTCGGGACGGGGTAAAATACCACCCGCGATACCGGCAATGCTTGGTTTTGAAAGAATCACCAAGTAAAGGAAAATCCCAAGAATTGATAAAATTAATGTAATAACAATTGTTTCAATTTTACGGAATCCTAATTTTGTTAATAATAATAGCAAGAACACGTCTAATACTGTTAACATCACCCCAACAACTAATGGTAAGCCAAAAAGCAAGTTAAGGGCGATTGCACCCCCAATGACTTCCGCAATATCAGTTGCCATAATCGCCAATTCCGTCATAATCCATAAAACAAACCCGATTGGCTTGTTAGTTCGATGCCGAATTGCCTGGGCTAAATCCATCCGCGTTACAATCCCTAATTTAGCAGCCATGTATTGCATAATCATCGCGATAATTCCGGAAATAATAACAACAGATAAGAGTAGATAACGATACTGTGCTCCCCCAACAATTGAGGTAATCCAGTTACCTGGATCCATATATCCCACGGCAACTAAGGCACCTGGTCCACTAAATGCAAACAGCGTGCGCCAAAAACCAGCATTTTTTGGTACTTCAACGGATCCGTTGACTTCCTCCAAACTCGCTGCATCGCCATCAAGTGCAAACTTGTTTTGTGTTTCTTCTTTCGTCATGAACTCCTCCTTCTTTGAAAGGAAATTCCTAGTACGTGTCGAACAAAGTAAATTACTTTGCAATCTAATGCGCTTCGAGAACATTCGTTGCATAACTCCAATTGCAGACAGACTACGATCTCTTTCAGATATTCTGCATCGTAAATTTCTACGACAACAATAATTATACCGAATAATCAGCATTATTGTAAAATATATTACTAAATCAAAACAAAAATTATGCATAACTTTTAGAAAAGCAAGCCAATTCCATAATGAATAGCAATTGTTATAATACTTATGATTATATTCCTAATAATCGCACGTCGTACAAGTCCCTGTCCAATCTTTGCACTTAAATAACCGATAATTCCTGCTGTTAAAGCGGTAACTACAATAGTCCCCCAAAAACGCAAATCGGGTGGTAAAAAGAGCATGGCAATTAATGGTAGTAAGCCAGCTAAAGCGGCGGACACAAGCGAAGCCACTGCCGCTTCAATCGGATTCATATAGTGACCCAAATCAATATTATATTTAACACTCACAACGGTTGCTAACGGTTGTTTCATTAATAATTCTTCCGCAATAGCATTTGCGGTTGTCTGACTAACACCGCGACTAACATAGTGGTCAGCTACCACGGCTAATTGACTTTGATAATCATGCTTTAGGTTATGTGCTTCTAAAGCCACTGCCGCTTTTTCAGTGTCACTTTGTGAGCTAACTGAAGCATATTCACCCCCAGCCATTGAAAAAGCACATGCCACTAAGTCAGCAAATCCGGCTAGTAAAATTGTAAACCGATTAGGAGTGGCCGCAGCAACACTAAACAACACTCCAACAACTGTTAAAATTCCATCATTTGAACCTAAAACACCGGCCCGAATTGCATTTAAACGTTCATCCATATTTTGTTTTTTAGCCATAATTTCACTCCATTATAATCCTACAAAATAACCCATTAAAAACGTTACCAGCATCGTTATAACACCACTAACAAAGTTACGTAGCATCCCCCGTTTAGGATCAGCATTCCCTAAGCGCGCGGCTAAGTAACCAGTAATTAATAAGGCGATGGCCACCGCAATAAATGTCCCGCCAATATTAAATGTTTTTGGCAACAAGGTAATCGCAACTAACGGTAAAATTGATCCTAATGGAAAGGAAATCATCGAAGCTAGCGCTGCTGCATACGGATTAGTAAAATCATTAATTTCAAATCCATAACGTTCACGAACAACCGTTGCTAACGCATCCCCAGTCATCATTTCTGCCGTCGCTTTTTGGGCTAAAGATACGGAAATGCCTTGTTCAATGTATTTTTGTTCCACAAACTGGTATTCAGCATCATAATTAGCTTCTAAAGCGGTTGCTTGAGTTTGAATAGCCGCTTTTTGGGCGTCTTTTTGCGAATTAACCGATACATATTCACCCATCGCCATTGAAACTGTACCAGCTAGCATCCCTGCTAACCCCGAAATTAAAATTGCAAAACTACTTGTTCGTGCCCCAGCAACCCCAATAACAATGGCGGCCACGGATAAAATCCCGTCATTAGCTCCCATAACACTAGCCCGCAGAATATTAATTTTTTGTGCTAAACTAATCTTTTTTACCTGTTGCATTGGTTCTTCTTTTACATTCATTTTTTACCCTTCTTACGCTATAATAGAGTTAGGATATTCCTTATTTAGAATTATTCTAATTAAAGAGTAGCACTTTTTTATAAAAGTACAAGGTCTATTTACATGAAAGAAGGTCTCGTATTGACTACTCACGAACTCGAAAACGCTCTTGATTTTCTCCGCCAAAAAGGACTTCGGATTACCAGTCAACGTTCGCTTATTTTAAACTATTTAATTACGCAACGCACTCATCCGACAGCAGAAGAAATATTTAATGCCTTGAAAGCGACGGATACTAATCTTAGCTTAGCGACCGTCTATAATACGTTAGATTTATTTATTGAGCATCATCTCGTCGTCAATTTAGCTGGTAACGATGATAAGCAGCACTTTGATTACTTTGCACACCCCCATTATCACGTCATCTGTAGTGTTTGTGGGCGGATTGAAGATGTCTTTGACTTTAGTTTTAATCCACTCTTAGACCACGCCCAAGCGCATACTGATTATCAAATTGATCATGCGGCCGTCGAAGTCTTTGGGGTCTGCCCGACTTGCCAAGCTAAGCAAAAAAATAGCAAAGAAAAAGCCGATTACAAAATGTAATCGGCTTTTTCAATGTTCGCTAAATTAGCAAACATTGCTTTATTTAATTAATCAATCGTTTGGATAGTCATGATGTTAGTAGTACCAGTAGTAGCAACTGGAATACCAGCAGTCACGATGATGTTATCACCCTTCTTAGCAAGACCGCGTTCAACCGCAACCTTCTTAGCCAAGGCAATCATTTCATCTGTGTTAGCAGGTTCTTCAGTAATCACTGGTTCTACACCCCATGACATTGTCAAGGCACGTTGCACGCGTTCACTGAAAGTAATTGCTAAGATGTCAGCATTTGGACGGTGCTTAGAAATCATCTTCGCAGTGTAACCTGAAGCAGTTGCAGCAACGATAGTCTTGATGTTCAAGTTCTTCGCAGCAGATGCAACGGCCGCAGCAACTGATTCAGTAACATCAGTTGCATCAAACAAGTTATCAACCATGCGACCGTTTTTAGCCAATGCTGATTCAGCTTTCATGTTGATGTTAGCCATCATAGCAACAGCTTCCTTAGGGTAGTTACCGTTAGCTGATTCACCTGAAAGCATCGTTGCGTCAGTACCATCAAATACGGCATTGGCAACGTCAGAAGCTTCAGCACGTGTTGGACGTGGTTTTTCTTGCATTGAGTCCAACATATCAGTTGAAGTGATAACTGCCTTACCAGCAGCATTCATTGAACGAATCAAGTCTTTTTGAACCAAAGGAACATTTTCAGGTGGAATTTCGATACCCATGTCCCCACGAGCAATCATTAAACCATCAGAAACCTTTTCGATTTCAGCCCAGTTGTCGATACCTTCTTGTGATTCAATCTTAGGGAAGATTTGAACGTCTTCCTTGTTCTTTTCCTTCAACAACGCACGGATTTCAAGCACGTCTTCAGGCTTACGAACGAATGAAGCCGCAATGAAGCTAATGCCTTGGTCAAGACCAAAACGGATGTCATCAGCATCTTTTTCAGTGATACCAGGTAAGTTAATTGAAACACCAGGTGCGTTAACACCCTTACGTGAACCAAGAAGACCTGGGTTTTGAACAGTTACAACTAATTCACGAGTTGCATCGTCCTTAGCATCGATTTGCATGTCAATACGACCATCATCGAAAAGTACGTGGCCACCGATTTGAACGTCGTCAAAAAGATTTTCGTAAGTAACAAAAATCTTTTCTTTGCTACCAAGCTTTTCAGCAGTAGCATCCATACCAATACGTAATTGGTCACCGGCGTTAAATTCGATCTTACCAGTTTCAGTACCTTGCTTAGTAGTACGGATTTCTGCACCCTTAGTATCAAGTAAGAAACCAACAGTCTTTCCTGTGATCTTTTCAGCTTCGCGAACCGCGTTCATACGGCCGAGGTGTTCTTCGTGATCACCATGTGAGAAATTGAAACGGAAAACATTTGCACCGTTTTCAATCAAGCTAACAATAGTGTCAACATCAGAACTTGCAGGTCCAAGTGTTGCAACAATCTTGGTCTTTTTCATGACGTAACATATCTCCTTAGATATAACTATAAATTTTCATTCCTTGTGTATGATAACACATTTTATCGATAAATATGAGCCTTCTTGATTAAAAAATCAGACTTAATTATCCTTAAAAATTACGTTTCCTTGTCCTAACAATGATGTAAGCGATTCCATCAATTGTTGATTTTTTTTAAGCCACCACTCCTTTGACATTAAAATTTTACGATTATCGATTTCATAAACTAAAATAACTGGATTATCACCATGATTTGCCTGTAAAATTTGCCGTAATTCATTTTCAATTTTAAGTCGATTTTTATCTTTAGCTAGCTTCAAAAACCACTTTCCTTGCGGTTTTTCACTTATATTATTATCATTTTTTAGTATGACTTCACTTGCTAATTTCATATAATCAGCTATAACTTGTATCTCGCGTCCTTGCTCGACTTTCCCTCTTAAAACATATACTTTTCCCAGACTAATTTGTGCTTTAAATTGGTTATATACTTGTGGGAATAAGGTTATGCTTAACTCACCAGTTTGATCAGTTGCTGTCAGAAATGCCATCTCTTTACCAGTTTTAGTTCGAATTACATGTATTTTTGTGATTAAAATCACTAGATTAACCTTTGCATTAATTTGCAACTGATTAATTGCTGTTATGTTTATCTGTTTAGCTAAGTGCCGATATTGGGTAACTGGATGTGCTGAAACGTAGATTCCTAATGTTTCAATTTCCATTGCTAATTTTTCAGATAATTTAAAATCTGGTAACTTAGCGATTTTAGGAGCCATTGTAGCAAATAATGACATTGAACTACCCGATAAACCAACTGCCTCTAAAATACCGTTTAGTGCTTGTAGCAATTCTTTACGGTTGTAACCTAAATTATCACATGCACCAGCTTTAATTAATATTGTAAACATCTTCTCATTACGCCATTTATCATTTAAACGACTAATTAAATTGGGTAAACTTTCAAAACGACCATGAGCATTTCGTTCATTCAATAATTCATTAATAAAATCACTCCGCAATCCTTTAATAGCAGATAATCCAAATCGAACTGCCCCATCCGCACTAATAAAATCATGATTACTACGATTAATGTCTGGGCCAACTACTGTAATCCCAACTTGTCGAAGCTCTTGTATGTAAACTCCTAATTTGTCAATGTTCCCTGTGTTGGCGTTAATTAAGGCAATGAAAAATTCACGAGGAAAATGAACTTTTAAAAAAGCTAATTGATATGCCATTTTTGAATATGCAATAGCATGCGAACGATTAAATCCATAGTTAGCAAATGCTTCAATATAATCATATACAGTCACAGCAACAGCTTGGGCATGCCCTAATTTAATAGCTCCTTGAATAAATTGTTGCCGTAAGACATTAATCTTTTGTGCATCTTTTTTACTAATTGCACGCCGAAGCATATCAGCTTGAGCCAAACTAAAACCAGCTAATACTGAAGCAACTCGCATAACTTGCTCTTGGTAGACAATAATCCCAAAGGTTGGTGCCAAAATAGGTTGCAAAATAGGATCAGGATAGGTAATTGGTTCTTTACCGTGTTTACGTGCTACAAATCGTGAAATATTTTCCATTGGTCCTGGTCGAAAGAGTGCATTAACGGCAGCAATCATTTCAAAAGAATCTGGTTTTAATTGCCGTAACACTTTTTTTATTCCTTCCGATTCAAACTGAAAAATTCCATTCGTTTTAGCATTTTGAAATAAGGTCAACGTTTCTTGATCATCAAATGGAATTGTAGAGAGATCGAATTTAGGGGATGTCTCATGAATTAACTTAAGCGTTGTATCAAGAAGTGTTAAATTACGTAAGCCTAGGAAATCCATTTTAAGGAGTCCTAGAGCCTCAACTGGATTCTTAGGTAGTTGAGTCATTAACCGCTTATCTGGTCCATTTTGGACTGCTACAATGTCTGTTAAAGGTTCTTGTGAAATCACTACTCCAGCTGCGTGGGTACTATAATTACGTGGTAAACCTTCCAATTGTTGAGCTACATTTAATAATAAAGCACCATTAGGCAAATCATTAATAATATTTTGAAAAGATCGTGATTTTTCAATGACACTTTTTAATGTAATATGTGGTGCATTTGGGAGAGCCTTTGCTAATTGAGATAATTGAGGTTGTGTATAACCAAAAACTCGGCCAGTATCACGAATAACTTGCTTGGCAGCTAAAGTACCAAATGTAATAATTTGAGCTACATGGGTATGACCGTATTTATCATGTACATAATTCAAAACCTCTTCACGACGATTATCGGGTAAATCTAAATCAATATCTGGCATTTGTGCTCGATCGGGATTTAAAAATCGTTCAAATAATAAATCATATTTAATAGGATCAACGTCTGTAATCATTAATGCATAAGCGACTAATGATCCTGCAGCTGATCCACGGCCGGGGCCTGTTTGAATTCCTTGTTGGTGTGCCCATTTAATAACATCCCATATTATTAAAAAGTAATCATTGAACCCCAATTGGTTAATAATTGTCAATTCATGGGCTAAACGTTTTTGATATTTTTCATCAGTTAAACCACGTTTCTCTAATCCTTTGTGACTAATTTCAGCTAAATAAGCCTGCGTTTGTATTCCCACTGGCAATGAAAATACCGGCAACTGCGGTTGCTTGAAGTTCAACTCAACATTAATTTGTGAAGCCAACCGTGTATTATTTTCAAATACCATCTCTAAGCCTGCTTGCTTATAGGCTAACTCTATTTTGGCAACTGGCTTCAAGTAATTAGCACCCATTTCGCTACGTGCCTGGCCTAAATTACTCAAAACAATATTAGCATCAATTGCTTGTAAAACTTTACTTGCGAAAAAATCATTAGCTGCTACATAGTAAACTGGTTCATCCACAACTAACGGAATTTTCACATTCACACTAAATTCCTGTAAATATTGCCGATGTGTCAGTGCTTGGCTTAAGTTGATTCCTAAATAAACGGATTCGGTATCAAATAACTGCTTGAATTGCTTAGCAACCTGCTCTGCTAATGTTACTTGACCTTGTTGTAGTAACTGATCAATTTCACCACCTACTGGGCTAATAGCAATTAAATCACTTAAATAATTTTCAATCACTTCAAAATTAGCATCAGCTGGATTAGCAAGTGTCATCTTATATGATGATATTTTCATCAGATTTTGATATCCGCGGCTATTCTTCGCAATTAAAATAATTGAACCTATTGTGCTTTGATTAACAAGGCCATTTATTTTTAAAGTTAAACCTAAAATTGGTTTCATATCTGCAGCAATGGCAGCATTATAAAAGTCAACAACACCATACATTACATCAATATCAGTTAACCCAATATTTTGATAACCAAGTTCTTTAGCTTTGATTACTAATTCTTTAGGGGTGGTTGGACTTTTTAATAAGCTATATGCACTTAATGCTTGAATTGGAAAATAACTCATTTTAATCCCCCTTTCATTTAACGAAGTATTCTCTAGAGTTGATACTGTTATTATAGCAAAAACATTTACGCTTGCATTTAAATATAGAGAGCGTAAACTAATAGTGAAATAATGAATAAACGAAAAGGTGTATATTATGAAATACTTTATGGGTGCTTTTTGGGCATTGATTTTCGGTGAAATTATTGGTTATATTGGTCATGCTCTTGAAGGTGGTGCATACTCACCTGCCTTCATCGCCATCTGGGCCATTTTTATTGGTCTTGCCGGTGCGATTATCTTTTCAAAAATTTCAACTGGTGCCAACAAACAACAATAAAAAAAGTTCGGGATAACCCGAACTTTTTTTATTTACTAGCAATTAGTCAGCAATATTTAATTCTGAAATCTTTAATAAAGTGTCAACCGCTTGTTCCATAACTTGTGCAGAAACAAATTCGAACCGTGAGTGCATGTTTTCACCACCAGCAAAGAGGTTTGGTGTTGGTGTGCCAAGGAAAGTAATCTTAGAACCATCAGTCCCACCACGAACTGGTTCGATTAATGGCTTAATATCAAGCGCCTTCATCGCATTGGCTGCTAAGTCAACTGAACGCATGTCATCTTTTAAAACTTCACCCATGTTAAAGTATTGATCTTTGATTTCAACCTTAATCCGGTCACTACCAAAGTCAGCATTCATCTTGTCAGCGATTGTAAGAAGTAATTGCTTACGTTCTTCAAACTTTTGACGATCGTGGTCACGGACAATGTAACGAATAGTAGCGGCTTCTGGTGAACCACCAATTTGCATGGCGTGCCAGAAACCTTCAGTTCCTTCAGTGTGTTCTGGACGATCATGTTCTGGTAAAGCTGCATGGAAATCCATCACAACTTGAATTGCATTGATCATTGTGTCTTTAGCTGAACCAGGGTGCACATTTTTACCTTGCACTGAGATTTTAGCATCGGCCGCATTGAAAGTTTCCCATTCCAATTCACCTAATGGACCGCCATCAACAGTATAGGCAAAATCAGCACCAAATTCTTTCGTATCAAAGTTATCAGCACCAATACCAATTTCTTCATCGGGACCAAAGGCCACTTTGATGGTTCCATGCTTAACATCCGGGTTAGCAATCAAGTATTCCATGGCAGCAATAATTTCAGCTACCCCAGCTTTGTCATCAGCACCAAGTAAAGTGCTACCATCTGAAGTAATTAAAGTGTGACCTTCATAGTTCTTCATGTTAGGGAATTCAGCTTGGCTTAAAGTCCATTCATCACTCAACTTAAGATCTGACTTACCGTCATAGTTTTCGTGGATTTGTGGTTGCACGTTTTCAGAATTGAAATCGGCCGTATCAACGTGTGAAATAAAACCAATCGTTGGTACATCTTTATCGATGTTACTTGCTAACTCAGCAAAAACATAACCATCTTTCATAGTTCGCACATTTTGCAAACCAATTGTCTTTAATTCAGTTGCTAAATCTGCTAAAAACGCAACTTCCTTAGGATCGGATGGAACAGTCGTTGATTCCTCGTTTGAACGAGTGTTAACTTTCGCATATTTGATAAAACGTGGTACTAAATTTTCGTATTTAGCCAATTGCTTATACCTCTTTCTTTGACTTAAACAAATCGGAATGGATCCGTGTTTATATTAGATTGTACTACATCTAATTCCCATTCGGCGTCATTTGACCAATCTTTAATAAATTGTTGCATTGCAGTTTTCATCCAAAATTCCATATGATGTCCAGGATCAATTACTGATATTCCACTTACCAAAATATCATGAGCCACATGATAGCTTACATCAGCCGTCACTAGCACATCTGCTCCTTGACTTTTAGCTTCTTTATAGAATTCTGAACCTGCCCCACCAATAATCGCCACTCGTTTAATAAATTGATCAGTATCTGTCGTTATTAACCGCACATGTTCAACTTTAAATGTCTGCTTCAATCGATTAGCAAAATCCTTTAATAACGTTGGCGCTGGTAAATTTCCAATGCGACCCAAGCCAATCCCAGGTTGATTTACTTCTGGATTTAGCGGGGTTGTTTCTGGCAAACCAATAATTTGGGCTAACCAATCATTCATCCCATCACTAACTTTATCAAGATTCGTATGAGCAGCATAAACCGTAATGTTATGACGTAATAAATCTGCATACATCCGATTTTGAGGATTTGTTAAATCTAAGTCATAGGCTGGTTTAAACATCACCGGATGGTGCGCTAAAATAAAATCTACACCTAATGAAATTGCTTCTTGAACAACTTCTGGACGCACATCTAAAGTTGTCATAACTTTATGAATTGGCTTCTTCAAATCGCCAATTTGTAGACCACTGTGATCCCAACTTTCAGCTAACTCTAATGGTGCAAATTCCTCAAGTCGCTTAACAAGTTCATATCCACGAATAACTGTCATTTTAATACTCCTTGAATTACTGTAATCTCAGCCTTAGTTGCAGCAATCCGATCTTCGTGTAATGGTGTTGCCGCTTGCAAGAAACCTAAGACCTTTTCCTTACGTGCTAATTCATGTTCCCATTTTGCGCGCCAAACTGATGATTGTGTAGTACTTAAATATGGCCCAAATTGCTTTTCACGATCTGATAAACTCATCTTGCCAGGAACTGCTTTAATTAACTCATATGTGTGCTTATCTTCAGTAATAATATCTTCAGCAATAATTTGATAATCATGTGCTTCTAACCATTCACGAACAGTGGCTTCATCTGTATTAGGCTGTAATATTAAGGTATCAAATCGAGGGCCAGCATCCAAAATTTTACTAATTAAAATGCCTCCCATTCCTGCAATAACTACCGTATCAATGGCATCATCGGGTTCGATTGCCGCTAAACCATCAGCTAATCGCACAATAATTTTATCTTGAAAACCTTGTTTATTGACTTCCGAAGCCGCATTTTTCATTGGTCCAATTGCAACCTCACCAGCCACGGCAAAATCAATTTTTTTATTTAAGAGTAAATTGACTGGTAAATAGGCATGATCTGAGCCGATATCTGCAATTCGTGCACCATTTGGCACCATTTGTGCAACTGCTGCAAGGCGTTGCGATAATTTATGTCCATCCATTATGTGTATCCCTGATTTCTTTCTAATTTCTACTTAAAATAGTATCATTAAATTGAAAGTCTGAGCAACTGGAATAGGTAATTAAAATTATTTATTGCACAAAAAAAGTTCTACGATGAATTAAATCATCATAGAACTTTTTAAATTGCAATTACTTGCTCAACTTAGCAGCCAAACGTGACTTATCACGTGATGCTTTGTTCTTTTTGATCAAACCCTTGCTCACAGCTTTGTCGATTGCTGAAGAAGCAACAACATATAAGTCTTGAGCATTGTCAGCACCGGCAGCAGCAGCAGCAACGAACTTCTTAACTTGAGTACGGTATGAGCTCAATTGAGAAGCACGGCGAGCTTGCGCTTTTTCGTTAGTGCGGACACGTTGGATTGAAGATTCAATAACTGGCATTGATAATTCCTCCTGGTCTTTTTTCTGTTAGATAGCAGTTACTTTGTGTTATTAATAAAAATATTAACGACGCAAACCAAGTGCCTTAATCAATTCACGGTAACGTTGAACATCTGAGTTACGGAGGTAACGTAATAAGTTACGACGGTGACCGATCTTCTTCATTAAACCACGTTGTGAGTGGAAGTCGTGCTTGTGAATTGAGAAGTGAGCGTTCAATTCGTTGATGTCTTCAGTAAGGACTGCAACTTGAACTTCAACAGAACCAGTATCGCCTTCGTGACGACCAAATTGCTTAATAAGTTCGTTCTTACGTGCTTGTGAAATAGCCATGGGTTATTTCCACCTTTCTTTATTTATTCCAAAAACCGAGTAAATCGACGGTGAACCGATAAACTAAGTAAAAGGCTGTGCTCTTTAGCACTTTTATAATATTACACGTCTTGCTTTAGTAATGCAAGAAAAATTTATTTATTTACAAAATTAATCATAAATAATTCAAATAACATCTCTGGATTTCGACTAGTACTTTTTAATTGCTTCTCTAGATCAAATAATCCTAAATATGCTTGACTTAAGTCTTGTAAACTAAAACGCTTGCTTGCTTGATTTGCTAATTTAACTCGATATGGATGTACCTTAAGTTGAGTTGCTAACTCCTTCTCATTACGTACTTTATTCATCAAGCCTTTAACTTGTAGTAATAATCGAAACTGTCCAATTAATAATGCATTCATTTTAAGTGGTTCCTCACCATTAGCTTTAAGTTCATGGTATAGAGCTAATGCATTACTCGTCTGACGTGCTAACACTGCTGTCACCAAATCAAAAACATTTTCAGTCAATGATTTAGTAACTAATTCTTCAACTGCCTTTTGGTTAATTATCTTTTCTTGATAACAATACAAATAAAGTTTACTCAATTCTTGCATTATAATTGTTAAGTCGGCATTTGTTCTTTGAACTAAAGTATCCAATGCACGTCCTTCAATGTTAAATCCATGTTCTTTAACATCCGTAGTAATAAAGGTTTGGATTTCACGTTCTGAGATTTTTCCAAAATCAAAAATTGTTGCTAATTTAGTAAGCATTTTAACAACTTTTTTACGTTTATCCAGTTTTTCATATGGTGCCAAAAAAACTAAAATGGTATTTGGCTCTGGATGTTCCAAATATGCCATCAATGCATCTAAGTTATGATTAGCACGTTGCTTTTTAGTTTCTCCAGTTAGGAAGAGTGGCTTTTCTAAAATTACTACTCGCCGTTCACCAAAAAAAGGAATATTTGCGGCATCAGCCAATGCTGTTTCCAAATCAACTTCATCCATATCATAACTTGCATAGTTCATAGCTTGCTCTTCAGGAGCTATTAACTCCTTAAAAGCTTTACGAATTCTTTCTATAAGATATAATTGTTCGCTCTGTACGAGATATACTGGTTGAGGCGAATTTTTTATTTGGTTAATTAAATCATGTATGTTCATTAAATATTACTCACTTTTCATTTTCGACCAGTTGTCACTAAACTGTGACCATTCATATTTAATCATACCATCTCTAGCTGTACTAAAATATGGAATTTTATTTTGAGCTAAATTCATTAACGTTTCTTCATGCGGGTGATGATACCGATTATTTCGTCCCGCTGAGATAATTGCAACTTTAGGCTTAAGTGTTTCTAAAAAGTCTTGACTACTACTCGTCTTACTGCCGTGATGACCTAATTTAATGACATCAACTGGTTTAATTTGTTGCAATGGCAATCGCAATTCATTAGCACGATCAAGATCACCCATGAATAAAAAACTTAATCGACCAAATTTACCAAGTGTAACTACCGAATCTTCATTTTTACCTTGACCATTTTTAACTGGCCATAAAACTTGTAATGGTAAATCAACGACTTTTTGGCCTGCATGAATACCTACTAGCTTAACGTGATATTTTAATGCTAAATACTGATATTTTGGCATTTTTTCCATACCTTGTCCAACATATAACCAATGGACCTTAAATGCCTTTAACAAAATCTCAATATCACCGGCATGATCAGCATCAGCATGCGTTAAGATAATTTGCTTAATATCGGCAATTCCTTGTTGCATTAAATATGGTACAAGAAACATTTCTGCATTTGACTTAGCTTGCTTAATTCGTCGCTGCCAATTATGTTCAGTTGGAATTGCTAAGCGACCACCTGTATCAATTAGCGTCACCTGGTGATTAATAGGCGTCTGAATAACAATACTGTCACCTTGACCGATATCAACAAATGTAACTGTACCATGAAACGGAATTTTAATACTAATGAATCCAATAGCATATACTGTCAATAATACCATCCATCCCCGGCGACTTTTAAAGTTTTGCATTAAATACAAGGTCATTCCGGTTGCTAATATCGCTAATATCGAATTAAATTGGCCAAAAATAATATTACCTGGCAACTTACTTAACCACATAATTATATTTGCCAATAATGTAATTAAATAATCCACACCTATTGCTAACGATGGTACGATTGGAAAGGCAAGTACACCGATAGTAGTTAATGGCACGATTAGGTGAGTAAACAATGGAATAAAAACAAAATTCGCTAAAAAAGCTAACAGATGCGTTTGATATGTTGTATGCAGTAACAGTGGCAATGTAATTAAATTCATCATTAAAATTTCTTGCCAAAATTTTAATCCCTGTACAAAAACTAATGCTAATAAGTAAGATAATTGCCCCCCAAGCATCCCCAAAATACCAGGTTCAAGCCATACACCTATTAATAAACTAATGCTCCAACCATCTAGTGGTGTAAGATTTTTTTTCATTATTATTAATAACTGCGCCAACATTCCAATTATAATTGCCCGAATCAATGATGGTATACTACCAGAAAAAAGGTAATACATTGGTAAAATAATTAGCATTAATATCGCCGTTATTTCACTTGGTAATCGTATTTTCCCAAGTAACCATGTAATCATGCTTATCAACATCGTTACTTGAAAACCAGAAATACTAAACAAATGAAGTAAACCTAATTCACGAATACCTTGATTATCTTGATAGAAATCAGGCCTAATATAACCTAAAAGTAGTGTTTCACCGTAATAACGCAATGACTTTGGCAATTTATCAAAATAGTCTAAAACTTTTTGGCGTGCTTGATGAATCCAACTAATTATATTCTCAGGATTTTTATTAATTTGAATTGCTACCAACTGTGCTGCATTCAAAGTTGCATTGATCTGCTGTAAAGCATAGAATCTACGACTGTCAAATTGCCCACTATTAGTTGCTTGATCAATCGGTTTTATACTCCCCCTGACAGTAAGTGTAATTTGGCCAGTAGCTTGACCCAAACGTTGTTTTAACATTTCATCTGGAATAATAGCATTAATTAATATTTTAGTTTTTGTATGTGGTAACAGTGCCGTTGTTTTCAAAACATTACCATCAATATCGATTTGGTCAACCCATACCGTGACTTTAATATCTACTATTTGTTTAGTTTGCTGTTGAGCTTGTTGTTGTAAAAGATTATTTTGCTGTACAAAATTGTTAAGCAAGCCATAAAAAAATCCACAAGTAACCAAGGTAATGATTAATACTTTGGACTCTTTTAGTAAATAAATACGAACTAATAATGCAAATAAAAAAACAATTACCCACCAATTATTCTCGAGGACAGCGGCTGATATCGTAATTGTAGCTAACGCTGGGAATATCCAACGTTGTGTCACTAGTTAGTAAATTTAGCTAAATCCACAGCGTCCTGTGAGCTTGAAGAAAAATGCACTTGATTTAAGGTAACTTTTTTTAAATTAATCAAATGCATCGCGAAATCATCATTTCGATAATTACGAAGATAGTTTATTTTTTTAATCCCTGCTTGTAAAAGCATTTTTGTACAATTTGCACATGGAAAATCAGTTACATAAACTTCTGCTCCATCAACTGGAACACCATATTTTGCACATTGCAGCAACGCATTTTGCTCAGCATGAATTGTGCGAATACAATGACCATCAACAATTAAATCACCATCATCAATGCAGTGTGCATCCCCCTCAACTGATCCATTATAACCACTAGCAATTAATCGGTTATCTCGGACTAACACTGCCCCAACTGATAAACGATTACATGTCGAACGTGATGCTAATGCTACTGCTTGTAACATGAAATACTCATCCCATGAAATTCGTTCTTGCATGCTTCTTCCTCCTATAAAATTAAATATTGGCTCTATTATATCAAACTAGATCTTTTTTAGGGATAATCCCAAATAATTAGACTGCCAAATAAGGTTTAAGTTTTAGGAAAGTTTTTTCTCCAAATCCATCAACTTGCTTTAAATCTTCAATTACTTTAAAACTGCCATGTTGTTGGCGATATTGTAATATCGCTTCAGCTTTACGTTCTCCAACGCCCGTCAACGTTTGAAGGTCCTCTTTTGTAGCTGAGTTTAAATTTACAACTTTATGTATATCGTTTACATGGCTACTTTCATCACTTACATTTCCAGAGTTATTACTGGGTTGTTGTGTACTATTATTAGTGTGATTTGCTTGAAATTGTGCAGGTATTTTTTCTCCTTTACGGGGAATGTAAATAATTTGTTGATCTTTAACTACTTGTGCTAGATTAACTTGAATAAGATCAGCTTCAGGCAATGCACCACCAGCTAATCCTAAGATAGTTTCAACACGACCATCGTTATTGATTTTATATACCCCAGGATTTCTAATGGCACCTTTAACATCTACATAACCACGGCCTTGTCCCTTATCCACAGTATTATTAGCACTAGTCTGTACTGATGAACTTTTTACCTCACTAAATTTACTACTAGCCAATTCTTTAAAATCATTACGTGGCTGGGCATTAGTATGATTTTTATAACTACTAACTAAAAAACTTAATGCTATAAATATAATAATTACAGCTAAAATAAGAAATCGTTGCCTCTTCTTTACTACTTCCCACCATTTCATATTCGTAATACCTCCTATTTGCAAGATACATTACGAATTTATTTTTAAATAAACAAAAAAAGAATCAAAATCTTGAAGATTTTGATTCTTTTTCCAATGTGTACTTTAACTTAATCGATATATTGATCTAAAACTTGAGTAAGTTGTTCTTTTGAATGGTAACCAATGATAGTTTCGACAACTTCCCCATCTTTTTTGATAAGTAAAGTTGGAATTGACATAATTCCAAACTCTTGTGGAGTTGCTTGATTAGCATCAACGTCCATTTTGTTAAAAGTAACTTTATCACTTAATTCTTCTGACAAAGCATCAATAACTGGGCTTTGCATGCGACAAGGTCCACACCAAGTAGCCCAAAAATCAGTAAGTGTCACACCAGTTGCGGTATCTTTTTCAAATGTTGCATCTGTAGTTTCTAAAACAGCCATTGTAAATTCCTCCGTTTATATCCTTTGATTGAATATAATTCTAACATCGATTTATATTTTTATCTAGTACTTTGCTTACAAAAAATTAGTAATTTTTTGTAATAGATTTTCAATATCATTTATTGCAAAAAAATGCTAAACTTAGGTTAATTAGTTAATTTTTAAAGGAGTGTAATTTAATATGGCCTTAACTGTAAAACGCGAAACAAATTTTGATAAAATGCTTGGTGATTTTATTACTTTACCACTTGATGATGGTGACAAAGATGCAAAAAATAAAGCACTTGGCCGTAGCGATAAAACTTCAAGTGATACATCTGAAAAAAAAGCTTAGTTACTGATAAATAATATAGTAATTTTAAATATCCGTGAAAAATATTCCAAAAGACAGATAATTTCATAAAAACAAAAAAAGACTGAATTTTTGCAAATAATTCAGTCTTTTTTAGCTTGTGTCACACTAACTTTTTGCTAATATTTCTCGATTTCTGTCATAGATCTTTATTATATTTTAATTTAATTGATTATCAGGATAACGCTTATTTAAAGCTGCCAGATTTTCTTGTGCAGCCGCTTCAAAATCAATATCAGCCCACTCCGCAATTTGTGATAAATACCATAATGCATCACCAATTTCGTGTGTTAGTGCATCTTTATCTAATTGAGCTCCCTCAAAACTATACCGCTTCATCATATACGTAATCTGTCCTGTTTCAGAAGCAAGTCCTAAACCTAGATTTGTTAGAACTGTTTCCGTTCCAAATAATGTTCGATTAGCGGCCTTTTGATAATCATTAAATTCCATAATTAATTAATCTCCTTAGTAGCAGATTCGACAACCACTTCATCTGTCATCCGATCTTCAATCCATTCCCACACAGCATCTTTACCGTCTTTAGTCACAGAAGAAAACATCATAAATTCACTTTTTGAATTATCAAATTGTAACGCCTTCTTAATAGTTGATTCAGCTTTATTCCATTTGCCGCGTGCAATTTTATCAGCTTTGGTAGCTACTACTAAGACAGGAATATCAAAGTATAATAGCCAATTATACATGTTTATATCATCTTCTGATGGAGCATGTCGAGCGTCAACTAAACTAATTACTCCACGTAATTGTGAACGAGTACTTAGATACTCTTCAATCATAAAGCCCCATTTTTCTCGTTCAGCCTTAGATACTTTAGCATACCCATAGCCCGGTACATCAACAAAATAAACTTGATCTTCAACATTGTAAAAGTTTAACGTTTGTGTTTTTCCTGGCTGTGATGAAGTTCGAGCAAAACTCTTACGATTAATTAAAGTATTAGTAAGCGAAGACTTACCAACATTTGAACGTCCAACCAATGCAATTTCAGGTAATTCATTAGTTGGGTATTGTTTTGGCCCCACTGCACTAATAGTTAAGGCAACATTGTGTACATCCATAATTTTTCTCCAATCTATATTCTAAATTTTGACTACAACTAATATCAATTTAAATCAACCTATCTAGTATACCAGACAATCTTACCATATTTGCTAAGATTTACTAGCAAACACAAAAAGCTGGCAATTATTCATTACCAGCTTTTAAATTAAGTACTCAAAAAATACTTTAATTTTGTGTGCTTGCCAAAATTAACTGTGGCTCAGTATGTTGATTAACCGTCTCTTCATCGACAATGACTTTTTTAATATCATCACGACTAGGTAAGTCAAACATAATATCACGCATTACTTCTTCAATAATTGAACGTAATCCACGTGCACCAGTATTTCGGGTAATCGCTAAATGTGCCATGGCATGTAACGCTTCACTTGTAAACTCAAGTTCAACATCTTCCATCCCAATTAAAGCCACATATTGCTTAACTAAAGCGTTTTTAGGTTCTGTTAAAATTCGAACTAAATCATCTTCATCAAGCTTCTCAAGAGCGGTCAAAATCGGTAACCGTCCAATGAATTCAGGAATCAAACCAAATGACATTAAATCTTCTGGAATAACTTGTTGCATAATGGTTTTTTCTTCTAATGAATGTAATTGTGCTAATTTATTTGAATCAGTTCCAAAGCCAATTACTTTATCACCTAAACGCTCTTTAACCATTGTTTCAATACCATCAAAAGCACCGCCAACAATAAATAAGATGTTGGTTGTATCAACTTGAATAAATTCTTGTTGTGGATGCTTGCGACCACCCTGAGGCGGAACATTTGCAATTGTACCTTCAAGAATTTTTAAAAGAGCTTGTTGAACCCCTTCACCAGATACATCTCGGGTAATTGAAACATTCTCTGATTTTTTTGCAATCTTATCAATTTCATCAATATAAATAATTCCACGTTGGGCGCGTTCAACATCATAATCAGCATTTTGCAAAAGTTTTAGTAAAATATTTTCAACGTCTTCACCAACATATCCTGCTTCAGTCAATGTCGTAGCATCCGCAATTGCAAATGGAACATCTAAAATACGTGCTAAGCTTTGTGCCAAGTATGTCTTACCTGAACCGGTTGGTCCAATAACTGCGATATTAGATTTTTGTAATTCAATATCGCCTTCACCGACCAAGGTATCATTAATACGCTTGTAGTGATTATAAACTGCTACTGCTAGCGTCCGCTTAGCATTTTCTTGACCAACAACGTACTTATTTAATGCATCAACTATTTGGCGTGGCGTCGGTAAATCAATTACCTCTTCTGCTGCATCATGACGGACTTCTTCATCAATGATTGATTTTGCAAGAGTAATACATTCATTACAGATAAAGACCCCTGGCCCAGCGATTATCTTTTGCACTTCATCTTGTGATTTTCCACAAAATGAACAGATGATTGGTCCCATCGGATCAGTCGTATCGAGCATTGGCAATGCCTCCTATCAAAAATTCGTTATTTAAATTGTACCATATCAATACTATTCTTCACTACTAATAAAAATTTTAGTAAAAATAAATTGACTTTTTATTATTAAAAACCCCACACGTATATAGATAGTGTGGGGTTTTATTTATCATTATCTGATATCAAGAACAGAAGCTAATTTTTAATTATGCTTCTTCCTTAGCTGAATCAACGATTAAATCAACAACCTTTTTGATTGCGATATCGTGTTTCAACATTGCAGGAGTCAATGCTTGACGTACGGCTTCTTCATCGATACCGTATTGAGCAGCTAAATCTTTAACTTCAGCATCAACTTCAGCATCTGTACCTTCAACCCTTTCAGCAGCAACGATTGCTTCCAAAACAAGGTTTGTCTTAACACGGTTTGCTGCACCTTCTTCAAATTGCTTGTGCAAGTCTTCTTGTGTAGTTCCAGTTAATTGGAAGTACATTTCAGGGTTAATACCTTGTTGTTGCATGTTACCAAGGTATTGATCCATTTGACGGTGTACATCAGCATCAATCATTGCGGCAGGAATATCACCACCAACAACAGTTGCGTTATCAACAGCCTTAGTAATTGCAGCTTCTTCGATAGCATCTTTAGCAGCTTGTTGCTTAGCTTCCTTCAAGTTAGCCTTAGTAACAGTCTTCAATTCGTCAAGTGAGTCAACATCTTCGTTAACATCCTTAGCAAATTCGTCGTCTAAAGCAGGCAATTCTTTAGTCTTAACTTCGTGAAGCTTAACTTCGAATAAAGCATCTTTACCTGCTAAGTTTTCAGCTTGGTAGTCTTCTGGGAATTTAACGTTTACGTTTACATCTTCACCAGCTTTGTGGCCAACAAGTTGGTCTTCAAAACCAGGAATGAATTGACCTGAACCTAATTCAAGTGAGAAGTTTTCACCTTTACCGCCATCAAAGTGTACGCCATCAACTGAACCATCAAAATCAATAACAACAGTATCACCGTTTTCAGCTGCTGCGTCTTCTTTCAAGACTAATTCAGCTTGAGATGCACGCAACTTTTCAATTTCAGCATCAACTTCCTTAGCAGTTACACGAGTGCTTTGCTTTGGAACTGAAAGGCCTTTGTAATCGCCTAATTCAATTTCAGGTGCAATTTCAACATCAGCATGTAACTTCCAAGGTTGACCCTTTTCCATTGAATCTGCATCAATGTTTGGTTGACCAACTGGGTTAATACCAGTTTCAAGAACAGCGGCTTCATAAATATCACCTAAAACAATGTTCAAGGCATCTTGGTATAATGATTCTTCACCAAATTGCTTGATGAAGATTGCCTTTGGCATCTTACCCTTACGGAAACCTGGAATATTAACTTGACCCTTTACTCGATCAAAAGCCTTGTCAATACCATCAGTGTATACTTCAACTGGGATTTCAAAAGATAATGTACCTTTATTTCCATCACCCTTAGTAAATTGTGCGTTTGTTGCAACCATGTGTTAATTCCTCCAATAAATGAATTGCTGCAGCTAATTCATTGTTTTCAATGTTTAATACATACGAATAATAGTTTAACATACTAACTATTATATGCAAATATAAAACCAGTAATAGACTGATATTTCAGCACTTTTTTGTTAGTTTTATATAAAAAAAGGATTTGCATAAAATGCAAATCCTTTTTAAAAAGTTGTCCTTGTTAAATCAAACAACCGATTAGACTAAAATATTAGTCTTCGATTTCTGAAACAACACCGGCACCAACAGTACGGCCACCTTCACGAACAGTGAATTTAAGACCCTTTTCAATGGCAACAGGGCTGATCAATTCAACAGTGAAAGTAACGTTATCACCAGGCATAACCATTTCTACACCTTCTGGCAATTCGATAACACCAGTAACGTCAGTAGTGTGGAAGTAGAATTGTGGACGGTAGTTTGAGAAGAATGGAGTGTGACGACCACCTTCTTCTTTAGAAAGAACATAAACTTCAGCCTTGAAGTTCTTGTGAGTTTGGATTGAACCTGGTTTAGCTAAAACTTGACCACGTTCGATATCTTCACGTGAAACCCCACGGAGCAATGCACCGATGTTATCACCAGCTTCACCCATGTCCATAGTCTTACGGAACATTTCAACACCAGTAACAGTAGTTGAAGATGCTTCTTCCTTCAAACCAACGATTTCAACTGCGTCACCAACTTTAACTACACCACGGTCGATACGACCTGATGCAACAGTACCACGACCAGTGATAGTAAATACGTCTTCAACTGGCATCAAGAATGGCTTGTCAGTGTCACGGTCTGGAGTTGGGATGTATGAGTCAACAGTATCCATAAGTTCTTCGATAACCTTAACTTGTTCAGCATCACCGTTAAGGGCAGCAAGAGCTGATCCACGGATAAATGGAACATCGTCACCTGGGAAATCATATTCGCTAAGTAATTCACGAACTTCCATTTCAACAAGGTCGATAAGTTCTTCATCATCAACAAGGTCAGTCTTGTTCAAGAATACGATAAGGTAGTCAACACCAACTTGGTGAGCCAAAAGAATGTGTTCACGAGTTTGTGGCATAGGACCATCAGTAGCAGCAACAACAAGGATGGCACCATCCATTTGTGCAGCACCAGTGATCATGTTCTTAACGTAATCGGCGTGTCCAGGGGCATCGATGTGAGCATAGTGACGTGCTTCAGTTTCGTATTCGATGTGAGCAGTGTTGATAGTGATACCACGTTCACGTTCTTCTGGAGCAGCATCGATAGCAGCAAAGTCAGCTTGTTGAGCCAAACCTTTGTCAGCCAATACCTTAGAGATAGCAGCAGTTAAAGTAGTTTTACCGTGGTCAACGTGTCCGATAGTACCGATGTTAACGTGTGGTTTTGTGCGTTCATAATGTTCTTTAGCCAAAATGAAAATCCTCCTAAAATTTGCAAAGCGATTGATTCATCTCAATCCTATGCATTCAATTATACTACAATCCATCAAGAACTCAAACAAGAAAATTGAAATTTCTCATTGATATCTTTTGGAAAGCCTTAATCATTATATAAATACCATCTAACTTTGTAAATAAAAACATCTTGTAAAAATCAAAATCATTAAATTTTTTAATTAATTACCAATTTGAGCAAATAAAGCATCAAATTTCAACAGCCAACGGACATCATTTTCATTCAGATCTGGTAGTTCTTCACCGCGAAAACGAGCAATTTGATATTTAGTCCACATCACTGGATCGGTTATGACTTGTTCTACAAATGGAAAAGCCGCCCGAATTCTTAAAATAATATTTTGCTCTAAGCCCGCTAAAGTTACTGGATCACTATTTTCAAGCTCTTCGTATAAAGTATCCTGAATTATAAAGGCTGTTTTAGTTGCTAATGGTGGTACTAATTCACTGAATTTACGGGTATATACAATATTGTCTAACCATAAAAAGCTAACTTCTTCTTTAATCTTTAATGTTAAAAATGAAGCTAAAATTGTGATTCGAACTAAATCACTAACATCTTCATCCAATAATAAATTACGCGCAATTAAAAGATGTTCACGTAAAGGCAATTGTAAGCCTGTTTGATAACTATGATATTGAGTTGCAAAATCATGCATCCCCAAATATTTAAATTCTCGTGCTCGAGCCTTGAAGGTTGCTTGTAGAATCAAACGAGCCTCATCTTCCTTTATTATTAATTCTTGTTGTGCATGCTGCCATAGTGTAGGATCAGTTATTTTATTGATAATTTCATGACATAAAATATAATTTTGATTTTTACTAAAAATTAAAATTATATTATCAATATCGTCACTAGTCCCCAGGTACTTTTCAACATAATCCAAAACATATTGCTGCGCTAGCTGAAACTGTTCCAACCGAACAGCTAAATTTACAAGTTGGCGATTAACATCCAGATTTTGTCCTAATTGATAGAGCTCTTCATATAGGGCTAGTGCTTGCGACCAAGCGCGTTCATCAACGGCCTGTTGTGCTTGCAATAATAATAAATCTTGTCTATTTTCTTCCATGTTAAGCTAGCCTCCTATTTTAAACAAACAAAAGAGATTGACTTGCATAAATCAATCTCTTCGCCATCATTAATTATTTGATGTTTCATTTGTCCCTTGTGCAGGTTTTGGTTTTCGCCGACGTGGTTTCTTTGCCTTTTTAGGCTTTTCAATACCAGTGTTTGACACCTTACTTTCTACCTTAGGATTAATTGGCAACTTTTTAGCCTTTGCTTTGGTTTTTCCTTCACCACTCTTACTTGTCCGATTATGACGTGCCAAGCGACCACCATTTTGGTTAACCTCCATAATAACTGGAAGGATAACCGGACGGCGACGGGTTTGTTCATAAAGGAAATGGCTTAGATTATCACGAACAGCAGTTTTCAAAGTTGTCCAATCAAAATCTTTTACATTGGCGAGATTATCCAAAATTGTCTTTTCAACAATATCACTACTATCACGAATTAAATCACGAGATGCTTTAACGTAAACAAAACCACGTGAAGTGATTTTAGGCTTAGCAACAATTTTCTTACGACGGCGATCGATTGTTACTACTGCAACAAATACCCCATCTTCTGATAAAACTTTGCGATCACGTAGAACAATATTACCAATATCACCGATTCCTGAGCCATCAATCATGGTATTGTTTACCTCAAACGAACCGGCTAGATACATATTTTCACCATCATATTGAAGTTGATCACCTTTTTGAGTGATAAAAATATGATCTTGAGGAATTCCAACTTCCATCGCTAATTGCATTCCTGTGTTTAAAACGCGATATTCACCTTGAACAGGTAAGAAAACCTTTGGACGCATAAAGTTTAACATCAATTGCAAATCATTGCCGGATGCATGTCCTGAAGAACGTAAATCTTGCGAGATAGCCTTAACATTAGCCCCTGCTTTGAATAACATATCTCGAGTTCGGGCAACATATGCTTCCATAGCTGAAGATGGTGTTGTCGTAATGAAAACAAGATCGCCTGTCGCAATTTTGATATGCCGATCATCTCCATTTGCCATACGTTGTAAATGTTTAATCGGTTCACCCATGCGTCCAGTTTCCAAAATAACAGTTTCTTCAGGATTTAACTTACGTAAGTTTTTAAATGATACAAACAATTCATTTTCTGGAATCGGTAGTTCAATCATTCGTAATTTCAATGCTGTACGAACAACTTTTTCTAAGTCATTGCCTGATAAAACAATCTTACGGCCAGTAGCGTATGTAGCATTAATAATTTGTTGTACACGTTGTACATTTGAAGCAACCATTGCTACGATGATACGGCCAGTGTGATTTTGAAAAGTATCCAAAATATAATCTTCGATAACTGATTCATTAACTGAAGCCCCCACTGATGCCACACCAGCTACATCCGCTAATAGCGCAAGAACCCCATTTTTACCAATTTCACCTAATCGTGTTAAATCAGTACGATAGCTATCTTTAGCAGTTTGATCAAATTTAAAATCACCAGTATAAACAATTTGACCTTCAGGTGTTTCTAAAACGATTCCTAATGATTGCGGAATGGTGTGTGTGGTGCTAAAGAATGATACTTTGATATCTCCAAAGTCAATAATTGAATTTTCATTTACAACATGAAAATCATCAAATTCTTTAGTTAGTTCTTCAGCTTTAACAGCTAATTTAGCTAAAGCTAGTGTTAATTCTGAACCAAATACTGGTACATTGATTTGGGCCAAAAGATATGGCAATGCCCCAATTGCATCAGCGTGACCATGTGTTAAAAAGACCCCTGCAATTTTATCTGCGTTATCAACTAGATATTGAAAATCAGGAATTACAACATCAATCCCTAACAATTCATTTTCTGGATATTTTAATCCAGCATCAAATATAAAAATTTCATCATTATATGTGACTGCATACATATTTTTTCCGTTTTCGCGTACTCCTCCAAACGGAATAATTGATAATTTATTCGTCATTGTTTACCTCTAATTTTTTTGTGAGTTCGTCTCACATTTACTCGCACAAAATATTCTTGTAACAATTTTATCATAATTTTGCACCTATAGACACTCAAACGTTATTTATAAACATAAAATCAAAAAAGGATCTATAATATAAGCCGCACACCATCCAGAAATATAATAAATATATCAAACTTTTAAACCATGTTTTAGTAACAAACTACTATTCGAAAGGAACTATATAATAACCTCAATTAACTTTTATTTTGTATTATTATTTTGTTCAACTAGTTTTGCGTTTAACGCATCATGTTCTTGAATTGTTTGTGTAAAGTAAACTTTTCCTGTTTTTAAATTAGCAATAAAGAACAAATATTTCTTATCACGATCAATTGGATGCAAGACTGCCAAAATTGACGACAATGAAGGCGAGTTGAATGGTCCCGGGCCAAATCCTTGATATTTATACAAATTATATGGCGAATCAACCTTTGTATCTGCAATTGAAAGATTAGTTTTATTTGTATTCAATGCATACTTAACTGAAACATCTGAACCTAGAGTGATTTTATCATCAATTCGATTCAAAAATACTCCAGCGACTGTACCACGGTCATGCGGTGTCACTGCTTCACGTTCAACGAGTGAAGCTAATGTTAAAATTTGTTGCACAGTTAATTTTTGCTTCTTAATTTCAGCAAAATATGGTTGCAATACTTGATTGGTCTTAGCAACCATTTGAGTTGTAATTTGTTCAGGTGTCTTGGCAGCACGAACATCATATGTTGCTGGATATAAATATCCTTCTAATTTGTATCGTGTTGGAGCATTAATTGCTGACCCAAGTAAATCAGGATACTGTTTAGCTAACTTCTGTAAATAGGCTTGATCATTAAGCGTTGCTAGCCAATCTTTTGCCGAAAATTTAGTTTGCTTCGCTACATTATGTGCAAATTGAGCTGCATTTTCCCCTTCACGCATTAGCACAAAACCCGGCTGTAAGTCATTACCATTAGGGGTTAAGGCTCCAGGTTGTTGAAGATGTTTAACAATTGTTTGAATGCTCATTTTAGGTGATAACGTAAAATAGCCTGCGTTTAAATTATTAACATTATTTAGATCAACATAATTTTTAAATGCACTTGCATATTTAATCACACCAGCTGCTTCTAATTGTTGTCCAATTGCATCAGCATTGGCACCGCGCGGCACTTTAATTTCAATGGTTTTAGAACTATTTACGTCCTTAGCAGTAAAATCACTACGTTGGTGTAAGTAATTACCACCAATACCTAATAATATTAAAATTACTAAGCCAATAATTCCAATAATTACCCAACGAATTTTACTGCCATGTCCCTTACTTGGTTTTACCGAGTTACGGCTCAAAACCTCATCGAGGTTATTATTATTATTCAAAGTAAATCACCCCTAACGAATCTCAGCTGTAAGTTGTTCCTTTAATGCTGTCACCACATTAGTAAAGGCCGCGTTAATTTCTTCCTCAACTAATGTCTTATTTACATCTTGGTATGTCAATGTAAACGCTAATGATTTTTTACCTGTTGGTACATTATCACCTTGGTAAACGTCAAATAAATCAATATCAACTAAATGTTGACCACCATTTTCACGAATCACAGTCGCAATTTGTGCATATGCTGTATTTTCATCAACTAAAATTGCAATATCACGACTCATTCCTGGAAACTTAGAAATTGGTTGATAACCACGATCATTTTTTGCAAGATCTAATAACAATTGTAAATCAAGTTCAAAGACATAGGTAGCCTTAATTTTGAAAGCCTTAGCAACTGCTGGATGAACTTGACCAACGAAACCTACCACTTGTTCACCAACTAGCACTGCAGCCGTTCGGCCAGGATGCATTTCTTTAAAGTCGGTACTTGCTTGGTAAGAAATCGATGCCACAAAATCAAATTGATTCAAATAAGCCGCTACTAAACCTTTAGCTGTGTAAAAATCAACTTCTTTAGCCTTACCTTGCCAAGTATCACGACCAAACTTGCCAGTAATAGCTCCCGCGATATGTTCAACTTCAGTCGGACGAACTGCATCTCCAAAACGATAAAATACACGACCTTGTTCATATAAAGCCACATCTTGTTGTTTTCGGGCCACATTATAAGCCACATCATCCAACAAGCCCGTAACTAAGCTCATCCGGGTAGCAGTGCGTTCTTGAGTCATTGGGTAGTCTAACTTAGTAATGTTAGCCATTGCATCCAATGTGAACATTTGAGCCTTTTCATCAGTCGTTAATCCATATGAAATTGCTTGGTTCAAACCAAGACTTTCAAGGAAATGCCGTGACTTACGAATTACTTGTTGCTTGTAAGTCAATTTACCAACTGTCGCAGTGGTAACTGGCAATGTCGCTGGAATGTTATCGTAACCATACATCCGGGCGACTTCTTCAATTAAATCAGCAGGAATGCTAATGTCCCAACGTCGACTTGGAATGGTCACAGTAAAGGTTTCATCCGTAACTTGGGCTGGAAATTGGAGCTTAGCAAAAATAGCAGTAATATCAGCCACATTTAAATTCAATCCTAAAACGTGGTTAATCCGTGATAAAGTCACTGCTACTTCAACATTAGCTTTAGCAGTATCAGTTGCTACTACTACACCTGGTTGCACTTGACCATTACCAAGTTCGGCAATTAATTGGGCAGCAAAATCAAGGGCTTCTTCAGTAGCATTCCAGTCAATGCCACGTTCAAAGCGTTGCGAAGCTTCTGAATGTAAATCATGCCGACGAGCAGATGAACGAATATTACGAGGGTTAAAGTTAGCTGCTTCAAGCACAATAGTCGTTGAGGTCGCATCAATTTCAGTTGATTGCCCCCCCATGACACCTGCAAGCATAATTGGGGTAGCACCGTCCGTAATGACAATATCTTGGTCAGCACGTAAATCACGTTTTTCACCATCAAGGGTCACTAAGGTTTCACCAGCAGTCGCTAAACGAACACCCAATTGTTTAGTTGTTAATTTATCATAATCAAAAGCATGCATTGGTTGGCCAAAAGTCATCAAAGCATAGTTAGTAACATCAACAATGTTATTAATTGGGCGCATGCCAACATTCCATAGCTTACGTTGTAACCACAATGGCGAATCTTGCACCGTAACGTTTTCAATCATGCGTACTTTATATTTGGGTGCTAATTGTTTATCAGCTGTCGCACTAATTAATTCGCTCGTTGCTTTTGAACCATTTTCAACTAATTGAACCGTTGGTAATGTTGGGTTTTGATCTAACATGGCCCCAACTTCCCAAGCCGTACCATTCATTGACAACATGTCGGCACGGTTAGGCGTAATGCCCATTTCAAAGATGAAATCATCCATTCCTAAAGCGACTAAGGCATCATCCCCAGGTTTAACATCGTCATTTTCATTGAAAACCCAAATACCGTCTTCAAAATCTTTAGGTGACACTTTTTCATCAAAGCCAAGTTCTTGTAAGGCACATAACATCCCATTTGATGCCACCCCACGCAACTTACCTTTTTTAATTTTTTGACCATTCGCAATGCGTGAATTGTGCTTAGCTAAAATAACTAATTGACCTTCCGCCACATTGGGGGCACCAGTAACAATTTGAATTGGTTCATCTTCACCGGCATCAACTTGGGTAATTACCATATGGTCTGAATCTGGGTGTGGCACGACTGATAAAACTTTGGCAACAACAACCCCACTCATCCCAGCACCAGGTTGGGTGACATCTTCGACTTCAACTGAAGTTCGTGCAATCCGTTCTGCTAAAACATTAGGATCACCCGTAATTTCTAGATATTCTTTTAACCAATTAAGAGATAATTTCACTTGTTTGACTCCTTTTTATTTAAATTGAGATAAGAACCGTACATCATTTAAATAGAAGTTACGGATATCATCGACGCCATATTTCAACATTGCAAAACGATCAGGTCCAAGTCCAAAGGCAAATCCACCATAAACTTCTGGATCAACCCCAGCCATTTTTAAAACATTTGGATGAACCATTCCAGCTCCTAATACTTCAATCCATTCAATATCTTCTGGCTTCGTATTTTCATCAACATCATTCCACGATACATCAACCTCAACTGAAGGCTCAGTAAATGGGAAGTATGATGGTCGTAATCGAATTTGATGTTTTTCACCAAATAATTCTTGCGCTACTTTAAGTAAAGTTCCCTTTAAATCAGCCATTGTTATATGCTTATCAATTACCAATCCTTCTACTTGATGGAATTGGTGTGAGTGCGTCGCATCATCAGTGTCACGACGATATACTCGGCCTGGTGAAATCATTTTCAATGCACCTTGAGTAAAATCATGTTTTTCCATTGTGCGTGCTTGAACAGGTGATGTTTGCGTTCGCATCAAAATTTCAGGCGTAATGTAAAATGTATCTTGCATATCACGGGCTGGATGATCTTTAGGCAAGTTCATCATTTCAAAGTTATATTTATCTTCTTCAACTTCAGGCCCTTCGGCGATTTGGTAGCCCATTCCTAAGAATTGATTTTCAAGTTGTTCGATAATTTGTTGAATAACATGTGCATGTCCAGGTTCAAAATCAGTACCTGGTAGGCTGACATCAATTTTTTCAGCAGCTAATTGTGCATTTAATGCTAAATTTTCTAATTCAGCTTTTTTAAGTTCCAATGCATCTTTTAATAAGTCACGAATTTCATTTGCAAACGCGCCAATAACTGGACGTTCCTCGGCAGAAATGTCTTTCATTCCACGTAATACTTCGGTAATTGGTCCTTTTTTCCCTAAAGTATTAACACGAATTTCGTTAAGATGATCTAGATGATCGGTAGTGTTAATTTGCGTCAATACAGTTGCTTTTAATTCATTTAAACGATCTTGAAGTGACATATGATACTCCTTTTTTATTGTTCTCACGTCAAAAAAGTCCCTGTGTAAAAAATTACACAGGGACGCTTCACCGTGGTACCACCCATTTTTAGTCAATTGACTACTCAATTATCACGTAACGAGTGACACTCGATAATTGTTACCGAATAAATCGTTCCAATTATTGCTCCAAGAGTGAATTCAAATTAATTATTTTAATATCGTTAGTTCCAGTCACGCTAACGACTCCCTTGATTAATTATTAATTTTACTATTTCTTTTCAACGCTTCTATATTTTAGCCATTATACCATATCTATAAGTTACCTTCAGCTTTATTTTGAACATAATAAAAAAGATTGGCTACAATAGCCAATCTTTTTTTAAGCTTCTGTTGCGTAGGTTACATCAGCCCATTGATGGATTTCGTCCATTAATGGGCGCATAGCTTCACCACGTTCAGTTAATGCATATTCAATTAAAGCTGAATCTACATACGTCCGGCGTTCAACTAAACCTTCTTCTTCTAACTCTTTCAATCGTTCTACTAAAACTCGATCCGAGCATGTACAAACCGCGCCCGTCAAATCCTTAAAACGTGAAGGTCCATTATTTAAAAGAACTTCAATAATTAAACCATTCCATTTACGACCTAGAATTTCGAAAGTTTTCATGAACTTCGGACAAAGTTTAATATCTTCTTTTATTTCCATTTCATCCATACCTACAACTTTCTTTCATAATATACTCTAAAGTAATTCACTTACTTTTAGTCAACTATGATTATAGCATGCGTGTCAAAATTTTACATTGCCAAAATCCCAAAACATTAATTTTATCATACCATCAGTCACCAGTTAAATCGTGTTTTAACAGCATGCCACTTAGGAGCAAAATATTCTTGCAATGCTGCTACGTTGTCCACCATATCAACCAAAAAGCTTTCTCGATACTGTGGTAATTCAAGGGTTGCACCAAACATGTGTTTTAAAATAATATCTCGTTCCATCGGACTCAAGGTAGTTAATTTTTCTGCATTTCGCAAGGATACACGCGGATGAATATAGGCATGGGTACCTAATTCAAATTTAGTTTCACGCCAATCATAATAAAATAAATCATGCAACAAACCTGCTCGTGCAACTGCTTGCGCATTTAAATTTAATTTTTTAGCCCAAAGATAACTTTGATATGAGACTGAAATCGAATGCGTTAAACGATCTGAATGATGGTGTTGAACGTAATTTTGTAAGCGTAAGACTTCCGGGCGGCTTAATAAATCAGCCACATACATTTTATATTCTTCGTCATCACGCCAATTTACTTTTTTCAAATGTGTACCTCACCTTCTAAACATAAAACCAGTCACTAAGCTAATCATACATTATTCCAGTTTATAAAGGCAACTATGACGTTTAATTATTTAATATGCTTACGTTGATAGTCGGCAATGGCTTCATATTCTGATTCTAATTGCCGATCAAGACGAATATAAATAGGCATTAGATCACGATATGCTTCATAATTTTCCGGATTGGGTTGATATGTCTTGGTTGTACCAATAACTTTCGCCATTATATCATACGAATCAATAATCCCAAGTGCTTTCATCGCAACAACTGCTGCACCTAATGCTGAAGATTCAAATGAATCTGGAATAGTAACTGGCTGTTCAAAGATATCCGCTAGCATTTGACGCCAAAGTGCTGAACGTGCAAAGCCCCCTGTTGCTTGAATTGAATTTGGCTTACCAACAACTTCTTCTAATGCAAGTGTTACCGAGTACAGGTTATAAACAATTCCTTCTAAAACGGCACGTAACATATGGGCTCGTGTATGATTTTGTGTTAAGCCAAAGAAAGAACCACGAGCATTAGCATCCCAAATAGGTGCTCGTTCGCCACCAAGATATGGATGAAAAATCAAGCCATCTGCTCCTGCAGGTACCTTATCTGCAACTTTTGTTAATAAATCATATGCATCCATATTTAATAATTTAGCAGTGCTCTTTTCCGCATCAAACATGTTATCACGAGCCCATCGGAATACAACACCACCATTATTAACTGGTCCACCTACAACCCACATACCTTCGTCTAAGTAATATGTAAAAGTACGTCCTTTAGGATCAATTACCGGCTTATTAGTTACAACACGGACTGCTCCTGAGGTACCAATTGTTACTGCTACCACCCCAGGTTTAATTGCGTTTACCCCTAAATTAGATAATGTACCATCCGAAGCACCAAACACAAATGGTACATCTTGAGCTAACCCCATAAATTTAGCTAAATCAGGCTGCAACCCTGTAACATATTCCGTTGGAGCAACGAGTTTAGGTAATTGTTCTCGTGAAATTCCAGTAACTGCCAATGCTTGTTCATCCCAGTCAAGGTTAAAAATGTTAAATAACCCCATTGCATTAGCAATTGAATAATCAACTTTATTAACATGCAGTAATCGGTAAAAGATATACTCTTTAATCCCCATATAGTGTGCAGTAATATTATATATATCAGCCTTTTCAGCTTTTAACCATAGTAATTTAGCTAATGGTGACATGGGATGGATTGGTGTGCCAGTTTTAGCATATATTTCTTGGCCAATTCCACTAGCTTTTAATTCGTTTGCATAATGTTCTGCTCGATTATCAGCCCATGTTAGTACACGCGTCAGTGGTTTAAATTCTCTATCCAAGGCAATCAAACTGTGCATCGCACTTGAAAATGAAACGGCGCGAATACTATCTGTCTGCTGGTTAGTCTTTTGAACTACCTCTCGAATACCATCTAGAACCGCTTGGAAAATTTCTTCAGGATCTTCCTCTGCCATATCTGGAAGTTCTTGGTACAATGGGTATAATTTATTCACATAGCCATGGACTTGACCATCTAAATCAAACAAAACAACTTTTGTAGATGTAGTTCCTAAATCTACTCCGATAATAAATTCCATACTATCTACCTCTATTCAATATAAATTTTATTAGATTTAACTTTAGCCATCCTCTTACCATCTCTTGTATCTAATGTTACTATATGTTTGCTAAAAGTCACAGTCATTATACATTATGTCTATTAACGCTAAAAATAAAAATCCTGTAAGAATAACTTCCTACAGGATTTTTTGTTTATTAAAGTTTTAAAGCAAACATCAAGACACCAGCAGCGACCCCTACATTTAGAGATTCAGCATCTCCAGTAATTGGAATATACAGGTTGGCCGTCGTTTTTGTAGCTAACTCAGCTGCCATGCCTTGTCCTTCATTACCCATAATCAAGGCAAAATCAAGGCTAGGATCAATTTCACGGTAATTTTTAGCTTCTGGATTCAATTCTGATCCATAGACTGGAATATTATTAGATTGTAATGCCTCTGTCCAAGTAGTTAAATCACCCTTTAAAACTTCTAAGTGGAACTGACTACCTTGCATTGCACGAACAACTTTTGGCCCAAAGACATCTGCAGATCCTTCGCCAAGTACAACACCACGAAAACCAGCTGCATCAGCTGTCCGAACCATCGTTCCAATGTTACCGGGATCTTGAATGGCATCTAGTAATAGCCAAGCACCATCATGAACATAACTTGGATCAAAAGTCTTTTCAGGGAGCGTAACTTCAGCAAAAATCCCTTGTGGTGTTACAGTATCACCAATAAATTTGGCAATGTCAGTTGGTACCACAAATACAGGTACTCCAAGTGGAAATTCTTCTTGGTGCTCAGTAAGTAACTCTTCGGTTACGATAATTGCGTGAAACTTTGCCTTATGGTTCAACGCTTCTTGAACTAAGTGCCAACCATCTAGTAGATATGTACCACTTGCCTCACGACCTTTTTTTGTTGCTAACTTAGCCCATGCTTTAACACGGGCATTTTGTTTACTTGTAATTTTTTCCATTGTTGTATCCGTCCTTTTCATTAATGCTAGTGTAACATATTTTAATAATAAAAAATTCGTTAGACTCACGTGAATCTAGCGAATTTCTAAATTTCGTTTTTTTGATACCCTACTTGTGATTTTGTTTTCCAGCATTACGCTTAGAATTATCATTTGTAGAATTATCGTTATTTGTTGGTGTATTTGTTGCAGATGGTGCCTGGCTTTTAATATTTTTAATAATATCATCAGCCACATTTTTAACCACAAAATTTTCAGCAACATGTGCTTGGATTCGTGGTCGCAAAATATTAATAATAAGTGTTTGAATAACAGCAAACAGTCCGCCGACAAAGAAGTACAGTCCTAAACCAGCACTTGTTGACCAAGAGAAGATTAAAATCATTACTGGGCTTAGTAACATTGTAGTCCGCATCATTTTCTTTTGCTCTTCAGGAACTCCTAAAATCATTAAGTAACCTTGAGCTAAGTACACTACAAAGGCTAAAATTGCTAAGATTGGGCTTGAATGCTTTAATGCAATACCAAAAAATGATGAGTCTGACAATGAAGGTGAGTATCGTATGGCCGCATATAACCCAGAAAAAATTGGTAATTGGATTACTAACGGTAAACAACCAATTCCACCAGTTAACGAGACATTATTCTCACGATAAACTTGCATTGTTGCTGCTGAGGCAGCAGTTCGTTGTTCTGGAGTTTCCGCATTTTTGGCTAAATCCTGTAATTTTTCAAGTTGCGGACGTAACATCCCCATCTTTTCCTGCTGAATTGTTGCCTTATGTTGTTGTGAAACCATCATTGGTAACAAAACAAGTCGGACAATAATTGTTAAGATCATAATTGCAAAACCAACGGCATTTGGAGCATGAACACCACCGAAGAATCCTGCAATCATATTCATCAATTGTTCAAGCGGGTGTCCTAAATAATTCCAGACAAAACCGTAAGGAATTTCTTCATGATTGATATTTTTAACTCGGACACAGCCACTTAAAAATACCAGCATCATTGCAATGATTGCAATCATACCTAGCTTTTGCTTCTTTTTCATTTATATTTCTTCCTTTAACTAACGTTCTTTAAAAATCCACTCCATATTATTCTACATAAATGTAGGTAGAATAACAATGCCTAGCTAATTAATGTTAGCAGATTTTGCTTGATTTGAAAAATGAAACGTTTGTGAAATATATGTCATAAAAACATAACGTGATAACAGTTTATTAGTAACATTTAAAGGGTATATTTAATCTCAGATGCAAAGCATATTATAAAAAAAGAAATTTATCTGCATCGTAAATTTCAAGGAGACTATATTAAACATGAAAAAATCAGT
Source organism: Periweissella fabalis (assembly GCF_012396505.1). Lineage (GTDB taxonomy): Bacteria > Bacillota > Bacilli > Lactobacillales > Lactobacillaceae > Periweissella > Periweissella fabalis. The sequence goes on along the minus strand of NZ_JAAXPN010000008.1, from coordinate 51,404 downwards.
AAAATCCTCAATTATCGGTTCATTAACAACTTTACTCACTTTGAGCGGTGTCGCTAATATTGCCAATGCCGATACTCAAACTATTAAAGGTGGCGATACACTTTCAGGTATCGCCAAGGAAAACAACACCTCTGTTGCAGATTTAGTAGCTGCAAACAAAATTGCAAATCCTAACTTAATATACGTTGGTCAAGAAATTAACATCAACGCTCAAAATAATGCCCCAGCAAAAACAGTAACAGTTCCAACTGCTGTTACCGTTAAAGCAGGAGATACACTTTCAGCTATTGCACAACAATATCACTTAACTATCTCTGGCCTTGCTGCTGCAAATAAATTAAGCAATCCTAATGATTTGATGGTTGGTCAAAAACTTATGCTTAAAGAAGCACCTGCTCAACAACAAGCACCTGCTCAACAACAAGCATCTGCTCAACAACAAGTTCCTCCAGTGGCAGGGGCTTCATCACGTACTAATAGCTCTTATGCTGCAAAAGCTGCTGCTAACGTAGCACCTACTCAAACATCTACTGCAGTCCCTGCTTCATCAAATGCAGCAGCGGCAGCGGCCCAATTTGCTCGTCAATTTGTAGGTAACTCAACATATGTTTGGGGTGCTGCTAATGTACGTTCACATCAATTTGACTGTTCTGGTCTTGTTGCTGCTGCTTTCCAAAGTGTTGGTATCACATTACCACACCAATCTGGCGCTCAAGCTGCAGCAACTACTCGTATTCCTGTATCACAAGCTCAAGCTGGAGATTTATTATTCTGGACTAATGCAAGTGGCGATGTTTATCACGTAGCAATTTCATTAGGTAATGGTAACTTTGTAAATGCTTTAAACCCACAAAGTGGTGTTGTTTATGGCGGTATGGGTGCTACTCCTAGCTTTGCTGGTCGCGTAAATTAATATTATCTTTTAATAATACAAATCAATAAATTATAAAGAAAAGCGGTAACTCTTAGGAGTTACCGCTTTTTACTATTGTTTGTAAAGATCAGCCATTGGCTTAGTTACAATATCGTTGATTTCTCGCATCAATGTATCCATTGCTTGTTCTTGTTTCATCAAGTCCTTAACTAATGGATATTCTTCTAGCTTAGCTGCAATTTCTTGCCATTCTTGCATCTTAGCTTCATCAGGAGATTCCCCTTGACTCATCATTCGTTGAATTTCAAGTTGTGCATTTTGAAATTCTTTAAAGACGGTGTATGAAACCTCATCTGCTTTCATGGCAGCAAAAGTTTTTTCAAGTGTTTGATATTGTTCAGTTGTCCGTAAATCACGTTCTAACTGGTTGGCTGTATCATAGATATTAGTCATATTATCACCCTTTTCTAAAAGTATACTTTTATAATAACACGTCTTAACTACTAGGTTCTACTAATTTATTTAAACAAGCCTGTAACCTTGTCCCAAACATTTTTCGCTTGATCTTTAACTTTATCGACTCCTTGTTCAACTGTTTTTTTAGCATTATTTGTAAAATCACTAATAATCCCATCCGTCTCATTGTTATTACTATTTTCTTTAGCAACTAAAGTATTCACATCAGGCACGCTAAATTTGGTTCCTTTTGTATAAGGCAACATGGCCGTTAATTCAGACTTAAATAAAACACCTACATTTTGTGATGGGTCTACTGATAAACTTTGCCCCATTTTATTATTATCGTAACCTTCCCATGTCGCAACTGTGATATCTGGTGTATAGCCGACAACCCATTTATCATTTGAACCGCCGATGCTACTTTTAGTATCTTCTGTAGTTCCTGTTTTACCAGCAATTGCATATCCAGATGGCTTTGATGTTGCACCAGTACCGTAAGTAAAGACTCCTTGTAACATGCTAGTCATTTTGTTAGCTGTTCGCGGTGAAATAACACGTGTTGAAGCTGGTTTAGTATTATCAACAATAACATTTCCTGAGGCATCAACAATTTTACGGATAAAGTATGCATGTTGCATCACCCCATTATTTGCAAAGGTACTATATGCTTGTGCTAATTGTAGTGGTGAAACTCCCGAGTGTGTCCCACCTAATGCTAATGACAAGTTTTTATCACTATCATTTAAATTCATCCCAAATTTTTGAGCCATTGCAAAGCCATTATCGATTCCGATTTTATGCAATAACCATACTGCTGGAACATTAATACTTTGTTGCAGTGCTTGGTACATTGGAATTGTATCTTGATATAAGCCATTTTCATTCGTTGGCGTATAGTTATTAGTTCCATAAGAATTTTTGCGATCATTCAACTTAGAATCATACGTATAACCATTTTGAACAGCTGGTGCATAAACAGCCAGTGGTTTCATTGTTGAACCAGGTTGTCGCTTCATTTGTGTTGCACGATCAAATCCTCGAAATACATGTTCTCCACGGCCACCAACAACTGCCAATACCCCACCTGTTTTAGGATTAACAGCAACTGAAGCAGCCTGCACATTTTGTGTTGGATAATTATATTGTGCATCAAATTGTGTTTGCATTGCTGTTTGTAACCGCTGACCTAAAGTCGTGTAAATCTTATAGCCATGATTCATAATATCAGCTTCGCTAATACCATAGCGATTAATTGCTTCATCAATAACCGCATCAAAAAACCATGGGTATTGATAAGTCGCTTCACGTTTGTAATTATTTACGATATCAATCGGCTGTCTTTGATATATCTGTGCATCTTTATCTGATAACTTCTTGTTTTCAGTCATTAAATCCAAGACCAAATTACGGCGTGACATCGCATTTTTAGGATTTGCAATTGGATCATAAATTACTGGTGAACGAAGCATTGCAGCTAACATAGCAGCTTGGGGAACACTTAGTTGACTTGCATGTACCCCAAAATAACGTTCGGATGCGTCCTCAACTCCCCAAATTCCGCGGCCAAAATATGCATTATTTAAATACATTGATAAAATTTCTTGCTTACTATAGATATTTTCTACTTCAACTGACAAGAAAATTTCACGTGCTTTTCGATCAAGAGTTTGCTTTTGTGAAAGCAACGCATTTTTAACTAACTGCTGAGTAATCGTTGAACCACCACCAGAAATATAGTTACGCCGCAATATTTTATTCTTGACAGCTAATAAGGCTGCACGCGTAATTCCTTTTACTGAAAAGCCATATTCATGATAGAAATTACGATCTTCAGTTGATAATACTGCGTTTTGTAAATTAGGTGAAATTTGATTCAAATTAACAAAGGTACCTTTTTGTGAATAAAGTGTACCTGCTTTATCATTATCTTTATCATATACGACTGTTGTTTGTGACAAAGCTGCTTTTAAGCCACGTACATTAGCCGTTTTGGCTTCAAATGTTAAGTATGCACTACTAATAAAAATTAGTGCCAGTATAGCTACCATTATCCAACGATTAATTTGAAATCGCCGCCAAAATGGTCCAAATATTTCATCAATTTTATGACCAACTTTGCTAAGCAAAATCCATCCTTTTGTATTTCTCATTTTAACTCCGTTTTATATTATTATTTATAACAGCAATTAATTCAGCATTTAATCGAACTGCTGCCGCTTCATCTGGACTGGTAATATAAATTGTATCATGCCCAGCTAGTGTCGCTAATACATCTGGCAGTTGCTGTTCATCAATCAAGGCGGCCAATAAATTACCATTTGCTGGCAAAGTTCGAACCACATTCATAAATTGCACTCGAGTAACACTAATCATTACCTCACTCATCAATTCTTGTAGCTGATTAGCCTTGCTATTAACACTATTTACTATTTGATAATGCATATTCCCATGTTGATCTGCAGTCTTGATATAATTTAACGTTTTTAAATCACGTGAAATAGCTGATTGCTTAACTTCAATTCCCCTTTGTTTCAATGCTGTCATTAATCCTTTTTGACTTGCAATATGTTCGTGTTCGAGTACCTCTTTAATAACTTCCAACCGTTGTTGTTTTTTCATGATATGTCCTACTCTTACTCCCCTTAGTTAAAGTCAAACAAAGCAAATTATACATTGTTAGAAACTATTTTAGCAAAAAAAGCTGTAAATAAATAATTATTTTAAATAAGTTTGTAATTACTAAGTTACTGCAAACAAAAAAATCGATCAAATTAGATCGATTTTTTATACTACATTTCTTTTGGTGCATGTACTCCAAGTAGTCGTAAACTTTCTGTTAAAACAATTGAGACGGCTTGCACTAATGCCAAACGAGCATCTTTTTCGTTATCTTCAACCAAAATTTTAGAGTTTGCATAGTACTTGTTGTACGCCCGTGATAAGTGTAAGGCATACTTAGCGATTACTGATGGTTCACGATCGTTCAATGCCCGGCGAACAGTTGCTGGGAATTCTCCCAATAACTTCAAGGTATCCCAAGCAGCCGCATCAGTTAAGCTTAATTCGGCATTCACAAGTTCTGGGTTACCAGCCTTACGTAAAATTGAGTTAGCCCGTGCATTTGAATATTGTACATATGGACCAGTATCACCTTCAAAACGAACAACTTCAGCTAAATTAAAGTCAAAGCTATTCATTCGTTCATTTTGTAAATCGTGGAAAATCACGGCTCCGACTCCAACTTCTTTAGCAACTTGTTCTTTGTTAGCTAAATCAGGATTTTTGTCATTGATTTGTTCATTAGCAAGCTTAACAGCATCATCTAAAACGTCTTGTAATAAGATAATCCGGCCAGAACGCGTTGATAATTTCTTACCATCAACGGTAATCAAGCCAAACGGAATATGTTCAATATCATCTGACCATGCAAAACCAGCTTCTTTAAGCACGGCCTTTAATTGTTGGAAGTGTTCACGTTGTTCACCACCAACGACATAAAAACTCTTATCAAAGTCGTATTCACGTTTCCGGTACATGGCAGCTGCTAAATCACGCGTCATGTAAAGGGTTGCCCCATCAGTCCGTTTAATCATCGCCACCGGTAAGTTGTATTTTTCAAGATCAACGATTTGGGCCCCTTGTGATTCAACGAGAAGACCTTTGTCTTCAAGTAAATTAACAATTTCATCCATTTTATCGTTGTAGAAAGCCTCACCATTAAATGAATCAAACGTAATTTCAAGTTGGTCGTAAATATTTAAGAATTCTTGTAATGATTCATCACGGAACCATTTCCAAAGTTGTTGTGCTTCTTCATCACCATCTTCAAGCTTTTTAAACCATGCCCGACCTTGGTCATCAAGCTCAGGGTTAGCTTTGGCTTCTTCGTGGAAACGAACATAATATGCAACTAGTGTATTAATAGGATCAGCCTTAACTTCGGCTTCTGAACCCCACATTTTGTAAGCCACCATCAATTTACCAAATTGAGTTCCCCAGTCGCCTAAGTGGTTAATTTTAACTGGATTGTAACCATTCTTAACAAGAATATTGGCCAAAGCATTTCCGATAACTGTTGAACGTAAGTGCCCCATTGACATTGGTTTAGCAATGTTAGGTGATGACATATCAATTGGTACATTGCGCATTTCACCATCGGTATTATTACCATAAGCGGCACCATCCGTTAAAATTTCGTGTAAGATATTGGCACCAACTAACTGCTTATCAAGGAAAAAGTTAACATATGGTCCAGTAGCCACAACTTTTTCAAAGCCTGTTTGATCAATTTCAGCAACGATATCTGCGGCAATTTGTTGTGGAGCCTTCCGCAAAGCTTTAGCCAACATAAATGTTGGAAAAGCCAAATCTCCCAAGTCTGAAGTTTTAGGCATTTCAATTTTATTTTGTATTTCTACCACACTAAGTTGATCTTTTAAAACAGCAGCCAATGCATTAGCAACTTGTAATTTGTTATCCATGTTGTATCCCCTTTTTATCCTGATTATAATGAAAATTGAGTCAGATTCCTACAAAAAAGCTCGTCCCCTACATTGCTGTAAGAGACGAGCTTTCACCCGTGGTACCACTCTAATTGAATTAAAAATTCCACTTAACTTATGTAATTTTAAAAATCAGTTAACGCGACCAATAGTTATTCTGGCTTGGCTTACATCGTCCCAAACTTGCTAAACAAAATATGTACTATCTTCCTTTAACTAACAAAGATTAATCTGACTAAGCGAAGTACGGGAATCGGACCCGCGACCACAGCTTGGGAAGCTGTTGTTTTACCACTAAACTAACTTCGCAACACAAGATTAATTATAGCTTATTAGCTAAAATATGCAATAACTAATCCGATATTTTGATTATTAAGCTTCAGTATCATTTGCCTCAGCGTCATCTTTTGGTTCTACTTCAGGAACCTCCGCTGCAATTAAGACTTTAGTTTCACTCATACGTACGACTGCACGGTGATTATATTCATTAACTGTTGCTTGATCTTCAGGATCATTTTCAGTTACGAGTACAAGCAATGAGTGCTCATAGATTTTTTCTACCACACCTTTAAAATCATGTTCAAAGTTAGCGAATTTCTTAGCTGCAACAAAGTCACCAATGTTAAAACCTGAATCATTAATAATTTCTTCTACTGCCATTTCACGCCTCCAGTCATATAACTATCCGATATATACTATCAAACTCACTATAAAATAGCAACAATTTTTAACCATTAATTTAAATGTAATATGCTATAATCAAGCTAGACAATTCTGAAAGGTGGTATTTCATGTTCGTATTAATTCACTTAATTTCTGCATTTATTTTACTTATATTGGCGATTGGTATTATTCTTTCACAAACAAATAAGCAACTAGGTGCTATGATGGTCATAAGTCGGCTATTGTATATCATTTTATTAGTTACTGGTATTTATCTTGCAATGTATACGTTTGGCTACCATCCATTCTTGACTATTGCTAAATTCATTTGTGCACTTGGCTTAATTGGAACTATCGAAGTTCTTGGTGCACATAAGGGACAATCAACAGTTGGAATACGCCAAGTTTTACCAGTTGGGGCTCTTTTTATTGTTGTTATTATTTTAGGATTTACGCTACATTAAAAAATAAAAGCACCATAACCATGGTCGAGCGATATTAAAAAACACAACAAAATGCCTCCCTGAAGATTTTTTCTTCAGGGAGGCATTGTCGTATTTGAATATATCAAATTTTTGGAATGCATTTTAATAGCAAGATTACCGCTATAAGGTTTAGCGTAATCTTTTTGTTAATCACTAAACTCAAAACGGAAGTTCAAAATTGCAACTTCATCCCCGTTTTCAGCACCAGCTTCACGTAAGGCATCATCAACACCCATTGAACGTAATTGGCGAGCAAAACGCAAGACACTTTCATCATGAGCTGTATTAGTCATGCGGAAGAGTTTTTCAATCTTCTCACCACTCAAGACCCATTCACCGTATTCACCAGTTGAAATTGTAAAGGCTGGTTCATCATCTTCTTCAAATTCGTAGTGGGCAATCGTTGGATCATCTTCAATCATCATATCCTTCATTGGGAATTCAGGTGTGACATCAAGGAGATCTGCAGTACGGTTAAGCAATGGTTCTAAACCAGTCCGTGTAATGGCTGAAATTGGCATAATTTCAGGTTTATTTTCAAGGTAATTATCAGCTGCCAATTCCTCTTTAAACTTCGCCAAATTTTCTTCTGAATCAGGCATATCCATTTTAGATGGCACAATAATTTGTGGTCGATCCAATAAGGCTGGATCATATTGTTTTAATTCTTCATTAATCTTGACGAAACTTTCGTAAGGATCAGTTTCATTCATACCACTCATATCAATAAGGTGCAAAATTACACGTGTCCGTTCAACGTGACGCAAGAATTGAATTCCTAGACCGACCCCTTGTGAGGCCCCTTCAATCAATCCTGGTAAGTCAGCCATAACAAAGTCACGACCATCATCCAAACGAACCATTCCTAAGTTTGGCACCAATGTCGTAAAGTGGTATTCCGCAATCTTAGGCTTAGCAGACGTTACAATTGAAAGTAATGTTGATTTACCAACAGATGGCAAACCAACCAAACCAACATCAGCCAACACTTTTAATTCGAGTTTGATAGTGCGCACTTGACCCGGTTCACCATTTTCAGCAATTTCCGGTGCGGGATTATTAGGGGTCGCAAAGCGCATGTTACCGCGGCCACCACGACCACCTTTAACAACCACAAATTCTTCACCGTTAGTTGTTAAATCGGCTAAAATTTCACCAGTTTCAACATCGGTAACAGTTGTTCCTTGTGGGATTTTAACATATAGGTTGTCAGATGAACGACCTGTCATCCCCTTAGTACCACCCTTAGCTCCATTTTCAGCTTTAAAGTGGCGTTTGTAACGGAAATCCATCAAAGTCCGCAAACCTTCATCAACTTTAAGAATGATTGAACCACCACGGCCACCATCCCCTCCGAAAGGACCACCCATATCAACAAATTTTTCACGACGGAATGAGACAATCCCATCTCCACCACTTCCGGCTTTAACTTCTATCTTAACTTGATCGACAAATGCCATTTATTTCCTCCACCAATCTATTTTTGATTGTTATCTTTTAATATTTCCACAGCTATATCGCGCAAAATTCCACTATTTAGTATACTAGTTAAATGTCAATGGGTAAAGTAGTCAAATCAATAGTTCCGGAATATCTCACGCTTTCCTACCCTTATTATCTTATTTTGACCGTTAAATACCAAAAAATCAGCCCAACAATATCGCTTGGGCTGATTTTCATTATATATATTAGTAGATATCGAGGTAGTTATCGATTTCCCATGTTGAAACTTCCTGACGGTAAGCTCGGTATTCAATCTTCTTAGCATCAACAAATTGTTGTGCTAAATCTTTACCAATCGCATCTTTAACCGTTTCGTCACCTTCAAGGTTAGCAACCGCTGCAAGGAGGGTATCTGGTAAATCAAAGATACCAGCCTTTTGACGTTCTGCTTCGTCCATCAAGTAGATGTTACGATCAACAGAAGCCATTGGTTCGATGTGGTTAACGATTCCATCAAGTCCTGAAGCTAAAATAGCTGACAAGGCAAGGTATGGGTTAGCTGTTGGATCAACGGCCCGTAATTCAAGACGCGTTGATTGGCCGCGCGCAGCTGGGACCCGAACCATTGGTGAACGGTTTGAACCTGACCAAGCAACGTATACTGGTGCTTCGTATCCAGGTACTAAACGCTTGTATGAGTTAACGGTTGGGTTAGTAAAGGCCGCAAAATTAATCGCGTGCTTCAACACACCACCTAAGAAGTTGTACGCAATTGGTGATAATTGCATATCGTCAGTTTCATTAAAGAATTGGTTTTTACCATCGGCAAACAATGACATGTTGATGTGCATTCCACTACCGTTAATCCCTGAAACTGGTTTTGGTAAGAAAGTGGCGTACAAGTTGTTCTTACGTGCAATTGTCTTAACAATTAATTTAAATGTTTGAATGTTATCAGCGGCTTCAAGGGCATCAGCATACTTGAAGTCAACTTCGTGTTGACCAGGGGCAACTTCATGGTGGGCGGCCTCTACTTCAAATCCCATTTGTTCTAACGTCAAGACGATTTCACGACGCACGTTTTCACCTAAATCAAGCGGTGCCAAGTCAAAGTATGAACCAGTGTCATTTAATTGCGTTGTTGGCTTGCCATCAGCATCAAGTTTAAACAAGAAAAATTCTGGCTCCGGCCCAATATTAAAAGCATCAAATCCTTGGGCTTTCATATTCTCAATGTTCTTAATCAAAACATTTCGTGGGTCACCCATAAAAGGCTTACGATCAGCAGTGTAAACACTGGCGATAATCCGTGCAACTTTACCACCGTGCGAATCAGTTGCCCATGGAAAAATCATAAATGTTGATAGATCAGGATATAAGTACATATCAGATTCTTCAATACGAACAAAACCATCAATTGATGAACCATCAAACATCATGTTATTATCTAAAACTTTTTCAAGTTGTGATACTGGTACTTCAACGTTTTTGATCATTCCAAACATATCAGTAAATGTTAAACGTAAAAACTCAACATTTTCTGACTTAATTAAGTTACGGATATCATCTTTAGTGTAGTCGTGCTTTGGCATTATTAGAGGCCCTTCCTATTCTGATTAACTTTAAAACCAACTAAATTCAAAAATTCTGATTGTAACGCTTGTCGTGCCTGATGGGCACTTATACTTTCACTTTCACGTTGGGCTTGCTTTGCATATATTTTTTTAATATTTGCAATTGAATCACCAACTGACAAGTAATCTTTTATCTCAAGTAAACGATCAATATCGTTTAACGAATACATACGTTGATTGCTAGCTGTCCGTTCCGGTATTATCAATCCTTGAGCTTCATAGTAACGAATTTGACGATCAGTTAAATCTGTCAGTTTTCGAACCGTCCCAATTGGTAATACGGCCATATTGCGTCGCAACTCTTTTTCAGCCATTCGCTATATCTCCGTTTATTAAGATAATTTCATTTTAGCAGACAATGCTATGAGTACAATCTTTAATGTTAGCTTTCCTGACATAAGAATTAATTTTTACTTTCATACTGTAAAAATAATTCAGATCTATTAAGAATAACCGTGATTTCATCTCGATTAGCAACCAGATCAAACCATTGGATACCTTCAATTTGGTGTCGAAACCAAGTTAATTGCCGCTTAGCAAAACGCCGAGAATTACGTTTAATCAATTCAATTGTACTCGTTAAATCACTTTTGTGCTCAAAATATGGATACCATTCCTTATAACCGATACCAGTCCCACTTTGCAAATTTTGACCTCCTTGTTCAAACAATTGGTATGCTTCTTTTTCTAAGCCCACTGATATCATTTCGTCAACACGTTGGTTTATTCGTTGATATAAAATATCTCTTTGTGTAGTTAAACCAATTATATAAGCATCATATTCTCGTTTGCCAAGTGTTCGTGGTTGTTTTGAAAATGGTATCCCGGTTAATTCAAATACTTCTAAAGCTCGAATAATCCGCCGAGTATTATTAGGTGAAATTTTTTCTGCCGCCTTAGAATCTACCTTATTTAGTTCTTGCCATAAGGCTTCTGAGCCATACTGTTTACTGAACGCTTCCCATTTTGTACGAATAGTTTCATCTGCCCCTGCCTCATTTCCACCAAGTGGCATATCGCCTAAGAGAGCTGCAATATAAAATCCAGTACCACCTACGATAATTGGCACCTTGCCATGACTATAAATTTCGTCAATAGCTTTACGTGCTTCATCAACCCATTCAGCAACTGTAAATGTTTCATCAACACGCTTAGTATCTAAGAGGTAGTGCTTTATACCAGCTTGTTCAGTGCAAGTTGCTTTAGCGGTTCCAATGTCTAATGTTTGATAAACTTGCATTGAATCACCTGAAATTATTTCTCCATTTAATGTTTGGGCCATCTGAATTGAAAGGGCTGTTTTACCTACTGCTGTTGGACCTACAATTACAATTATTTTTTTCAATCTTGAATTTCCTTTCTTAATTTAGCTGCTAATGCAATATCATCAGTAATAATACGGTTAAGTTGTGCTTTAAATACTGCACGCATGGCCATTTCAGTATTAACTGTCCAAGGTGCTACATTTGATTTTTTTAACCAAAACAAGCGATTAACAAACCATCGGTTATCAGGATTAATTGCCGTAATAACACCACTTCGATACATTTTTAAGACTTTAAAAGTTGGATAAAATACCAATGCATTCAACGTTAAAGTAGGTTCTAATCGGTGTAATTTCAATAGCGTATTTAGATTAAAACTCTGATAGATTACTTGATAACGGGGCTTCTCTTCTTGCATCCGCTTTAATAAATATTCCTCTATCTTAGGATATTCGATATGATCAGTTTTAACCTCAATTAGCAATGTTTTATCAAAGTTTCTTTTGCGCAATAGTGTTAATACTTCTTCTAAACTTGGAATCCTTTGATCTGCATATTGAGGACTAAACCAACTACCTGCATCAATTGTTTGTAATTGGGCCAAAGTATACTCATAAACATATCCATGCTTATTAGTTGTTCGATCGATTTTTTCATCATGGATAACAACTAATTGATTATCCTTGGTTAAATGAACATCAATCTCTAAAACGTCTAGTTCTTCAAAATCAAGGGCTTGATTATATGCAATCAATGTATTTTCTGGTGCGTTCTTTCGATCACCACGATGAGCAACTATTTGCGTTCGCATAAATTCTCCTTCAAAAAATCAGCTTGATACCAACAATTTATTATAATTTCATATATAATTTATGGTAGTACCACTATTATATTTAATTATAAACTAAGGAGGCTATATAGTATGAAAAAATTTGGTATTGGGGTTATTATTGGGGTTGTTGCAACAGTTGCAACTGGAGTTGGGGCCTTTTTAGGTTTCAAACAAAAAATTGTCAAACCAATTGCAGATGAAGAAGCCAAATTTGATTCAACACGCATTCAATCTGCTCGTAAAGCACATCAAGCACATAATCCACGTTACTAAACAAATACTCCTACGAGCATTGTAAGAGCACCGTCAATAATAGTAAATGTCTGTTGCCTAATCATTCCATCGCAACAATCGATATTAAAACGTGTTCAAGAAGTTCAATATATTCAAAATACGATAAATGCCTCCCTAAAGAAAAATCTTAGGAAGGCATTTTAGTGTATTTATCAATATCAGTTAGCTTATATCACAACCCTCTGGTGTCTTTAAAAGTGCTTCATTTACTTTTGGTGTTGTGCACCAATGCTATATAGCCGTTTTTCAATATTTAAGTTTTTAGACAATTGTGTGCTAACTTTTTGTGCTTGAACATCTGAATTTGTCACCGCTTTAGCGGTCAAATTAGTAATTACTGTAAAATTATCATGAAATTGTGATGCTACGCTAGGATCGATTGCATATTTATTTTTGCTAGCAGCTTGAATAATTCCTTTAATGCCATGTGTGGCATTATCAAGCTGAACATCTAATTTTTCTTTATCCGCTGTAGATAATCCCTTTGAATTGTCATTCATGACGGCATCAACTGCCTCGTAAACTTTTTCAGCAGAACTAGCTTTCTTATAATTAAAAGCATGAAGCCTTTTTAATAACCTATCAATATTGTTTCGACCTGTCATTAATTGCTCATATTTATTACTATCTAATTGAACACCCGCATAATTTTTTTGCCCACAAGCTGCCAATGTTACGCCAAGTAATATCACACACCCTAATAACCATAATTTCTTCATACAATATCTCCTATACTATTAAATAACAACTCTTATATAAGCATACAAAACAAACATGTGTCATTCAAATTTATTTATGTAAATACCTTGTATCATTTTACACACATATTGACTAATCTGTTTTGAACATTTATACTTTTAAGTATTGTGTCGGGCTAGCTCAGCTGGATAGAGCAACAGTCTTCTAAACTGTAGGTCATGGGTTCGAATCCCATGCTCGACATCATATCAACCGGGCTAAAAACCACAGTGCACTGTTATAATGCTACTGTGGTTTTTATTGTACACATATTATTTTATTTAATTTTTAAAGGCCTGTTATTTAATCATGCAAAAAAGGTAGTGCGAAGAACATACTTCACGCTACCTTTTTTATACTATCGAATTATTTATACTATGGCACTATCCTTACATACTAAGTATATAAATAATTATTCTTCAAATCCTTCAGCAACAACTTCTGGATAGTATTGACGCACAATATCAGCTTCATGTTTACTCAACATTGGGAAGGCTGCATCGGCACCTAAATCAGTGTGGTACAAGCGGTCACGGGCACTAACTTCCCCTTCAGCATGGGCCACAACTAACTTAAGACCTTCAATGTCTTTGGCATCGGCTGGCGCATCAACGCTCGCTGCTAAGTGTAATTGTGATACTAATAACATCACGCGAACATCAACGGCTAAGCTATCAATCAAAGCCTTTTGATCGTCATTCAAGTAAAGGGTTACCGCTGCTTCAGCTGGCTTACCAATTAACTTTTCATCACGGGCTTCTTCAAGGGCTTTATTAACGTTATCACGTAAATCACGGAAAGCGGCCCAACGGTTAATTAATTCAGTCGTATCACCTAAATCTTCAACAACTGGCATTTCTGACAAGTAACCAAACTCTTCAGTTTCCGCTGGCAAGTATTCCCAGATTTCTTCACTTGTGTGTGGCAAGATTGGCAAGAGTAACTTAGTTAAGTTTACCAAAGTCTTGTAGATAACTGTTTGCATTGAACGACGTTGTAAGCCATCTGGTGCTTCAACGTAGACAACATCTTTAGCGTAATCTAAGTAGTAAGCTGATAAATCAACGTTAATAAAGTTAACCAAACGTTTGAAGAGACTTACAAAGTTGTAAGTTTCGTAGTCGTTTAATAATTCCGCTGTCAAATCATTAACCAAAGCGTAGAAGTATTGGTCTGATTGTGGCATATCAGCAAAGGCAATCGCATCCTTAGTGGCATCAAAATCATCCGTGTTAGCTAACAAGAAACGCATGGTGTTACGAATCTTACGGTATGTTTCTGAAGATTGCTTCAAGATTTCCATTGATACGCGCACATCACTGTCAGTATCAACTGAAGCTACCCAAAGACGGATAATTTCCGCCCCCATTTGCTTGATAACATCGTTTGGAGAAATAATGTTACCAAGTGATTTTGACATCTTCAACCCCTTACCATCAAGCACAAATCCTTGTGATAATAATGACTTGTATGGGGCCTTACCCGTCACAGCAACTGAAGTGATTAATGAAGAGTTAAACCAACCACGGTATTGGTCAGAACCTTCAAGGTACAGGTCAGCTTGATCTGGTAAGTAATCACGCGCAGCCATAACAGCTTGGTGTGATGAACCAGAATCAAACCACACGTCCATGATATCTTCTTCTTTAGTAAAGATACCATTTGGTGAATGTTCAGAAGTGAAGCCTTCAGGAAGTAAGTCCTTGGCTTCACGTTCAAACCAAACATTTGAACCAAATTCAGCAAATAAATCAGCTACGTGGTTAACTGTTTCTTCAGTAAGAATGGCTTCACCATCTTCAGCATAGAAGATTGGCAATGGCACACCCCAAACCCGTTGACGTGAAATTACCCAGTCACCGCGGTCACGAATCATGTTGTAAAGACGAGTTTTACCCCATTTTTGTACAAACTCAACATCATCAAGTGAATCCAGAATCTGTTGACGGAAAGCTTCAACCGAAGCAAACCATTGTGGTACAGCTCGGAAAATAACTGGCTTTTTAGTCCGCCAGTCAAATGGATAGCTGTGGGTAATGTCTTCTTGTTTTAAAAGTAGGTTTAAATCAGCCAGCTTTTGCAATAAAATCGCATTTGCTTTTTCATAGAAGACCCCTTCAAAATCAGCCCCAGCTTCTGCCGTCATCTTACCTTGATCATCAACTGGTACCGCAACTTCAAGACCATATTTTTGACCAACCCAGAAGTCATCTTCCCCAAAACCAGGTGCCGTGTGAACTAAACCAGTTCCGGCGTCAAGCGTTACGAAGTCACCAAGCATAGTAACAAGTTTAATGTCTTCATAGAATGGGTGTTGTGCGATTACATTTTCAAGCTCGGCCCCTTTGACCGTCTTTTCAAGACTATATTCAGCCCAACCAAAGTTTTCAGCCGCCTTTGCAACTAAGTCAGTGGCAATCACAAATTTACGATTATCATTAGCAGGCTTAACAACTGAATATTCATACTTAGCACCAATGGTTATCCCACGTGAACCAGGAATTGTCCAAGGCGTGGTTGTCCAAACAACCATGTATGTGTCAGTATCAAGTACTCCTTGACCATCAACAACTTGTTCCGCATAAAAAGCAGTTGGTGATGTTACATCATGGTATTCGATTTCAGCTTCGGCTAAAGCTGATTCAGATGACCATGACCAGTAAACAGGTTTTTTACCCTTGTAAATGTAACCTTTTTTCGCCATTTCACCGAATGTGCGAATTTGGGCGGCTTCAAATTCAGGGTTAAGGGTCAAGTATGGGTTATCCCATTCGGCACTAACTCCCAAACGCTTGAAATCAGCTTTTTGTGTTTCAACTTGTTCGCGTGCATATTGTTCGGCAAGTTTACGCCATTCAACTTTACTAAGTTCCTTACGGTTGTGACCAGCTTTCGTCAATTGTTGTTCAATTGGTAAACCGTGTGTATCCCAGCCTGGAACATATGGTGAATAAAATCCGCTCATTGACTTATAACGAACAATAAAATCCTTCGTAATTTTGTTTAAAGCGTGACCCATGTGGATGTTACCATTCGCGTATGGAGGACCATCATGCAACGCAAAACTTGGTTTGCCCTCATTTAATGCTTGTCGCTTTTCATAGACTTTGTTTTCAAACCAGACGTTTTCACGTTCAAGTTCTTTAGTTGGTAAACTACCGCGCATTGGGAATTTAGTTTTACCAAGATTTAAAGTATCTTTAACTTTCATCTACATTTCTCCTTATTTTTTATTAAATAAAAACGCCCCTGCGTTCAAATTGAACACAGGGACGACTTTTTTAATCGTGGTACCACCCTAATTTGGCTAAAAAGCCCTCATTAAAGTATGCAATTGTTAAAATACGAATCGATAATCACTATTAACAGGGCCTACTAAGTTTTCACTTATTCTTAGCTCACTAAAGGTTATTAATAACAATTTGCAGTAGTCTGCTTCGTATTGGTTAAAATTTTTCGCCAGGTACAACTTCTGGCATAACAATATATGTCTGTGAATCTTGATCATCTTCAGCAGTAGTTGTATCTTCTACCACGTTTGAGTTTACGCTATCTTCAGCAGGAATGTCAATAACCTCAGCTTGATTTTCTTCAAGATATTCTTGCGTTGCTGGTGAATTAGTTAAACCAACTTCAGTTGTAAGACCAGACCAATCTTGACTCTTAATTAAATCCATTTGAGCTTGTAAAAGTGCTAATGACTTATCCTTGAATTCAAAAGTATCACGCTTAATTGCATCAGTTTCACGTAGCATTTTTTCGTTTTCATGTGCAGCCTTAGATAGCATCTCATTAGATTTGCTTTCTGCATCAGCAAGCATTTCATTAGATTTAGTTAAAGCTTCATTTACTAAACGATGTGCTTCTTCTTGCGCTTTAGCTAACGTTTTCTTGGCTGATTCATCAGCAGTCCGCTTTAAACGATCTGCAGCTTCTTGAGCAACTAAAATTGATTGGGTAACTGATTGTTTCATTTCCTCAATTTGTGTATCATTTGCTTCATAATCAGCAACACGTGTCTTCAATTGTTGATTTTCTTCAATGACGGCGGCAAAATCAGTAATGATCTGATCTAAGTAATTATTAACTTCAGTTGCTTCATAACCTTTACGACCGCTTTTAGTGAATTCTTTATTTTGAATATCAATTGGTGTTAATGCCATTAATTTTTCCTCACTTTTTTTTATTTTTTATCATTACAACGGTTATTTTAATTTTCTCTTTTTTAGTTAACCCATTTACTTCTGTCACTTGTAAACGGCCAAATCGGCGAACTGAAACAATATCATTAATTGCTAACTCATAGTCCGGTTTGTCCATCTCCCGCCAATTAACACGCACATTTCCAGTTTCAATATGTGCTTTAATTCGGCTCCGTGAAAAGTTAAAACAAGTTGATATTACAGTATCAAGCCGTAATGATGCAACTGTTGTTGTCATGCTTTCCCAATCATCATCTGGTCGAATCATATCTTGTAATTTAATTGGTATTAAATGTACTTTGACTTTACCGATATGATCAATTTGTAAATTAAAGAAATCAACCATTTTCTGTTCAACTACAAATTGCCAAATATCACCATTACCAACAATATCGCCAAAAATATTTCGTTCAATTCCTTGATTGGCAAGGGTACCTAAAATTTGATGATGTTTAATTTCAGCAAATTTAACTGGATAAACAATTTGAAGGACTTGTAGTTCAAAATCAGCTTGAACTACTTCATGATACGCCGGATAAATTAACATTCTTTGCATTTCAGCATCTGGGTAGCCACCGTTACTTGCATGCTTAAGATCATCCTCACTATTGACTAAGCTCTCAGCAATTAAGCGCTCACGAGGATTCAAAAAGTGAGTCAAAATCGGCCGATACTCATCATTTGCCTGGCGAATCCATCCTTGAACTTGCTCAATAAAGCCGATTTCATCGGAACGAAAATGCTGCGTAATTCTTGTATCGTCAACCATTTGACTCACCTTCCAAAATAGATATTAATTAATTAATAAGCGAAAAACAGCAAGCAAACCTTGTTGTGCCATTTCTAATACGATAATTGCGATTAGCGGAGAAAAATCAATGCCACCAAGCGTTGGTATAAATCGGAAAATATCTAAAAATGGCTGTACTAATCGAGTTATTATTCGGCCAAGTTTAGACTGATATGCTCCAGGTAACCAGCTCATTAACGCATTTGCAATAATTAACCAAGTGTATATTTGGATGGCTATATTGATAAAATTTAATATTGTGTACAAAGTCATCCTTATTCTCCCTATGACTAATCGTTCAAGTGACTAGTCGATGAAATCTCGCCACTAATAACATAATTTGGCGGTGTTACTAAAAATATTGCATCATCAACACGTTGAATTTCACCATTAATTGCAAAAACAGCCCCAGTTAAAAAGTCAACAATTCTTTTTGCTTGTGCATCATCAATTGTTGAAAAATTAACAATTACAGCTTGATTTGCTAATAAATTATCAGTGATTTCTTTTACATCTGAATATGTTTTAGGTGCAAAAAGTACTATTTTACGATTTTCATCATTAGCCAAACTTCGCTTTTGATCCATCGAAACTACATTTTGTCGACGAACACGAGGGGCCTCATGCTTTTGTGCATTGACTGGCTCAGGTCCTGTTTCAAAATTTTCCCGAACGGGTTCATCATCGAATTCATCACCTAAATTAAAAAAGCTTCGTAAATTAATTGCCATTACCACTCCTGTCCGTTTCTAAATTACTTGCGACGTTTAAAAAATACTGGTGTACTCAAATCACCTTCATCATTATCATCAGATTGCGACGCTGTGTCATTAGTATTAAATACTTTGAACTCTGGTTTTTCAATTCCTGAGAATTGATTATTCGCTTCTGGGTCATCCAATACTGGACGTGATTGTAAATCATTCCAACCTTCAAAACGATCTTGATTAATTGGTGTAGATTGTACTGGCTGTGTTGGTTCATTAATTTGTACACTATCATTTGGTTTGGCTTCTGATTGCGTTGGCCGCTCGAAAACTGAAACTGGTTTTTGTGGTGCAGTTTGCTTGCCGTTTTCAATTCCAGTTGCGATTACAGTAACCCGTACTTCTTCATTCATTTCCATGTCAATTGAAGTACCAAAAATAATATTAACTTCAGTTCCAGCTGCTTGTGCTACAACATCTGAGGCAGATTGTGCTTCATAAAGTGACATATCAGGGCCACCAGTAATATTAAGCAATACTTGTTCTGCTCCAGCAATCTCTGCTTCAAGTAATGGTGATGAAATTGCCTTCTTAGTTGCCTCTGAAGCACGATTTTCACCATTTGAAGCCCCAATACCCATTAAAGCTGTTCCTTGATTTGACATCACTGTTTTAACATCCGCAAAATCAAGATTAATGAATCCAGGGTTCATGATCAAATCAGAAATACCTTGAACACCTTGGCGAAGAACGTTATCAGCTTCTTTAAATGCTTCCATCATTGGAGCTTTTTTATCAACAATTTCTAACAAACGATTGTTAGCAATGACGATTAAAGTATCTACATTTTCCTTTAATTTTGATAAACCTTCAGCCGCATATCGTCCACGACGAGGGCCTTCAAAAGTAAATGGTCGTGTTACAACCCCAACAGTTAAGGCACCTTGCTCTTTAGCAATACGAGCAACAACTGGAGCAGCCCCATTACCGGTACCACCACCCATTCCGGCAGTAACAAAGACCATATCCGCACCGGCAAGTGCTTCTGCAATATCTTGTTCTGACTCTTGTGCTGCCTTTGTACCAACTTCAGGATTTGAACCAGCACCTAACCCTTTAGTGAGTTTAGGTCCTAATTGAATTTTTGTTTCTGCACGTGATGCTTCAAGTGCTTGAACATCAGTATTAGCAACAACGAATTCAACTCCAGAAACCCCTTCTTCAATCATTCGGTTAACGGCGTTTGATCCACCACCACCCACACCGATTACTTTGATTTTTGCACCGAATTGCTCGGTTTCATCTACCATGAATTCCATGTTTTTTCCTCCAATTTTTAGTCAAAGAAATTCGCAATGAAGTTTTTGACTTTATCTTTCACGTTTTTTTGCGGTTCATGTTGAAAATCATCTTCTTCCATGGCATTTTCATCATTTCCATTTGCAATCATTTGATGTTTCTCTTCATTCTCATTGTTTAATGAGAAGAAGCCATGTTTTCTCTCTTTTTCTAGTACAGGTTGGTCTTGCTGTGCGGTTGTTAATTGATTTCCAAAAATTACTTCTTTAACTACTCGCTCTGTCTGTGATTGTGCCGCAGCATACCGTGCAATTGCAAAACCTGCCATATAACTTGGATGGCGAATCCCAATTTGACTTGGAATTTCAATACGGACATTCATCCCAAACATTTGTTGTAATAGCTCTTGTACACCACCTAAAAGTGATGAACCACCTGTTAAGACAATGCCACCTGGCATTTCAAGTGCGCCCGTAGGTTGTAGTTGTTTAAATAGTTTTGAAAAAATTTGATCTACACGAGCTTCAATAATTTCTGATAAATATTTTTCAGAAACACGCATTGGCTCACGTTGCCCAACACTTTCAATTAAAAATTCATTTTGTTCAGACGTTAACGTTGAATCAGCACAACCATAATCGCGTTTAGCTTTATCTGCGTATTCGTATGAGGTGTTCAAAACTGTTGAAATATCACGTGTGATATATTCACCACCTTCTTGATCAACCGTAATGAATTTAAGTTGGTGATCATGAATGACGGCTGCAGTTGTTTGACCAGCACCCATATCAATTAAAATTGTCCCAAAGTCTTGTTCACCATTATTTAGTGCCGTGCGTCCGACTGCTAAGGGGGTTACCACAAATTCACGTAATTTAAGACCCGCCCGTTCAACAGCCATCCGGACGTTATGAGTAATTGTTTTAGGACCAGTAAATGCAATTCCTCGCATTTCTAAGCGCACGCCAACCATATCATATGGATCACTAATACCATCAAAACCATCAACGATAAACTCTGATGGTAAAACATCAATAATTTCACGTTCTGGTGGTAAATTACTAATCAAGGCTTGCCGTGCTACTTCACGGACATCATCATATGAAATTCGTTTTGTTTCATTAACAATTGCTGTCATTCCTTGGATTTGTTCAATTTTTAATTGGTTAGCTGGGATTCCTGCCACAACCTCGTCAATTTGGATATTTGCTTTTGTTGCTGCTTGTGCAACAGCTGCTTTAATTGCTGCTGCAGTTTCATTGATATCAATAATCACTCCGCGTTTAACACCTTGTGATGGTACGTTACCAACGCCGATAACGTTCACCTGACTTGATTGTGTTTCAACAACAATTACCTTTATCATTGCTGTTCCAATATCTAGGCCAACATAAATTTCATTGTTATGCATCTGAGGTAATCCCCCCTAAGTTCTAACACTTTTAAGTTAAGTTTGTAATATTATATACTGTATAATTTTAGCATAGATTTGTGTTTAAATGGACAAAAATTTGTGATATACAGATATATTTATTGACATTTTTCAAATTAGGTAATACTAGTAATTTTTAAATAAAAAAAGCGTATAGCTAATGTTGACTATACGCTTTTTTTATTTAAATTTCATCTAATAGCATCGCGTGCTTATAAATTTTGTAATTAACCTTTTTATTTTGTTTCTTCAAGATATTTTACAGCATCTTTAAAAGTGGCTACAGGAACAACTTTTAAGTTAGGTGCATACTTTTTAGCAGTCGCAACTGCTACTTGATAATTTGTTGCTCCACCGTCAATTAATTTATTAATCTTTGTTGGTGCAATATATGGTGCAAAGAAAATTGTTGCACCGGCATTTTTAGCTGCAATAATTTTCTTATCAATACCACCTATTTCACCAACTGAACCATCTAAAGCAATCGTACCGGTACCAGCAATATTGCGCCCTGCTCGTATATTTTTACCGGTTAATTGATCATAAATTTGTAAACTAAACATTAGACCACCAGAAGGACCACCAATTGATCCAGGATCAACTTTTACAGTAGGTGTTGTACTTACCTTAACGTTATCAGCTAAAATAATTCCTAAACCTGCTCGACCACCAATATCCATCAATTTTTGGGTTACTGTCTTGGTTACCTTATTACGGATATAAGTAACCGTCACTGTATCATTTGGTTTTTTAGTAGCTAAGTATGCTTGATACCCTTTAGCATTGTCAAAATGATAGCCATCAATTTTAGTTACGGTATCTCCAACTTTTAATGCTTTTGAAAAATGGGATTTGGGATTAATATCTGTAATAAAAATACCAATGTATTTTGAAGTTACTGGCTTATCAGCAGCTCTAAACGCAACTGCAACTGCCTCACTAATTGCATTTTGCATATAAAATCTTTGCACTTGATTGTATGTCTCACTGCTAACACCACCTGTAACATCTTGTGCCTTATCAATTGAGGCATGAGGATCAAAATGAGATGCTAGTAATTTAAACGGTGTTGCTTGGGCTAATTGAACATATGTAATCATATACTTTCCTTTAGCCTTATCTGGATGATTTGCGATACTAACAAATGGCTTTAAATCACTAGCTCCACCGGGTGTTTCAATATATGAGTTAACTGGCCAAAAAAAGCCAATTAGTAAAATTACTACCACTATGAATGGTAGCCCCCATTTAATAATTTTTTGCTTGTTTTTCATTTGTAATCCTCATTACTTACTTTTGCGTATGTTTAAGTTCTAATGCATCATTAATTGCTTTTGGAACTAATTTCGAAACATCCCCACCGAAATGAGCAATTTCTTTAATCATACTTGAAGCAATGTTTTGATTTTCATGATGTGCCATTAAAATTACTGTTTCGATATCTGATCTCAAACTACGATTCATTTCTGCAATATCACGTTCATACAAATAATCATTTTCATTACGTAAGCCACGTACTAAATAATCAGCATCCAAAGAATCCATAACATCAACTGTTAAGCCACTAATCTCAATGACATCGACATTTTCAAATTCAGCAGTTACTTCCCGAATTAAAATTATTTTTTCAGATGTTGAAAATAACGGTGCTTTACTAGTATTTGTTCCTACTCCTATAACTAAGCGATCAAATAATTTACTTGCTCGCTGAATGATATCTAAATGACCATTAGTTAATGGGTCAAAACTTCCCGGATACAATGCAATTTTCATATAACCTAAATCCCTTCAAATTGATATACCGTCACCTCAGTAATGCCATACTTCTTCTGATGTGTAATTGAAAAGTGTGTAATAGAATCATCTAACCCAACTGTTTGATCAGTTTCTGCAACAATAACTGCTTCATCAGCTAATAAATTAAGTTGCACCATCAAATTGATATCTTGCAAAATTTGTTGTTTTGCATATGGCGGGTCTAAAAAAATTAAATTAAATTTGATTCCTTGAGCACTAAATTCTTGTAATGCTAGTCGTGCATCGCGTTTAGTTACCGTAAATCGTTTTGCTTGTTTAGTAACAGCTATATTTTCATTAATTGTCTTTATTGCTGCAAATTGTTTATCAACTAAGTATGCATGCTCAATTCCACGAGAAACCGCCTCAATAGATAAACCACCTGATCCAGCAAATAGATCCAGACTATTGCCGCCATCAAAATATGGGCCAATCATACTAAACATTGCTTCTTTCACCTTATCAGTTGTTGGCCGTGTTGCCATACCAGGGACTGCCTTTAATGGTCGGCCCCCAAATTCTCCTGCAATAATTCGCATTAAATCTCTACTCCTTCATTTGGTACTTCTAGTGTCTCGGTATCTTCTAAAGAAAATCCCCGATCCTCAGTATCTGCCTGTAAATTGACATTTAAATCTGGTCTTACTGATATTTGAGTTTTTAAAACAAATCCTAATTGCTCAATTTTATCTTTATTTGTCAGTATCTTATCGTCATTCATGTATAAAACAACATAACGCATTCGTCGTGATACATATTCCACATTGCCATAGCGTCGTAAATTGCGAACCTGTCGTAAATTGCGCATATAGACGATTAAACTTCGCCGTGTTATTGCCTCAAATGTCTGCTCCATTTCAATCTCCTATATTCAAACTGCCTTTAAGTTAATACTATTTCCCTGCCGACTAATTGTAGCACTAGCATTTAATGCTAAACCAATCATTGTACCAATAACTAATGATGACGAACCACCATATGACATAAATGGAAAGGTAACCCCAGTAATAGGTAGTAAACCAGATACCGCACCTAAATTAAATAATACTTGAATCGTAAGATATGCACTAACTCCCATCAAAACGGTTCTAATAAAAATATTATCAGTTTGCGTTGATAACTGAATCATCCGCCCAATAATCCAGGCTAACATCATTAAAATTAATACTACAACCAAGGCACCCCATTCTTCTGTAATTACGGCCATAATAAAATCAGTATTTGGTTCTGGAAGATAACCCGTTTTTTGGATTGAATTACCTAAACCTACGCCAAATAATCCGCCATTACTAATAGCATAATACGAGTTAATAAGTTGGGAACCTGAAGTTTGAATATACTCCCAAGGATTAACAAAGGCGACAAGTCGCGCTAAAGTATAGTGTGTTGGATCGATATTTAATGATTTAAGAAGAATCGGTAATAATACCCAACCAAATATTCCGGCAGAGAAAAATCCTAAGGCCCATAAAAAATTAAAACCAACCGATATCAACATCACAAACACAATAAAGCTACAAATAGCTGCATTACCATTATCTGGCATCAGGAAAATAATAGCGATTATTAACCCTGGCCATACCCATTTCTGCCAATCAAATGTTGTACCTTTTAAATTATTAGGATTATATGGCTTCCGTTCAAAGAAATTGGCAAAATATAAAATTAAAATCACCTTTGCAAATTCAGCTGGTTGCAAACCAAAACCTGCAATCATTATCCAACCATGTGCCCCATTAATTTCTGGAGCTATCAAACGTGCAAAAAGTAGTAAAAAAATTAGTACTCCAATTGACCATGTACGAATTTTAACATTCCTTAGATGGTTTAAATTGATTCTAAACATAAAAGCCGCACTAACGATACCTACACATACGAAAAATATTTGCTTAAGCAAATAACTTATTGCCGAGCCAGATGCCATGTTCGAACTTGCTGAATAGACATTTACTATTCCAAATAAAGCTAGTAAAAGACTCGGAATAGCAATATACCAATCCAAAAAATTCAATTTTTTTGATTTATTTTCTGTCATTTTTAATTCCTAATTATACTGATTTTTTTAACTATCTACCGTTTACTATAATACCACTTACTTTTTCAATTCATTAGCCCGTAATGCTGCTGCTATCGAAACCTTAACCAAATTAGCAGTTTTATTTGAAATTCCTAAAGCTTCAATTTCTTCAATAGTAGCTTGATTGATTTTTTTTAATGATCCAAATTGCCGCAATAACTTTTGGCGTGTTTTTGGGCCGACTCCTTGAATACTATCTAATCGTGAAGCAAGTGTATTTTTCCCGTGAAGTTGTCGATGAAAAGTAATTGCAAATCTATGCACTTCATCTTGTATCCGCTGTAATAACATAAAACTTTGTGATTTTGGATTAAGATTTAAATGTTCATCCCCAGTTGCCTTTATTAAATCGGCTGTTTTGTGGTGTTCGTTTTTAACCATTGCTGCAACTGGAATATTTAATCTAAGTTCATTTTCAAGAACGTCTTTAGCAGCATCTAATTGAATTTCACCACCATCAACTAAGATTAAATCCGGTAATTGTGCTTTTTCTTTCAACAATCTTGTATATCGACGACGAATTACTTCACGTGTTGCTGCAGCTTCATCAGCATGATTGATAGTTTTTAATTTGTACTTACGGTATAACTTTTTTTCTGGTAATCCATCATCAAAAACAACCATCGCTGATACGATGTCTACTCCTTGAGTATGTGAGTGATCAAACGCTTCAATTCGATGTCCTAAAGGGATATCAAGAGCTTTTGATAACTCCTGCATTGCCCCAGTTGTCTTTTGATCACTTAAAAGCATTAAACGCAGTTTTTCATCTAAAGCAATTTGGGCATTCTTTTCTGCTAAATCTAGCAGTTCGCGTTTAGCTCCACGTTGTGGTGTCTTCACATGAACTTGTAAAATTTGTTCTAATAAATTATGATCAATAGTTGCTGGAACTAAAATTTCATTTGGCAATTTAGTATTTTTACGATTATAAAATTGCAAGATAAAACTAACCAGTTCTTCAGTTGGGTCATCAACTAATGTAAAAAAACGTTTCTCACGTTTCATTAAGCGTGCTTGCCGAATAAAAAATATTTGGATAGACAGCCAGCCATCTTTAACATAATAATTAAAAATGTCACGTGGAGTTGCATCTTGTGAAATAATTTTTTGTTTTTCCACAGTAGCATCAATAAATTGAATTTGATCACGAATATCAGCAGCTTGTTCAAATGCTAAATTAGCAGCGGCTGTTTCCATTTTAGCCGTTAACTTTTGCTTAATAGCACTGGTATTACCATTCAAGAATGATTTAATTTTTTTTATCTCAGCTTCATACTCACTTTGCGGAACTTCTCGAAAACAAGCCCCCAAGCATTGACCCATATGATAATAAAGACATGGCCGTCCTTGATAACCATTACAACGTCTTAACGGATAAACTTTTTGCAAAAAATGTAACGTCTCTTGAGCAGCATACACATTAGGATATGGCCCAAAATAAAAGGCATCATCTTTTTTTACTTCACTAACTAAGATAAGTTGTGGATTCTGCTCATTAGATATTTTTATATATGGATATCCAGTACCACGTTTTAAGCGAATGTTATAATAAGGCTGCCATTTTTGAATCAAAGTTATTTCTAATAAGAATGCTTCTTTATCAGAATTAGTTACAATAAAATCAAAATCAGCTATATTTTTAACTAACTCAGCAGTTTTCCCAGTGTGCTCGAGTTTAAAATATGAGCGTACCCGATTACGTAAATTTTTGGCCTTACCTACGTAAATAATCTTGCCATTCTTATCTTTCATTTGATAGGAACCAGGTTCGTTAGGTAATAGTGCGAGTTTATTTTCAATATGTTCTGATGCCACTTTGCCCCCCCTTTTTTAATTTATTAATCTATTTCAGTATCTAAGATAATCGTTACTGGGCCATCATTTATCAATGATACCTGCATATCAGCACCAAATACTCCTGTTGCAACCTTTAACCCACTAGCCGCAAGCTTTTCATTTAAATCATGATATACCTTACTAGCATATTCTGGAGTACCTGCATCAGTAAAACTTGGTCGATTTCCCTTTCGCGTTCTAGCATATAATGTAAATTGTGAAACTGATAATATCTCTCCATCAATATCCAATAACGATTGATTCATTTTACCATCTGAATCTTCAAAAATTCTTAAGTTAAGAATTTTTCGGCAGATATATTCAATATCTTGTTGTTTATCACTATCTTTAACTGCTATCAAAAGCATGACGCCTTGCTTGATAGCACCTTGAACTTTATTTTCAATTGCAACTTGTGCCTCAGTAACTCGTTGAACTATTACACGCATGATCTCTCCTAAAAAAATGAGGATGGAATAAACCGTAGTTTGCATCCCATCCTCTAGTTTTGAATATTATTTAAACTTAAAAAATAGCATTTGCCTAATTTACGTAGTTAGTGTTGTGCACGTTTTACATCATAAACATCTGGAATGTTATTTAATCCATTCATCAATTGATCTAGATGTATTTTATTACGAACACCTACCGAGAGTGAAATCAGCGCTAAGCCGTTATGATCTACTCGCCCGTTAACTGATGTAAGATACTTAGTATTATTGTTAGCAATTTTGATAACATCATTTAACAAACCGTTACGATTATTCCCACTGATTGTTAAATCTGCGTCATAGTTTGGTCGCTCACCCTCAGGATTTTCCCAAGAAACCTCAATTAAGCGCTGACCATTTCTTTCAGCATCTCGTATATTGGGACAATCAGCACGATGGACTGATACACCACGTCCTTTAGTAATATATCCCACAATTTCATCACCAGGAATTGGTGTACAACAATGACTCAATCGCACTAATAGTCCATCAACACCTTGAATCATTACTCCTTCAGAAGAGGAGTTACTTCGCTTCTGTGTAAACTTAGAAGAAACATCCATTTGTTTATGTTCTTCAAGTAATTCACGTTGCTGCTGTTCAATACGATCAGCTTCCATCTCAGCCCGTTTAATCTCGGTAAGTTTATTAGCTACTCCTTGTGGCGCCAAATCACCAAAACCAAGTGCTGCAAACATATCTGGAATACTCATAACATGAAGCTTGCTAATTGTTCGTTCTTCATTTTCTTCCGTTAAAATATCTTCAGGATTAAATCCTTCGCTTTGTAGAAAATCAATAATTAACGTTTTTCCAGCCTCAATGTTTTCTTCACGATTCTGTTTACGGAAATACTGGCGAATTTTATTTCGTGCCCGTCGAGTTGAAACAATATTAAACCAATCCCGACTCGGGCGAGCTGTATTGCTAGTTATAATTTCAACGATATCACCAGTCTTTAACTCATAATTTAATGGAACCATTTTTCCATTTACGCGAGCACCCGTTGTTTTGTGGCCAATTTCAGTGTGAATCGTGTAAGCCATATCAAGAGGACCTGCACCTTTTGGTAATTCATAGACATCACCCTTAGGTGTAAAAGCAAAGACACGATCAGTAAATAAATCACCCTTAACTGAATCCATAAAATCATCAGCATCTTTGGATTCTTTTTGCAATTCCAAAATACCTTGAATCATGTTTAATTTCTGTTGGTCATTACTTTGAACATTGGCACCATCAAAATTACCTTCTTTATAGGCCCAGTGTGCGGCAACTCCATATTCGGCAATGCGGTGCATTTCATGAGTGCGAATTTGAATTTCTAATCGCTTACCTTCTGGTCCAATTACAGTGGTGTGTAAACTTTGATACCCATTAGCTTTTGGTAAGGCAATGTAATCTTTAAAACGTCCTGGAATTGGCGTCCATTTTGAATGAATAATTCCTAAAACAGCGTATGTTTCAGGAATCGTATTAACTTCGATTCGGATTGCTAGTAAATCATAAATTTCATCAAATTTTTTTTTCTTATCGACCATTTTCCGATAAACTGAATAAATGTGCTTGGGCCGACCATAAATTTTAATGTTATGATAACCTAACTCATCAGTTGCATTAGTAATGTAGTCGATTGCATCCCGAATGTATTCTAAGCGTTCATCACGCCGACTATCCATTAAATGTGCAATGCGGTGATATTGTTCCGGATTCAAATATCTTAAGGCCGTATCTTCAAGTTCCCATTTAATAGTGCTAATCCCTAATCTATCGGCTAGTGGTGCATAGATTTCTAGGGTTTCAGCCGAAATACGACGTTGTTTTTCAGGTCGTAAATGTTGCAAAGTGCGCATATTGTGTAAACGATCAGAAAGTTTGACGATAATAACTCGAATATCTTTAGACATTGCCAAGAGGAGTTTGCGATGATTTTCAGCCAATTGCTCTTGGCTACTCTTATATTCAATTTTTCCTAATTTTGTCACACCATTAACAATTAGTGCCACATTATCGCCAAACTTATGTTGCAAATCAATTATCGTTGCATCGGTATCTTCAACGACATCATGCAAATATCCGGCAACAATCGTTTCTGGATCCATATGAAGCTGCGCCAAAATACCTGCAACTTGGATTGGATGAATAATATATGGTTCCCCTGATTTACGTACTTGATCTTTATGCAAAGAAGCCGCATATTCATATGCTTTATCAACAAACGCAACATGCTCAGGATTCATGTACGTTGTTACTGCCTGATGAACTTCATCAGCTGTCCAATTTTTTTGTTTTGGCATTGCTTTCACCTTACTTTCGGTAAGATAAATGTCCGATTCAGTATCAATAGCAGACAATTACCTTGCATGTTTAAATTAATGTATATTATAACGTAAAATTTTCAGAAAATGTACTGTTCTAAATCTTAAATCTTGGCTAATAATGAATTTATTACCTAAACTTTCTAAAAAAGCATTCGGACAATATTGATAAATACTACTAAAAATAGGTTGTGACATAACTCTTTTTGAGTACTAAATTGCTACCAAAATGCACTCCCGAAGTCCGATATATTCGAAATACGACAAAATCCTCTATGAAGAATTTTCTTCATAGAGGATTTTTAATGCATTTCTCGATATCGCCCGAACTCTGTCACAACTCCTTTTATTATATATTTGTACTTTTAAAAGACGCTTTAGCTGTAAGCAATACTGGTAAAAAATAGTTATATTATCACATTTTTTAGTTCACGATTGTTTAGCTTCAAATTAACTAGTTTATTATTTAGATATGAATTAACTCAGTTGTCAAATCAGCCGTTAAATTAATATAGCCATTCTCAGTTACAATAATGTCATCTTCAATTCTAACCCCTCCAATATTTGGCAAATAAATTCCAGGTTCAATTGTTAATAAATTATTAGTAACCATTTCATCTGTCAATGAGCGACTAATATTAGGGCCTTCATGAATGGCTAAACCAATTCCATGACCCATGCCATGATTAAACTCCTTACCATAACCAGCCTTAGTAATATAATCACGTCCAATACGATCAAGTTCACTACTTGGGACACCATTAAAAACACTCTCGACTACTAATTTTTGTGCTACTCGTACAATTTCATAGATTTCTTCTAACTCCGCTGAAATTGCGCCGACTGCAAAAGTTCTAGTAATGTCAGAAGTATAACCATCTACAAAATAACCAAAATCAATGGTTACCAATTCACCCGTAGCAATTGGTTTATTAGAAGCTAATCCATGCGGTAATGCACCACGCCAACCACTAGCGACAATGGTATCAAATGATGCTTTTTGTGCACCGCGTTTACGAGCCTCATAATCAAGTTCATTGCTGATTTCAAGTTCTGTCATACCTGGCTTAATCTTAGGTAAAATCGCATTAAAAGCTGCAATAGAAATATCACATGCTTTTTGTAATGCTTTCAATTCATTTATATCCTTGATTTCACGCATGGCCTCAATAATTCCGGGCACTGGTAAAAATTCTTCAGCTACAATTAATTCATCAAGTAAGTCAAAAATTTTAAATGGTAAATCATCTTCAAAACCAACTCGTTGCAGATTTTGTTTTTCAATAATATCAGCCGCGGTTTGATAATAGTTACGTGTAATAATTAAAGTAGCATTATCATCCATTGATTGCCCTAATTCTTCTTCATACCGAGCATCAGTAATCACGCTGACACCCGCTTGTGAGACAACTACTAGCCCGTCACCTTCTCCACCAAGAAAGCCACTTAAATAACGCATATTATCACCATTAGTGATTATAATCCCATCTAATTCACTCATTTGAAGTAATTTTTTTAACTTTGTAACTCTTTCTTGATACATTTATGTTTACCTTTTAGTTATCCTTTTAAACATACCTTCAAACGAACTAATATTACGTGTGAAAATATTATGCGGCAAATGTTGACCCATTGTTTGCAATGCACGTCGCCCTTTACTGACAACAAAATTAAAAGTGCCGCTTTTAGTATCAACGAAAAAGCCCCTGACATAGCGACGGCCAAAAAACAATTGCGCACGAACACCAACAATTTCTTTATAGGGAATTTGAATATATCCTTGACCTTCCCCACGAAATTCAAGGCCACGTTCTCCAATAAACAATACACCTGGCTTTGGAATCATTGACGTATACATTGAATTAGCTTTAATTTCTAGCTCAACTTTTTTATTTAGTGGTTCCATGTATTCATCCCCAATCTATTAAGGTATTACCATTTTAGCATTATCTTGGTATTCAAAACATAAAAAAAACCGGTTACCCGGTTTTTTTATTATCCTAAGATACCAGCCCAGTAACCAAGAATACCAACGATAAATAAACCGAAGATAATCCAGATTGGGTTAACCTTACGCTTAAGTAACCAAAGAACAATCAATAAGAGTAAGAGTGGTGCAAGACCTGGAAGAAGTGAATTCAAAGTATCTTGTAAAGTTGTAACTTTAAAAGTATCAACTGTCTTACCTGCAACAACTTGATCAATTACATTTCGTAATTGATCAACACTTAATTTACCGTTATTTGCGGCATTTGTTAAGTGATGTAAATCAACTACGTTAGCAGCTTGATTCTTAACTTTAGAAACTTGAAGTACAAAGTTCATTGTTGTCCAACGTGGAACCAAAACACCTAAAACAAACATCCCAAGGATTGAAGCACCTTGTGTAATTTTTGGCAACATTCCACCTGATAAATCTTGTGTGATATTAACCCCTTGTTTGTAACCAAATGATTGTGTGTACCAGAGGAAGCTCATCCGAATAGCATTCCATACAACGAAGAAAATAATTGGTGCAAGTACATTTTGTGCTAATGCAAGTGAAGCACAGAAAGCTCCAAGTACTGGCCGAATTGTTGCCCAGAAAACTGGGTCTCCAACTCCGGCAAGTGGTCCCATCATCCCAACTTTAACCCCATTAATAGTTTCATCATTAATGTCAGCTCCGTTGGCACGTTGTTCTTCTAAAGCAAGTTCAACACCAAGAATTGGTGATGCTAAATATGGGTGAGTATTAAAGAACTCTAGGTGGCGCTTTAAAGCGTCAATGCGTTCTTCTTTTGTTTTGTATAAGCGACGAATCGCTGGAATCATTGCATATGCCCAACCAAGATTTTGCATACGTTCGTAGTTCCATGAACCTTGAAGGAAGAAACTACGCCACCAAACGGTGATTAAATCACGTTTTGTTAATTTTTTTTCGTTATCAGCCATGATTGCATTCCTCCTTAGTAATTATTTAAAATATCATCAATTGGGTCCCCACCATTCGATGAGCCACCATTTGATGGACCGCCACCACGGCCATTAAATTCAGGTGAGAGTTGAAGATAAAGTAAGGCAATTACTACCCCAATGATACCCATTGCAATTAAGTTTAATTGTGTAACTGCAGAAAGGGCAAAACCAAGGAAGAAGAATGGCCATAATTGTGGTGTTGCCATCATACTAATAACCATTCCATAACCAACAACAACAATAAAGCCACCGGCAACACCTAAACCACCAGTAATAACCTTAGGAATAGCCCCAAGTGCATCTCGGACTGGGCCAGCTCCAACAGCCATAACAATCATTGTTGGAATCGCAATTCGAAGACCTTGAATAATAAGTGCTATTACGTGAACCATTTCAACACCTCGAAGGCTACCTTTTTCGGCATAACGGTCCGCAGTGTGGGCTAACGCAACTGTTAATGTCCGAACAAAGATCGTTAATACTTGACCTGCAACGGCAAGTGGAATTGCAACAGCAATCCCAGTATTAACTTCAACTTGAGCCGGTCCAGTAACCAAATAAGCGGAAATAACAGATGCTAATGCAGCATCTGGGGCAACCGCAGCCCCAACGTTAAACCATCCCAAAGCAATTAATTGGAGTGTCCCACCAAGAACTACTCCTTCCATTAAGTGCCCATTAGCCAAACCAATCAAAGAAGCAGCAACAATTGGTTGGTGAAATTGGAATTCATCAAGAATTCCTTCAACCCCGGCTAAGAAGGCAAACAAGACAACAAAAAATGCTGACATAATAATTCCTCCATAATAAAATATAAAAATTTAGATAATTAAATAAATCCCATCGAATAAGCTAAATTAAGCCATTCCTTTTTTCTTAAGAGCTGCAAATAAATCTTCACTTGAGTCCGCAGGTACTTTACGAATTTCAAATTTAACACCCTTTTCAGCCATGCTTTTATATGTTTCAACATCATTTTGGTCAACCGCAATTGTGTTAGTAACCATCGTTTTACCATCACTAAATGACATCGAACCGATGTTAACTTCATCAAACACAACCCCTGCATCTACCACCCGTTTAACATCTTGTGGATTTTCAAATAGGAATAATGCTTTAACTGAACGGAAACGTGGATCGTCATAAACTTCAATCAATTTATCAACCGGAATCACGTTAGCCTTAACCCCTGAAGGTGCTGCTTGCGTAATCAATGTCTTTCGTAATTCATCGTGGGATACTCCATCAGATACAACAATAATTCGATTAGGTCGTACTGACTTTGTCCAAGCTGTTGCAACTTGACCATGAAGTAATCGCGAATCAATTCGAACTAAACGAACATCAAATTCGATTTTGCCAGTATGCTCGGCTGGCGTAGTTGCTGACACTTGAGGTGTATCTTCAACAGTTGCAACTGTCTGTGTTGTTGCCTCGGTAGCTTCAACAGTTTCAGGAATACTTTTGACACCATCACGTGCAACTCCAACAAGATAATGAGCAATTTCTTCAGCTTTTTGCATTGAAAAGCGTGCACCATAAGCTTCAATTAGCATTGGTAAATTTAGGCCTGTTACAATCGCTGTTTTATCAGGGTTTACTGCTTGAATACGATTAGCTGCATTAAAAGGTGAACCACCCCATAAATCAACTAAGAATAAAACTTCGTCCCCCTCATCAAATGTTTTGATTGCTTGATCTAAATGTGCCATCAAATCATCTGGTCCTTCATCGGGCATGAATGTAACCACTTGAACCTTTTCTTGTTCCCCGAAAATCATTTGTCCGGATTGCTTGATACCTTCGGCAAACTTACCGTGGCTTGCAATAATAATTCCGACCATGTTAATTTCCTTCCTTTCCATTATTCACTTTTCCGTGAACATAAGTAAATAATAGTTAATTTCTCAGCTTTTGTAAAGCGCTTTCATTTAAAAATAATTATCTTTTTTTAATTTTTTACATTGACTATTCAACTGGCCCAGTTATTACTAATTTCCCAATCATTTCACCATTCTCAATAATTTGGTGTGCTAATTTTAAATTAGCTAACGTGAGTCCTTTAAGTGTCTTTGTTAGCGTTGAATGAATTATGCTTGTATTCAACAATTCAGCTATTTGTTGTAAATATTCACCTTGAGATTCAATTTGAAAATTATACTGTGTTTTAGCAAACATAAATTCCCAATTAAAACTAGCACTCTTATTTTTAAGTAAATTCATCGGTAATAAAGCTTCACTAGCTGCGATGGCCCCAATTTGTCCAAAAGGAGCAATTAACGTCGCTACTTTTTTGAAATGCATATCAGTTGCATTCAATATTACTGCATTATCAACGGTTTCAAATCCTAATTCATGTACAGTAGTTACATAATCTTCACGATGATTTACGATATAATCCGCTCCCATCTTTGCTACAAAGGCTTTAGTTTCAGGCCGTGAAGCTGTTGCGATAACAGTCATGCCAATCCATTTAGCGAGTTGAATTAATACTGACCCTACCCCACCAGCACCATTCACTACTAATAATGTTTCGCCATCGTGTGCGTCAGCTTCAGGACGTAGATGTAGCTTTTCAAAAAGTAACTCGTATGCAGTTAACGCTGTTAATGGCATTGCTGCTGCTTGCGCATCAGACAACGTAACCGGTGCTAAAGCCATAATTTCTTCACGAACTAACTGGTATGTTGCGTTGCTACCTGCTCGAGTCGCATCACCGGCGTAAAACACTCGATTTCCTGGCTTGAATTTGGTTACTTCGCTCCCAATAGCGATGACTTCACCAACTGCATCATAACCAAAAACCTTTGGAGTTGCAGTTTTAGCTAATCCCATCCGTAATTTAGTATCAACTGGATTGACCGAAACTGCGCTTATTTTAACTAATACATCATGTCCTGTCGGTGTTACTATTGGCAACTTAACATATTCAAAACTAGATTCATTTTCAATTGGCAAACCTTGGTATGCACCAATTCCTAAATTTTGTTTAATCATTTTTATTCCTCGCTTAAAA
This sequence comes from Periweissella fabalis, assembly GCF_012396505.1. Classification (GTDB taxonomy): domain Bacteria; phylum Bacillota; class Bacilli; order Lactobacillales; family Lactobacillaceae; genus Periweissella; species Periweissella fabalis. Next base: position 15,289 of record NZ_JAAXPN010000008.1, on the reverse strand, counting down.
ATTTATTCCGTGTTCACCATCTATTATATGTTTTTTATACTGTTATAGCTAAAATATTTTGTCAAGAATTACTAACTTTCAAAAGCTTCATTGCTTCAAAAAATTTTATATTATTTATTGTATAGTAGCCTCAAATATATCCTAAATATAATAAAAAAACCTTGAAGAATTTCTTCAAGGCTATCTAATAATTTAAATTCTTTGTCGTTGTTCTTCCAAAGTATGCTCATGGCGCAAAATCAACTTAAATTTCGCATATCGCTGTTCTTCAAGGACTCCCGCACGATATAAATTATCGATTTCTAAAGCCGCTAATTCAAGATCACCTAACCGGCTACCAACATAAATATAGACATCAAATTTCTTTAAATATTGTAAAATATCATAATACGTATTCATTTATCTCACCTATTGCTTTATCCATTATAAAGCCACCACATTGTTACTATGGTATAAATTGCCAAGCCAATCATCCCCCAAAACTGATAACGCCTAATATTAGGACCAAAATTTTTGGGTGTACCAACCATTAATGCAGTAAGAAAACCAGTTATTAAACCACCAACATGCCCCAAAATATCAATTCCGCTCCCTGGCCACAAAGCAAAAACTAAGTTCATAATGATTAAAATTCCAAATTGACGCCCTAAAGCATGAAAATAATCTGATTGACGATATATGAATCCTAACATTACAAAGGCTCCAAACATACCAAAAATTGAAGTTGAAGCACCAGCTGAAATTGTATTTGGCATCAATGAACTACTTAAAAGATTACCACCTATCCCTGCAATCATATAAATTAGTGTAAAGCGCCACCAACCAAATAGCTGTTCTAAAAATATGCCACAGAAATATACCGTTAACATATTTAAAAATAAATGTTCAAATCCAATATGAATGAATATAGGAGTTATTAATCGATACCATTGGCCAGCAAGGATATACGGTTGAAAACTTGCACCAAACCGTAATAGATTTGGGATAGCCGTCGTTCCTCCGCTTACAGTCATAATTATAAAAACAATTATACTTATTGCAACCAACAGATATGTGATATATGGCTTTTTATTTATTATTTGCATTTTTTTCTCCAATAAGTATTCGATCAACCGGCTGGTCAAATGATTCACTTTGCCAATCCATTTGCTCAGTGACTAATTCTTTAGCACTTAAACTAATTTTAGTCCCCACAAAATTTACCAAAAAGCGATCATAATAGCCACCGCCAAAACCAATTCTCATACCATTATTACATGCAAAACGTAATCCAGGCACAATTAGTAAATCGATGGGTGCGGGAGTAGGAACCTCTTGTTCAATTGGTTCTAATACCCCAAAACTATTTTTAACTAGTTGATCATTTAATTGATATGGTAAAAATTTTAATTGATGCCCAGGCATACATTTTGGTAGATAAACATTTTTTCCAATTTCAAGTGCTTTATTAATAATAAGTTGTGTTGGTAATTCTAATGGCATGCTGTACGTTATACCAATATTTTGTGCATTTTGCCAATCTGGTAAATTGCTTAGTTGTTTTAAATTATCAGCCATAATTGCGTTTTTTGCATCTAGTGTTAGTTGGCGTAACGCAATGATAGCATCCTGCCTTAAAGTTTCTTTATCCATGGTTACCTCCAACTTATAATATTACTAATTATACCATTTTAACTTATTAAAATTATTTGTTTAACAAATTTAAACTCTATTATTGCCATTAATAAAAAAAGCGGTAGGAAAAATTTCCCACCGCTTTTGGATACATTTTTTACTATTACTTTTTGTAACTTGCAACATATTCAACGTACTTATCATGATCAAATTCATGCTCTGATTTACCAATAATAAGTGTTGCTAATCCATTACCAGCTACGTTAACTGCCGTTCGACCCATATCCACTAGTCGATCAATTCCAGCAATTAGTGCTAAACCAGATACTGGTACCCCAATTGTTGAAACAGTTGCTAAGAGAACCACAAACGATGCTCCTGGTACACCAGCCATCCCTTTTGATGAGACCATTAAAACAACTAATAAAGTCAACTGTTGCCCAATTGAAAGATGAATGTGATATGCCTGAGCCATAAATACTGCAGCCAATGCTTGATAAATTGCTGAACCATCTAAGTTAAAAGTATATCCAGTTGGGATAACAAAGGAAACAACTCCCTTTGAAACACCCATTTTTTGTGTCTTTTCAATCAACTTTGGTAAGGTAACTTCTGAACTAGCAGTTGAGAAAGCAAGTACTAATTCATCCTTAAAAACTGTTAAGACATCAAAAATATTAATTTTGTAAATTGCAGCAATTGCCCCAAGAATTACGATGATGAAGATCGCCATCGTTAAGTAAGCAACTCCAATAAACAAGCCTAATGGTTTTAATGATGCCAATCCAAGTTGAGCAACAGTAACTCCGATTAGTCCAGCTACACCGAATGGCGCAAATTCCATAACCCAAGCAGTAACTTTAAACATAACCTCGGAAACAGCTTGTAAGAAATCAATAACAATTTGACCTCGTTCACCAATAGCTGAAATCCCTAAACCGAAGAAAACTGAAAAGAAAATTACGGGTAACATGCTGCCTTCGCTTAAGGCGGCAAAAATATTTGTTGGTACAATTGACATTAAAATGGATCCCAAACCATTATGACTTGCAACCTTTGCTGTAGCAACATATTTTGAAATATCTGCGGCTTCTAGTCCCTTTAGATTTACAAAGTGTCCAATATCAGTGATATTAGCAACGAGCAAACCTAGAATTAAAGCAATTGTGGATACCACCTCAAAATATAAAATGGTTTTACCACCCACACGGCCTAATTTATGCAAATCACCAATATTAGCAATTCCGACAGTTAGACTAGTTACAACAATTGGTAATACGATCATTGATATCATATTAATGAAAAATGTTCCTACACCTTGAGCAAAAACGGTAAATCCTTGATTTTTATAAAAAATAACTCCAAGGATTATCCCAACAGCTAGCCCAATTAAAATCCGCCAGCCTAGAGAAATCCGCATTACCTTCTTATTCATCTTCATTCTGCTTGCTCCTCTATTTATACATTAAAAAATTAAAAATACATTAGTTTCTATTGTAGAATGAATTTAAGGTAATTGTAAATGTTTTTTACGAATATTTTTCAAATTTTTTTCTTTTTTTCTTTAAATCTCCATACAATCAACACAATAAACCATATGATTGTTCCTATTGCTGCATACATAGTTTCTTTTTGCATGAACAATACTACAAAAACAAAAGCTAAAAATGCAAGAATCAGATAGTCTGTAAAAGGTGCTCCAGGCATTTTAAAGGCTGTATTTTCAAGCGTATTTTTCAATGTTTTTTTATATCTTAAATGGGCCAAGACAATTAATGCATAGATTGCAATAAATGTTGTCGTTGCAACACTAGTAATAAAACCAAAAACTTTACCCTGAAGAACACCATTTAAAACAACTGCTAAACTAATAATCGCAACTGACATATTTACAGCACGGGTCGGTACTTGTGCGTGTGATAATTTATGAAAATAATTGTTTTCACTTGTAAGTGCAAAAATCATGCGGCTAGTTGTGAAAATTGAACTATTTAAAGCAGAAGCAGAGGCTGTTAAAACAACAAAATTAATTATTCCTGCAGCCGCGGGTATACCAACTGCAGCAAAGACTTTCACAAATGGTGATTCTGAACCAGAAAAATTAACCCATGGATAGATACTCATAACAACTAACAACGACCCAACATAAAATAATAAAATTCGAGTTGGAATATCATTTATTGCTTTAGGAATAATTTTTTTAGGATTCTTAGTCTCTGAAGCCGTTACCCCCACAATTTCAATACCAACAAAGGCAAAGAATACCATTTGAAAAGCTAAAATTGCATTTTTGGGACCAGTTGGGAACCAACCACCGTGATTTACTAAATTGCCAAGTGAAGCATGGCCCATTGGGGTCTTAAAATGAATTGCAATTAATACAATCCCTAGGATAATTAAAGCAATAATTGCAACAATTTTAATCATTGCAAACCAAAATTCAGTTTCTCCAAACGCCTTAACCGTGATTGAGTTCAAGCCCCAAATAATTAACAAAAATATTAAATCAGGAATCCATTGCGGAATACTTGGAAACCAATATTGAATATAAATCCCTGTAGCTGTCAGATCTCCCATGGCAATAGTTATCCAACTAATCCAATATGTCCAACCAGCAATGTAACTAGCATCAACACCTATATATTGTTCAATAAAATTAATAAAACTATGTTTACTAGTATCTGACAATAATAACTCACCGAGAGCCCGCATAATTAGGAAGGCAAAGACTCCTGTTAACATATAAATCCAAATAATTCCAGGTCCAGCTAATTTAATAGACGACCCTGCTCCCATAAAAAGTCCTGTTCCAATTGTCCCACCAAGGGCAATTAATTGAATATGGCGCCCTTTGAGGTCACGTGCCATTTCTACTTCTTGTTTATCCATAATTGATATCCTACTCTCTAATTTATCGATAAATTTAGTGTATCGTTTTTGCCTAGGTGAATCAAATGACTCTTATTCATTGTTTAGATGAATTTTATTCACTTAAATAAAAAATTGTGATACTACATTTCAATACTATTCATCATTAAAAAAAATGGCCTTACACCGGCATAATTCCGATATAAGGCCATTTCAAAACAGTTAATTACATAACTATTTTTATGTTATTTAATTTGTCAACTTGACAAGTACCAGTACACTAATTCACACTAGCACTTAACTTCTGTCATAGTTTAACTTTTATTCAACTATTTACCGCATTATCTTATTTAAAAAACCCGGTTTTAGGTGCTTTATCGCCACTAGCAATAGCAAAAGCTTTCAAAGCTTCTTTTTGCCCTTTATTTAAACTTGTTGGCACCTTAACTGTCACAGTCACATGTTGATCACCATTACCGTGTCCACGGAATACTGGCGCCCCCTTCCCCTTTAAACGGAAGTTTGTGCCTGGTTGAGTTCCAGCTGGAATTTTCATCTTAACATCCCCATGAACGGTTTTAATTAAGACTTCATCACCTAGTGCTAATTGTGAGAACGTTAAACCTTGCGTACTGTAAATATCAGCTCCGTTACGTTCAAAATCAGGTGATTTAGCAATATTGAAACTTACATACAAATCACCATAAGGACCACCGTTAACTCCCGCATTACCTTGACTAGAGAAGCGCATTTGAACGTGATCTTCCACTCCAGCAGGGATTGGTAAATCAACTTCATGCATTTCACGTGTGTGCCCAGTTCCGTGACAAGTTTCACATTTTTCTTTGATTTCTTTACCAGTTCCATGACAAACATCACATGTAGCCTGTGTTTGAATGCGACCAAACATTGTATCTTGCACAACATTAATCACACCAGAACCACCACATTTGTGACAGGTTACTGGTGATGTGCCCGCCTTAGCTCCTGAGCCATGACAAGTTTCACATTCTTCATCACGTTGATACTTAACTCGAACAGTTTTACCAAAAACAGCTTCTTCAAAAGTTAAGTTAACAACTTGTTCTATATCATCACCAACTTGTGGGGCATTTGGATCACGGCGACGGCTACCGCCACCCCCAAACATTTGTCCAAAAATATCTTCAAAGCCACCAAAGCCGCCTTGACCACCGAAACCACCTTGACCACCGCCAAAACCACCAAAGCCTTGGGGACCATCAGCAGAACCATACTGATCAAAATTAGCACGTTTTTGTTCATCGCCAAGTGTTTCATAAGCTTCCTGTACTTGCTTATACTTATCCTCAGCACCTGCTTCATGATTAATATCCGGGTGATACTTCTTTGACAATTTACGGTATGCTTTTTTTATTTCATCTTGTGAGGCGCTTTTATCAACACCTAATGTTTCATATGGATTATTGCCCATCGTTTCATCCCTTCTTACTGCATCGCACAATTAAATACTTGATAGACAAAGCGGGTTTGGGAAATTTCCCAAACCCACTAGGTCGATTCATAAATTACTTCTTATTCTTAGGATCTACTTCTTCAAAGTCACCATCAACAGTGTTATCAGTGGCTTTACCATCAGTTTCACCAGCTTGACCTTGAGCAGCTTCACCTTGTTGGTATAACTTAACAGCTAATTCTTGAGCAGCTTCACTTAAAGCTTCTTTCTTAGCTTTCATATCATCAAGGTTATCGTCAGCTTGAGCCTTCTTCAAATCTTCAAGAGCAGTTTTAGTTGCTGCAGTATCTGTTTCTGGTAACTTATCACCAACTTCTTTTAATGTCTTTTCAGTTTGGAAAATTAATTGGTCAACTTCATTGCGTAAGTCAACTTCTTCCTTACGCTTAGCATCGGCTTCTTCGTTAGCCTTAGCATCGTTCATCATACGTTCGATTTCTTCATCAGTTAAACCTGAGTTTGACTTGATAGTAATCTTTTGTTCCTTGTTAGTTCCAAGGTCCTTAGCAGATACGTTAACAATTCCGTTCTTATCAATATCGAAAGTAACTTCGATTTGAGGGATTCCACGTGGAGCAGCTGGAATGTCAGTTAATTGGAAACGTCCCAAAGTCTTGTTATCAGCAGCCATTGAACGTTCACCTTGCAACACGTGGATATCCACAGCTGGTTGGTTATCAGCGGCAGTTGAGAATGTTTGTGACTTAGAAACTGGAATCGTTGTGTTACGGTCGATTAACTTAGTAAAGACCCCACCCATTGTTTCGATACCAAGTGAAAGTGGTGTAACATCAAGAAGGACCACATCAGTAACATCCCCAGTGATAACTCCACCTTGTACGGCCGCACCAAGGGCAACGGCTTCATCAGGGTTAATTGAGTGTGATGGTTCCTTACCAGTTAACTTCCGTACTGATTCTTGAACAGCTGGAATCCGTGTTGAACCACCATTTAAGATAACTTGATCAATATCAGCCATTGTAAGACCTGCATCCTTCAAGGCATTACGAACAGGTTCTTCAGCGCGTTCAATCAAATCAACTGTTAATTGGTTAAACTTTGCTTGTGAAAGTGAAGTTTGGATGTGCAATGGACCTTCGTTGCTTGAAGCAATAAATGGCAAGTCAATTTGAGCTTCGGTTGAAGAAGAAAGGGTCTTCTTAGCTGCTTCAGCGGCATCCTTCAAACGTTGCATTGCAAGTGTATCTGATGACAAATCAACACCATGTTCAGCCTTGAAATCAGCAATTAACCAATCAATAATCTTGTTATCAAAGTCATCCCCACCAAGGTGAGTATCACCATTAGTTGAAAGAACGTCAAAGACACCATCTCCTAATTCAAGAATTGAAACGTCAAAAGTACCACCACCAAGGTCATATACTAAGATTTTTTCATCACGGTCATCACTATCCATACCGTAAGCTAATGCGGCAGCTGTAGGTTCGTTAATAATTCGTTCAACCTTCAAACCAGCGATTGTACCGGCATCTTTTGTTGCTTGACGTTGGGCATCGTTAAAGTAGGCAGGTACTGTAATAACAGCTTGAGTAACTTCTTCACCTAAGTAATCTTCAGCGTACTTCTTGATGTATTGTAATACCATTGCTGAAACTTGTTCTGGTGTGTATGAAGTACCTTCAACGTCAACTTTGTAACCTGATTCACCCATGTGACGCTTAATTGATGCAATTGTGTTAGGGTTAGTAACCATTTGACGTTTAGCAGTATCCCCAACAACCGTTTCACCGTTCTTAAACGCAACTACAGAAGGCGTAGTACGGTTACCATCTGGGTTAGTGATAATTTTTGCTTTACCACCTTCTAAGACTGCAACAGCTGAGTTAGTTGTACCTAAATCAATACCAATAATCTTTGACATTATATCCTTACCTCTTTTAATAATTTTTTTATTTTTTATTGTGCTACGCTAACCATTGCTGGTCGCAAAACACGATCTTTTAACATATATCCTTTTTGAAGCACACTTACAACCGTATCAGCTGGATGTTGCTCATCAGCTGCCACTGATTGAATGGCTTGGTGACAAGTTGGATCAAAAGCTTCACCTTCAGCACCAACTGCTTTAATATCGTTACTCTCAAGCGCCTGGTTAACAGTCTTTAAGACCATTTCAACACCTGTTTTCAACTTTTCGGCAGCTTCACCTTCAGCTGGTACTGCTAACGCACGTTCTAAATTATCAATAGCAGGAATAACTGCTTTAGCTAATTTAGTACCTTCGTATTTAAGCATGGTTTCTTGTTCCTTCTTAAAACGCGTATGCATGTTAGCAATTTCAGCTTGACTACGAAGATATTTATCTTCCATTGCGGCTAATTGTGCTTCTAAGTCAGCGATTTGATTAGCTTCCGGTGTATTTTGGTCAACTGTTGCGTCTGCTTCAGTTCCTTGGGGTTCATTACCCTCAATATTTTCACTTGCAGTCGCTTGCGTAGCATCAATTTCTTGTTCATCTACGCTTTTCTTTTCCTCGGCCATTTAGCACCTCCTACTCATCATAAAATTGATAATAATTTATTAGTTTATTTGTTAGCTCTTGCTTAAATGCTCCAAGTAGGCCAATCGTACGTGAATACGACATCCGGGTTGGACCAAGAATTGCAATCATACCCCGTCCATGATTACCAACATCATAGGTTGCTGTTAGTAATGAATAATTTTTTAGTAAATCGTTGGCAATTTCATCTCCAATTTTGACTGACACTTTCGTGCTATCTTCCATTTGAGAAGGAATCATCATATCGTGCATATCAGTTTTATTGCTTAACAAATGATATAAATCCTTAATAGTTGTAGGATCATCAATACTACTAAAATCAAGTAGATTCAATCGCCCACCTACAAAGAATTGATCTGATGTTGCACGATCTAATGCCTGGCCAAAGGTTTGTAAAAAACCATCAGGGGTTTTCAAGTACTGTGTTATTTGAATTGGTATATCAGTCAACAACCGTTGCAAAACAATACTTAATGGCTGACCGACAAGTTGATCATTAACTATACGCACGATTGCTTCTAGTTGATCACCGCTGACATCTTTACCAATTGCAAATTGTTGACTCTCAACTTCTCCACTATCAGTAACTAGAATTGCTAAAACTTGGTGATTACCAAGAGGTACTAATCGAAAACCAGATAATCGAACATCACTTATCTCGGGTTTTATTGCTAATGCAGTATATGACGTTAATTTTGACAACATATTCGTAGAATTAGCAATTATCTCATCAACTTTTGCATATGATCCATTAAGTGACTGTCGAATCATTGATAAGTCATTTTGACCAATCAAAATATCACGATGTTTTAAATGGTCTACATAATAGCGATACCCCGCTAATGATGGGATTCGACCAGAACTTGTATGTTCTTTTTGAATCAAACCAAAATCTTCCAAGACGGCCATTTCATTTCGAATTGTTGCTGAACTAACTGAAATACTCAGCATTTCAACTAACTTCTTGGAACCAACAGCATGCCCGGTTTCAGTGTAAGCAAGTACAATCGCTTGGAGAATTAATTTCTGGCGATCTGTTAACATACCTTTCACCTCACTTTAGCACTCATAACCTCCAAGTGCTAACAATTAATATAATACTCTTTAGTCAAAGAATGTCAAACATTTGCATAAAAAAATTGCAAAAAAAGCCAAAAATTTATTACCACTTTAATCTAAAGCTTTAATCATATGTTTATAGGCATGCTCACCAATCATTATTTGACTTACTGTAGAGAAACCTTGCTTACTGTATAGCTTTTCTGCACGTGGATTACTGTTATCTACGTTCAAACTAATTTTTTCAAAATCATTTAGACGTGCACTTTCAATTGTTGCTTCTATTAATGCTTTACCAATTCCATGACCACGATAATTTGGATTAACTGATAACATTTCTAAATACCATTCTTCTGGCCATGCTTCTTGGTTAGGATGTAAATCAATTCCCTGAGTGCTTTTTAAGATATCAGCACGTGTTTGCATTTCAACATCAGCAGGATAAGAATAACTCATCCCCACAATTTTACCATCAATTTCAGCAAGCAAAATATCTGTATAATCTAGTAATCTTTCTAAATTATATGCTTGTGTTATTAAATTTATTTTATCATTATCAGTAAAATTAACTAATTCTTTTAATTCCATTTGATTGATAATCGTCAATATTAAATTTGAAACTAACGATTGATCACTGGAATGGGCTTCACGAATTTTCATTTTTTTCCTCTTAGTTTAACTTATTTTATTGCAAGTTTACCATAGCTTACTATATATGTTATTAGAATTATGTCATTAAATGATTCTTTTGTTTTGTGTAAAGCACTTTCTCAGGCCAAAAATTATGGTATGATTAAAGGAATATTAGAATTTAGGAGAATATTATGGCCCAAAAATTACAAGTGCTACAGTATGTTCGACCAGATTTTGATGTCTTTCGTTTAGACTATATTGATGCAGTTCAAAAATTTAAAAAAGCTGAGTCTGTAAATATTGCTCAAATGACCATTCAGAATCTAGACAATCTCAATGACTCCCTAATATCAACTTATGAAATTTTACAAACTTTAGCAACTCAACATCCAGCTGATAAAACATATATCGATGAATTAGCTATCTGGGACATGCAAGTCCCACTTTTACAAGACTTAGCATACCGCCTTGCAAATAGCTTAATAAAATCAAAATTTCGTAATCAACTAGCAATCGCCTTACCATTAGCAAAGTTTAAATTAGCTGAAAATCAATTAAAGACATATTCTACTGAGATTGACGCTTTATTACTAGATGAACAAATCCTTATCAATCAATATCATAAAATATTATCAACGGCAACAATTAACGTCAATGGCCATGTTTTGTCATTAACTAGCGCATTACAAATATTATTCACTTTAGATATTCAGACACAGACACTGATTGAAACTACTGTTACCAATTTTTTAACATTAAATCAAGCTAAACTAATTACCTTATTTGAAAAATTAACAGCCAATCGTAAACAACAAGCTAAAATACTTAACTATTCTACTTATAGTGAATTTAATATGGCTCGTCATAATCATATTGATTACACTATCAATGAAGTCCTAACCCTTTGCGACACAATTCTTAATACCATACCAATTAAACTTGATCAACCCGATTTGCCACAAACAAACGCTAATTTCACTAGTACTAATCTTCAAAAAAATTTAAAACCGTTTTTAGATGCCATTGATCCAGTAACTACGCGTTTTTATGATTATTTAGTAGAGCATAATAGTTTGCATTTCACGAATAACATATATTGTGATGTCCCAAGCCTTGCTACATTTATTATCAATAAACAATTGCCAGAAATCACAATTAATACTGATTGTTTACCTAATCAGGTTGATGCACTATTAAATCAATTTGGCCGGGCCTTTCAAGCGTTCTCAATTCGTGGTCTTAAATCAGGTAACTTAATTTTTTCATTTACCGATACACAAACGGCTTTAGCTAAAGGATTTGAATTTATTAGCTGGCCTTGGCTTCATTTACTAATTGGCAATGATGCACAAACATTTCAAAAATTAATGATTAAAAAGAATTTACAAGCGTTAAACTATCACGCCAATCAAATTAAATTTGCTAATTATTTATATCAACCATCTACACCATCTCTAGCTGAATTAAATAATTTGTGGCCTAATCAATTAGGACAGTTACCAACATGGTTATTAGACGAAACACTAATTACTCATCCTAATACCGCGGTTGATGATCTTTTAGGTATTGTTATCGGAATGCAGTTTTGGCAGCCGACTGAAGAACAAGGAAATGCTGATATTGTTAATAAGTATATCCAATTTGCAAAAAACAGTTCACACGATAGTTTACTAAATTTACTAAACTTATGTGCTATTGAATCACCATTTGATTCAGCCACCTTACCTTCATTATTAAATACCATTAACGATTACGCGCAACATCTAGTATCTACTGGCTTAACGGTCAGTGACTAAATAGTAATAGATGGTAACAGCTATACGATAAAAGTTTAATGAGACTGCGCCAAAGCTGGTCTCGATAAATATACACAAAAAAGCTAGGAAAAGTAAATTCCTAGCTTTTTTGTGTATGTCTATGGTCACACTCCTATTTTGTCTGTATTAAGAGGCTATTAAAATTTTAATTCAAGCGTGCTTAATTATTTTCTAAATTTGTGATATCAATATATGGAATATTTCGAATCCTCATATTTTCTGGTTTCTTATCATTGTTCATTTTTTGTTGTCGTGCATTTCGATGCTGAGCAACATCTAGCTCGGTTTTAATATTCTTTTGTTGCCAATTTACTAATATCTGCTCAATATATCGGAAGTTATAAACATTATTTAGTACAGCTTCCCTTAATGCCATTAAAATTGTTTCTGGGTCATAATTTTCATCATCAAGCCATTTACTAACAGTTTGTAATTCAAACGTTGATAATGGTCGTCTAAACTCACTTTCAATGGTTGCAAATACCTCTTGTCGAGTGGCACGTTTTGATTGTTGTGGAGTAATAATTTTATTTTCTACATCAATTTCACCCAAAAGCTTAGCATATAGGCCATCAAAATTTAGTTGATCAATTTTCTGGCCGAATTCATTTGTAACTGTCTTTATTTCAGCTAATTTGGCAGCAATCATGCTTTGTAGTACATTGGCAACTGCATTTTTGGTCATATGTAAAAATTTCGCAATAATAGTTAAATCAGGCAAATCTTGTCCCCGTTCTACTGCTTTTTTCAATTGAATGTAGACAACTAATTGCTCGTTATTCATCCCAATATCTTGATAATGTTCTAACAAGTAATTGCTTATCGATAAGCTACCTGCTTTGATAAAAGCATCCACTGTTTCTTGTTTCATTGTGTAGCCCTCCACTGCTAGTAATATATTTATTATATATAATAAAACGCGGTAGATTCAAAAAATAATCTACCACGTTCAAAAGTATTATATTTATTATGGACGGATTCGCGTAATTGTTCGAGGGAATGGAATTGCTTCACGAATATGTTCAGTTCCAGTAATCCAAGTAACAGCACGTTCAAGACCTAAACCAAAACCACTGTGTGGCACTGAACCGTACTTACGTAAGTCTAAATACCAACCATATTCATCAAGACTCAAACCTTGTTCTTCGATGCGGGCTTTTAAGTATTCGTAGTCAGTATCACGTTCTGAGCCACCAATAATTTCACCGTAGCCTTCTGGTGCAAGCAAGTCAGCTGAAATAACAATATCATCACGAAGCGGATGACGTTTCATATAGAAGGCCTTAATTGCTTTTGGAAAGTTAACGATAAAGACTGGTTTTTCAAAGTGGTTAGCCAAGAATGTTTCTTCAGGTGAGCCAAAATCGACACCCCATTCAACATCGAAGCCATTTTCTTTTAATAATTCAACCGCATCATCATATGAAAGACGTGGGAATGGTAATTGGGTGTATTTACGAAGTGTTTCAATATCACGATCAAGCAATTTTAATTCGTAAGCACAGTGATCAATCACGTTTTGCACTAGAAATGCAATGTAGCGTTCTTGTAATTCAAGACTATCTTCTTGGTGCATCCACGCCATTTCAGGTTCAATCATCCAAAATTCAGTCAAGTGACGACGAGTCTTTGATTTTTCAGCACGGAAAGTTGGGCCGAAAGTAAAGACCTTACCATATGCCATTGCACCTGCTTCAGCATATAATTGACCAGTTTGTGATAGGAAAGCTGGTTGGCCAAAGTAATCAGTTTCAAATAATTCAGTTGTTCCTTCCGGAGCTGAACCAGTTAAAATTGGGGCATCCAATTTGGTAAAGCCTTCGTTATTAAAGAATTCGTAAGTTGCACGAATAATTTCGTTACGGACTTTCATGATAGCGAATGGTTTTTGGTGACGAAGATACAAATGACGGTTATCCATCAAAAAATCTGTACCATGTTCTTTAGGTGTGATTGGATATTCATCAGATTCACCGATAACTTCAATATTTGAAATTTCAATTTCATAACCAAAATGTGAGCGTTGGTCTTCGTGAATGGTCCCAGTAATTTTAATTGCGGTCTCTTGCTTCAATTCCTTAGCTAATTCAAAGATTTCTTCTGCAACATTAGCTTTAATAACTACTCCTTGGAAATATGCTGAACCATCACGTAATTGTAAGAACGCAATTTTACCACTAGAACGTTTATTTGTTAACCAAGCGCCAATCACGACTTCTTCATCAACATGTTTTCCTGCATCAATAATGTTAATACTTTCCATTTTTTCATCCTTTTGATTGATATTATTAGCTATTTTGGGGTCATTACACTTATTGTTGTGTAATGACCACCAGATTGACATAGCTCATCCAAACGATACTTTTTAACATTTAAAATGTACCTCTATTATAGATTTTGAATTAATTTCAATTGCTTACCATTTGTAAATTGAATGGTCGCAAAGCTTAGATTTTGTTTTTGATCTAAATATGAAACATCCCAGGCAGGTGCCCCATCATATAATGTTAAGGCAACTGAATAAACCTTTTTAGGACTGTAACGTTGTTGCACAAGACTTCTAACTTGATTTTCTGATAGGCCATCATTCATTTTTAAAATTACTGGCTTAAATTTTTTATCATTTGCATGCATGATAACTGCTATATCTTGCTTTTTATTGTTTTCTCCAATTACCGAATAGTAAATCTTAGAGCGCTTTGAAACTAGAAAAGAATCTACCTGTGTAATTCCACTCTTCTTAGCAATCGCCTCATATGTGTTTTTATCACTTTTTGCTGGATTTAAAGCAACTTCAAAAATCACAATTATTGCAATAATTACTAACAATAATACACTAATAATTACCATGCTTGGCTTTATTTTAAATTTACGCTGGTAAATATTTTGGCGTAATTGCATTTACTTTTCTCCTTTTCAATTTGGCCTAACTATTTTACATTATATCAAAAAAATGGCTTGTTTAACTATGATTTCTTTTTTTTCAAAAAATATTTCAAAAAACTTTTACCATTAAGAACAAAAAAAGACTAAGCTAAAGCCTAGTCTTTTGTTTAATTGCGGGAGCTGGATTTGAACCAACGACCTTCGGGTTATGGGCCCGACGAGCTACCGAACTGCTCCATCCCGCGATAATATTATTTAAATTTATTGATAAGGAGGATGAGAGATTCGAACTCTCGCGCCGGTTTCCCGACCTGATGGTTTTCAAGACCATTCCCTTCAGCCAGACTTGGGTAATCCTCCATAATATTCAATTATACAATTAACATTTACATCAAT
>NZ_JAAXPN010000007.1 GCF_012396505.1 Periweissella fabalis | reverse complement strand
CCAGTTGGTAATAAATTTGTTACCAAGTAGCTGAATAGATATGCCGTTGTGGCGGAATTGGCAGACGCGCTGGACTCAAAATCCAGTTCCTTCACGGGAGTGTGGGTTCGACCCCCACCGACGGCATAATGTAGAAAAGATTGAAGCGCCTTCAAGGATGGTTCAATCTTTTTTCTTTTAAAATTAATTAGTAACCTAGTATTGACAAGCATAGAAGGTATGTTTTATAATAATATGGTTATTGATATTATGATGGTATAGCCAAGTGGTAAGGCATGGGTCTGCAACACCCTGATCGTCGGTTCGAATCCGATTACCATCTTTAAAATCTGTTGAAAGGACTCAAGTTGATTAGTTAGATAGACTAATCTGTTGGGTTCTTTTTTAGTAAAATGGAGTAAAAGGGGTGAGGCAAATGATTAAAATGATTGCAACAGATATGGATGGAACTTTTTTGCGTGATAATAAAGATTATGATGTTCAACGATTTAGAGAACAATTAGCATATATGCAACAACATGATATTCGCTTTGTGGCTGCTAGTGGTAATCCGTATCGCCAACTTGTACGTTATTTTGAACCAATTCTAGATGAATTTTCAATTGATTTTGTCGCTGATAATGGTGCGCGAATTTATCAGCATGATACTATGATTTTTGATGCACCTATTACGAATAATCAATTAGCTAAGGTAATTGATTGGAATGCAAATAATCCAGCAAGTATTGATAACATGATTATCTTATCTGGGTTAAAAGGCACGTATGTAAGTAATCATGCAACTGGAACAACGCTAGCCGAGGTTAAAAATTTTTATACACCATTATTTCAAGTTGAAAAGTTATTAGAAATTGATGACATTATTTTTAAAATTACTTTTGTTTGGCCAAGTAAGCAAGTAAGCCCATATGTTACTAGTCTTCGTTCAATGTTTAGCGATGAGCTTCACGCAACTGGATCAGGGTTTGGGAGTGTTGACATTTTAGCTCAAGGTGTAAATAAAGCTACGGGGTTACAGATTTTACAACGTCAATATGGAATTGATAAAAGTGAAATTATGGCCTTTGGTGATAATGAAAATGATTTAGAAATGCTTAAATATGTTGGCCAAGGAATTTTAATGCCTAATGCATATGATGCCATGCAGTCGCAGATTCCTTTAAAAGCTGTGGCAGATAATAATCACGATGGAGTATTGGCTACAATTGACAGTTTGTTGGAGAATTTATAATGAAAATATTATTGTATTTTGAAGGACAAAAGTTGATTGCTAATTCTGGAATCGGTCATGCTATGCATCACCAAATGAAAGCCTTGGCTGCTAATGGTGTTGAATATACACTAGATCCAAATGATGATTATGATGTCTTGCACATTAATACGTATGGTATTAATAGTTGGAGAGTTATTCGCGATGCTAAACGTAAGCATAAACCCGTCATTTATCATGCTCATTCAACAGAGGAAGACTTTCGAAATTCATTTATTGGTTCGAACTTACTTGCACCATTTTATCGGCGTTATTTAGTTAGCCTATATCGACAAGCAGATGTTTTAATTACCCCAACCCCATATTCTAAAAAATTAATTGCTGGCTACGGATTAAAACAACCCATTTATCCGATTTCAAATGGGATTGAGTTAATGAAATACGAGCCAAAACTAGAAAAAGAACAAGCTTTTCGAACGCATTTTAATTTAGATGATGACACACAAGTCGTAATTAGTGTTGGGTTGTTATTTGCTCGGAAAGGGATTGTTGATTTTGTTGAGATTGCGCGGTTAAACCCTGAAATTAAGTTCATTTGGTTTGGCCATATTAATTTAGCGGCAATTCCAGCAAGTATTCGGCGGATTGTTAAAGAAGATCACCCAGATAATGTTATTTTTCCAGGCTATATTACTGGTGATGTAATTGAAGGGGCCTATAGTAGTGCCAATGCCTTCTTATTCCCATCGTATGAAGAGACGGAGGGGATTGTCGTATTAGAAGCCTTAGCATCGCAACAAAATGTGATTGTCCGTGATATTCCAGTATATGATGGGTGGTTAAAAGATGGGCAGAATGTTTTAAAAGCAAGTAATGTTCATGAATTTAATCAGCAATTACAGCGGGTATTAACCACTGATATGAGCACAATTGTTCATGCTGGATATCAAACGGCCATAGAGCGCGATTTAAAAGCTGTAGGAGCACAATTAAAACAAGTCTATGAGCAAGTGTTATAATGATAATACTTAAAGTAAATGTGTTTTAAAATCGCTCTGATAGTGTTTAGCTATCTTGAGGTATAAAAGTAAATACTATACTTTGCAAAAGCTGTAATAATATTTGGGAATATAACAATAGCCTCCTTGAAAAGATTTTCAAGGAGGCTATTGTTATATTGTGCATTTTAAACTTAATGTTGTTGTAAGAAAATAACTAGTACTGTTAACATTTGTAAACCAAAATATAATGGAACTTGTAAATTAATATCAAGCTCCAGATTGAAAAGAATCAACCATGAGCCAGCAACAATAATGATTGCCAAAAATGTCCATAGATTAAAGGGTAATAGCATGATGTTAATTAAAAGTGCAATACCAAATACTAAACTACTAATAGTTCGTAACTTTGAATGTGGGATAAATAACGGAATTAAAAAATATAAATAGCTAAAAATTAGTGGAATTAATGTAATAATAAATTTGCTTGTAACATAGTTATTTTGTAGATAAAAAATAGCAAGCGGAATAGTAAAAGCCGCTAATATTGCTAAACCAACTAAACCAATAATTGATTTTAGACGGATCCATTTTATTTGAAGAATTATAAGGTAACTCGTTAAAAGTAGTAATAGGCAGAAAACTTCAAAACTACCTTTAATAAGACTTGAAAATGTGACAACACCACTTAATATACACAATAACATGGCCCAAAATGAATGAAATTTTGAGCTGAAAATAAAATGCATTGCAAGAGCAATCAAGAAAGAATAAACGACAAGTATAAAACTACCGGCTGGTAATTGCCCATTAAGATGTTTACTGTAAATCAATGGGTAGGTCCACCAAATAATATTTTGACTTAAAATAGTTATAAATCCTAAGATAAGATGTTTTTGGACTACCGGTTGTTTTAGTTTTTCAATTAAATTAACCCCGTTTTGAGTACGGTGTAATGGCTGTGAAGTGAACGTATGCTTTTCCATTGGTTAACCTCCAAATTAATATATTACGTCTAATTCTAACAATCATCTTTGCATTTAACAACATAAGTGATATACTATTTAAGTATCATTCTTCATTGAGAGTGCGTGAGGGACTTGCCCGATGATCGCACACCAACCTACAACCATAGTTGCAAGGTGGTAAAACAAGATTTCCGATGAAGATAGTTGATTATTGAATTCTTTCAATGCGACTATCCGAGTCAAGGATGGTCGCATTTTTTTAAGGGAGAGAATCATGTCACAAGAATTTAACAAAGAACCACACCTATTTACTTCAGAAGCCGTATCAGAAGGTCATCCAGATAAAATTGCTGATCAAATCAGTGATGCTATTTTAGATGCCGTACTAACTCAAGACAAAGACGCACGAGTGGCAGTAGAAACATCAGTAACGACAGGGTTAGTTTTAGTATTTGGTGAATTGTCTACAACTGCTTACGTTGATATTAATAAAGTTGTGCGTGATAAAATTAAAGAAATTGGTTATAATCATGCTGAATTTGGATTTGACGGCGACAATACTGGTGTAATGATTGCCATTGATGAGCAATCACCTGACATCGCCCAAGGGGTTGATACCGCCATTGAAAATCGTGAAGATGGTGGGATTGATCCACTTGATCAAATCGGAGCTGGTGACCAAGGTTTGATGTATGGATACGCCACTGATGAAACAAGCACATATATGCCATTAGCGCATGCTTTAAGCCAACAATTAATGCTTAAACAAGCACAATTACGTAAATCAGAAGAACTGGCATATTTACGACCAGATGCTAAAGCTCAAGTAACAGTTGAATTAGATGAAAATAACAAGCCATTCCGTGTTGATACGGTTGTATTTTCAACGCAACATGATGCGGAAGTTTCATTAGATCAGATTCGTAAAGACGTTAAGGCACAAATTATCGAAAAAGTTATCCCAGCTGAATTACTCGATGAAAATACTAAGTACTTCATTAACCCAACTGGCCGCTTTGTTATTGGTGGTCCGCAAGGGGATGCTGGTTTAACTGGTCGGAAAATCATTGTTGATACTTACGGTGGAGCGGCCCGTCACGGTGGTGGGGCCTTCTCTGGTAAGGATGCAACCAAAGTTGACCGTTCAGCTTCTTATGCTGCTCGTTATATTGCTAAAAACATCGTTGCTGCTGGCTTAGCTAATAAAATTGAAATTCAATTAGCCTATGCAATTGGGGTGGCCCAACCGGTTTCAATCGCAGTAGAAACTTTTGGAACTGGTAAAGTTGATGATCAATTATTAGTTGCGGCCATTCGTCAATTATTTGACTTACGACCAGCTGGAATTATTAAAATGCTTGATTTACAACGCCCAATTTACGCTAAAACGGCTGCTTATGGTCACTTTGGCCGGACTGATCTTGATTTACCATGGGAAGCATTGGATAAAGTTGAAGCTCTCAAAGCATACTTCGCTTAAGCTTAAAATTAGTATTAGCTAACAAGTTTAAAATACACAAAAAAATCCCAGGAAAATTAATTTTCCTGGGATTTTTATTGCATTTGGGGCGAAAGACACCGTTTTTCAAAGCCGTGATGAAAGTCCTATTTTTAATTTTTGAAAGTATCTATTAACGTTTTTGAATTGCGATAATATATGGTGGTTGGTTGACTTGATTAATAAATTGATATTGCAAAACATGGTAGGCTTTTTGTGGTAATGCTTGTGCGAAATTTAGTAGTTGGTTAACTTCGTCTTGGCCACCTGGATGTCCATAGTAGACTACTAAGACAATTAAACCATTCTTTTTTAAGTGGGGGAGCATGCCATTAATTGCGGCTAAGGTTGTTTCACCTTGGGTAATAACATCTTTATCTGCCCCAGGTAAGTAGCCAAGGTTAAAAATTGCTCCTCCGACCGTTTGATTGGCTGGCAAATATTGGGTAACATTTTCGTGACCGGCTAAAATAAGTTCGGTATTAGTGATACCATCATCCTTTAATCGGGTTGTGGCTGAATTAATTGCGGCAACTTGAACATCAAAACCAAGAACATGGCCTTTGGGACCAACTAGTTGGCTTAAAAATTCGGTATCGTGACCATTACCGACCGTCGCATCAATTACATAATCGCCACGTTCGACAGTTGCGGCTAAGAGGGTATGACTATATGTAAGGGCATTTGCTAGTTTCATGAATTACCTCGATAATTTACTTTATTTAAGGGTTTAATTTAATTGCTATTAATTATAGCACGGTAAAGGGTTGTTCAAATGGTCATTAGTTGTTAAAATAAATGCATATACATTTTGCACTTAGTTAAAGTAGTAGTTAAAAAGACATGCGCAGAGAGTGAGTGGTTGCTGTAAATTCACGTTGTCATTTAATGAACTTGTTAGCTGAATCATTGAGTGCCGGGTTTGTTCTCCGATACAGAACACACGAGATACCAATTTTGGTATGAATTTCGGGTGGTACCACGACTTTATCGTCCCGTAACGTAGCTAATGAGTTACGTTACGGGGCTTTTTTATTTTATATATACAAAAGGGAGAACACTATGAGTTATCAACATAAAGATATCGAACAAAAATGGCAAAATTTCTGGGCCAAAAACGACACTTTCAAAACAGGTGAAGATACTTCCAAGCCTAAATTTTATGCTTTGGATATGTTTCCGTTTCCATCAGGTCAAGGCCTTCACGTTGGGCATCCTGAAGGTTACACGGCTACAGATATTGTTTCACGGATGAAACGTTCACAAGGGTTTAACGTTTTGCACCCAATGGGATTTGATGCTTTTGGATTACCAACTGAACAATATGCGATGAAGACCGGCCGTTTCCCAGCTGATATTACTAAGGAAAATGTGGCTAACTTCCGCAAACAAATGCAAACCCTTGGTCTTTCATATGACTGGGATCGTGAAATTAATACAACTGATCCTAAGTATTACAAATGGACGCAATGGATTTTTGAACAACTTTACAAAAAAGGTTTGGCTTACGAAGATAAAATTATGGTTAACTGGGCCCCTGATTTGATGGGTGGAACTGTGGTTGCCAACGAAGAAGTTATCGATGGTAAGACTGAACGTGGTGGGTTCCCAGTTTACCGGGTGCCAATGCGTCAATGGGTGCTTAAAATTACGGCGTATGCTGATCGTTTGATTGATGATTTGGAAGGCCTTGACTGGCCAGAATCAATTAAGGAACAACAACGTAACTGGATTGGTCGTTCAATTGGCGCGAGTGTCTTCTTTGATGTTGAAAACGCCCAAGACAAGATTGAAGTCTTCACAACCCGCCCTGATACTTTATTTGGAGCTAGTTATGTGGTGCTTTCACCTGAACATGCGTTGGTTGACCAAATTGCGACTGACGATAATAAAGACGCGATTGAAGCATACCGCAAAGAAATCGCTTCTAAATCTGATTTGGAACGGACGGACCTTAACAAAGATAAGTCAGGAATCTTCACGGGAGCATACGCAATTAACCCGGTAAATGGAGAAAAATTACCTATCTGGATTGCCGATTATGTGCTTGCTTCATACGGTACTGGGGCGATTATGGCCGTGCCAGCTCATGACACGCGTGACTTTGAGTTTGCTGAAAAATTTGCTTTAACAATTAAGCCCGTTATTGAAGGCGGTAATGGTGAAGAAGCCTACACTGGTGATGGCACCCACATTAACTCAGGGTTCCTTGATGGTATGGATAAAACTACTGCCATTGCAACGATGATTGAGTGGTTAGAAGAACATGACCGTGGTCACAAGAAAGTTAATTTCCGTTTGCGTGACTGGATTTTCTCACGTCAACGTTACTGGGGTGAACCAATTCCAGTTATTCACTGGGAAGATGGCGAAGCAACTTTAGTCCCTGAAGAGCAACTACCATTGCAATTACCATACATGGAAGATATTAAACCTTCTGGAAATGGTGAATCACCATTGGCTAACGCAACTGACTGGTTACAAGTTGAAGATGAAAATGGCCGTAAAGGATTACGTGAAACTAATACGATGCCACAATGGGCTGGCTCATCATGGTACTTCTTACGTTACATCGATCCTACTAACGACGAAGCCCTTGCCTCACCAGAAAAATTAAACTACTGGGGTAATGTTGACTTGTACATCGGTGGTCAAGAACACGCCGTCTTACACTTGTTGTACGCGCGTTTCTGGCACAAATTCTTGTACGATTTAGGTGTTGTTCCTACCAGCGAACCATTCCAAAAGTTAGTTAACCAAGGAATGATTTTAGGTGAAAACCACGAAAAAATGTCTAAATCAAAAGGTAACGTGGTTAACCCTGATGATATCGTTAACGAATACGGGGCGGATACTTTACGGATGTATGAAATGTTCATGGGACCATTGGAACAATCAATTGCTTGGTCTGAAGATGGTCTTTCAGGTTCACGGCGTTGGTTAGATCGTGTTTGGCGCATGATTGTTGATGAAGATGGTCACCTTAATGCAAACATCACGACTGAAAATGATGGTACTCTTACTAAGAGTTACCACCAAACAGTTAAGAAGGTAACCAATGACTTTGAAGGTCTTCGCTTTAACACGGCGATTTCACAATTGATGGTCTTTGTTAACGACGCTTATAAGGCTGAAAAGTTACCACTTGAATATATTAAAGGCTTTGTTCAATTACTTGCACCAGTGGCACCGCACATGGGTGAAGAATTATGGCAAATCCTTGGTGGTACAGACACAATTTCATTTGTTGCTTGGCCAACCTATGATGAAAGCCAATTAGTTGAAAATGAAATCGAAGTTGTCTTGCAAGTTAACGGTAAAGTTCGTAGCAAAATTACGGTACCAGCAGATATTGCTGGGGATGAACTTGAAAAATTAGCCTTGGCTGATGAAGCAATTCAAAAGCAAGTTGCGGATTTAACTGTACGTAAAGTAATTAATATTAAAGGTAAGTTAATTAATATTGTAGCTAACTAGATGAGGGATATTTTATCCAAATTTATAAGGAATAAGTTATAATAAAGACGATCAATTCGGAAATTGAATTGATCGTCTTTATTGATTAAAACAATAATTTAAGGCTAGTTTAAACTATTTGATGTAACAATATAGAATACTGTTTAATATTCGTGAAAATAGCTATTTTTTAGTAAAAAAATTCACAGAATACGGAGTTTAAGGCTTAAAAAGTGTATCATTAAAGAAGAAATTTAAAAGAAAGTTGGATGATAAAAGTGCCGATTTTAGATATTACCGATAAAGATGCAGTTTCACGGTTCCAAAATTTTGTACGTGGCTCAAAGTATGGTCAAATTACACAAGATTTAGGTTGGGCAGCCGTTAAAGATAATTGGGAACAATTCCATGCATACATTGAAGAAGAAGGTCAAATTGTTGCTGCTATTTCAATTTTGATGACTAAATTAGCAAACGGCTCACGATTTGCTTATGCATCAAAAGGCCCAGTTATGGACGTCCATAATTTAGACTTATTAGATCGTTTGGTAGCGGAAGTTAAACCTACTTTGCTTGAAAAAAATGTTTATGTTTTACGGATGGATCCAGAAGTGGCTTACGATGAAGCTTTTGATGCGCAAATTAAAGCACATGGTTACGAAACTCGCAATGTTCAAGCAGAAGGCCTTCATGGGACCATTCAACCACGAATTAATATTGTGGTTGACTTAGAAGGTAAGCATACACAAGATGAAATATTAGCTGGCTTTTCAAGTCGTGTCCGAACTAAAATTCGTAAAGGCTGGCGTGATGGTGTTACCACCCGCTACAGCAATGATGAAGCAGATTTAAAAATTTTCTATGATATCTATGAGGAAATGGCTCATCGGCATGATATTTCATACCGACCATATGACTACTTCCAAAGAATGTTAACAACATTTGGCCCCGATGATATCATGCGTATCTATGTTGCTGAAAAAGATGGTGCAACTTTAGCTGTCGGTTTAGGCTTTGCCTTTGGGGATAAAGTTTGGTACATGTATGCTGGTTCAATTTCAGGACCAATTTTTGAAGCACCACGGGTAATTCAAGTGGCCATGATGGAATGGGCCGTAGCTGAAGGTAAATCTGCCTACGATCTTGGTGGGGTTGGAGCAGCTGATCCAGAAGATAGTCTTTACCGCTTCAAGAGTGGTTTCTTAGGTAAAGATGAAGGTCCTCGTGTTTATATTGGTGAAATTGATTGTGTCCTTGATGATGCGGTTTATGATCAATTAGTTCGTCAAAAGGATGCTAAACATTTAATTGATAGTGTGGGTAGTGCCGAATAGTTAAATACTATAAAAGGGAATGTGACAAAAGTCGGGTAATATTGAAAAATACTAACAAAAATCTCAGGAAAATGAATTTTCCCTGGGATTTTTGTGTATTTTTTTAATATATGAGGCTTTTAAAACATGTTTCAGCCGTAAATTACTACATAAATTAGCTATTTAATAGTTTCTTTATCCCATTTGATGAAGCTAATAATTATTAATTAATGCGATATTGTTATTCAAGTCAAAATTAGATAAAATTAAGGAATTGTATAGTAATGAAAGTAGGAAGTTAAAATGCCTGAAAAACCGCTTCAAGTGGAGCAACAAAACATTCAAAATAATAAAAAACAAATGTTACGGGGCTCATTTTGGTTAGTCGCAGGTAGCATTATGTCGCGAATCATTGGAGCCTTATACATTATTCCTTGGGCTGCAATGTTTGGTGAAATGCAATATCAAGGAAACGCATTGTTCTCAAAAGGTTATAATTTATATGCATTGGCATTAATGGCAGCAACAGCTGGAGTGCCATCAGCTGTATCTAAGTTAGTTGCGCGTTATAATGCAGAAGGTGAGCATAAGTTAGCCTTGAAATTATATCGAACCTCGTTAATCATTGGGTTAATTACTGGAGTCGTGGCTGCTGGTGGAATGTGGATTTTTGCACCAGAATTATCAGGTGGAGATTCTAATGTGATTCCCGTACTACACTCATTGGCACCTGCAATTTTGATTATTCCAATTCTTAGTATGACCCGTGGTTTTTTTCAAGGTAATAATCAAATGGCAGCATCATCATTTTCACAATTTATTGAACAAGTCTTACGAGTTGCCTATATGCTTTTTATGACTTGGTTTATTCTAGTTGCTAATCATGGTAAGTGGCAAAATGCGGTTGTCCAATCAACTTTTGCAGCCTTTATTGGGGCTTTGGGTGGAATTGCCGTTTTAATGTGGGTTTTGTATCGGCAACGTGCATATTTTCATGATTTAAGTTTGCAAAGTAAAAATGCTACGACTATTTCTAATAAACGAATCTTTGCACAAGTTATTTTTCAAGCGATACCATTTGTGGTGGTTGGATCAGCCATTCCAATTTTTCAAATTATTGACCAATATTCATTCTTTGATATTATGCAACGCTTTAGCAACTTTACGTACGCTGAATTAAACAGTCAATATGCAATTTTTGATTTTAATGCCAATAAATTAATTATGATTGTGATTTCATTAGCAGTTGCGATGGGGAGTACCACAATTCCATTATTAGCAGCTGCACATACGCGTAATGATAAGCAAGAAATTGCTTCACAAGTTCGGTTTACTTTAGAATTATTTGTGGTTGTCATGATTCCAGCAGCAATTGGGATGGCAGCAATTGCGCGCCCGCTTTACATTACCTTTTATGGCTTTGGCAACAACACGATTGCCACGATGGGAACATTAATTTTACAATTCTCATCGTACTTAGGAATTCTGTTTGGCTTATTCACAATTTTATCAACGGTAACGCAAGGCCTATCAAATAATGCCTTAGCATTAAAATCATTAGCAATTGGAATTATCGTAAAACTGATTTTACAAGTACCAGCAACCGCTTCATTGGGAGCTATGGGACCATTAGTGGCATCCTTTGTAGGTTTTGGTATTGCAAGTGTCGTAATTTTGTACAACCTTAAAGCCATGTATGAAATTAATTACAAAGCAATGATGCCAATGATCATTTATGTGATTATTAGTGCAATTGTGATGGGGCTTGTTGCACTAACCGTTGTTTATGGTTTAGGTACAATCTTGACATCAACTGGTCGGGTAACTCAATTTGTGTTAGCAATGTTGGGGATGGCCGTTGGTGGTAGCGTCTATATATTCTTAGTTTTAAAATCTAAATTCGTCGAACAACTTTTTGGTCAACGGATTGTTGGCCTTAAACGTAAATTAAAAATCAAATAATGAAGAGGGGCACAATATGCAACACCAAGTTTTATTTTTAGGTAGTGATGAAAGCATCTATGGCTCAGCCCGTGAAATTCATGAGGCCTATGGTGTTAAGTCAACTATTTTAGCTGCTGCTACTCCTATGACGGCGACACGCAACAGTGAGATTGTTGATATTCAATTGGTACCAGGAATTAATGATGATCCCATTTTTATTACGGAAATTACTAAAATTGGGCAAGCACTGAAAGCCGCCGGTAAATCAACGATTTTAGTTGGTTCTGGTGATAAATATGCCGCATTAATTGCCAAACATAAAACGGCACTTAGTGAATATTTTGTAGTGCCATATGTTGATTATGACCGCATGATTGAATTAAACCACAAAGAAACTTTTGAACCACTGGCCGCAGCTTATGGGTTAGATATGCCAGCCACACAACGAATTTCTGCCGCTGATGTGACGCGTGAAGTAGTCTCACCATGGGGCTATCCGGTGATTTTAAAATCAGATAACTCGGTTGAATGGATGGATTTATACTTCCCAGGTCACAAGAAAATTTATTTCATTGACTCAACGGCCGAATTAAATGAAGTCATCAAATTGGCTTATGAAAATGGTTATACTAGTACCTTTACGATGCAAGATATGATTCCAGGTGATGATTCATACGAACGGAATTTAACGGCCTATATTGATCAAAACCATAAAGTTCGCGTTATCTCAATGGGGCATGCATTAATTGAAGATCCTGGTCCTCAAGGTCGAGGTAATCATATGGCGATTATGCCTGATTACAATGAAGATATTTACCGGCAATATGTGGGGTTCTTGGAATCGCTTAATATTACTGGGTTTGCTAATTTTGATTTGAAGTATGATGAGCGTGATCATAAATTTAAAGTATTTGAAATGAATGTGCGCTTAGGTCGTTCAAATTTCTGGGCTAGTTTAAACGGGGTTAACTGGATGCGCTACTTGATTAGTGACTATGATGGCACCCTTGGGACGGCCCCAGTTGTGTTTGCTAATGCTGATCAAAGCAAGTGGCAGGTTTGGATGGCAATTACCCCACGATTATTTAAAAAATACGCACGTGCAAATGAAGCAACTGAGCTAGCTCTTAAATTAATTGATCAAGGTAAATATGGTTATACTTACAAGTATGCTCCAGATTGGAATTATCAACGATTTATGAATTATTGGCGAGCTAATCGTAATTTTGCCAAGTATTATGTAAAATATTTTAAACCATAATAAAAAAGCCAACTATTAGTTGGCTTTTTTATTATGGTTTTGCTGTGCAAAATGAGCCATCGTTGCAGGAAGACAGTCACTGATATGACTTGGTAAAACAACATATTGTTTAGCAGCTAATTTGTCGGCAATAGCACTATGTATGTAAAGTGCCGCCGCAACCGTTTTAGCAGTTGTTTTAAATTGGCCTAAAAAGATCCCGACTAGCCCAGCTAGTGTGTCACCCATTCCACCAGTGGCTTGATACGGACCGCCAACTATGATTTTTTGGGCTGGTAAATGAGGTGTATAAAGTTCAGAATGATGTTTTTTAACAATTACGATTGCATTTAAGTTATCAACTATGGCTTGATTGGTGATATCGTTTTGATCTGCGATTTTAATGCCACTAACACGTTGCCACTCCATTTGATGAGGTGTTAATACGGTTAATTTAGTTATTGGAAGTGAGAGTTGATTATTAGCAAATAAGGTTAATGCTGAGCCATCGATAACCAGACATTGGTTAGGGGTGATAATGGCAAAAATATTTTTTAATATTGTCAATGCCTGCGTAGAAGTACCTAAACCAGGACCGATAACCACGACATCTTGGTTAATAATTAATTTTTGATAATCATCTTGATAGCTAATGACCATCGCTTCTGGTAGATACATATTCAAAGCGGTGATTGCTTGTGAATCAGTAACAACAGTTACAAGTCCACTTCCGCCATAGACGGCTGCTTTACTAGCTAGCATAATCGCTCCATGGTAATGTTGTAACCCTCCAATTAACATCACTCGAGCATAAGTTCCTTTATGCGAATCTAAAGGGCGCGGAGTAATTATTTGTTCGACTAACGCTTCGTCAATTATTTGCATCTTTTAGGCCTCCTACTGGTTAATTTTTCGTTTGATAACAATTAACTACATTATATCAAACCAGATTGTGATAAAATAACTTTAACTTATTAAATGGAGGATTAACCGATGATTGACTGGAAAGCAGAAATTGCAACACGCCAAGAAGATTTTTTGAATGATTTACAAACTATGCTACGGATTGAAAGTGTCCGTGATGATGCCCTTGCGACGAAGGATGCCCCTGTGGGTCCTGGTCCTAAAGCGGCCTTAGAAAAGTTCTTGGAAATCGCTAAAGAAGCTGGTTTCCGGACAAAGAACATTGATAATATCGTTGGTTATGCTGAAATTGGCCCAGAAGATGCTGAAGAATCAGTTGCTGTTTTGGCGCACGTTGATGTAATGCCAGCTGGAGAAGGATGGGCTACTAATCCATTTGAACCAGTTATCAAAGATGGTAAATTATTTGCTCGTGGTGCTTCAGATGATAAAGGTCCAGGAATGGCGGCCTTTTACGGTATGAAGATCCTTAAAGATTCAGGTGCATCCTTAAAACGTCGAGTACGCTTCATTGTTGGGACTGATGAAGAAAATGATTGGAAAGATATGGATCGTTACTTTGAAGTTGAACCACAACCAACAATGGGCTTCTCACCAGACGCTGAATTTCCAGTAATTAATGGAGAAAAAGGAAATGTGACTTATGAAGTTAAGTTCACAGGAACTAATGAAGGTGAATTTGAATTGATTAAATTCGAATCAGGTTTACGTCCTAACATGGTACCAGGTAAGGCCGTTGCGTTAGTATCTTCACCAGATGCAAGTGTACTAATCGATGCCTTCAATAAATTTTTAGCAACTAACCCACAAGTAACAGGATCAGTTGACCCATTACCAGATGGTGTACAATTTACGATTAATGGTAAACAGGTTCACGGTGCTTCACCTGAAATTGGTGAAAATGCTGGAACATACTTAGCAAACTTCTTAGATCAATTTGCTTTTGGTGGCACAGCTAAGGGGTACATTCATTTCTTAGGTCAAGCTGTTCACAATGATGCACTAGCAACTAAGCTAGGAATTAACTTTACTGATGACATTATGGGACCACTCACAATGAATATTGGAATTCAACGTTTTGAAGCCGGACAACCTGGTTTTGTAAACTTAAACTTCCGTTACCCTAAAGGTGTTGATTTTGAAAATATTGGTCGCGGAATTGCAAATCACTTAGATAGCTTTGATGCTGAAGTTGAGATTCAAGGTCATCACATGGCCCCACACTTTGTACCTGAAGATGATGAAATTGTAAAAACATTAATTGATGTATATAATCGTCAAACTGGGTTAGAGGGTAAGCCTGAAGTTGTTGGTGGTGGTACTTATGGTCGCTTGATGGATCGTGGGGTTGCCTTTGGGGCATTGTTCCCAGGCGATCAAGATACAATGCACCAAGTTAATGAATTTATGACGATTGAATCTTTAACTAAAGCGGCTGCCATTTATGGTGAAGCAATTGAACGTCTAGCAACAAAATAAAAAATAATGACAATTTGCTTAAAAACTGCTAAACTTTTATTAATGAAAGTTTAGAGGTAAGTTAAGCATGAAATTTCAATTACAGACAAGCGAGAATAATAATCAAAAAAACACGATTAGCTGTGTTTCTTTTGCATATGTTATTTTCACTGATTGAAACTCATGGAGTTGTTAAATCTTGAAAGTAGACTTATGTAAGATACGTAAGCCTGCTTTTTTTATTTTTTTGATAAAGCCGAATGTTATGGATATATTTGCGTTTAAAGTTCATCTTTAAGTATGATGAGCAGCTTTATTCAATTAAATAATTGATTTAAATTAGATAAACCTTAACTTTGATTAAAATTAATGGCTTAGAGCCGGAGGAACTAAAATGACAGCAAAGGTATCCGTTAAAGATTTGCACAAAGCATATGGTGACAATGAAGTGCTTAAAGGAATTAATCTTGAGGTCCAAGAAAACGAAGTAGTTGTAATGATTGGTCCATCTGGATCAGGAAAGAGTACTTTCTTACGGACATTAAATAAATTGGAAGAACCATCAAGTGGAGAAATTTTAATTAATGGCTTCAATTTGGTCGATAAAAATACAGATATTAATAAAGTACGTGAGAATGTAGGAATGGTATTTCAACATTTTAACCTATTTCCGCATTTATCAGTTTTAGAAAATGTGACGCTTGCTCCAGTTGAATTAGGTAAACTATCAAAGGAAGAAGCTAAGACCTTAGGGATGCAGTTGTTAGCACAAGTTGGCTTAGCCGAAAAAGCGGATGCTAAACCAACTCAATTATCGGGTGGTCAAAAGCAACGGGTAGCAATTGCTCGTGCATTGGCAATGAAGCCAAGTATTATGTTATTTGATGAACCAACTTCAGCTTTGGATCCAGAAATGGTAGGAGATGTGTTACAAGTTATGCGTGATTTGGCTGAAGAGGGTATGACTATGATTGTCGTAACCCATGAAATGGGCTTTGCCAAGCAAGTTGCTGATCGGGTTGTTTTCTTTGCAGATGGTTATATTCGCGAACAAGGAACGCCAGAAGAGGTATTTAATAATCCTCAAGATCCACGGGCACAAGATTTCTTGAATAAAGTTTTAAATGTCTAAGGCAAGAAAGAGAGAGTATATGATGAAAAAACATACATGGCTTAAATATAGTTGGCTAATGGTCACAATGCTATTTGGAATGATTATTTTTAATACAACAACTGCACAGGCTGATACTAAAGAACCACATTATGTAATTGCAACAGATACAACGTATGCACCATTCGAATTTCAAGGTCAAAATGGCCAATACGTTGGAATTGATATGGATATGTTACGTGCGATTGCTAAGAAGGAACATTTTACTTATAAATTAGTCCCCATTGCTTTTAACTCTGGTGCACAAGGTGTACTTTCAGGACAGTTTGATGCCATTATCGCGGGGATGACAATTACTCCTGAACGGGAGCAAGTTTATGACTTTGGAACTCCATATTATAAAACTGGGATTATTGCAGCAGTTAGTCCAAAAAGTAATATTACTGATTTAAAACAATTACGTGGTAAAACGGTTGCTTTAAAGACAGGAACTGGTTCAGCACAATATGCATTATCAATTCAAAAGAAATATGGATTTAAAGTAACATATTTTAATGATTCAAATACAATGTATAATGCAGTTGCATTGGGGAATGCTGCGGCAGCATTTGAAGATGATCCGGTTATGAAATACGCCATTAAAAACGGAGTTAAATTAAAAATTATTACACAACCTGCAAATGGTGGTGAATACGGATTTGCTGTTAAAAAAGGCCAAAATAAAGAATTATTGGCTAAATTTAATGCGGGTTACGCAGCTATAAAAAAAGATGGAACATATGATAAAATTGTGGCTAAATACCTTGGATCTAATGAATCTAAATTTGCAGGTAGTGCCAAGGAAAATGACTCAATTCTAGGTTTATTAAAGCAAAATAAAGATCAATTTATCAGCGGAGTTATTAAAACCTTGCAATTAACAGTCTTTGGAATTATTTTTGCTACTATCTTTGGGGTTCTAATTGGGGTACTTGCTGTTGTACCAAATAAATTTGCATATGGCTTGTCAAGTACAATAATCTATATTTTCCGTGGTTTACCATTACTTGTTTTGGCATTCTTTATCTACATTGGGTTACCTTCATTAACTGGAACTAAGATTCCAGCAATTGTAGCTGGATTAATTACGTTAACTTTAAATGAAGGAGCTTATATTGCGGCCTTTGTTGCTGGTGGTTTAAAGAATGTTGATGCTGGCCAAATGGAAGCTGCTCGCTCATTAGGATTGCCATATTGGAAGGCAATGCGCAAAATTATCATGCCACAAGGGATTAAATTAATGATTCCATCATTTGTTAATCAATTTATTATTACATTAAAGGATACTTCAATATTATCAGCCATTGGGATTATTGAATTAACACAGACTGGAACAGTGATTATTTCACGCAATATGCAAGGCTTCCGTGTTTGGTTTATCGTAGCATTAATGTACTTGATTATAATTACACTATTAACATTCCTTGCTAAGTGGGTTGATAAAAAGTTTTCTTCAAACTAAAAACTAAAATTTTTTAATTAAAACTAATGACAAGATTGCTAGAAAATGATAGAATTTTAATAATCAAGAAATTAGGAAGTGCTTATCAATGATCATGTCTTTAGAAAATAATAATAATGCGCGAAATTTACCTAATCAATTAGGTTATTTGCGACGATTATTTTCTGAGACTGGTTTATCAGTTTAGTATCTTAGAAAGTAGACGACGCTTTAGTCAGTCTACTTTTTTTATGTTCAAAAATTAAGCGAACATTAAGTTGCATATTGATGATATTGTTCTTAATAATTTATGTTTTAATGAAAAAAAAGTAAATTAGTTTGTTTTCATTAGTGTAAGTGAGTATGAAGTTGATGTGGAGGTATCAAAATGGGTATAAAAGTTAAAGTTACTGATTTGCACAAAGCATATGGTGACAATGAAGTGCTTAAAGGAATTAATCTTGAGGTCCAAGAAAACGAAGTAGTTGTAATGATTGGTCCATCTGGATCAGGAAAGAGTACTTTTTTGCGAACATTAAATAAATTAGAAAATCCAACAACTGGAAGTATTGCAATTGATGGAATTGATTTAACAGCTAAGGAAACTAATTTAAATAAAGTACGTGAAAATATTGGTATGGTATTTCAACATTTTAACCTATTTCCGCATTTAACGGTTTTAGAAAATGTAACGCTTGCTCCAGTTGAATTAGGCAAAATATCAAAAGAAGAAGCTAAGACATTAGGGATGCAGTTGTTAGCACAAGTTGGCTTAGCCGACAAAGCAGATGCTAAACCAACTCAATTATCGGGTGGTCAAAAACAACGGGTAGCAATTGCTCGTGCATTGGCAATGAAGCCAAGTATTATGTTATTTGATGAACCAACTTCAGCTTTGGATCCAGAAATGGTCGGTGAAGTTCTAAAAGTGATGCGTGATTTAGCTCAAGAGGGTATGACTATGATTGTCGTAACTCACGAAATGGGTTTTGCTAAGCAAGTTGCTGATCGGGTTGTATTTTTTGCTGATGGATACATTCGTGAAGAAGGTACTCCAGAGGAAGTCTTTGGCAATCCTCAAGATCCGCGAGCAAAAGATTTCTTGAATAAAGTATTAAATGTTTAAAAGAGAGTAGGGAGTAAGAAGATGGATAAAAAAGCTTGGATAAAGTATTTGATGTTAACCTTAACCGTTGTTTTAGGTATCATTGCTACTAATACCAAATTTGCAGCTGCAAGTGAAGAACCACACTATGTAATTACAACGGACACCACATATCCACCTTTTGAACTTCAAGATAAGAATGGTAAGTATGTTGGAATTGATATTGATATTTTAAAAGCTATTGCTAAACGTGAACATTTTACCTTTAAACTTGTACCAATGTCATTTAACTCTGGTGCGCAAGCAGTATTATCGGGACAAATTGATGGTATTATGGCTGGAATGGCGATTACGCCTGCACGAAAATTGGTTTATGATTTTGGTACTCCATATTATAAAACTGGGGTTATTACAGCTGTTGCTAAAAATAGTAGTATTAAATCACTTAATGATTTACGCGGTAAAACAGTCGCACTTAAAACTGGTACCGGAGCAGCCGCTTATGCATTGACGATTCAAAAGAAATATGGCTTTAAGGTAACATATTTCAATGATTCAAATACAATGTATAATGATGTTGCCTTAGGGAATACTGTGGCAACATTTGAAGATGAGCCTGTTATGAAGTATGCAATTCAAAATGGAGTTAAGTTAAAAGTTTTAACAAAGCCCGCTAACTCAGGATATTATGGTTTTGGAGTGAAAAAAGGCCATAATCAAGCCTTGATTGAAAAATTCAATGCAGGATTTGCAGCTATTAAAAAAGATGGTACGTATGATAAGATTGTTGCTAAATATATTGGCGCTGAAGAATCGACTTTTGCTGGCAGTGCCAAAGTCAATAATTCAATCTGGGGCCTTTTGAATCAAAATAAAAGTCAATTCTTAGCGGGAATTGGTCAGACCTTAATGTTAACTATTCTCGGTATTATTCTAGCAACAATCTTTGGAATGGTTATTGGCTTATTAGCAATCGTGCCAAATAAAATCAGTCATGGATTTGCTAGCACAGTTATTTATATTTTCCGTGGCTTACCATTATTGGTATTGGCGTTCTTTATTTATATTGGAATTCCATCATTAACAGGGCATAAACTTTCGGCACTATTTTCAGGGCTATTAACTTTAACTTTAAATGAAGGAGCCTATATCGCAGCCTTTGTTGCTGGTGGACTTAAGTCAGTTGATAATGGCCAAATGGAAGCCGCTCGTTCTTTAGGATTAAGCTATTGGAAAGCAATGCGTAAGGTTGTGTTGCCACAAGGTGTTAAATTGATGGTTCCGTCATTTATTAATCAATTTATTATCACATTAAAGGATACTTCGATTCTTTCTGCAATTGGAATTATTGAGTTGACCCAAACAGGTACCGTTATTATCTCACGAAATTCACAAGGTTTTCGGATATGGTTCCTTGTAGCAATGATGTACTTGATTGTGATTACTTTACTAACATTTTTAGCTAAGTGGGCGGATAAGAGATTCGGTAATAATTAAAATAAAAAATAGCTATAACATATTAAGATGTGTATTAAGAAGGTTGTGTGAAATAATCAGATTTCGGCATAACCTTTTTTCTATTAGGTAAAATGGAGTAGAAAAAAGACGTCCAGATAATCAATAAAACTAAAAAAAGACTGAATCATTTGTAAAAGCTTCAGTCTTTTTTTATTTAATGATTTTTAAGTATTATTTGCCCCGAATAAGCTAAGGTGATGGGTTGCCGTAAAATATTTTTAAGTGGTGAAGGTTTAGCATTAAATAACCAACGGTTCAAAATGACAGCAATGCCAATTAAAACAGGTTCTTGTGATTTATTTGTAATTGTAAGTTCATTATAGAAGCCATTTGGTTGTTTGACGGGTTTGACTGTCATCAAACGCAATTGTTTGTGATAAGCGTAGTAAGTTCCAGATGTCAAACTGCCCCGAATAAACCAATTTAGCTCACGGACATATATGACATCTAATAAGGTGCCTAATGATACACCAATCGAACCAATCACTTCATCTTGAAATTTAATAGTAAAACGTGGTAAAAGGCCAAAGGAAATTTGTTCAAGTTCAACGATAAGATGTCCGAGGTTATTATATACATGAATAAACGCATCTTCACGGCCAAAACTACCCGTAACTAAGTACTCGGCTTTACCACTAGTATCACGGACAGTCGTCGCGGTTTGTGAACTACGACTGCTGACTTGTTTTAAATATAACTTGCGCATTCCATGCCCTCCTTTAAATGCCTATCCATATTTACTTATATTTTAGCATGTAAATTATCAGTATGGATAATTGGTATCTAAATAAATTGAGAACGGTTATAATAATACTGTGGCCAATTTAGTGTCATGCACTACAAAGAAATGGAAACATGAATTTAATGAAATCATTGCTACATAACGATTGGCAAACCATTTTAGCACCGAATTTTGCCACTGAAGAATTTAATAGCTTAGCAACTTTTTTACAAATTGAGCGAGAAAAATATAATATTTTTCCACCAAAAGCAGAAGTCTTTAATGCTTTTAATTTAACTGACTTTGAAAAAACCCGAGTTGTTATTTTGGGACAAGATCCATATCATGAACTACATCAAGCGCAAGGATTGAGTTTCTCAGTGGCACCAGGAATTAAAATTCCGCCAAGTTTACGTAATATTTATCAAGAATTAAGCACTGATTTAGGTATTCAACCAGTCGAACACGGTAATTTAACTACTTGGGGACAACAAGGTGTTTTACTATTAAATTCAGTTTTAACAGTGCGTGAAGGGCAATCAAATTCTCATCGCCACCATGGATGGGAAGAAATCACCGATGCTGCAATTAAAGCATTATCGGATAAACCGCAACCTGTTGTATTCATTTTATGGGGCAAACCTGCACAAATGAAACAAAAGCTAATTGATGAGTCACAAAACTTGGTGATTACAAGTCCTCATCCATCGCCACTTTCAGCTTATCGCGGTTTTTTTGGTTCTAAACCTTTTTCACAGACTAATGCGTATTTAATAGCGCATGGGCAACAACCTATTGATTGGCATTTGCCAGCATAAATGCAATAATTTATTTTTTGGAGGAAGTAATCTGATGGGATTATTTGAAGAATTAGCAGTTAAGATTCAAGGAGCAAACAAACGGATTGTATTTCCTGAGGGAGAAGATGCACGTATTCAAGAAGCAGCAATCCGGTTAGCACAAGAAAAATTGCTTAAGCCAATTTTACTTGGAGATGAACAAGCAATTGCATTAACTGCAAATGAAAACCAATTTGATTTAAATGGTATTCAAATTATTAATCCAAAAACTTATCCTAAGGATCAATTGCAAGCTATGATTAAAGCACTTGTAGAACGTCGCAACGGTAAGACTGATTTTGAAACTGCCGAAAAATGGCTTACTAATGTTAACTACTTCGGTACAATGATGGTGTACATGGGTTTAGCTGATGGAATGGTATCTGGTGCTAAACACCCTACCGGAGATACAGTGCGTCCAGCTTTGCAAATTGTTAAAACAGCTCCTGGTTCAACGCGGATTTCGGGAGCATTTATTATGCAAAAAGATACGCAACGCTATGTCTTTTCTGATGCAGCAATCAACATTGATATCGATGCACAGACAATGGCTGAAATTGCTATACAATCAGCTAATACTGCTAAGGTTTTTGGAATTGAACCTAAAGTAGCAATGCTGTCTTTTTCGACTAAGGGATCTGCCAAAGCAGACCAAGTTACTAAAGTGACTGAAGCAACAAAGATAGCTCAAAAAATGGATTCGACATTGGCAATTGATGGTGAATTACAATTTGATGCCGCCTTCGTTCCTAGTGTTGCAGCTGCAAAAGCACCAGAATCAAATGTTGCTGGTAATGCTAACGTCTTTATATTCCCTGATTTACAATCAGGAAATATTGGTTATAAAATTGCCCAACGATTAGGTGGCTTTGAAGCAATCGGACCCATTTTACAAGGACTTGCTAAACCAATTTCAGATTTATCACGTGGATGTAATACGGATGATGTTTATAAAGTTGCTTTAATTACAGCAGCCCAAGCATTATAAGGTACTATAATAGCAGGTGCTACCAATAATATATACTTAAGATACCCGTTGTGGTGTTTTACCCCTAAAGTTAGAAATAGCTTTAGGGGTATTTTTATTGAATTAGCATCTAAGAATTTTAGGTTATTTTATGTAATTAGTGATTTATTTAACAAACTTTAAATTGAAATTAAATTATATAAAATACATATATATTACGTTGTTTATGTCTATTTAAAGGTGTTTTATCATATTAAAAAAATAAAATCAAAGGACTTGCTAAATTTAAATAGCTCGTGTATCATAATCATTGTTCAAAGGTGCACAAAGTATTTACACAACTTTATACAACGAGGATTGAAAAATGATAGAAGCTATTAAAAAAGAATCTAAAAAAGTTCTAACTGATAAAGAAAAAGCACAATTAACATTACAGGCTGAAATTCTTACAACTGATTTAGTACGTAAAGCAGAAAAGGCACTTGTTGAATTTTCAAGCTTTTCTCAGGAACAAGTAGATAAAATTGTTGCCGCCATGGCTTTAGCGGGTAGTGAAAATTCATTATTATTAGCACATGAAGCTCATGATGAGACCGGCCGAGGGGTGGTTGAAGATAAGGATACCAAGAATCGTTTTGCATCAGAATTTGTTTTTAACGCGATTAAAAATGATAAAACAGTCGGCGTTATCAATGAGGATCCTGTAACTGGAAAAGTTGAAATTGCGGCTCCACTAGGGGTACTTGCAGGAATTGTGCCTACTACTAATCCGACTTCAACTACTATTTTTAAAGCAATGTTGAGTGCTAAAACAAGGAATGTAATAATTTTTGCATTTCATCCCCAAGCCCAAAAGTCATCTGTCCATGCTGCCAAAATTGTTTATGAAGCCGCAATAGCAGCTGGTGCACCAAAAAACTTTATTCAATGGATTGAAAAACCATCAAGTTATAACACATCAGCTTTAATACAAAGTCCTGGGATTGCCTCAATTTTGGCTACAGGTGGACCGGGGATGGTAAATGCGGCTTTACGTTCGGGTAATCCATCAATGGGAGTTGGTGCTGGTAATGGAGCAGTGTATGTTGATTACACCGCTAATATTGACCGTGCTGCTGAAGATTTACTTTTATCAAAGCGATTTGATAATGGAATGATTTGTGCAACTGAAAATTCAGTAATTATTGATCAAGGGATATATAAAGCATTTCTTAAAAAATTAGCTGAACAGGGAGCTTATTTATTACCGAAAGCAGATTATAAAAAATTAGCTGACTTTGTCTTTAATGAGAAGCATGGTGTTAATGGTCAAGTAGCTGGAATGAGTGGTCGATGGATTGCTCAGCAAGCAGGGATTGATTTACCAGCTGATAAAGATGTTATTTTAGTTGAATTAGATGAAAAGAATATCGGTGAAAAACTTTCTTCTGAAAAACTTTGCCCAATTCTTTCCGTTTACAAGTCAAAGGATCGTCAAAACGCGATTGCAATTGTGCGTGCCTTACTTAACTACCAAGGGGCAGGTCACAATGCCGCGATTCAAATTGGGGCTCAAGATGATCCATTTGTTAAAGAATATGCAGATGCGGTTGAAGCATCACGGATTTTGGTTAACCAACCGGATTCAATTGGTGGTGTTGGTGATATTTATACTGATGCATTACGCCCAAGTATGACACTTGGAACAGGAACATGGGGGAAAAACTCATTGTCACACAACTTGTCAACTTACGATCTTTTAAACATCAAAACAGTTGCTCGGCGGCGTAACCGGCCACAATGGATTCGCTTACCAAAAGACATTTACTATGAAAATAATTCAATTACTTATTTACAAGAATTAGCTAATGTAGATCGTGCTTTTATTGTGGCTGATCCAGGGATGGTTCAATTTGGATTTGTTGATAAAATTCTTGATCAGTTTGCACTCCGACAAAATCATGTAAAAACATCAATCTATGGTGCTGTAAAACCTGATCCGACAATTAATCAAGCTATTGAGATTGCTAAGCAAATGGCTGAGTTCCAACCAGATACAATTATTGCTATTGGTGGTGGGGCAGCACTTGATGCAGCCAAAATTGCTCGGTTGCTATATGAATATTCAGCAACGCATCCAGGAGCGTTAGATAATGGTCTTGTAATGGCTGATTTATTCCGTAAATTGAAACAAAAATTTATGGATATTCGCAAACGGATTGTTAAATTCGAGCATCAAAGTTTAACACAAATGGTTGCGATTCCAACAACATCTGGAACCGGTTCGGAAGTAACACCATTTGCTGTTATTACTGATGATGCTACGCATGTTAAATATCCATTAGCTGACTATGAATTAACACCACAAGTAGCGATTGTTGATCAATCATTTGTAATGACAGTCCCTAAACAGACTGTAGCCTATTCAGGTTTAGATTCTTTATCACATGCACTTGAATCTTATGTATCAGTAATGGCTTCTGATTTTACTCGTCCTTGGGCTTTACAAGCAATCAAATTGATTTTTGAAAACTTGACGGCTTCGTATAATTATGATCCAACACATCCAAATAAAGAAGGCCAAGCTGCTCGTACTAACATGCATACAGCTGCTACATTAGCGGGCATGTCATTTGCAAATGCATTCTTAGGGATTAACCACTCACTTGCGCACAAAACAGGTGGTGAATTTGACTTACCACATGGTTTAGCAATTGCGATTGCAATGCCACATGTTATTGCTTTTAATGCTGTTAGTGGTAATGTAAAACGGACACCTTTCCCACGTTATGAAACGTACACTGCGCAAAAAGATTATGCTGATATTGCACGTTACCTCGGTCTTAACGGTGAAAACGATAGTGATTTAGTAGCTGCATTACTTAAAGAAATTGCTAAATTAGTCAAAAGTGTCAATATCAATCCGACATTATCAGGTAACGGTATTGATAAGCAACATTTTGAAAGTACCTTGGATAAACTTGTTGACCTAGTCTATAACGATCAATGCACCCCAGGTAATCCACGACAACCATCACTGGATGAAATCAAACAATTATTACGGGACCAATTTTAGTAGTAATTTACTTATAAAACGTGTCCTGAAAGGCGGTTTATAGCATGGAATACAAAAATCCCGATTGAATTATTTAAATTCAGTCGGGATTTTCTAGTTTTATACCGTATCGATGATTCTTTTGTTATAAGTCATTTTAGTTTGCTTAATGATTTAATTGCAAAGAAATCCGTCCATTTTAGAAATGTTTAGCAACTATAGCTGCAAATTCAGTGATTATATCAGCATCGCTAGTACTAAAGCGATTAAGAGAAGGTGAATCAATATCTAAAATTGCAACGATCTTATTATTGACGATAATTGGAGCTACAATTTCTGACTCTGAAGCACTATCACAAGCGATATGGCCCGCAAATTCATGTACATTAGGAACTACTAAAACTTCTTTTTTGGCAAAGCTAGTACCAACAACCCCATTACCTGGTGTAATATGCATGCAGGCTACTTTCCCCTGAAAAGGTCCAAGTATTAAATCATTAGCAGCCTCGTCAAAGAGATAAAAGCCAGCCCAGTTAAGATCAGGGAGAGTTTGCATCAAAAGAGCAGCCGCATTTGATAAGTTGGCAATGGTATTTGTTTCACCCGTTAATAAAGCATCGAGTTGAGCGGGTAATAAAGTTAAATCATCCATGAATGTACCTCACTTCTTTTTAATAAGTTAAATGTATTGTACCAATTACTTAGCAAAACACAAGGCTTGAAAACATGATTGTAATATTTTTAGTTAAAACATAAAATTTATGATAGCTTTTTGGCATGAATTTCACTAAGATTATCTTTAAATTATAGTTAGTGAGGCACTAAGATGGTTACGACATATGCAGAGGCAATTGATTTTATCCATGGACGTATGGTGTGGAAAAAAACACCGACATTTGATCGGATGGATGCATTATTGGATGCGTTGGGCAATCCACAAAATACTATAAAGGGTATCCACATTACTGGTACTAATGGTAAAGGCTCAACAACTGCCTATTTAAGAGATATATTAATTAATAGTGGTTTATCAGTGGGAACCTATACATCACCTTTTATTACTAAATTCAATGAGCGAATTTCTGTTAATGGTGAAATGATTAGTGATACAGAGTTATTAGAGTTAGTACAACAAATTGAGCCATTCGTTATTGCAATGGATGCTAGCGAAAGTGAAGGTGGACCAACTGAATTTGAGGTGATTACCGCAATGATGTTTTTATATTTTGCAACACATCCAGTTGATATTGTAATTATTGAGGTGGGAATAGGTGGCTTATTTGATTCAACCAACGTTTTTACACCTATTTTAAGTATTATCACTTCAGTTGGTTACGACCATATGCATGTTTTGGGAAATAGTTTGACGGCGATTGCGCAACAAAAAGCAGCAATTATCAAACCACATGTCCCCGTCATTTATGGAGGCCATGCAGATGATGAAGCTGGTACGGTAATAAAAGCTACGGCTCATCAATTAAACGTACCATTTTGGTCATTTGACGACATGACTATTACCTTAGAGAAGGGCCAAAATATTTGGCATGAGGCATTTAATTGGACACTAAAAGATGATATTTTATCAATGATAAATTCTCGCCATCTAACTGATCTTGAAGTTAATATGTTAGGAAAATATCAAGTTGAAAATGCTAGTTTGGCAATACTGGCATTTTATTATCTAACAAGTATAGATTTTGTAACATTTAATGAAACAGTTCTATTTAATTCACTTAAAGGTACTCATTGGCCTGGTAGATTTGAAACTTTACAAATTAAACCTCGAATCGTAATTGATGGTGCACATAATGTTGCGGCAATCAATGGATTACAAGAGTTATTCAAGCGTAAATTTAATCAAGTAGATAAAATAACTGTTATTTTTGCTGCACTTGCTGATAAAGAATTTGCTAAAATGGCTAATGAGTTAGCCCAAATTCCCAATGTTGAGTTAATCGCGACTGAATTTATTGGTCCGGGTAAACGAACGGTAGTTAATGAAGATGAAGTGGCTATTCAAGTCAATCAGCCAATTAAAACTGCCTCTAATTGGCAGGATGCATTGAAAATAGCTGCGAAAACAACTACTGAAAATGGGTTTATTTTGTTAACTGGGTCACTTTATTTTGTTAGTGA
Source organism: Periweissella fabalis (assembly GCF_012396505.1). GTDB lineage: Bacteria > Bacillota > Bacilli > Lactobacillales > Lactobacillaceae > Periweissella > Periweissella fabalis. The sequence goes on along the minus strand of NZ_JAAXPN010000007.1, from coordinate 82,064 downwards.
AGTTCGTGCTTATTTTGCCGAAAAAAATAAATATTTTGGTTAATTATCATGTGAGAGCGTACTTTATTTGTATCACGTAAAGGGAGAATTAATATGCAAATAAATAACATCTCTACAAGTCAGTTACAAGATCATGAATTATTACAATGGTATTTTAAGTCATACCAACTAACAGCGACTAAGCAAAATTATGAAATTAAAGTTTTTTTTGATAATTTCATTAGCTTAGAGGGCTTCAAACATGCGTCACTTGATTGCATTAAGGACTATGTTAATGGTGATGTCCAAGTGCGCCAAGGATTATTAGCGGCAATTGAGTTTGGTCAACGCGTTGCCCGGGCAATGCCTAAAATTCAAGGGCGGGTTTTAGGTAGCCAAAGCTTCGGTAATGAACTAGTGACTTCAATGCGTGGCCTTGAACAAGAACAATTGTGGTTGTATTCATTAGATACTCGGCATCAAATAGTAGCAACTGATGTAATTCACATCGGTTCATTAAGAACTTGCCCATTCCATATTCGAGACGTACTTAGACGTGCTTTGAAATACAATGCACAAAGTATCATATTGGCACATAATCATCCAAGTGGTCAGGCAGAACCATCTGAAAATGATCTACGATTATCAAAGGAAATAGCCAAGGCGGCAGATTTATTTGAAATAGCTGTTCTTGATTCATTTATCGTTGGTGCTGATGATTATACGAGCTTACGTGAAGAAGGAGCTTTTTCGGTATTTGATGAGTTAAAAGAGCTTGAAACAAATATGAAGATGAAATAAATTATATTTATATGGTAGAATATACCTATATGAGAAACGGAGGAGTATTCCATGGGAATTATTATCGCGATTATTGTAATTGTTATCTTAGTATTTATGTGGATTTCAATTTACAATGGATTAGTGCGTTCACGAATGAACACACAAGAAACCTGGAGTCAAATCGATGTTCAATTAAAGCGTCGGAATGATTTGATTCCAAACTTAGTAGAAACTGTTAAAGGTTATGCCAACTTTGAACAAGGTACTTTAGAAAAAGTAATCGGTTTACGTAACCAGATTGCTCAAACACCATCTGAAAATCATGCTGAAACAATGGCTTTATCAGATCAAATGACATCATCATTAAAAGGTATTTTTGCAGTTGCTGAAGCATATCCAGATTTAAAAGCTAACGTTCAATATAGCCAATTAATGGAAGAACTTTCAAATACCGAAAATAAGATTGCTTACTCACGTCAATTATTTAACTCAAGTACTGCAGCTTATAATGGTAAATTACAAACATTTCCAACTAATATGATTGCTAAGGTACATCATTTTGAACCAAGTCAATTCTTGGAAACACCAGAAGAAGAAAAAGCTGCTCCTAAAGTTTCATTTGGACCAGATGGTAAGTAATAGCGAGGCAAAGCATGTTATTTGAACAAATTGCTCAAAATAAACGGCGAACGATTTATCTATTAAGCGGCTTTATGTTCCTAGTAGTCCTTGTAGGGGCAGCTATTGGTTATATGTTTTTCCGTTCAGCGATGATTGGGGCTATTTTAGCGCTAATTGCTGGAGGAATATATGCTTGGATGATGATTGAACAGTCAACTGAGATTGTGATGAGCATGAATAATGCCCAAGAAATCACTGCAAAAGATCAGGCACCGCAATTATGGAATATTGTTGAGGATATGGCTATGGTTGCACAGGTACCAATGCCACGAGTATTTATTATCGATGATCCAAGTCCAAATGCTTTTGCAACGGGAAGTGACCCTAAACACGCTGCTGTTGCAGCCACAAGTGGTATTTTGGAACGGTTAACACGTGATGAATTAGAAGGGGTTATGGCCCACGAAATGGCTCACGTACGTAATTACGATATTCGTATTTCAACAATTGCGATTGCATTAACCGCAATCATTTCAATATTAGCTAACTTTGGAAGTAACTTTATGTTCTTTGGTGGGGCCCGTGAAAACGATGATGAACGTGAAAATAACGGTACTATGCAAATCTTTGGTATTGTATTTTCAATTTTATTAATCATTTTTGGTCCAATTGCGGCAACCATTGTCCAAATGGCAATTTCACGGAATCGTGAGTATTTGGCTGATGCAACCGCTGTTCAGTTAACACGTAATCCACAAGGACTTATTAACGCATTGAAAAAGATTGCGATGTCTGAGCCAATGGAAAGTGCTGATCCAAGTTCCGCCGCACTTTATATTGAAAATCCACTCAAAGGTAAATCAGCCGCAAATTTATTTTCAACGCACCCTGCAACTGAAGATCGGATTGCCCGGCTTGAACACATGTAATTAAATAGAGTTCGGTTAGTTTTAACAGAAAACAAAAATCGTCGGAAATTTAGTTTCCGACGATTTTTGTTTTATTAAAAGAATTCCGGTGTGACATTGGCTAATTTACTGTGCCAATCGACCGTCGGGTACTTACGAATTAAGGCTAATTCGAGCATCCGGAGAGCTAAGTTACCATTGCGAGTTAAAATTGGGCCGTGGAAATAGGTTCCAAAAACATTGCGATAAATGACTCCTTCACTACCATCCACGCCATTATTACCATTGCCGACGACAACTTGGCCTAAAGGACGTTCTTGCTCACTTAGATAAGTACGGCCTTGGTGGTTTTCAAACCCGTGATATTCTTCACCAGTTTCACTATTTTTGATGGTGACATTACCAATAAAGCGACTCGTTGCTTGATTTTCGGTGTAAATATTCATCGCACCAATCCCTTCAACGCGGGTATCATCAGCCATGATAAAGTAGTTACCGAGTAATTGATAACCGCCACAAACGGCGATGATTGGTCCATCATTTTCGATAAAACGGGTTACTTCATTACCGATTCGTTGTAAATCAGGAGCAACAATTGATTGTTCATAATCCTGACCACCCCCAAAAAGGGCAAAATCAAAGTTATCGGCATTAAAATCATCCCCGAGCGAAACTAATTGATCAGTGACGTCTACGCCAATTTGTTGGGCATAGTAACGTAAGGCAATAATATTACCGTAGTCACCATACGTATTCATCAAGTCACCATATAAATGGGCGACGCGTAAATTATATTGTTGTTCAGTCATTATTCTGTTACCCGTCCTTTAATGTATCCTTGTTCTAGCAAATGAGCTCGTAATTGTAACATTGCCGTATAAGTTGCCATAACATAAACCTTTTCAGTTGGTACAGCTTTAATAGCTTTGATAGCGTCATTTAAATCAGGATAGACTGCTTGTTTAGTAAACCCAGCCATCTTTAAACGTACGTTAAAGTCTTTGTAACGTTCACCACCAGTAATCACATTTTTAATGTTAGTTTGGTGAAGTTTTTCAAAGTTGGCGTCCCAAATCCATGAAGTGTCAATTCCATCAGCATAATTAGCATTAAGTAGGGCCATTAATGAATAATCATCTGTTTCAGTGGCAATCATATCAATAATTTGATTAGCACCAACCGGATTTTTAACTAAAACAATCGTGACGTCCTTACCATCAACGTTAATTGATTCTTGGCGTCCAAAAATTTGTGCATTTGATTCAAAAGCATGATGAATTTTTTCTGGAGTGACATCAAAGAAACGACCAACCGCATAGGCCGTTAAAGCATTGTAAATATTATATAAGCCACCAACTTCAATTTGGAATGTTGAACCATCAATATCAAAGTTAGAGAACTTGGGATGTAATTGATTGATTTTAGTAACTGCATAAGCTAGTTTTGGCCGTTTGAAATCATCTGTCACTGAGAAGTAATCACCTAGGTTAGCATATGTAATTGAATGATAGTGTAAAATTGAATTGTCAGTTGGTGATAGTACGCCATCGGTATTAGCTGGTGCTTTAAAATCGGCACTTTGATCAACATGATTAAAACCATAGAAAAGCTTCTTATTTGGTAGGTCATCACGACTAAAAATTGGTGAATCTCCATTAGCAATAATCGTGGCATCGGGTGCTAATTTAATTCCATCAACAATCTTTTGATACGTACTGTAAATTTCACCGTAGCGATCTAATTGATCACGGAAAATATTTGTTAAAACAAATACTTTTGGTTTGATGTATTTGGTAATTAAAACTACATTTGCTTCATCAACTTCAAGGACAGCTAACGGACGTTGATTTTTAGTGGTTTTAGCTGTTAATAATGTACCAGTAATCCCTTGAATCATATTTGAACCAGATGGGTTAGTAATGATATCAGGATATTTTTCACGCAATACGCGGGTAATCAAAGCGGTGGTCAAAGTCTTGCCATTGGTACCAGTTACCAAGACGACATCGAAGTCTTGAGCGAGGCTTTTTAAAATATCGGGATCGATGTTAGTAGCAATTTTTCCTGGTAATGAAGTACCACCACGATGTAATACATCATGAAGTAACCAATATGTTGATTTACCAACGAGACTTGCAAATGAGCTGCGAATTGTCATGTTTTGACTCCTTTAGATTTCCATATATGGCTATCATTATACATGTTTAAAATTATTGATGATACCCAGAGATGTACGTTTTGTAAAAAAATCAAAATTTTTAATGTGCTTTTCGTTACCTTTCGGCCTAATTTCCGCTATAATGGTAAATAGTATTGTATTAAATTTGAACGAGATAATTTATTATTTGAAAGGGACTAACGATGGCACAATTATTTTTCCGTTATGGAGCAATGAATAGTGGTAAAACAATCGAGATTTTAAAGGTTGCTCATAATTATGAAGAGCAAGGTAAAGCTGTTATTATTTTGACAAGTGGGTTAGATAATCGCTATGGTGAAGGATTAGTTGCTTCACGAATCGGGATGTCGCGCCCGGCACATCCAATTTTTGCTGATACTGATGTCTTTGCCTTGATTAATGAGTTAAATAAAGATGCATATGCCGTCTTAGTTGATGAAGCTCAGTTTTTGACCCGTGAAAATGTGTTACAGCTTACACGAGTCGTTGATGAGTTAAACATCCCAGTCTTAGCATTTGGTCTAAAAAATGACTTTCAGAATCATCTTTTTGAAGGCTCAGAAGCATTATTAATTTTTGCTGATAAAATTGAAGAAATTAAAACAATTTGTTGGTTCTGTGGCCGGAAAGCAAGTATGAATTTACGGGTTACTGACGGTAAACCAGTTTATGAAGGTGAACAAGTGCAAATTGGGGGTAATGAAAGTTACTATCCGGTATGTCGTGAACATTATTTTCACCCATTACTTGATACAATAGCAATTGAGGAATAGTTAATTTAGATTTTAACTACATAAAATAAACAGATGAACTATATAGGAGACCAATTTAATGGATGAGATTTTTCAAAAATTACAATCAGTAGCTGATCGATATGATGAAGTTGCTGAAATGCTTAGTGATCCAGCGGTGATTGCTGACACTAATCGTTTTATGGAACTTTCAAAAGAAGAAGGTTCATTGCGTGAAACAAATGAAGTGTACAAGCACTACAAGACTGTTGTTGAAACAATTGCTGATGATGAAGAGATGTTATCAGAAGGCCTTGATGCTGAATTAGCCGAAATGACTAAGGAAGAATTAAGTGAATTAAAGACTGAAAAAAATCAACTTGAAGAACAACTTAAAATCTTGCTTTTACCAAAAGATCCTAATGATGATAAAAACATTATTATGGAAATTCATGGAGCTGCTGGTGGGGATGAAGCATCACTATTTGCGGGTGATTTATTAAACATGTATATGCGCTATGCTGAAAGTCAAGGTTGGAAAAATGAAATTATCGATGAAACAATGACTGAAGTTGGTGGTTACAAATTGGTCGTAGTTATGATTTCAGGAACTAACGTTTATTCTAAGTTGAAATATGAAAGTGGGGCACACCGTGTGCAACGGGTACCCGCAACTGAATCAGCTGGACGAGTTCACACTTCAACAGCCACAGTTGGGGTGATGCCTGAATTTGAAGATGTTGAAATTGAAATTGAAGATAAAGATTTACGTGTTGATGTATTCCGTGCTTCAGGGGCTGGTGGACAACACATTAACAAGACAAGTTCTGCTGTGCGGATGACTCACTTACCGACTGGAATTGTTGTTTCTATGCAAGATCAACGTTCGCAACAACAAAATCGTGCCAAAGCCTTACAAATTATGAAGGCACGGGTTTATGATTATTTTGCGCAACAAAATGAATCAGCATATGCTGAAGAACGTAAATCAGCGGTTGGTACAGGGGATCGTTCAGAACGTATTCGAACTTATAACTACCCACAAAACCGGGTAACTGATCACCGGATTGGTTTAACATTGAACAAACTAGATCGAATTGTTAACGGTGAACTTGGTGATGTAATTGATGCGTTAGTAATTGCTGATCAAACAGCCAAGATGGAAGCGTTAAAAAATAATGCCTAATACTTATTTTGAAGCCCGTCAATGGGCTTTTTCTTATCTCGATGAAGCAGATGTCAATTTAGTTTTAATGATTCAAAATAAATGGACATATTCACAATTAATTTTACATTTACGAGACGAAATAGTTGACTTTGCTAACTTTAAAGCCGCTATATTACGGATTAATGCTGGCGAACCAGTCCAATATGTACTTGGTGAAGCTCATTTTTTCGGGCGTGATTTTATGGTCGATGAACGTGTTTTGATTCCTCGACTTGAGACAGAGGAATTGATTGAATTGATTTTAAACGATAATCCAATTACAAGCCAAAAAGTCCTAGATATTGGTACAGGCTCAGGAGCTATAGCAATAACTTTAAAAAGTGAGCGACCAAAATGGCAAATTACAGCAAGTGATATTTCATTGGATGCGCTAACAGTTGCGCAACAAAATGCAGATAAGCATCAAATTGATATCAATTTTATAGCTAGTGATATATTCACCAATATCAATGAGCGATATGATATTATTGTCTCAAATCCGCCCTACATTGCGGCCACAGAAATGGATATCATGGATCAAAATGTTATTGATTATGAACCACATTTAGCGTTGTTTGCAGACAATGATGGCTTAGCGATTTATCAGGCCATTGCTCGACAACTAACTGATTATCTAAAACCTAATGGACATGCATATTTTGAAATTGGGTTACATCAAGGGCCTGCGGTTGCTGAATTAATGAAAGGTGGCTTACCACATGCTCAAGTTGATGTAATTAAAGATTTAAGTAACCATGATCGTATGATTAGGGTATTTAAGAAACAAGAGAAGGAGTAATAATTTTGGAAACCAAAATGTTTAAAACCGCTACAACTGACTTAGCTGCGGCGGCAGAATTAATTAAAAAAGGACAAGTCGTAGCATTTCCAACTGAAACAGTTTACGGGCTTGGTGCCGATGCTACAAAAGAGAGTGCTGTCAAAAAAGTATTTGCGGCTAAAAATCGTCCCTCAGATAATCCTTTAATTGTCACGGTTGCAAATGTAGAAATGGTTAAACGCTTTGTATCTGAAATTCCGGTAATTGCTCAAAAATTAATTGCCAACTTTTGGCCCGGGTCATTGACTATTATTATGCGTTATGATGAAGGAGCTTTATCTCCTGTTGTTACAGGTGGCTTACCAACAGTTGCATTTCGTTTACCAGCAAGTGATGTAACACGCGAGTTCATTGCATTAGCGGATACACCAATTGTTGGTCCAAGCGCGAATACTTCTGGTAAACCATCACCAACGACGGCTCAACATGTTTGGCACGATTTGCAAGGTAAGATTGCTGGAATTATTGATGACGGAGCCGCTAGGGTTGGAGTTGAGTCGACGGTGATTGATATTACAACTGCTACTCCAACTATTTTACGACCAGGGGCGGTTACACAAGAAGCTTTAGAAGCGGTTATTGGTGAAGTTAATTCTGAACATCGAAAAGTTGGCATTGATGAGACCCCAAAAGCTCCTGGGATGAAGTATCGTCATTATGCACCAGATGTACCAGTATACATGGTACAATCTGACAAATGGGAAGCAGCGATAATCTGGGCTCAACAACAACTTGAACCGGTTGGAATAATGGCCCCAGATGCCGTTATTGAAGCTAATCATTTAGCTGGAATGGATTTTGTCTGGTCATTAGGTAATGATGTGACAACTGCAAGTGCTAAGTTATTTGCAGGATTACGTTATTTCGATGATCGTGACAACATTGAAACGATTTTGGTTCACCGCTTTGCAGATCAAGGTGTTGGCCGCGCATATAATAATCGTCTTGGTAAAGCAGCCAGTGATCAATATTTTGATGTAGACATGTAAATTTGCTAAATAAAATGTACTATAAAATATGAAATGCTAAAAAGGTTGAATTTCTAAAAAATTCAGCCTTTTTTAGTTTTATCTTAATGAAAGTGAAATAATTTGGCCTAGGCTCCGCTATTAGTAACCTACAAAATCTAACAATAGATAATATATGTTAGTCTCATTTGTAGAATTTAAGCCCTACCTCTGATAGCTTACTTAGATTATTGATAATAAGAAAAAAATAATAAACATTGGCTAATTATTAGTTAATTTTAGTTTAAACAACGACTACAGTTTGCTATACTTAACATTGATAAAATAAATAGTGAGGTACATACAATGGGGAAGCTTGAAGTTTTGGATCATCCTTTGATTCAACATAAAATGTCAATTGTTCGCGATAAAACTGTTGGAACTAAAGTGTTCCGTGAAATGGTAAATGAAATTGCGATGTTAATGGCATATGACGTAACTCGTGACATGCCATTAGAGGATGTAGAAATTGAAACACCAATCACAACAACGGTAAAGAAACGTTTAGCAGGTAAGAAATTAGCCGTCGTTCCAATTTTACGGGCAGGTCTTGGAATGGTTGATGGAGTTGTAAGTATGATTCCAGCAGCACGGATTGGGCACATTGGTATGTACCGTGATGAAGAAACGTTACAACCAGTTGAATATTTTGTGAAGTTACCAGAAGATATCGATCAACGCGAAGTTCTAATTGTTGACCCTATGTTGGCGACAGGTGGTTCTGCCAACATGGCTATTGAGGCACTCAAGAAACGTGGAGCTAAAATTATTAAATTAGTTGTGCTAGTATCAGCACCTGAAGGGGTTAAAGCTGTTCAAGATGAGCATCCTGATGTTGATATTTATACCGCAGCACTTGATGAAGGCCTAAACGAGCACGGCTATATTGTCCCAGGTCTTGGTGATGCTGGTGATCGCTTATTTGGAACTAAATAGTACTGAAGAGTTATGAAGAACTAGAATAAGTCTAGTTGAAAGATTCTATCAAAAAAGCCGCATTAACCAAAGTATGAGGATTGATCTCATGCTTTGGTTAACGCGGCTTTTAATATGCTAAGACAGCATATATTTAATTTATGTTTGTTAACTTTTATTTTTTGATTTTAACTTTTGAATTAATGAGTTGGGCTTGTTTGAAATATTTAGTCATAACATGACTAAATGTGCCCCAATAATAAAAGCATAATGAACCTGCAATTATAATAATAAAATCAAATGGGTAATGGATCCAGTCTTGGCCGTTAAATTCTTTTGAACCAATGAATGATATAAACGATATAAAGATTAAATAGCCAATCATCCATAAACTACCAGCGAAATCCTTTTTGGTTTTTTTGAAACCTGTCCGCCACTCGTAATAAAAATAAAGCGGTATACCTAATAAAATAACACAAATGACTTCGATAGTAGTTGGCCACATAGCCCAATAAGTTGCTAATGAAGCAAGTATAAACGAAAGTGGAGCCATAACCTTTAATATTCTACCACGAAATGGACGGGTAAATTCAGGTGCCATTTTACGTAAAGACATTACGGTAACAGGACCGGTTAAATAGGCAATCAATGTCGATGTTGATATAACACTAGCTAAGGTACCCCAAGAACGGAAAATAGAAACCATAATCATACTTAAACCAGCATTAACAAGCATTGCAACTCGGGGAGTTTTATATTTTTCGTTAATATGGCCTAAAAATTTTGGGATATGATTATTGGTAACCATTGCAGCTAATGTCCGACTAGATGAAGCCACAAATGAAACACCAGTACCAAAAGGTGAGACAAAGGCATCCATGTATAGCAATACAGAAAGCCAGTGTATCCCAAGTAGCATCGCAAGATCAGCAAATGGTGAAGAGAAATTAATGCCATGCCAACCATGTGCGGCAATCATCTTAGGATCTAAAGATGTAATAAAAGTACTTTGTAACAAGACATAAATAATCCCACTGATTAACAATGAATAGGTTATTCCTCGAGCAATATTACGCTTAGGATCTTTAATTTCGCTCCCCATATTAATAACAGTTTGGAAGGCATTAAATGAAAAAATGATTCCAGAGACCGTTGTTGCAGCAAATATAGGGGCCGTACCATAAGGCATGAACTCATGTAAATTAGATCCATAATTGTTAATATGAAAACCTGAAAGCATTAGCATTATTATTGTAAGAAGGGGTACACCAATTTTAAATATCGAAATTAAACTAGTAAAGTTAGTCAATAATTCAACTGACCAATAGTTTAATAACGTAAATACAATAATGAATAGGAAAACAACCATTAAACCTGCAGAAGTAATACTGCCGTTTGAAATGAAATTGTTGGTCCAATTTGCCCATGCCCAAGGCCACGAACTCATATATTGAACGGCCGCCACTGATTCGATTGGAATTAATGTGATTAATGAAATCCAATTTGCCCACGATGCAATAAATCCTAAAAGAGAACCGTGCGTATATTGGGCATATTTACTCATTCCACCTGATTGTGGAAACATTGTTCCAAGCTCAATGTAATTATAAGCAATTGAACCTATAATGATACCGCCAATAACCCAGGAAATAATCGCCGCAGGTCCGGCTAATTGGGCAGCTTCCCAAGCACCAAACAACCATCCCGAACCAATAAGGGATCCTAGGCCTAACATAGTTAATTGAAACAGGCCAATTTTTTTGGCCCCGGTTTTATTCTTCATGTTACCTCCTTTGTACATGCATGGTAATTACCATAGATAACTATCATACTAAAAAAGAATACAAAAATCTAATATATATTATAAAAACGTTAATTTAATTAGAATTTACTTTAATTAATTAAATAAAACATAAATCTTGGTAATTTTTATATAATAAATTTGCAATTTTATATAAAGTTGTGTTATATAAGATGTCTGAGTTGTGATAAACATAAATCATATTCCATTGGTGACGGATTACTAACATTATTGGCGAATATAGACTCAGTTTTGGTTTTAAAATAATTATTAATAGCTATTAAAAAATCTTTATTGCTTTTTAGAACTATATTTAGTATTATATTTATTAATAATTTTATTATCCTTTAACATTGTCCTGTGAGACACAGAAGGTACGTTTATATCTGATTAATAGCAATTATTTGATTAGCATACTACGACTGTGTTCCGGTACGAAACTGGGATGCAGTCTTTTTTATTTTTTGGAGGAATAGAGAATGGAACAAATGGAGCGCAATGTCGTCTTAGATATTAGTGATCGTCCTAAATTGGGGATGTGGTTAGGATTATCATTACAACATATGTTTTCAATGTTTGGGTCAACAGTGTTGGTACCTTTACTAGTTGGTTTGAACCCAGGGGTTGCCCTATTTAGTTCAGGAGTGGGAACATTATTATACATTTTAATTACTAAGGCTAAGATTCCTGCATATATGGGTTCTAGTTTCGCCTTTATCACTCCCATGTTGGCTTTAATGCATGGTGCCGGCTATCCAGCGATTGCACAAGGGATTTGGTCAGTCGGAGCAGTATATCTAATTGTCGCATTATTAGTAACTATTATTGGTTCAGAATGGATAAACAAAATTTTACCACCTGTAGTAGTTGGACCAATTGTTATGGTTATTGGTTTATCATTGGCTGGATCGGCTGCAACGAATGCAACAATGCGACACATTAGTGCTACTAAAAGTGTTTATGACATTCGAGTATTTATTGTAGCGATTGCTACTTTATTAATTACGATTGCATATAATATGTTTTTACGTAAATTTCTTGGTCTAATTCCAATTCTATTGGGAATAGTAACAGGATATGTTTTAGCTTGTTTTGCCGGTTTAGTTGATTTTGCTCCGGTAATGGCTGCACATTGGTTTGCTTTACCAGCTTTTGATATTCCATTTGTAAATTACAAACCAACCTTCCAATTAGGTGCAATTTTAGCGATGGCACCACTAGCATTAGTTACAATGACGGAACACATGGGCCACATCATGGTGCTTAACAAGTTAACCAATCGTAACTTCTTTCAAGATCCAGGGCTTAAAAGAACTTTAGCTGGTGACGGAACAGCATCGATTGTTGCAGGAATCTTTGGTGGACCTGCCGTAACTTCATATGGTGAAAATATTGGCGTTCTAGCTATTACACGTGTTCATTCAGTTTGGGTCCTTGGCGGAGCAGCAACGTTTGCAATTTTATTTGCCTTTGTTGGTAAATTATCAGCATTAATTCAATCAATTCCTGGGGCAGTAATTGGTGGAATTAGTTTCCTACTTTTCGGAGTGATTGCTTCATCTGGTCTACGTATCATTGTTGACAATAAGATTGATTTTAATATTAAGCGTAACTTGATGATTGCTTCAACAATCTTAGTTATTGGAATCGGTAATGCATACTTACAGCTTGGACAAACGCAATTCTCAGGTTTGGCAGTTGCGACAGTACTCGGAATTGTACTTAACTTAATTCTTCCTAAGCAAGCAGCATCAGAAAAAGAATAATTATTAAGTTTAGAAAAATTTAAACTTTGACACACTATTTTTTATTGAAAAATAGTGTGTTTTTTTTCAGAAAATATATAAATTGAAGTAGTGTAAAAGAATCAGTAAAGGATGGATGGTAACTTAATCACAAAGTTTAGTTGTTTAAAATTCAAAAATGTGATAATGCTAAAAATAATATTCGCCAACGTTAATGTACTAATCATCGGTACTAATAATAACTAAAAATAAATAATGATTAACATAAGATTATTCGGATATAATTTATAATTATTATGAGGAAATTATTCAATTTTGTGAAATGAATAATTTAGTTTTATGGAAATTAAAAAAAGTGAAAATTATATGAAAACGCTTACTGTGTTAAATATGTTGATGTATCGGCATTTAGAGTTAAATTTTATTAAAAAATATGATTGTATTTTTTATATCAAAGGAGTAGTATTTGGGGTGTATTTTGAGTAATGATTATCACAAGTAATAAAAAACGATAATTTATTTATTACAAAGTATTTCGTAGACTAAATTTTGAAGGAGAAAAGAGGTGAATTAGTGTGGGTGAAAAAGCTCCGACGTTTAACTTTTTGGGTTTAACTTTTAATATAACCAATTTAATTTCAATTACAGTCGTTATGTTAATTACGTTTTTCCTGATCTTGTGGTTGTCACGACGGCCGCAAATTCGTCCAAGCGGTAGACAAAATGTCCTTGAATGGATTATTGATTTTACAAATAAAATTGTTGAATCGTCATTGCCAAACCGCACGGGGCAAAATATGCGTGTACTAGCATTTGTTCTTTTTATATTTATATTTATTGCCAATCAATTTGGCTTGATTTTTCAAGTTAAATTGGGTGATTTTACTTATTTAAAGAGTCCAACTGCTGATCCGATTCTTACCATGACCTTAGCAATGATAATGATTGTTATGGCTCACTATCTTGGGGTAGCCACACTTGGATTTAAGAAGTATTTTAAAAATAACTATTTAAGTCCTTATGTGTTTTTATTCCCAGTTAACCTTATCGAGGAATTTACAAGTTTCCTTACTTTGGGATTGCGGTTGTTTGGTAATATTATGGCTGGTGAAATGTTGCTTAATTTAATTGCAAGTTTTGCATTCTCTCACGGGGTAATAACATTTATTCCTGGAATCATTCTTGAAGTTATTTGGCAAGGTTTCTCAGTATTCATTGGTAGTGTACAAGCGTACGTTTTTGTTACACTAGCAATGGTTTATATCTCTGAGAAAACAATAGTTGAAGAACTATAAGCTCATTTAATTTAAAAATTTAGAATATATAATATTCGGAGGATTTATCAAAATGGAAAACATTGGTCACTTAGCTCAAATTGGTGCTGGTATTGCAGCCGGTGGTGCCGCTATTGGTGCCGGTATTGGTAATGGTCACGTTATTGCAGCCATGATTGAAGGAACTGCCCGTCAACCTGAATTAGAAGGTAAGTTACGTGGAGCAATGTTTCTTGGGGTTGGTCTTGTTGAAGCGGTGCCAATCTTAGGTTTCGTTATCTCACTTCTTTTGCTTTTCAAGTAAGCAACTTTAAAATTTAGAAGAAAGTGAGGTGGCAGAATGTTTTCAGTTGATATTTTAGCAAGTAATCAATTATATGTTGGTGACATGGCATTCATTTTGGTTTCATTTGCAATTTTAGTAGTCCTAGTAAGAATATTTGCTTGGGGCCCGGTAACTAAGATGATGCAAGAACGTGCCGATAAAATCGCCGCAGATATTGATTCTGCTGAAGATGCCCGTAAAGAAGCTGAAGAATTGGCAGTTAAGCGTCAAGAACAATTAAAGGCTTCACGTCAAGAAGCAACAACGATTGTTTCAGATGCAAAGAATCAAGGTAATGAACAACGGCAAGCGATTATTGATAAAGCACAGACAGATGCAAGTTCACTTAAAGTTTCAGCACAAGCCGAAATTGAACAAGCTCGCCGTGATGCATTAGCTAGTGTTCAAAATGAAGTTGCTGATTTATCTGTGCAAATTGCAACTAAGATTATTCAAAAAGAGTTAAAGTTGGATGATCAAAAAGCGTTAATTGACTCTTATATTGAAGGGTTAGGTACACATAATGAAGCTTAATTCAATAACATTAGCTAAACGTTATTCACGAGCTTTATTTGAATTGGCTACTGAAAAAAAAGAATTAGAAATCGTTGCAAAAGATTTAAATACTGTGCGCGATGTTTTTGTAAGTAATCCTAATTACGTGCAACAACTATCTAGTCCTAGCTTGCCAAATAAAGCAAAACAAGTAGTAATTGATACTCTTAAACAAGATGCACATCCGTTGGTAGCAAATTTTATTCAAATGATTTTTGAATATCAACATCTTGATGCAGTGGTTTTGATTATTGAGTACTTTAATAAATTAGTTAATAAAAAGAACAAAGTTGTGTATGCTAATGCAATCACAGCTGTTGAAATTTCAACGGCTCAAAAAGAAAAATTAGCGACACACTTAGCCCAACATCTCGGCGCTAATAAAGTGGTTTTAGAGACAACAATCAACCCTAATATTATTGGGGGAGTAATTGTTGAAGCTGACGGTAGAATAATTGACGGTAGCTTAGCAACTAAAATCGATAAAATTCGCCGTATGTTGGTTAAATAAACATGAAGAGGTGAAACCGGTATGAGCATTAAGGCTGAGGAAATCAGTGCTCTCATCAAGCAACAACTAGCTAGTTACCAAGATGAGCTTATAGTTGAAGAAACTGGGACAGTGACCTACGTTGGGGATGGAGTTGCCCGCGTGCACGGTCTTGACAATGCTATGGCTGGTGAATTGGTTGAGTTTTCAAACGGTGTCTTTGGGATGGCACAAAACCTTGAATCAAACGATGTTGGTATCGTTATTCTTGGTAAATTTGATGACATTCGCGAAGGCGATACTGTTAAACGAACTGGACGGATTATGGAAGTTCCAGTTGGGGAAGCAATGATTGGGCGCGTTGTTAACGCACTTGGTCAACCAATTGACGGGCTTGGCGAAATTAAAACAACAAAGACACGTCCAGTTGAGCATAAAGCACCAGGCGTTATGGAACGCAAATCAGTTTTTGAACCATTACAAACTGGGATTAAAGCGATTGACGCTTTGGTACCAATTGGTCGTGGACAACGTGAATTGATTATTGGTGATCGTAAAACTGGTAAGACCTCGCTAGCAATTGATACTATTTTGAATCAAAAAGATCAAAACATGATTGTCATCTATGTTGCTATTGGTCAAAAAGATTCAACTGTACGGACGCAAGTTGAGACGTTACGTCGTTTAGGTGCTTTAGACTATACTATTGTCGTAACAGCCGGACCTTCTGAACCAGCACCAATGTTATATCTTGCACCATATACTGGGGCAGCGATTGGTGAAGAATTCATGGCCAATGGTAAGCATGTCTTGATTATCTATGATGATTTATCAAAACAAGCCACGGCATACCGTGAACTCTCATTGATTCTTCGTCGGCCACCTGGTCGTGAAGCATATCCAGGGGATGTATTTTATTTACACTCACGCTTACTTGAACGAGCAGCAAAATTAAGCGATGAATTGGGTGGTGGGTCAATGACGGCCTTACCATTTATCGAAACCCAAGCTGGGGACGTTTCGGCGTACATTCCAACGAACGTTATTTCAATCACTGATGGGCAAATCTTCTTGGATTCAGATTCATTCTATTCAGGAGTGCGGCCAGCGATTGATGCTGGTACTTCTGTGTCACGAGTTGGTGGGGATGCCCAAATTAAAGCAATGAAAAAAGTTGCCGGAACACTTCGGCTTGATTTAGCTTCATATCATGAACTTGAATCATTTGCCCAATTTGGGTCTGATTTGGATGCCGCTACACAAGCTAAATTAGCACGTGGTCGTCGAACGGTTGAAGTGTTGAAACAACCACTTCACAAGCCAATGCCGGTTGAACAACAAGTGTTGGTATTGTATGCCTTGACTCATGGATTTATTGATGACGTTGCGATTGAAGATATTCAACGCTTCCAAGACGAATTGATTGGCTACGTTCAAGCATCTCATAAGGCAATTCTTGATGAAATTCTTGAAACACATAATTTACCAGCTGAAGATAAAATGGATGTGGCTATCACTGATTTCAAGAAAACCTTCCAAGCTTCAGATGCTCAATAAAGCAAAGTGAAATTTGAGGAAGGAGAAATAGCATGCCAGCATCTTTACAAGATATTCAACGACGCATTACGTCAACTAAAAAAACTGGTCAAATTACCGGTGCTATGCAAATGGTATCAACCGCTAAGTTGAGTCAAATTCAACGGCATACCACTGGATACCAAGCCTATGTAACTCACGTTAAAGCCGTGGTAGCCCACTTGGCGCAAGCACATGTCTTAGCAAATGCTCAAGGTGAATTACTCGAGGTTCGCCCGATTAGCAAGACTGGTATCTTGGTGGTAACATCTGATCGGGGCTTAGTAGGAAGTTATAATAGTACAGTGTTAAAACAAACGCTGGATTTAATTTCTAAAAAGAATTTGACACCTGCCAACACTGAAATTTTGGCAGTTGGTGGCGTTGGAGCTGATTTCTTTAAGAAACGTGGTTTCAATGTAACTTATGAATACCGTGGTGTTAACGATGTTCCGCAATTCATGGAAATTCGTGAAATTGTGAAAGCTGTTACGGCCATGTTTGCCAGTGATGTTTTTGATGAATTAACAATTGCATATAATCACTTTGTTAATCGGATTTCTAATGAATACAGAGTGATGCCAATGTTGCCAATCACGGAAGATACCCTCCAAATTCATGCTAAACAAACTGGTGCAACAGCATCATTTGCGAGTTATGAAATGGCTCCATCACCAGAGGCAATTTTAAAAGCAGTCCTACCTCAATACGTTGAGGCGATGCTTTACGGGGCTATTTTAGATGCTAAAACTGCTGAACATGCAGCAAGTGCTAATGCAATGCGTTCAGCGACTGACAATGCTAAGGATGTTATTAGTAGTCTTGAACTACAATTTAACCGAGCACGTCAAGCAGCAATTACAACGGAAATTACCGAAATTACCGGTGGTATGGCTGCATTAGATTAATAAATTTATTTGCGAAAGGAATTAACATAATTATGAGTACTGGTAAAGTTTTACAAGTTATTGGGCCAGTTGTCGATGTTGAATTCCCGCTTGATGGCAAATTGCCAGACATTAACAATGCGTTAGTTATTGATAAGGGTGAAGGTGCTACCTTAACGGTTGAAGTTTCACTTGCCCTTGGAGATGGGGTGGTTCGGACTATCGCGATGGATTCAACCGACGGCTTGCAACGCGGAATGAGCGTTACTGATACTGGAGCATCAATCTCTGTACCTGTTGGTGAAGCAACCCTTGGTCGGGTGTTTAATGTCTTAGGGGAAACTATCGATAACGGTGAAGAATTTGGCCCAGATGCACCACGTGACCCAATTCATCGTGAAGCACCTGCCTATGATCAATTGGCAAACTCAACTGAAATCCTTGAAACCGGGATTAAAGTTATTGATTTGCTTGCCCCATATGTGCGTGGTGGTAAGATTGGTTTGTTCGGGGGTGCCGGAGTTGGTAAAACCGTTTTAATTCAAGAATTGATTCACAATATCGCTTCAGGGCACGCCGGAATCTCAGTCTTTACTGGGGTTGGTGAACGGACTCGTGAAGGTAATGATATGTATCACGAAATGAAAGAATCTGGCGTTTTGGAAAAAACTGCCATGGTTTATGGTCAAATGAACGAACCACCTGGTGCACGGATGCGAGTTGCCTTGACGGGCTTAACTATTGCTGAACACTTCCGTGATGTTAATGGTCAAGACGTGCTCTTGTTCATTGATAACATTTTCCGTTTCACCCAAGCTGGTTCCGAAGTTTCTGCCCTTTTGGGACGGATTCCATCAGCCGTTGGTTACCAACCAACTTTGGCAACTGAAATGGGTCAATTACAAGAACGAATCACCTCAACGAAGAAGGGGTCTGTTACTTCAATTCAAGCCGTTTATGTCCCAGCCGATGACTATACCGACCCAGCACCGGCAACGACTTTTGCACACTTGGATGCAACAACTAACTTGGAACGTGCCTTGACACAACAAGGGATTTACCCAGCCGTTGATCCACTTGCTTCAACATCATCAGCCCTTGACCCCCAAGTTGTTGGTCAAGAACACTATGATGTTGCAACTGAAGTGCAACACGTCTTGCAACGTTACCGTGAATTACAAGATATTATCTCAATTCTTGGGATGGATGAATTATCAGATGAAGAAAAGACGGTTGTTAACCGAGCTCGTCGGATTCAATTCTTCTTGTCACAACCATTCTCAGTTGCGGAAACATTTACTGGTTTAAAGGGTGAATATGTACCAGTTGCAGAAACAGTTCGTTCATTTAAGGAAATCCTAGAAGGAAAGCATGATGACCTTCCTGAAGATGCATTCCGTAACGTCGGAGTAATTGAACAAGCAGTTGAAAAGGCCCAAAAAATGGTTAAATAAGGAGGCTTTCAATGGCTGAACATACATTAGCAGTCAATATTGTGACTCCCGATGGTATAGTTTTCACCCGTGATGGGGTAAAATTAGCCGTAATTCATACTATTAGCGGGGCAATTGGAGTGATGGCTAATCATCAACCAATTGTGTCTGCTTTAAAGATTGATGCAATTAAAGTTACCTTTGCTGATAGCGATGATGAATTTATTGCTGTTAACGGTGGTTTTGCTGAATTTTCAAATAACACGTTGACTGTGGTAGCTGAAAGTGCTGAAACAGCCAAAGCAATTGATGTTCAACGTGCCGAATCAGCTAAGCATCGTGCTGAGCAACATATAAGCCATGCTAATGAAGTACATGATCCAAATGAACTTGCTCGAGCAGAAGTTGCCTTAGCTCGTGCCGTTAATCGAATTAAGATTGTTACTCGTAAGTAATAAAAAAGATTGGGATGCATTTTGCGTCCCAATCTTTTTTATTCGTATGAATATGGTATGATTAGCAAGTAGATTTATAGGAGGAAATTAAATGACATCAGGAATTGTTGCATTATTTCAAATTTGCCTTGAAGTAGTATTGATTTATGTAGCATTTTTAATTATGAATGCAATACCATTTGAACGTGTAATTGCTAAAGCAAATTATGCTCAAATTTTAAAAATTTTATTAGCAATTATCATTGGCTATTTGGTGAGCTTATTCTTTATAAATTTTGTAGAGCAAGTTCAGGCATTACGTGGTTTAGTTAATTAACTATAAAAGTAATAAAAAACATTGATACCGTTTGGAAGCCTGGCGTTTGTAATGGTATAATTATAATTATTTTGTAAAACAGTTAGGAATTAAGGAGAAAAAAGCATGGCAAAAGATATCGGGATTGACTTAGGAACAGCAAATGTGCTGATCTATGTTGAAGGTAAAGGTATCGTATTAAATGAACCATCTGTCGTGGCAGTTGATGCAAAAACTGATCGGGTATTGGCAGTTGGTTTAGAAGCATATCAAATGGTTGGCCGTACACCAGGTAACATTCGGGCTATTCGTCCGTTACGTGATGGCGTTATTTCGGATTTTGATGTTACTGAAGCAATGTTGACGTATTTTATTAATAAATTAAATGTTAAAGGTTTCTTGTCAAAACCAAATATTATGATTTGTGCCCCAACTAACATTACTGAAATTGAACGTAAAGCAATCATTCAAGCAGCTGAAAAATCTGGTGGTGCTAAAGTATTTCTTGAATATGAACCAAAAGTTGCTGCTGTTGGTGCAGGCTTAGATATTTTTAAAGCAACTGGTAATATGGTAATTGATATGGGTGGTGGAACTTCTGATATCGCCGTTCTTTCACTTGGTGACATTGTTGCATCAGATTCAATTCGAGTTGCTGGTGACAAGATGAACTCAGAAATTGTTGGTTACATTAAGCGTCACCATAGCTTAATTATTGGTGAACGGACAGCTGAAACAATTAAGATTCAAATTGGAACAGCGATTCCACAAAAGAATCCTGATACGATGGAAGTGCGTGGCCGGGATGCTTATGATGGGATGCCACGTTCTATTGAAATTAATGCTAATGAGGTTGAAGAAGCCTTACATGATACACTAGCACAAATTGTAAGTGCAGCACATGGTGTTTTAGCTCAATTACCACCAGAATTAGCATCTGATATTGTTGACCGTGGTATCATGTTAACTGGTGGCGGCTCATTACTTAAAGGAATTGATGAACTAGTTGCTGAAGCTTTACAAGTGCCAGTTGTAATTTCAGAAGCTCCGCTTGACAATGTTGCTCAAGGAGCAGGTGAATTACTAGAACATATGAACAGTAAGAAAAAACACCTTAATTAATGAGAAAAGTATTCATTGGTTTTGTGCGCTTATATCAGAAATTTATTTCACCGCTGTTTCCGCCTTCGTGTCGGTACTATCCGACATGTTCTAACTACGCCATAGTTGCGCTTAAAAAGCACGGAGCAATGCGGGGTACGCTAATGACTTTAGCACGAATTATGCGTTGTCAACCATTTGTACCAGGAGGATATGATCCAGTTCCAAATACATTTAACCTCCGACGAAATACCAATGCTACCGATATAGCTAAAGCGCAGCAAGAACATAAAATAGGTTAGGATTTTGTAAAGGAAAGAACTATGGGAAAAAAAGATCGGACAGTTCCTGTTACAATTGAGGAGCAAAAGAATGGGGCTCTGAATG
The DNA here is from genome assembly GCF_012396505.1 of Periweissella fabalis. Taxonomy (GTDB): domain Bacteria; phylum Bacillota; class Bacilli; order Lactobacillales; family Lactobacillaceae; genus Periweissella; species Periweissella fabalis. Next base: position 60,570 of record NZ_JAAXPN010000007.1, on the reverse strand, counting down.
TAATGATTGGGAAACGTAAAGTGGGCCAAATTATCACCAAAGAAGATATGGTAGTTGCTAAATTTGAAGATGGTGGTCAGTTAGAAGGTAAAAGCTTTGACGAGGTATTAGGACGAGTGATTGCCGAGTATAACTTACACAGTTAGAGGTTCCTTTGCTTTTCGAAAGTGAATTTGATATGGAGGCTTGAGTTGTATGCAAGCACGGATTAAAAAGACGACAAAGATTGATGAAGCTCGGATTGATTGGGGTATTATTTTTGTGGTCATGATGTTAGCCATTATTGGGCTAATATCGATTTATGTTGCAGCTTCACATGATCCCAATGTACGGAATGTGATGGCAATGATTAAACCACAAGCAATTTGGTACTTTATTGGAGTAGTAATTGTTGTGGTTATCATGCAATTTGATGCAGAACAATTATGGAAGATTGCTCCAGTTGCATATGGATTGGGAGTATTATTGCTCTTTGCGGTGTTATTTCTTTACTCACGAGCATATGAGGCTAAGACGGGGGCGAAAAGTTGGTTTGCACTGGGACCACTAACATTTCAGCCATCTGAGGTTATGAAGCCAGCATTCATTTTGATGATGGCAAGAGTAATTACTTTGTATAATTCTAAACATCCAGATCGCGATATAAAATCCGACTTTAAATTATTTGGAATTATGGTGCTTTGGTTATTACCAGTTATCATTTTATTAAAAGCACAAAATGACTTTGGGACAATGCTGGTATTTATAGCGATTTTTGGTGGTATGCTAATTGTTTCTGGAATATCATGGCGTATTTTAGGGCCAATGATTGGTTCATTTGCGGTGGTTGGTGGAACGGTATTAACATTTGTCACAACTGATTGGGGCCGCCAGGTTCTATATCATGTTGGCTTTCAACAATATCAATTCCAACGAGTTGACGTTTGGTTGAACCCATCAGGTGATACTTCTAATGCAGGTTATCAGTTATGGCAATCGATGAAAGCGATTGGATCAGGACAAATTACTGGTAATGGCTTTAATATAATGCATGTTCACGTACCGGTACAAGAATCAGATATGATTTTTTCGGTGATTGGCTCAAACTTTGGCTTCATTGGTGGTTTGATGTTAATCTTATTGTATTTTCTACTTATTTATCAGATGATTCGAGTGACTTTTGATACCCGCAATGAATTTTACGCTAACATTGCCACTGGGGTTGTAATGATGATTCTCTTCCACGTTTTTGAAAATGTTGGGATGAGTATCGGGTTACTACCGTTAACAGGGATTCCATTACCATTTATTTCTCAGGGTGGATCAGCACTCTTGGGGAACCTAATTGGTGTTGGTCTGATTATGTCAATGCGGTATCATTATAAGAGTTATATGTTTGCAAATCGAAGTTCATTTAGCAATAAATAGGAGAGCATGATGAGTGAAAAGTGGTATTGGACAGTTGAAGGCGCTGATGGAAGAGTTCGAATTGGTTTAACAGATCAAACACGGACAGAATTAGGCGATGTATCGTTTGTTGATTTACCTAAGATTGGGACAGTTTTAGCAATAGGTGATGCACTTGCTAGCATTGAAGCTACAAAAGCAGTCTTAGACTTTGATACGCCATTTGCTGGCACAGTAGTCGCAGTTAATACAGTTGCAATCGATAAGCCATCAATCTTGAGCAATTCCAGTCAAGATGATAATTGGTTGGTTGTTTTAAAGAACTAATTTTTAAAGATTATTAAAAATAAAAAAGCTAGCTGAGTTAAGTCTCAGCTAGCTTTTTTGGTTGCCATAAGACAATCCTAAATATGGAGCCGGCGGGGTTCGAACCCGCGTCCGAATATCTCACCACTATAATATCTACATTCATAGTAATTCTATTTATAATTCACTAAGTTGCACACGGAATTGACTTCGTGATCAACAAAGCTAACCCAGTTAGTTTCCGTTTTAATACTCTGGATAAAAGGAAGAAAACGTAGTCCACTATTAGTGGTCTAAAACACATCATGGACGAACATGCCTTAGACTACGCTAACTGGTTATTAAGCAGCTAATGCGTAAGTTTTGTTTGAATTGTTTGCAGTTATTCTGACTGAGTGGATTATAGGTTCACAACCCCTAAATGCAATCATAGCATGACCAATACCCGTCGAATCCAAAACGGCCCCAAAATATAATATATTTAATTGTATCATAGATGATGAAAAAATGCTGTCCCATTATAATATCTGTAATAAAATAACCCTTGATTCTATATTATAAACTGGATAATATTAATATAAATTATAAAATATAAATACATAATTTTTTTAGGAGAAGAAGCATGCGCATTTTAATGTTTGAGGAAGAGCAGGTTATTAGAGAACTATTAACACCGCTTATTTGCAAGCATCAGTGGGAAATTAAATATATATTTGATGATATAGCATTTATTAATGAAATAAATCGTAATTTAACGGAGTATGATGGCATTATTGTTGATATCAATAATAATAGCACTTTAAATATTTTGAAAAATATAAGTATTAATACATATATTTTTCAAAATATTTAACAGCCAATATAAATGATATTGATTCTTTAGAGAATGTGCATATTATCACCAAACCGTTTAATATAATGACATTAATTGGAAAAATTAAACAGATAATTAGGAATGATTTAGTATCAGACATTAAACATAGCCAACAAAAATTATCAAGATTAAGTGCTAGTCAATCAAAATTAAGTATATTTGATATTGAGACGGATCATTTTAAAATAAATTTTGCAACTCGTGAGGTAATGGTTGATAATCAAATTCTAGATCATTTGACGCCTAAAGAATATGAACTGTTAATAACTCTAATACAAAAACCCAAGCAAGTCTTTAGCCGTGAGCATTTACTTAGCTTGATTTGGAACTTGGATTTTGCTGGTAATGAACGAACGATTGATGTACATATTAAAAATTTACGGAAAAAAATTCCAAAATATGGTGCGCAAGTTATTAAAACAGTTTGGGGTGTTGGATATAAATTTGACGATAACCATAAATAAAAGTTACTTAATGAAATTATTAATTTGAATAAATTGTAAAATTATTTTACTTAACCTCTTGTGTAAACGTTTACAATAAGATAGAATATCATAGTTGATATTATTCATTGACTTTTAGAGAGAAGAGAGAAGAATTATGTTTATACTTATTGCGTTGATTCCTGCGTTGGCATGGGGTTCAACTGGTCTATTTTCTACCAAGTTAGGTGGGTCAGCGGGACAACAAACACTAGGAATGACTTTTGGAGCCATGGTATTTGGATTGCTTACATACCTTTGCTTTGTATTACCAAACCATATTAACATGGCATCAAATATCTGGGTTGTAGGTTTACTATCAGGTTTACTTTGGGCAGTTGGACAGGCAGGTCAATTTACTGCAATTAAGGCCATGGGTGTCTCAAATGCGATTCCTTGGTCAAATGCTGGTCAAATAGTAAGTAATGCTGCTTTGGCAGCGACAATACTTGCTGAGTGGCAATCAGGTAAGACATGGTTATTTGGTTCATTAGCAGTTTTACTTGTTGTGATTGGCGCAATTCTTACTGCAAAACGTGATGCTGCTATTTCAAATGGTGATACAGCTAAGTCTAAAGAAACAACACGTGGAATTATTGCTTTAATAATTTCAACGATTGGTTATGCCGGTTACTTTATTGTGCCTAATTTGATGCGTAAGTTTGGATACATTTCAAGTACAGTTGCTAATCGGAATCATGGTGTTGATTACTTGACTGCAACAATTTTTCCACAATCAATCGGAATGGTTATTGGAGCTTTCATTATCGTTTTATTCTTTATGCGTGAAAGTAAGATTATGTTCCAAACACCAACATGGCGTAATATCTTAACAGGTGGTGTTTGGGGGATTGGTAATTTAGCAATGTTCATCTCAACAGCAACAATTGGGCAAGCAGTTGCCGTAACAATTGCCCAAATGGGTATTATTGTTGGTACGTTTGGTGGTATTTTTATTTTGAAGGAACGTAAAACTACTAAGCAAATGGGCTTTATTATCGCTGGTTCAATTTTGATTGTGATTGGTGGTATCTTGATTAGTAATTTACCTAAGTAAAAAAGAGTTCTGATATAACTCCAATATTATAGGAGTATACTACGATACGTTGGTTCATAATTTTCATATATTTAAAATACGATAGAAAACGTATTGAAGAAATATTTTTCTATTAGGGTAGCCTCCGAGGTAACAAATGAAATTGATTATTTCATTTGTTACCTCGGATTTTTTTATAAAAAACTGCACATAATCATTTTGACATACTTTGAATCATGCATAATAGAAAGTGCCAATAAGAGTGTAGTTATTTAATTTGCAAAAAATTACTCGCCCTGAAGCGAAAACTTTAGCTGGGTAAAATGGCTAGGGAATATCAAAAAATACAACTGGATTGTTTAAAAAAGGCCTTATTCATCGTTTAAAAAATAAATGGCCTTACACCGAATAATTTCGGTGTAAGGCCATTTTAAAACGGTTAATTACATAACCATTTTTAGTCGCTATTATTAAGTAAGGTATTATGCCCAATCGCCATTACGGAAGACAGGGATAGTTTCACCGTCGTAAGTAATACCGTCAATGTTCATGTCAGCAGAGCCAATCATGAAATCAACATGGGTTTGTGATTGATTTTGGCCAAGTTCTTTACGTGCTTCTTCATCTAATATGGTTCCATTTTTAACATTAAATGGATAGGCAGCACCGAGTGCTAAATGATCAGATGCATTTTCATCAATTAGCGTATTAAAGAAAACAATGCCTGATTCTGAAATTGGTGAGTGGAATGGAACTAATGAAACTTCTCCTAGAGAACGTGAACCTGCATCAGTATCTAATAACTTAAGTAAAGCATCTTCACCCTTAGAGGCATGTGCTTCGATTACTTGACCATTTTCAAAAGTTAATTCAATATCCTCAATCAAGACACCAGCATATGAAAGTGGCTTAGTTGAAACGACTTTTCCATGAATGTTTTTAAAATCAGGTGATGTAAATACTTCCTCAGTTGGCATATTAGCAACGAATAGGTTGCCTTGGCGATCAATTGAATCTGCAGCTTCCCAAACATGATTTTTGGCTAAACCAATCGTGAAATTAGTTAATTCACTAGTATAATGAAGTTCTTTGAAGTTTAATTCATTAAGCCAAGTAGCCTTACTTTTAAGGGTTTGAATATGTTCATCCCATACTGCAATAGCATCATTAGTATCATCAATACGGACAACCTTGAAAATTTCATCCCATAAGCGATCAACTGCTGCTTGACCGTGTAATTTAGGGAAAACTTTTTCGGCCCATTTTTGACCAGATGCGGCGACTACAAGCCATGAAATATCATTATTCATAGTTGCTTGACGAATCACGCGAAGTGCTTTACCAGTTGCTGCGGTAAATTTGGCAACTCTTTCTTGATCTAAATCACCATATGCATCAGGATCACTTGAGATAAGTGAAATACGAGATGCATTTTTAGCCATTAATTCTTCGGCTTCGACTGATAAGTAATTGGGAATATTTACTAATCTTTCAGCAGAGGTATGTTCAAGGAAAGCATGACTAATATGACTGTCGTTCCATTTGACAATTACTTCATTTGCACCAGCAGCATAAGCAGCATCTGTAATCTTACGAGCTAAAACGGCATTCTCAACATCGGCATAAAGGATAATTGTTTGACCTTTTTGCACATTTACTCCAGTTTTAACGATTAAATCTGCATATTTATCAAGTTTTAGTTCGAAATTTGAGCTCATAGAAAAGCGCCTCCAATAAAAATTAAATTATCTTAATTATAACATGTTAATTACATGAGTAAATAATTAAATTTATTTAATTTTTACGTTGTTAATTAGGATTAAGCGATAGGTGATTATTAATACAAACAATACAAACGAATAAGACAAAGCCTATTAGCAATGCTATAATAATAAAGATTAGTAGGTTAGAAACTAAAGAAGATTTAGAAAGGGAGAACTATGATTAGTTTAAAATCAGCACGTGAAATCGAGGCAATGAAAGCTTCAGGTGCTATTATTGCAGGCATGCATAAAGAATTAGCTCAAATTATTAAACCAGGTATGGAAAGTTGGGCAATTGAGGAATTTTGTCACAAATATATTGAAGAACATGGTGGGGTTGCAGCCCAAATTGGTTTTGAAACATATAAATATGCAACTTGTGTTTCAATAAATGATTATGTTTGTCATGCAATTCCTCGTAAAGGTGTTTTCCTAAAAGAAGGTGATATTGTTAAAGTTGATACTGTTGTCGAGCTTGATGGAGCATTTTCAGATTCATGTTGGACTTTTGCAGTTGGTAAAGTTAGCCCTGAGGTCGCTGCTTTAATGGAGGCGACTAAGCATGCATTATACCTTGGAATTGATCAAGCTGTAGTTGGTAATCGAATTGGTGATATTGGTGCAGTAATTGATGGTTATTTAACTGAAAACGGTTATGGAAATGTTCGTGAATATATCGGACATGGTATTGGACCAACTATGCATGAAGAACCATCAGTACCTCATTTTGGAACTGCTGGACGTGGGTTACGCTTGAAAGAAGGAATGACAATCACCATTGAACCAATGGTAACACTTGGTGGTTGGCAAACGCGAATTGTTGCTGAAGAATCAGATTGGGATGCAGCAAAAACTGCTGATGGTTCATGGTGTGCTCAATATGAACATACGTTAGCAATCACAAAGAACGGACCTAAAATTTTAACTTCTCAAGATCCAAAAGAAGATGCTAAATACTTATAATAATTAAAACAGAGCCGACTTTTAAAATAAGCCGACTCTGTTTTAATTAGGTAGATTTGAGTGTTTAGGTAACTCAAATTTGCTACAATATAATTAGTAAAATTTATTATTGAAGAGGTGACAAAATGGTTTTAAAAGTTGGAACAATTGGAACAAGCTGGATTACTGAACAATTTATTGAAGCAATCCTGGCAAGTAGAGAATATGATTTAGGCGCAATTTATTCGCGTGATGCAAGTAAAGCAAAGGTAATCAATGAAAAGTTTGCAACAAATGCTACGGCTTTTACAGATTTGACAGCATTTTTTGCGAGTGATATTGATGTTGTATACATTGCCTCACCAAATGCTTTGCATTATCGACAAATTTTACAAGCTATTGAAAATGATAAACATGTGATTGTTGAAAAGCCAGCCGTGATTACACCAATGCAATTTGAAATGGTATATTCAAAATTGCGGGAGCATCCCAATGTTCGCTTTTTTGAAGCTGCTCGTCACATTCATCAACCAAATTTCAAAAAAATTGCAGCCCAAATTGAAAAAATGGAGCAAATTCAAGGGGCAACCTTTGTCTACAATAAGTACTCATCTCGTTTTGATGATTTCCTTGCAGGTAAAAATCCAAATGTATTTAATCCGGATTTTGCTGGAGGGGCTATTGAAGATTTAGGAGTGTATCCAATTTATGCAGCTGTAGCATTATTTGGTTTACCAAAAGATGCACAGTACTTTGCTACTAAATTATCAAATGGTGCGGATGGTCGTGGGACTGCTATTCTACGTTATCCAGAGTTTGATGTTACATTGATTTTTGGAAAAAATTCCAATTCATATTTAGCATCTGAAATCTATGGTTTAGAAGATTCGATTGTGATTGATAGTATTGCTGAATTAACAAGTATTCTTTATCACCATAACCCAACTGAAGCTGAACAAATTGCTGATTTACCACATGAGAATCCAATGTTGGCTGAGGTAACGGTCTTTGCAGAAATTATTAATAATTTTGATCTACATAATCAAGAATATCGTGATTTATTAATGCTTAGCCAACGGGTCAATAATGTTATTTACCAATTACGTCAAACTGCTGCTTTATCTTTCCCCGCAGATCAGGAAAAATAAAGTTTTAAATTAGAAATGAGATAAAATATGTTACAAATTTTAGAAGATCACTTTAAAGCTAAGGGTTTCACTGAACAAACGCCAATTCAAAAAGCAGTCTGGGGGCCCCTAGTTAATGGTGAGTCAATTATTGGACTATCACCGACTGGCTCAGGTAAAACAATCGCATTTACCCTTCCGTTGTTAGCTAATATTATTTCAAAAGATGGTACTCAGCTTTTAATTTTGGCACCATCACAAGAATTAGCAATGCAGACAACTCAGGTTGTTCGGGAATGGGCAGCATTGCTTAACTTAACAGTAGCCTCAATTACAGGTGGTGCTAATGTAAAACGCCAAATGGAAAAATTGAAATCCAATCCTGAAATTGTGGTTGGTACACCCGGACGCGTGTTAAACTTATTAGCAGATCGCAAGTTAAAATTACATAATTTGCAAACAATGATTATTGATGAAGCAGATGAATTATTAACTGATGAAACATTACGTGATATTCAAGACATTGAACGGTATACAAGTTCTGATGTTCAATTTGGCTTCTTTTCAGCAACTGATAAACCAGTTTTTGATAAGCTTGAGGAACTTTTTGGTATTGAAGTTAATGTTATAGATGTTCGTGCGGTTGATAATACTCAAGGAGTCGTGCGACATGGCTTGATGATGGTAAATAATTCGCAAAAGGTAGCAATGTTAAAACGTTTTAGCCATATTAAAGGCTTTAAAGCTTTGATTTTTTTCAATCAATTACCGAATCTGAAGTACGCTGCTAGTAATTTAAAACATGAACATGTAAATATTGCAGTACTTGGTGGCACGCAACGCGGTACAGATCGAGCGGATGCTTTACGTTTATTCAGACAAGGGAAGGTACAATACCTTCTTACAACTGATGTTATGGCACGTGGATTAGATATTGCCGATTTACCAGCAGTAATAAACTATGATCTACCTAATAGTGCACTAACTTATACTCACCGTGTTGGCCGGACAGGTCGTATGGGTAATGAAGGAATAGTGGTTAACTTTGGTAATGATCATGATTTACGAAAATTGAAGCAATTAGTTGGTAAGGATTTTGATTTAAAAGCAATGTATTTTGCCAATAATAAATTAGTTGATCAAAGGCCAATTATGACAGGAAGTCAACAATCAGGGGCACAAACGAGTACACGTATCACAGTTGAGAATAAACCAACTAGTACTAAAGATGCTAATTTGACTGGTAGTAATTCAAAAAATATTTCAAAAGATAAAGTAATTGTTCAACAACCTAGGATATTATCTAAAAAAGAGCAAATTGCTGCTAAAAAAAAGGCACGTTCACGTAAAGGTTCACAAAAGAACAAAGGGATGCGTCGAAAAAAGGATTAGATTAATTATAAAATTCTTACTAAAGTAAGAATTTTTAAAATTAAAATAGACATAATTGTGATATAATATCTCAGTTGGTCTATTTGACCCTATAGTTTAACTGGATAAAACGACTGCCTCCTAAGCGGTTGCTCCCAGTTCGAGTCTGGGTGGGGTCATAATTTGTAACTAAAAGGTGGTCTTAAGGTGCAATCAATCAAATTAATTATTAATAAGTATTCATCACAACTATTATACTTAGTTTTTGGGGTTTTAACCACGATTGTCAATATTGTAGTTTTTGGTGTGGGTATAAAATTTGGTCTGAATACGACATTTAGTAACATATTAGCATGGCTATTATCAGTGCTAGTAGCTTATCTAACTAATCGAGTCTGGGTATTTGGTTCAAAAGCCGTCTCTTTTGGTGAAAAAATACGTGAAATTATAACTTTTTTTTACTATCGTGGTGTCACCTTACTTTTAGATTTAGCAATTATTTACGTAGGGGTTAATTTATTGCACGGACAACCACTTATTTGGAAGATTATTGATAATGTTATTGTAATCATTCTAAACTACGTTTTGAGTAAAGTTTTTATTTTTAAAAATAATAAAATGTAAAAAATAATTTTACTTATTGATTAATAAGTAAAATAGTAATAAAATGAATGGTGTTATTTATTGCGCATTCGCCAAGGTGGTAAGGCAGTGGACTCTGAATCCATAATGCACTGGTTCGAATCCAGTATGCGCAATATAGAGTATGCTATTAATAAAAAAGCGAAGGTGAATGGAAATTCCTTTCGCTTTTTTATTAATTTTTAACCAATTTGTTTAGTAAGATAACTTGTAATCACTTTATTTTGTATAGAAATATAATTGTTGTATAATAATTATAGGATTATGAAGTATTGTGAATTAGAAAATAACTATCTGTTTTGAATTACAGAAATAATAGTCAAATTGCTGGGTTAATACTATTAAATAATGGTGACGTAAAGTTTTGGGAAATTTACATTACGTTAATAGATTTTTGAAGGGGGAATTAACCGTGAAATCAGGAATTAAAGTTTTTAGTGGTAAATATCTAGAAGAATTGGTTGCTGAATTAGATCGATGGCTTGAACAAAACAATGCATCATTATTTGGTCAAGGTGCAATTAAGCAACGGCGTTTAGCTGATGAAACTTATGAAATAACACTGAAATATGTCCTTAATAATTAAAATTAATGAATCTAGAGTTAAATTATTATCAAATTTATTTGACTATCGACATTGTTTCGTCTATTCTTTTGATTAGCGATTGTTTATATGATACGTAAACACAATTCTTTTGTGGTAAAAGTAGCATTATAACAACGTTTGTGCTAACATTTTATGTGCTGAAGGTTCAGTACAAAATTTTATATAAATGAGGAGTCTCCACATGGCTAACAAACAAGATTTAATTGACCAAGTCGCATCTACAACTGGTTTGACTAAGAAAGATTCTGCTGCTGCAGTAGAAGCTGTATTTAGCTCAATTCAAGATTTATTGGCAAAGGGTGAAAAAGTTCAATTGATTGGCTTTGGTAACTTCGAAGTTCGCGAACGTGCTGCCCGTAAAGGTCGCAACCCACAAACTGGAGCAGAAATTGAAATTGCTGCTTCTGTAGTACCAGCATTCAAGCCTGGTAAAGCCTTGAAGGATGCTGTTAAGTAAGCTTAACGACACATTTAATAAAGCAATATAAGGTACGCCATTGATTTGCAATGTGTACTAATAAAAAAACGAGAGAAAAACATCTTTTCTCTCGTTTTTTTATTGTTTAAAATTATAAAAAGATATCTTTTTGTGCTAAATTAGCTAGACACTCAGCAAGATAAGCCGCATCATGTTCTGGATAAATGGGAGTTGTTAATGGACAAGTTGACAACTCGCTGTAAGCTTGTGCGGTTTGCCCACGATATTTTGCTACCTCCCAACGGCCATCAGGCTTATACCCACGGCGGTGCATTTCTTGCATCACCAACTGATGATATTGAAATAACTTATAGGGTGAGTATTCAAAAACATAGTTAACAGTTTGGTGTGGACGGCCCCAGCCACGGCCACGCAAAGCACAACATTCTCGATGTTGGCCTAATAGTTGTTGACGCGGGAGTGTTGTGATTAAATCTTCATGCCATAAACGCATAAATGAACCTCCTGTATATAATTAAATCATTTTATTTAATTATATATCAAAACATAATTCGTTTAATAATTTTGTGATTAAGGCTGTTAAACTATGATAAAATTAACCAATGTAAAATAATTAGGATAGGTGAAGATAATGGCAGAAACAGAATTGACACGTGAAGAAGTCCGTCACGTGGCGGGCTTAGCAATGCTTGAATTTAGTGATCAAGAACTTGATTACTTTAAAGAACAACTTGATGACATTATGAATTTAATTGATGTCTTAAATGAAGTTGACACAACAGATGTCCCTGCTACTTTTACTGTTACTGAAAATCGTAACATTCTTCGAGCAGATGAAGGCATTAATGCAGAACAAAAAGATGAATTATTGGCACGTGCACCTGAAAGTGAAAATGGTTTGATTAAGGTTCCAGCAATTATTAATGAAAGTGCAGGTGCTAAGTAATGAATTATTTTGAAACTGATTTAACAAAGCTACACAACCAGTTAGTTAACAAGGAAATTTCGTCAGTTGAATTGACAAAAGAAACAATTACTAACATTAAGGCAACTGAACCGGCCGTTGATGCATTTATTACGATTGCCGAAGAAGAAGCCTTGGCACAAGCAAAAGCAATTGATCAACAAGGAATTGACCCAAACAGTTTGTTTAGTGGAATTCCAGTGGCGATTAAGGATAATATTTTAACAAAAAATATCTTAACGACTGCTGGTTCAAAAATGTTGCACAATTTTAAGCCAATTTTTGATGCTACCGTGGTTGAAAAATTAAACAATGCCGGAGCCGTCATGGTTGGTAAAGCAAATATGGATGAATTTGCAATGGGATCGACTAGCAAAACTTCATATTATAAAATGTCAAAAAATGCTTGGGACCAAACTAAAGTGCCTGGTGGTTCTTCGGGTGGATCAGCGACAGCTGTTGCTGCAGGTGAAGTAATTGCTTCACTTGGTACTGATACTGGTGGTTCTGTTCGTCAACCAGCAGCATTTAATGGGATTGTTGGCTTTAAACCAACTTATGGACGTGTTTCTCGTTGGGGTGTGATTGCTTTTGCGTCTTCATTAGACCAAGTTGGACATCTTACACGGACTGTTCGTGATAACGCAGCAATGCTTAATGTTTTGGCGGGCTTTGATTATCGCGACCAAACTACTTCAACACGTGAAGTACCTGACTTTACAGCTAACTTGAATGGTGATATTAAAGGGATGAAAATTGCGCTACCTAAGGAATACCTTGGGCAAGGTGTATCTGCTGGGGTATGCGAAACCGTTTTAGCAGCAGCAAAACAATTTGAAGCCCTTGGTGCTACTGTTGAAGAAGTTAGTCTACCACACTCAAAGTACGGTGTGGCTGCTTACTACATCATTGGTTCTGCCGAAGCGTCATCAAACTTACAACGTTTTGATGGAATTCGTTACGGTTTCCGGGCTCAAGATGTTAAGAACTTAAATGATTTATATATTAAGACACGTTCACAAGGATTTGGAGATGAAGTTAAACGCCGAATTATGTTAGGAACATTTTCACTTTCAGCCGGTTCATACGACGCCTTCTTTAAAAAGGCTGCGCAAATTCGAACTTTGATGATTCAAGATTTTGATAAAGTCTTTAATGATTATGATTTAATTATTGGGCCTAGTGCACCATCAGTTGCATTTGGTATGGATTATAAACCTGAAGATCCAGCTGAATTATATATGTATGATGTACTTACAATTCCTGCTAATTTAGCTGGTTTACCTGCAATTTCAGTTAATGCTGGCTTTTCAGAAGGTTTACCAGTCGGGTTACACATTATCGGTAAAGCATTTGCTGAAGATACTGTTTATCGTGCAGCTTATGCATTCGAACAAACAACCCAATTATTTAAGCAAGTGCCTAATTTGGGAGGACAAAACTAATGAATTTTGAAACAACAATTGGACTTGAAGTCCACGTCGAAATGAAGACAAATTCAAAGGCATTTTCTCCTTCACCAGTTGCCTATGGCGCGGAAGTGAATGCCAATACTAATGTGATTGATTGGGGCTACCCGGGGGTCTTACCACAAGCAAATAAAGGGGCTATTGAATTTGGGATGCGTGCAGCCTTAGCTTTAAATGCTGAAATTACATCTGAAACCCACTGGGATCGTAAAAACTACTTCTACCCAGATAATCCAAAGGCGTACCAAATTACGGAACATGACAACCCAATTGGTCGCAATGGTTACTTGGAAATTGAAGTTAATGGTGAAACTAAACGCATTGGCATTCGTGAACTGCATGTTGAAGAAGATGCAGGTAAAAATACCCACAATCCAAATGGGTACTCATATGTTGACTTAAACCGTCAAGGAACACCATTGATTGAAATTGTTTCAGAGGCCGACATTACTAGTCCTGATGAAGCCTATGCATATCTTGAAGCCTTACGTCAAACAATCCAATTTACCGGAATTTCTGATGTTAAGATGGAAGAAGGTTCAATGCGGGTTGATGCTAACTTGTCAGTTCGCCCAATCGGCCAAAAAGAATTTGGGGTTAAAACTGAGTTGAAGAACTTGAACTCATTTAACTATGTTCGTAAGGGACTTGAATTTGAAGCTAAGCGTCAAGTGCAAGTCTTACTTGGTGGTGGCGAAATCAAGCAAGAAACACGTCGTTACGACGAAGCAACTGGTACAACAATTTTGATGCGTGTTAAAGAAGGTGCTGAAGATTATCGCTACTTCCCAGAACCAGATTTAGCACCTCTTACAATTGACGATGCATGGATTGCTAAAGTGCAAGCTGAATTACCAGAAGGCGCTAAGGCTCGTCGTCAACGCTATGTTAATGAACTTGGTATCGAAGCTTACGATGCTGAAGTTATTACGCAAACTCTTGAAATGTCAGATTTCTTTGATGCAACAGTTGCGGCTGGTGCGGATGCTAAAAGAACTGCTAATTACCTTATGGGTGACGTTAATGCCTACATGAATGACAAAAAGGTTGAATTACAAGATACTGATTTAACCCCAGCTCACCTTGCAGGAATGATTAACTTAATTGAAGACGGTACAATTTCAACTAAACAAGCCAAGAAAGTCTTTAAGGCAATCATGGAAGGCGAAGAACCAGTTGCTTATGTTGAAAAGAATGGTTTGAAACAACTTTCAGACCCGTCAATCTTACAACCAGTTATTGATGGTGTTTTAGATGCTAATGAACAATCAATTGAAGACTTTAAGAATGGTAAAGATCGTGCGGTTGGTTTCTTAGTTGGAGCAATAATGAAACAAACGAAGGGCCAAGCTAATCCAAACGTTGTTAATGAACTTTTAATGGCTAGTTTGAATGCTCGTTAATCATTGATATATCTTTATTGACCAAATTAAGGTAAAATAAACTTTCATGGTTAAATAAAATTGAATCGATGTCCCAATTAATTTGGGCATCGATTTGTACATAAATAAATTTCTTAGAAGGAGGTTTGTGCATGAAACGTGCTCGAATCATTTACAATCCGACTGCTGGACGTGAATTAGTCAAGCGTCAATTAGTCGATATTTTACAAGTTTACGAAGAAGCCGGTTATGAAACGAGTGCGTTTGCGACAACGCCCGAACCAAATTCAGCTGAAAATGAAGCTAAACGTGCTTCACTAGCTGGCTTTGATTTAATTGTGGCAGCTGGTGGTGATGGTACAATTAATGAAGTTGTTAATGGGATTGCTCCACTTGAAAAACGACCTAAGTTAGCAATTATCCCTGCAGGGACAACAAATGACTATGCTCGTGCTTTAAGAATTCCACGTGAAGATCCACTTGAAGCGGCACAAGTGATTTTAAAGGGTAAAACGTTTAAAATTGACGTTGGCCAAGCTGGTGATACTTATTTTGCTAATATTGCCGCCGGTGGAATGTTGACTGAATTAACATATTCAGTACCTTCAAAATTTAAAACATTGTATGGTTATTTTGCGTATTTAGCTAAAGGGGCTGAATTATTGCCACGATTACGGCCAGTTAATGTTAGTATTGAATATGATGATGGCAAATATGAGGGTGAAGCATCGATGATGTTTTTAGCCCTTACTAATTCAGTCGGTGGATTTGAACAATTGGTACCTGATGCGATGTTAGATGATGGTAAGTTTACATTGCTGATTGTTAAAGCGGTTGGCATAGCTGATTTACTCCAGATTGGGGCTGAAATTATTAATGGCGGTAAGCATGTTGATGACCCCCGAGTGATTTATAAAAAAACTAGTAAAGTATTTGCTAAACCACTATCTAATGATCGATTAATGATTAATCTAGATGGTGAATACGGTGGAGATGCACCAATGAGTTTTATTAATTTACAACAACATATTGAGGTTGTTGCTAATATTGATGATATGCCAGATAGTGCTTTAAAATCACACGAAGATAAAAAGCTTCGGGAGTATGAAGAAAAATTTATTGAAGAATCAAAACACATAAATTAGCAATGTTGTTAATTTAAATGTAGAAAAAAAGGATATTTTATGAGTAAGAAAAACGCACCTGTTTCAAAAAATCAACAATTTGATGTTGAAATCTTCGACCTTACATATTTAGGTATGGGGGTTGCGAAAATTGAGGATTTCCCAATTTTCGTTGCTAATGCTGTTCCTGGTGAAACAGTTAAGATTGGGATCACTAAAGTGGCTAGTTCATATGCTTTTGCACGAGTAATTAAGGTTTTAGTAGAGTCAGATAATCGTAATAATGAGGTTAATGCTGATTTAGTTACAACTGGGATTGCACCATTAGCTAATTTAAAATACCCGGCACAATTGAAGTTTAAGCAACAACAAATTGAAGCGTTGTTAAAGAAACAGCACTTGGACATTCCGGTTGCTGAAACAATTGGGATGGAAAATCCATTTGGCTATCGTAATAAAGCACAAGTACCAGTACGTGAAATTAAAGGCCAGTTAGAAACTGGCTTTTACCGTCGTAATTCCCACAATTTAGTGCCAATTGAAGATTACTTTATTCAAGATCCAGAAATTGATAAAGCTGTTAACACGGTACGTGATATTTTACGTAAATACCACGTGGCAGCCTATGATGAAGTCAACCACCGTGGAGTTGTTCGTACAGTAATGGTTCGTCGTGGTTACTACAGTCATGAAATGATGATTGTAATTGTTACTAAGTCACGTAAGTTACCAATGCAAGAAGTGATTGTTGATGAAATTCGTGCCGCCTTACCTGAAGTTAAGTCAATTATGCAAAACATTAACCAAGACAAAACAAATGTTATTTTAGGTGAAAAGAACGTTGTCCTTTGGGGTAACAAAGTCATTTTCGATACCTTACTTGGCTTAAAGTTTGCCATTGGACCAAATTCATTCTACCAAGTTAACCCACAAACAACTGAAAACTTGTATACATTAGCTGCTGAAAAAGCTGAATTAACTGGTGATGAAATTGTTATTGATGCTTATTCAGGAATTGGAACGATTTCGCTTACAATTGCGCCAAAAGTTAAGCAAGTATATGGTGTTGAAATTGTGCCAGGAGCGATTGATGATGCAAAACGTAATGCCGATATGAATAACATTAAAAATGTGAAGTTCACCCTTGGTAAAGCGGAAGAACAAATGGTTAAGTGGGCGGAAGCTGACTTGAAGCCAGATGTTATCTTTGTTGATCCACCACGTAAAGGTTTGACTGGTGAATTAATCAGTGCAGCAGTTGAAATGGCACCTAAGAAAATCGTGTACATTAGTTGTAACCCAGCTACTTTAACTCGTGACTTGGAAGAATTTAAACAACTTGGTTATGAGGTAAAAGGTTCAATTCAACCAGTTGATCAATTCCCACAAACAACCCACGTCGAAAGTATTGCTGTGTTAGAAAAAAACTAGCATATAAATTATCAAGTCATCCATTGTATAATGGATTATGACATACCCACTGTACAGTAAGTAAGTCTATTCTAAAATGCCGTCTAATTCCTGATTGTGTTTGAAATACAACAATAACGGAAGCATGCAAAAAAGTAGATAATATTGAGAAATATAAGTAAAAAGCCCAGGGAAAATTTATTTTTCCGGGGCTTTTTTGTATACGATTTTAAAACCATTTTTTCATGGGATAGTAGGCATTAAAGACGATTAATAGCTATTATTATTAAAATTATAGAATTGATTTTTGGGGTTAAAAACGTATTTGTTAATAAGCTAAATATTGGTAACTTATATATTTATTTGATAAATTTATTAGTAGTATTAAATAAATATTATAATCAAAGGGGATAATTTGATGGTAATAAAACTTTCGCCACAAGATATTACGGAATTAGGTAATCTAATGTTACTACGCTTTAATGCTAATGAGTTGCATACATATCAAAAAAATGTCCAAGAATTACTTGATTTAACGACAAATTTTGCTGATTGTGATTGTACAGATGTTGAACCAACATATGTTGTTGCTGAAGATAATGCTAGTCTGCAAAATGATACTGGCTTAACGATGATTCCAACAGCATACTTTAATTTGGAGGAGCAAGATTAATGAACTATTTTGATACTAATTTAGTTACACTTCACCAACAGTTGGTTGATAAAAAAATTAGTGCAGTTGAACTAACTAAGCAAACATTAGCACGGATTGCAGCAACTGATGATAAGTTAAAAGCATATATCATGGTTACAAAGGAACTTGCCTTAAAACAAGCTGCAACTATTGATAATCAAGGAATTGATTCTAATAGTTTATTTAGTGGTATTCCAGTGGCAATAAAAGATAATATTTTAACAAAAGATATTATTACAACTGGTGCTTCGCAAATGTTAAAAAACTATCGTCCAAGTTATGATGCAACGGTTGTTAAAAAATTAACTCAGGCAGGTGCAATCATGATTGGTAAAACCAATCTTGATGAACTAGCCATGGGTTCAACGAGTGAAACATCTGCTTATCAAGTAACACGAAATGCTTGGAACCAATCGAAGTTACCCGGCGGATCATCTGGTGGCTCAGGTACGACAGTTGCTAGTGGCCAAGTTTTGGCAGCGTTAGGTTCAGACACTGGTGGCTCGGTACGACAACCAGCTAGTTACAATGGAATTGTTGGGATGAAACCATCATATGGACGGGTATCGCGCTCGGGCGTAATTGCATTTGCTTCATCACTAGACCAAGTGGGCCCATTGACACGTAATGTGTATGATAATGCTGCACTTTTAAATGTTATAGCGGGGTTTGATGAACAAGATGATGCTAGTTCTCATAAAGTACTTCCAGATTTTACGGCGAATTTAACGCAAAGTATCAAGAATATAAAAATCGGGTTACCAGAAGAATTCTTAAGTGCTGGAGTTGAAGAAGGCGTTAAAACGCAAATTTTAGCTGCTGTCAGGCAGTTAGAAGGACTGGGGACCCAAGTTGAGCTGATGCATTTACCACACGTTAAATACGCACGTAGTGCCTGGTATGTGATGTCATATGCTGAGGCTGCATTTAACTTTGCGAACTTTGATCGAAATACGAGTGAGTATCGAACTGAAAATATTGATATTTTACAAGATTTCTATACAACAATCCGCTCAGAGGGCTTGGGTGAAAATGTTAAAAGCTGTCTATTATTAGGAACACTGGCACTTGTACCTAAACATTATCATAGTTTATATCGTAAAGCGGCTCAGATTAGGACCCTTATCAATGATGATTTTAAACAAGCTTTTACAAAATATGATTTACTTATTGGACCGACAACACCAATTGTGGCTTATGGTGATAATTATCAAGAACCAACCCAAGCTGAAGCCGATATGTTTGATATCTTAGTTACGCCAGCAAATTTTGCTGGTTTACCAGCATTATCAATTAATGCTGGGTTTTCAAAAGGTCTGCCAGTTGGATTACAAATTATAGGTCCCCGTTTTGGTGAAGAGCGAGTGTATCAGTTAGCCTATGCATTTGAGCAGGCCAGTGATTTATTAAGTCAGCATCCTAAATTATAATTATAATCGTGTGGTTAATAATTTTACTTTGATACAAAGTGGTATAGTAAGGATTATTGATTTGAAAGTAGGGTATGAAGATGTTTTTTTATAATAACGAGTTAAGTTTAGAACGTATTGATGAAAATAGTTTTCGTAAGGTATTGGCTTATGGGGATGGGCTAATGAACACCCTAGTAGTTTTTGAACATGGCATTCCTATTGGAACAAACATTGTGTGCCACCAACATGAACATGCACAAACGACTTTTGTGTTGCAAGGTCGATTTGAATTTATGATTCAATATCCAGATCATATTGAGCGAAATATAGTAGGGTGTGGTGACTCGATTTATTTTCCTAGTAATTATCCACATGGCTGTATTCCTTTGGAAGCTGATAGTCGTTTACTAGATTCTTTTAATCCAATTCGCCAAGACTTTTTATAATATTAAAATTAGCAGTTGATAGTTAAAAATTATTTATCAGCTACAAATTAGCATAACGAATTTATTATTAAGAATTTTGTAATACCTTTTCGGGCTTTTTTTTGATAAGATAGATACCTGTAAGATTCACTTTTTAATTTGTAAGCGTTTCTGAAAGTAGAGTAGAAATTGGAGGGAAAATTAAATGTCGCATTTTATTCAGACATTAATTTCAGAGCGTTTTAATTTGTTCAATGCAATTTTACAGCATATCGAAATTTCATTGGTTGCTTTAGTAATTGCAATTATAATTGCTGTACCAATTGCAATTAGTGTCTTAAATCATAAAAAAATTGCGTATGTTATTACTCAATTTGCAGGAGTATTACAAACAATTCCTTCTTTGGCACTATTAGGTTTATTGATTCCATTTGTCGGAATTGGTCAAGTGCCAGCAGTAATTGCATTAGTTGTATATGCTATTTTACCCATTTTTCAAAATACGTATATCGGCTTGACATCAATTGATCCATCACTTGATGAAGCTGCTAACGCATTTGGGATGACAAAGTTTGAAAAGTTAACCAAGGTTCAATTACCAATTGCTTTACCAACAATTATTGCTGGTATTCGTCAGGCGTTAGTCATGATTATTGGTACAGCGACGTTAGCTGCCTTGATAGGTGCTGGTGGGTTAGGTAATCTAATATTATTAGGAATTGATCGTAATGATAATACCCTAACAATAATTGGTGCGATTGCAGCTGCATTATTAGCAATTATTTTTAGTGCATTAATTTATGTACTTCAAAAAGGAAAATTAAGGTATTCAATTCTAGCATTACTTTTAATTGTTGCAATTCCAGTTGGTAATGGTATCTATCAAGCGGTCCAACCTAAACAAACAACGATTACTATTGCAGGTAAATTAGGATCAGAACCTGATATTTTAATTAATATGTATAAAGAATTAATTGAAGCCAAAAATAGTAATACTAAAGTTATTTTAAAACCTAATTTTGGCCAAACTAGTTTCTTATTTAATGCGTTGAAAGCCAAACAAATTGATATTTATCCAGAATTTACTGGGACTGTATTGGAAAGTTTAGTTAAAGTTCCTAAGGGGCAACGTGATACTGGCATTTCACCAGAACGATTGTATGGATACGCTAAAAAAGATTTGAAAAACCAATTTGATTTAGATTATTTACCACCAATGAAATATAACAATACGTATTCAATAATCGTTACTAAAGCTTTTGCTGATAAATACCACTTGAAAAATATTTCTGATTTACGTAATATCGAATCGCAATTACACGCTGGTTTTGATCTTGAATTCTTAAATCGAGCAGATGGGTATAAAGGCTTACAAGAAAAATATGGGTTATCAGTAACCTCACAATCAGTTGATGCTGCCTTACGTTATGAAGCTTTACGGAGCGGTAAGGTGAATGTGATTGATGGTTTTTCTACTGATTCACAAATTCGCCAATACAATTTTGTAGAATTAAAAGATAATCATCACTTGTTCCCAGTTTATCAAGGGGCACCTTTAGTCTCAGCAACCTTTGCTAAGGAAAATCCTGAAATTGTTGATACGTTAAATGCTTTAGCTGGTAAAATTACCGATGATGAAATGCGTGAAATGAACTATCAAGTTAACGTTAAAGGTAAATCACCAGCTGTTGTTGCTCGTAACTTCTTAGTTACCCATCACTTGTTAGGAGCTAATGAAAAATGACAGAAACTTTAATAAAATTAGATAATATTTCTAAGATATATCAAGATAAGACTGTAGTATCTAATCTATCACTTGATGTTCAAGCTGGTGAAATTTTAGTTTTAGTCGGTTCATCAGGAAGTGGGAAGACAACTACCCTTAAGATGGTCAATCAATTAATTACCCAAACTGAAGGGAATGTTTTATTCAAAGGTAAAAATGTTAATGAATATAAATTACGGGATTTACGTTTGCAAATCGGTTATGTATTACAACAAATAGCCTTGTTTCCTAATATGACGGTTGCTCAAAATATTAGCTTAATACCAGAGATGAAGAAGCAATCTAAAGCAGAAATAAACAAAATGGTTGATGATCTGTTACGAGAAGTTGATTTAGATCCAGTTAATTATCGTAATCGTATGCCAAATGAACTTTCTGGTGGGGAACAACAGCGGATTGGTATCTTACGAGCTTTTGCTGCCAATCAAGACGTTGTTTTGATGGATGAACCATTCAGTGCCTTGGATCCAATTTTACGGTCCCAATTACAAGTGTTGGTTAAAAAAATACATCAACAGTTTGGAACAACAATTATCTTTGTAACCCACGATATGGATGAAGCGTTACGTCTAGGTGATCGAATTGCTGTTATGCGGCATGGACAAATACTGCAAGTTGATACGCCTGAGGAAATTGTAAAGAATCCAGCTAATACTTTTGTTAGCGAAATGTTTGCTAATTCAATGGCACAAGATGTTTTTGGTGTTTATTTAAGCCGATTAGAATTATTAGGTTATTTAGATGATCAAGATACTTCAACACCACTGGGTGACTTAGATACAAATTCTACTGTGGGTGAAGCAATTAAATTACTGGCACAACATGATGTAATTACTATAACAACTAAGAATAGTGGTTTAAAAGTATTAAGCAAGGCACAACTCTTTAAATTTATTAGTGAATTCCAAGATATGTAATAAAATATATTGCTAATAAACTAATTAACGAGGCACTAACATAATTATTATTTTTTAGTAGCAAATTACAGCTAAAATGTGTTTCAAGGCCCGATATACTTCCAATATGACAGATGTCTTGTTGTAGGATGTACCCTTAAAGTTATTTCTAACTTTAAGGGTATTTTTATGACTAAAAATTCAATCGAAATCCAATCTTTAAGCCACACTACTAAAAAATTTTACGCATGGAAGTATCTTAGTGCCTTTTTAAATGTTATTTGACTTTTGATGTCCTTCATTTGTTTTTATTTAGATAAACTACTTTTAATTAAGTAACTTATACGTGGAATAAGGATATTTCATTACAAAGAGCTAAATATTTCTCATAATGCTAGTTTTATTGAGCATTGCTCTTCACAAACGCTTCAAAATTCCTTATTATTAATGAGTGTTTCAATCAGCCAGCGATTTTAATTAGAAAGAAGTAGTTATTCATGATTTATTTTGATAATTCAGCAACAACGCAAGCTGATGCTTCAGTTTTAGAGACCTATACGAAAGTTTCGCAAAGTATTTGGGGCAATCCAAGTTCATTGCATAATTTTGGTGAAAAGGCCGATAAGTTATTAAGTCAATCACGCCAACAAATTGCCGATATTTTAGGTGTGAAAAAGCATGAAATCTTCTTTACCTCAGGTGGTACGGAAGGTGATAACTGGGTAATAAAAGGGACAGCAATAGCCAAACGTGATTTTGGTAAGCATTTAATTACTACCCAAATTGAGCACCCAGCTGTAATTAATACAATGCAGCAACTTGAACAGTTAGGCTATGAAGTAACATATTTACCAGTTGATAAGTCTGGTCGTGTTAGTGCCGATGATGTTGCTGCTGCGATTCGTCCAGATACAATTTTAGTATCAGTTATGGCCGTAAACAATGAAGTCGGTTCAATTCAACCACTTGATGAAATTGGTGCGGTTTTAGCTGACTATCCTAAAATTCATTTTCACGTTGATGCTGTCCAAGCAGTTGGGAAGGGTCTTTGGGATTTAGTTTTAAATCCTCGAGTAGATTTTGCAACTTTTTCAGGGCATAAATTTCATGCACCACGTGGGACTGGCTTTATTTATATGAAAGCTGGTAAAAAAATAGCACCATTAATGTCAGGTGGTGGGCAAGAAAGTAATTTACGCTCAGGTACTGAAAATGTCCCTGCAATTGCTGCAATGGCTAAAGCATTACGGATCGTCACAACTAACGAACAAAGTAAAAATCAACAAGAACAAGCAGTTCGTAAGATCATTATTGAGCATATTAAAGATCAACCAAATATTACAATTTTTTCTGGAATGGATGAACATTTTGCACCACATATTTTAACATTTGCAATAGCTGGTGTTCGGGGAGAAACGATTGTACATGCTTTTGAAGAGCAGGATATTTACATTTCAACAACGTCAGCTTGTTCTTCAAAAAAAGAACAAGTATCAGGTACATTGATGGCAATGCATACACCAGAAAAGTTAGCAACATCAGCTGTCCGTGTGTCTCTTGATGCAACTAATACCATTGCTGAAGCACAAGCATTTAATCGCGCTTTTGATAGTATATATGCTGGCTTTGGTAAGATCATGACTAAATAAAAGTCAATTAGAAAGAGGTATACTTTGGAATATACAGAAATTATGGTTCGCTATGGTGAACTGTCAACAAAAGGTAAAAATATTAAAGATTTTATCAATCGCTTGGGCTCAAATACAATGCGTGCTTTGCATGATTTTCCAGAGGTACATGTTTACCCTAAGCGTGATCGAATGCATGTCGTTTTAAATGGAACCGATCCGGAACCAATTATGAAGCGATTAAAGCTTATTTTTGGGATTCAAACATTTTCACCAGTAGTACAATTGCGAAAAGAAATTGATGCCGTATATGCAGCAGCTATTGAAATGATGCAAGAACAAGTAAAGCCAGGAATGACTTTTAAAGTTAGTACTAAGCGCTCTGATAAAGAATTTTCAATGGATACGAATGCTATCAACCGAGAGGTGGGTAGTGCTGTATACGAGGCTTTTCCAGATTTAACGGTTGATGTTAAAAATCCAGATATTGAAATTTTAGTCGATGTTCGGCAAAATGGTATTTTCATTTCATGTGAAACGATTAAAGGTGCTGGTGGTTTTCCAGTTGGAACAGCTGGTAAGGGGATGATGATGCTTTCTGGTGGAATTGATTCACCAGTTGCGGCGTATCTTGGTATGAAACGTGGAGTTGATATGGAAATGATTCACTTCTTTAGCCCTCCATACACAACTGAGCAAGCCTTAGCTAAATCTAAGCAATTGACTGAAGTGCTTTCGCAATCAGTTGGAGCAATCAAGTTTATTCAAATTCCATTTACTGAAATTCAAGAAACAATTAAAGAGAAAGTTCCAGAAGGATATTTAATGACGGTTCAACGTCGATTGATGTTACGTTTAAGTGTTGCCATGGCTGAAAAGCGTGGTGGAATGGCAATTTTTAATGGTGAAGCATTAGGGCAAGTTGCATCACAAACAATGGAATCAATGATGGCAATTAACGATGTAACAACAATGCCGGTTATTCGGCCTGTAGTTTCAATGGATAAAACTGAAATTATTAAAGTGGCTGAAGAAATAGGTACTTTTGATCTATCAATTATGCCATTTGAAGATTGTTGTACAATTTTTGCACCACCATCACCCAAAACACGCCCTAATTTAGAAAAGGCTCGCCAATTTGAAGAATTAATTGACGTTGAAGGTTTAATGGAACGTGCTTTAGCAGCCACAAAAATTGTGACTATTAAGCCTGGTGAAAATTATTTGAATCCGGACGAGGATATTTTTGCCGAGTTGTTGTAAAAAATGTTGCATAGGTCATGTCAATATGCTATTATTACTTTATGCGATGAGTCGAGAATAACCAGCTGGTTTTACCGGTGCAAGTAATTGCCTAGTGGTTTTCGAAGGCAGGGCACATATACCACCGAATTGTGGGTGCTTGTTAAGGGGATTGTGGAATCTACCTTTTCTACTCATGACTACACTAATTTATTAGTGGAGTACTGCCGTGACGGAATTAGAAATAATTCCCCGGGCTTGACCGGTTATTCAAGCAAAATGCCAAATCGAGCTGTAGGGTAATCCTACAGCTCTTTTCTTTTATCTAAAAATGACTATAATGGAAGTTAAACATTGCTAGGAGTAATAACATGCGAAGTGGTGGTAAAGCCCAAACAAAGAAGCTAATTCAGCAAAAACATCGAATTAGACAACAACAAAACCAACAACTAGCTCCGTTTAATGCACAACAATTCCAAGAATTTATGCGCGTTCGCTGGTATTTAACTAATCAAGTATTAACGATTACAGAACGTAACTTGAGTGAGATATGGTTAACGACATTATTAGATGATATTATTGCACAACGTATTATTGAACCAACTAAAGTCCAGTGTTTAGACTTAACACGTCTCATCAGATTAGTTTTGATACAGTTAATAAGGCTAGATTATCAATATTATCTCATGTTGGCGAAATTAGGGCCTAAATTGTTAAGATTTATAAAAAAAGAGTTTACGGTGAATGCATATTTTACGTTGGACTGCATACCGTCAAACAAGCAGTTTAATAAGTTAATTAGTGATGTCTTGGCCCAAAAATTAAGTCATAGCCAAGGCGTGGATAATCGGTTTACGGCACAATATCAAGCATTATTTTGGCAAGATAATCAACTCGTAGAATCCATGATAGTAGAATTATATCGTGGTCAAATGGCACAACCAGTAATATTAGAAAGTAAGCCGCTGTTAGCTGACAATAATAAAATAAAAAATTTAGAAGAGAAATTAAAAACAGCCTTACGAAAAGATATGCCTAATATAGGTGCGTTGGATGCTATTTGTAATAACACAAGTTTTTTAACGGCGCTAATCTATGATGATCCTGATTTATTATTAATTAGCCCAACAGTGATTGTTATTGAAAGCTGGAAACCAACAAATGAAACATTTTTAGGGATAGGTAATCAATTACAAGTAATTGTTAAAACTATTATTTCAACAACTAACATTGATACTAATACTTGGCACCAATTTGATCGGATATTGGCTGTTTGTGCACTTAATACTTTAAAAAATTAACATCAATAAAATTTAGTAGTAATCTGCTGCTAGATTGTGTTCCAAAAGGCAGCTACCAGTATAAAATACAAAAATCCCGATCGAATTTTTTAAATTCAGTCGGGATTTTCTAGTTCTATAAAACTATTACCACATTGGAATGGCTGTGACAGCTATTTTTAAATAGTTATTCGACGATTTTAGTACCGTGAACTTGGTAAACAGTTAGTGATTTAGCAATACTTTCATAATTTGCACTTGTAATACCACCACCCGGTAAAATAGCAATATGGTTAGCAGCATGGGCTAAAAGTTCTTTTAAGTGGTTGATATTATCTTCAATTGGTGTTTCAAGGGCACCACCGTGCGTCAAGATTCGTTCAACACCATGATCAGTTAACCAGTCAATTGCATGGAGTTGTTCTTCGTGATCAAGAGCATCAAATGCCATATGCATTGTGATTGTCATGCCCCCAGCAGCTGCAATTAGGTTTTCCATTGCATCTTCATCGAGTGCGTTATCTACAGTTAATGCCCCAAAAGCGACACCGTCAGCTCCTAGTTGTTGAGCTTCAAGAATGTCAGCTTCCATAATTTTAAGCTCGATGTCATTATAAATAAAATCACCTTTGCGGGGACGAATCATCACGGTAATTTCTTTATCATGATCGTGGACATATTTAATTGCCTCAGCAATCATCCCTTTTGATGGAGTAACACCACCGACGGCAAGATCAGCATTTAATTCAATACGATCAGCACCATTTTGAATTGCTTGTACAATCGCTGGAAAATTTGCGACACAAGCTTCTTTAATAATTGCCATATTTAATAACTCCTGTTCATCTTGTTAGTTAGATAATTGTATCAAAAAAAAGCGCCTACGCCAAACTATCTAAAGCAAGCATGTTAAAAATAGTGGTAAATAAAAAACGAATCTGTTACCAGGTTCGTTTTAAAAATTAGCTTATTCGAAGTGTACTCGGACGCCTTCAGGAAGGCTAAAGTCTTTTTGGACTAAGCTCAACTTACCAGTGGTAGCATCACGGCTAAGTAATGATACATTATCAGTATCTTGATTAGCAACAACAACGAATTCTTCAGTGCTATTAAGATCAAAGTCCCGTGGGAACTCACCTTCCGTGCTAATAGTTTGAATTAATTCAACGTGATTACCATTCTCAGTAATTGCAAAGACTGCAATTGAATTGTGACCACGATTAGATGTGTAAATAAACTTGCCATCTTTGGATACACGAATAGCAGCTGCACCATTAAATTCTGTCCAGTCACTTGGGAGAGTTGAAACTGTTTGTTCAACTTTAAAACTACCATCAGCTTGGTTGTAAGTTAAGACACTTAATTTAGATGAAAGTTCACCAAGCAAGTAAGCATGCGTACCATCAGGGTTAAAACGAATATGACGTGGGCCAAATCCAGCTTCAGTGATTAGTGTTGCTGCATGTGTTAATTTACCTGAATCAACAACATCATACGTATCAACTCGGTCAGAACCAAGATCAACAACAACAAGCCGTTGATCAGGTGTCAAACCAGTAAAGTGCACGTGGGCTGAAGCTTGTTCTGGGCGAGGGCCGTGGCCTTCATTTTTAATAGAATCAACTAATTCAAGGCTGTCACCATTGATTTTAAGGACTTCTGTTAAACCAATATGGTAGTAACCGGCATAAATTAATTGACGTGCCTCATCAACAGCAACATAAGCAGGGGCTGCTTCCAACATGTGTTCTGATAGCTTAGTAGTTGGACGAGTTGTATTATCTAGTACAAAGATTCCACCTTGATCACCGTGCTTATCAACACTGTAGATTTTACCGGCTTTTGAGGTAGCAAGATAAGTTGGATTACCTACCTTAGCAACCAGTGTGGCATCAATTAGTTCACGCTTTTGAGTATCAAGAATAGCTTCGTAAATACCCTCAGACGTTTTTTTGGTGTATGTACCAAAGAGAATTTTTTCTTGCATCGTAAATGTGCCTCCAAAAATTTATTTATATCGATAACGCTTTCATTATAACAGAAAAATATTTATAAAAGCGTATTTTACTGAATATGAAAATGAAATCTTGATAGGCTTAGGTTATGATTTGAATTAATACTGAGATGCTAATAATTGTGGAATAATGTATACTTAATAATGGAAATTAAGTAAATGAGGTTATTATGAAAAAAATAGATAAAGGACGCGTATTTGTCCAAGAAAATTTGGCATTATTCCAATGCCCAAATTGTCAAACAGCATTTACTAAGGTTGTTGGCAACACGGTTAGTTGTGTAAACCAACATGCTTTTGATTTATCAAAAAAAGGTACGCTATATTTTTTAAATCATGCAGTAAATACTGAATATGATGATGCGATGTTGGCGTCACGGCGCAAAGTTTTAACTGCGGGTTTATTTGACGGTATTGTTGATGCCGTTGCCACAGCATTGCCAACAACGTCACAAACAATTTTAGATGTTGGAACGGGTGAAGGAACTCCATTTGCGAAGTTATTGGCCCAACGCGGTAATGTTGATACAGCGATTGCGTTTGATATTAGTAAAGCCGGAGTCAATTTAGCAACGCAACTTGAAACACAGGCATTTTTTGCGGTGGCAGATTTAGCACAATTGCCATTTGCAGATGCGACATTTTCAAGTATTGTGGAATTTTTTTCGCCAAGTGCGTACGCTGAATTTAATCGGGTAATTCAACCTAATGGGATGCTTGTTAAAGTGGTGCCCAACCGTTTTTATTTACGCGAACTCCGCGAAATGCTTTATCCTGAAGGTTCAAAACATCATACATATGATAATCACCAAGTTGTTGATTTGTTTATGCAAAATTATCCGAATACGGAAATTAAAGATGTGACGTATCAATGGACTATTCCAACAGACTTATATGCTGATTTATTACACATGACCCCGTTACATTGGGGGGCACGTCCAGAAGCACAAGCAATGGCAGAACAAACATCATTAACAAGTGTTACTGTGGATGTTCAATTATTAATTACGCATTTTAGTTAAGATTGGGGTTGGAGGGAAAATGACAAAAAAAGAACCTGATATGTTGAAAGGTACACAAACTCGCCATGAGCGCGAGACACAAGCATACCAAGCAGAAGTACATAGGAAACGATTGACACGTACTAAAATAATCAGTATGTTATTAGTTATTGTGGTTATAATTCTAGTATTAGATGGCTTACAATTTAATAAAAAAGCCCATAATAAATCAACTGAAGAGGCAATTAGTCAAGCTGTTACTAAATCAGATAAGACAAGTAAGATGTCCTCAGCTAGTAGCCAAATACAGCCAAGTAATATTTTTGGTGAAGCAGCTACTGAAATCGCACCTGATAAGTATATCAAAGACATCTATGGTAAAACGCAAGCATTATACTTAATTGTTGGTGACAGTAGTGATATGCGGGTACAACAATTAGCGCAAATACTAAAAAAGGACCACAGTACTTTGCATACCCGAGTCCCGGTTTACTTTATTGATGCTAATCGCTATTTACATTCAAATGATGCTCAACAAAAAATTGCAACTTTACAATTATTAAATGGTCTAGGATTAGCCAAAGTTAATGGTAACAGTATCCCATCACAAGTTAAGTTTACTAGTACGATGTATGCTAATAAATTAACTAAGGTCAATGATAAGGCAGCGTATACTAGTTATACGGCTGATGAAAATACTTTTACGGATAGTAATGCATTGCAGTCATTTTTAGTAGCCGCTAATGGGAAATTAGGCGTAAACTAGTATTTATATTATTTATTATTAAAAAAGGAAATTAAGATTAATGAAAAATCATATTGTTTTATTTGAACCTCTAATGCCAGCAAATACTGGAAATATTGCTCGTACATGCGCTGGAACTGATACTGTGTTACATTTAATCGAGCCTCTGGGTTTTTCAACTGACGACAAGATGATGAAACGAGCTGGTTTGGATTACTGGGATAAAGTTGAAATCAAATACCATAAGAATTTACCTGCCTTTGTTGAATCACTTGGGGAAAACGATCGTTTATACCTAGTTTCAAAATTTGCTGAGAAAAGTTATCACCAAGTTGATTATACTAATGAAGATTTAGATTACTATTTCTTATTTGGTAAGGAAACAACAGGGTTACCAGAGCCCTTTATGCGCGCAAATCCTGAAAAAGCGATTCGAATTCCTCAAGACGATGAGCATATTCGTAGTTTGAATTTAGCTAATTCAGCAGCCATCGTTATTTACGAAGCGTTACGCCAGCAAGATTTTCCAAATTTGGAAACAACGCACTTATACGAAAATGACAAATTGAAGGATTAATAGAGTTATGGAACGCGCCTGTATACTATAGGCGCGTTTTGTTTGAAAGGAGGTCAAAGATGCCGGTCAAAAAACAAGCTACAACTAATGCACGTAAGCGTAATACGACAAAAACTAAGTCCAAGGCTAAACCACGGAGTACGCAAAATAAAAGTGAAGCATTTATCTATCGTAATAATTTAATTGGGGTTGTGTTAGTCTTTATTTTATTATTAGCAATTTTAAAGGCTGGTGAAGTAGGCATACTTTTAGCTAATGGCTTACGATATATTGTTGGAAATTCATATCAAGTATTTGCTAGTTTTTTAGCAATTTTATTTTTATACTTCGCTGTTTATGGTAAATGGGTTAATCTTAAGGGCCGTGTTTATGGCGGGTTTACTTTGACTTATATTGGTGTTCTAATATGGCAATCTTTATTATTTTTTACAAACGCTAACGTTCATAGTGGTAAATTAACGGTTCTAAGTAACGCAATTAAATCAGATATGGTTAATCATTTAGTTCAAAGTGACGTTGGTGGAGGTGTTATTGGGGCTTTATTGTATGGCTTAGTCGGTCCACTTGTCGCTAATTGGGGCACGATTGTCATTGCGATTGGCTTAATTATTGCCGGGATTATTGTTTTATTTGATTTACCATTACAAAAAACACTGGGAATTTTCTTTAATAGCTTAGGAATTTTTGGCCACAAAACCGCTCAATCGGCCCAAAAAGTTAGTGAAGAATTACAAAAGCGTACCGAACAAATTAAAACTGAACTTGAAGCCACTCGGGAAGCTGAACGTCAAGCCCGAATTGATAATATTTTAGATCAAGATTTATTTCCAGCATCCAAACCATTACCAACGCCAAAAGCGATGGCACCAGATAATAAGGCTGCTGATAGTTTAGCATCGGACTCGGACATGGTTACACCTAAAATTTCAACGTTTGATACTAAGCACTTAGATCAATCACTTGCGCCAATTGAACCAATCTTTAATAAACAGAGTACTGCATCTATGGCAGCATCAACCATGGAAGAGACTAGTCCAGTAGTACCAACGAGTGACTGGACAACTAAACCAACGCCTGAACCGGTGGCAGCAGATGAGTTTGATTTACCAACTGATGTTGAATCAAATGATGTCCAACTACCAGTCCCAACGATGGCTAGTCCAAGTGAAAATGGCTTTGATGAGCAAGCTTATCAATTACCATCAACTAATTTGTTGGATCAAGTTAAGCAAACGGATCAATCAGCGGATTACCAACAAATTAAAGAAAAATCACAAATTCTCCAACAAACGCTTAAATCATTTAATATCGATGTGACGGTTGAATCGGTCGCTTTAGGCCCAACTGTGACTCAATATGAAATTAAACCGGCCATTGGGACGCGCTTATCTAAAATTACCGGGCTAGCGCAAGATTTGGCCCTTGCCTTAGCCGCAACAAGTGTGCGGATTGAAGCACCAATTCCGGGTAAATCATTAGTTGGGATTGAAGTACCGAATGCACATCAAGCGATGATTGGTTTTCGGGATGTTTTTGAAAATTCACCGCAAGATGATGAAGGACAACTTGAAGTGCCAATTGGTCGTGGAATTACGGGTGAAGTGGTCACGGCCGATATTGGGAAGATGCCACACTTGTTAATTGCCGGGCAAACAGGTTCTGGTAAATCAGTGGCAATTAACGGGATTATCGCGGGTTTATTGATGAAAAATAAACCAAGTGATTTGAAAATGGTGATGGTCGATCCTAAGCAAGTGGAATTATCAATTTATAATGATATTCCACACTTGTTAACGCCAGTCGTGTCTGATCCAAGGAAAGCGGCGCGGGCCTTACAAAAAGTCGCTAAAATCATGGACGATCGCTACAAACTCCTCGCAACCGTGGGTGTACGTAAGATTAGTGAATATAATAAGCAAATCGAAGCTTACAACGGTGAACATCAAACGGGCTACGTTAAGATGCCATATATTGTGGTTGTGGTTGATGAAATGGCCGATTTGATGATTCAAGTTAAATCTGAAGTTGAACAACCAATTATTCGGATTGCCCAACTAGGCCGGGCGGCTGGTATTCATATGATTTTGGCCACCCAACGGCCAACCGTTGATGTTATCACCGGCTTGATTAAAGCTAACGTGCCATCTCGGATTGCCTTTGCGGTGGCCTCAGGGATGGATTCACGGACGATTTTGGATAAAAATGGGGCCGAACAACTCCTTGGTCATGGGGATATGTTATTTGAACCAAGTGGGAAACCATCGCAACGGGTGCAAGGGGCCTTTATTTCCGACCGCGATGTTAACAATCTAGTTGATTTCATTAAAGCGCAAACCACGGCTGATTACGATGACTCAATTACTGAAGAAATTGAATCTGAAACGGACGGTGGCGACGGTGATAATGGTGCACCAGCCCATGATACACAATGGAATGAAGTTTTAGAATTCATTGTTCGTGAACAAAAAGCCTCAACGTCATTATTGCAACGGCGCTTTGGTTTTGGTTATAACCGGGCTGCTCGCATTATTGATCAATTAGAAGCCGAAGGGTATATTGGGCCAAATAATGGCTCAAAACCTCGTGAAGTGTACTTACAATCATTAGATGATGCTAAATAAAAACCAGACGCAGTCGCGTCTGGTTTTTATTTGTTTTCACTAAGGACTTGTTGGCTATACCACGTTTGGAGTTTTTCATTTTCGTTAGCTTCTAAATAACGTAACGTTAAACTAGCAGCATGACTACCTTCACGAATGACAAAATCTAAATGATGAGTGTTACCATGTACCATAAAGATTGATTGGTGATGATTGATCAGTTGGAGCTTGTTAGCTCGTAGTAAAAATATTTTTTTCGTCATAAAGACATTATTTTGGATATTTAACTGATCAGCGAATATCGCATATTTAGTTTCAGTGTTGTCCAACCATGCCCAGACGGTAATACAAGTGATAATAATGATAATCCCAATGATAATTACGGGAATGTACCAACCATAATAAATTGGGATAAGCACAAGTGGTAACCAGCAAAACCACAGCCAGCCAATCCGCCAAAAATTCCAAAAGTGCGATTTGGCATTATCCCGACCTAACTGATTAAACTCAAATTCATATTCCGGTAATAAGTTTTTTAAGACGACTGGAAGATTAAGTTGGTCAATGACGGGAATTAAGACGAGGGATTTATCATTGGCATCTTCTTGTTTGTCAGAGCCAGAAATGAATAATTTAACAGTATATAATTTAAATAACCGCCGTAAAAATGATTGTTCAATCGTGATCCCTTGAATTTTACGTTGATCAAAATGGACCGTAGTTTTACTGAAAAAACCTTTGCTAATGCTAAAAGTATTGTTATTACGGGTCACAACTTGGTGGTAATAACGATTCAAAATTTGTAACAAGCTCAAAAACATCCCAAAGATAATCGCTAAGATAGTCAACGCGACAATCGCAATCACGGAATTTTTAACAACTAATTGATTGACTTGATTAAGAAAATGTTTGGGAATAATTTCTGACAGATGGGAATATAGTAAAAATAAAATTGATATCCCCGGTAAAATCCCTAATGAAGTTAAGCCGTAAATCATGAGTTCGTGCATGTTAATGGCGTAACTGATATCGTTTTTGGGGTTAGGCGTCGTCGGTTGCTTGACCATCGCTTCATGCGTATCGCTACCAGTTGTCTGGGGATAAAGTACTTCAACTTGTCCTGGTATTGGGCTGTGTTGGCGTTGATTACGGGTGGCCTCGATTTCATCAGCCGCGGCAATGGTGAGGGCTTTTAATACAATTGGTTCATCATCTTGACTAGCGGTTTCAATTTTTAATTCAACTAGTTTAAAGATTTGCATATACCATGGTTGAATTCGTTCGATAGATTGAATGCGCGTATATGGCATAT
Source organism: Periweissella fabalis (assembly GCF_012396505.1). Classification (GTDB taxonomy): domain Bacteria; phylum Bacillota; class Bacilli; order Lactobacillales; family Lactobacillaceae; genus Periweissella; species Periweissella fabalis. Next base: position 25,634 of record NZ_JAAXPN010000007.1, on the reverse strand, counting down.
GCCGGGCTTGTTTAATAATCACGCCGGTTTTAAAACTAAATTCTTGGGCTTCGAGCGCATAGGTGGTTTTGAAGTAGTTAATAATCGGCAAAGCAATAATTAAGAGGGCTAATATTATGCAAAGGCCAAATAAAATGGGCTTGGGCAAATTAAAAGTACTAGCGATAAAGATTAGGATAACAAAAATAAAGACGGAATTAATTAAGCTATTAATGACCGTGATGGGGACTAGTAACCAGTGTAAACGTTTAGGCATTTTCTTCCCTAGCCTTTCGTGCAGCTTTGACAATTTGGTTACGTAAGCTATCAGCTTCAGCCTCCGTAATCCCGGAAATTGAAAAGCCATCGGCGGCGGTGACTACTTTAAGTTCTTTTAAATGCGCCATTTGTAAGAGGGGGCCTTGTTCTAAATCGACGTTTTGAATCCGATTGATCGGAATTGTGCGTTGTTGGCGAATAAAGAAACCGGATTGAATGAAGACAAAATCAGCATTAATTTCATAGCGCCAGAAACGATAATAGTAGGGCACGAGGGCGATATTAATAATATCAAGTAACAGAGCAAGGACCGCAACGATTAAAACATAGGGGGTAATGATTGGTAGAAAACGTTGACTAACGTACCAAGCCACACTGCAGATAATTAGTAAAATGATTAAGCCGATGACTTTGCTAACTAGCCAAACTGGAATAATTTGTTTAGGTAATGCTTTTGTTTGATTCATAATGGCTCCATTCATATAACAAAAATTTATAAAATGATAACATAAATCACCAAGATAACCAACCAGGATAACCAAATTGCATGCGATGACATTTAGATATTGTCGATTCTTTCTGTAACGTGTTAAACTTTAAGTAATCTAAATTACAATGAGGTGGATACACATGGACATTTTCGTAGGCGAAGACAAATTTCAAACAGTTGGTGAACCAGTTTCAGTAGGAATGGAATTGCCACACTTTAAGTTAATCGACGCAGAAGGTAACAAAGTTAAGACAGCTGATTTATTAGGTAAGGTTACTTTGATTAGTGTGGTACCAAACATCGAAACTAACATCTGTGCTTTACAAACAAAGCACTTTAACGAAGTTATTGATAAGTACAACGACATTAACTTTATTACAGTTTCAACTAACTCAGTTGAAGAACAAACTAAGTGGTGTGCTGCTGAGGGTGTTGAAAACATGAAGATGCTTTCAGATAAAGAAGAATCATTTGGTTACGCAATGAACCTCTTTATTGAAGCAACTGCTTTTGATGCACGTTCAATTTACATTATTGATGAAAACGGTCAAATCGTTTACCGTCAAATTGTTGAAATTACTGGTACTGAACCAGATTACGCTGATGCACAAGCTAAGTTGGATGAAATTTTAGCTAAATAAAGTAGTAGCGGATATTTTTTGAAAATGTTAATATAAATGCAACGATGTAAGAGGATTAGTAAGTATTCTTAATTTTAGCGACAAGGTGGTTGGTGCAAACTTTGATAAGAACTTACGAAGGTAGCTTACATGCATCTGATTCTGAACTAATAGTAGGAATTAGCGGTTTAACAATCCGTTACTATTGTTAGAGTGGACCCTCAATAATTTGAGCGGTCAATTCAGGTGGTACCACGACTTTTACAGCCGTCCTGATTGCATTTAGCAATCGGGACGGTTTTTTATTTTAGAAAGGGAATTATTATGGCAAAAGATATTGATATGTCAACCAAATACGATCCAACTTCTGTTGAAGCGGGCCGTTACCAAGCTTGGAATGAAGCTGGTTTATTTAAACCTTCAGGAGACAAAACAGCACACGCATATTCAGTTGTGCTTCCACCACCTAACGTGACTGGTAAGCTCCACTTAGGTCACGCCTGGGATACGGCTTTACAAGATATGATTGTGCGGCAAAAACGGATGCAAGGTTTTGATACTGTCTGGGTACCAGGAATGGACCACGCTGGGATTGCCACACAAGCGAAAGTTGAAGCACGATTACGTGAAGAAGGCATCACTCGTTATGACTTAGGTCGTGAAAAATTCATCGACCAAGTATGGTCATGGAAAGATGAATATGCTTCAATCATTAAAGCCCAATGGGGTAAATTAGGTCTGTCACTTGATTACTCACGGGAACGTTTTACCCTTGATGAAGGGTTATCAAAAGCCGTCCGGAAAGTCTTTGTTGACTTGTATAACAAAGGTTTAATTTACCGTGGTGAATACATTATTAACTGGGATCCCCAAGCCCGGACCGCTTTATCAGATATCGAAGTTATTCACCAAGATGATGAAGGAGCATTCTACCACGTTAAGTATCCATTTGTTGATGCTGATGTAACTTACGATGGTAAAAATTATATTGAAATTGCCACGACACGTCCTGAAACAATGATGGGGGATGTGGCAGTTGCTGTTCACCCAAGTGATGAACGTTACAAAGCCTTAGTTGGTAAGAAGGTTATGTTACCACTTGCCAACCGTGAAATTGAAATCATCGCGGATGAATATGTTGATCCAGAATTTGGAACGGGGATGGTTAAAATCACGCCGGCCCACGACCCTAACGACTTCTTAGTTGGTAACCGTCATAACTTACAACGGATTAACACAATGAACGACGATGCATCAATGAATGAATTAGCCGGTAAATACAACGGTATGGATCGTTTTGATGCCCGTAAAGCGATTGTTGCTGACTTAGAAGAACTTGGTCTAATGCTCGCAATTGAACCAATTGTCCACTCAGTTGGGCACTCAGAACGGACAGGGGTACAAATTGAATCACGCCTTTCAACGCAATGGTTCGTTAAGATGAAGCCACTTGCCGAACAAGCATTAGACATGCAAAAGGGTGAAGATCGTGTTGAATTTGTCCCTGCACGTTTTGAAAATACGTTCACTAGTTGGATGGATGATATCCATGACTGGGTTATCTCGCGACAATTATGGTGGGGCCACCAAATTCCAGCGTGGTACAACAAAACAACTGGTGAAACTTATGTCGGTGAAGAAGCGCCTAAGGATATTGAAAACTGGGAACAAGATAACGATGTGCTTGATACATGGTTCTCAAGTGCCTTATGGCCATTTACCACGCTAGGTTGGCCAGATCTTGATGAAGAAGACTTTAAGCGTTACTTCCCAACTTCAACCTTAGTTACTGGTTATGATATTATTTTCTTCTGGGTTGCCCGGATGATGTTCCAATCAAAAGAATTTACTGGACGTCGGCCATTTAAGAATGTTTTAATTCACGGTTTAATTCGTGATGAACAGGGTCTCAAGATGTCTAAATCACTCGGTAACGGGATTGACCCAATGGACGTGATTGAAAAGTACGGTGCCGATGCCTTACGGTGGTTCTTATCAACTGGGTCAACACCTGGTCAAGATGTTCGTTTCTCATACACGAAGATGGATGCTGCTTGGAACTTCATTAACAAGATTTGGAATGCATCACGTTACGTAATCATGAACCTTGATGAAAATACCAAGCCTGAATTACCAGCAACAGAAGATTTAACATTAGCTGATAAATGGATTGTTTCACGTTTACAAGCAACGATTAAACAAGTAACAACGATGTTTGATAAGTTTGAATTTGGTGAAGCTAATCGGGCCCTTTATAACTTTATCTGGAATGATTTCGCTGACTGGTACATCGAAATGACGAAGGAAACTTTAAATGGGGATGATGTAAAAGCCAAAGCCAATGTGCAAAATACTTTGGCCTACGTCTTGGATCAAACATTACGCTTACTTCACCCAACAATGCCATTTGTAACTGAAAAGATCTGGTTATCAATGCCACATAACGGTGAATCATTAGTGGTTGCGGCGTACCCAACATATGATGAAACTTTAGCTAACCCAGTTGCTGAAAAGCAATTCCAAAGCTTAGTTGATTTAATTACCGCCGTACGTAACATCCGTAGTGAAGCAAATGCAGCGATGTCAACGCCAATTGATTTGTTAATCAAGACCAACGATGCGGACTTGCAAACAATTTTCAACGAAAATGCAGATTACATTAACCGTTTTGCACATCCAAAGGCAATGCAAATTGGGGCTGATGTAGTGGCACCTAAGTTGGCGATGACGCAAGTTATTACGGGAGCTGAAATTTATGTTCCGCTTGCTGAATTGATTGACATTAAAGATGAAATTGCACGCCTTGAAGGTGAAGTTAAGAAGCTCCAAGGCGAAGTAAAACGTGGTGAAGGTAAACTTGGTAACGAACGCTTTGTTAACAATGCCCCTGAAGACGTGGTCGCTGAAGAACGGCAAAAATTAGCTGACTGGCAAGAAAAATTAGCTATTACGCAAGCACGTTTAACTGAATTACAAAACGCTTAAAGTAATCTAAAATTTAGTAAATAAAAAGAGAGCGTGACAGAAGTCGGGCGATATCGAGAAATACACTAAAAATCCCCATGAAGAATTTTCTTCATGGGGATTTTGTCGTAATTCGAATATATCGGACTTCTGGAGCGCATTTTGGCAGCAATTTAGTACTCAAAAAGAGTTAAGTTATAGCATTTTTTTACTATATTAATCATCTACTGAAATTACACCGTTTGAAGAAACGTCAGCTTCATAATGATTATCCCCTTTAAAATTCCACGATTGGATATTTTCACAAGCTGAAAGATTAGTGTGAATTTGCTAGAATTAGGAGGCAGACTAAAGGTTACGTGAATCAAAAGGAGTAAGCGATGCAACGCTGTCAATGGATTACTGGGCAACCAGGTTTTTATGTTAACTATCACGATCATGAATGGGGTAAGCCAATTTATGGCGACCAAAAATTATTCGCATGTCTCGTCTTGGAATTATTTCAAGCGGGCTTAAGTTTCAAAACGATTTTAAATAAACGGGCTAATTTTCAAACTGCTTTTGCTCATTTTGCGATTGATCAAGTCGCCCAGTTTACGGCCGTTGATGTCGAACGGTTAATGCAAGATGCCGGAATTGTGCGGCATCGGGCTAAAATCTTAGCAGCCATTACCAATGCCCAATGTATTGTTAAGCTGCAAGCACAAGGGCAAACATTTACAGATTTTGTATGGCAATTTGTGGATAATCAAGTAATTGATCATCAGATTACAACGATGGCTACTATTCCCACGAGTATTTCAGCCACCCAACAATTACAAAAAGCGTTAAAAAAAGCCGGGTTTAAATTTGTTGGTGAAAAAACCGTCTATGCTTTCATGCAAGCGGCAGGATTAGTAAATGACCATGAAATAACATGTGCATTTCATGGCTAACAATTTTACTAGCTTAAAACCTTTAATTATGTTAAAGTATACGGTAGATTGTCATTTGAAATTATAAACGGAGGCCACAGACGTGTACGATATTTTATTAGGCGCATTGCTCGTAATTAGTGTGTTGATTATTATTGCGGTAATGATGCAACCATCTAAACAACAAGATGCATTGAACGCATTGACTGGTGGAGCCGGTGAATTATTTGCTAATCGCAAGGCTCGGGGATTTGAAGCCGTTATGCAACGGGCAACCGCAATTCTTGGCGGATTATTTTTCGTAATTGCATTAGTTTTGGTTTATTTATCAGCTCATAAATAATTACAATATTAATCCCCAGGTAGTTCTTTGCCCGGGGTTTTTATATATAATGGCCTTGTAGTAATGATTTTGCTGGCCTTGATGCTTTTTATGAGCTTAAATAGTTGATAAAAGGTGTTAAGTAGCAAGCATGGCTACAAGGATGAGAGAAGAGAAACGCATTGGAACATAAATAAACTTTGAATGTGAGGATGAATTTATGTATCAGGCACCAAAACCATTTTTCTTTGCAAATGAATCAGCAACTAAGGCTGTGGTGATGTTTCATGGCTATGCTGGTTCAACCAACGATATGCGGATGTTAGCACGGTCACTACAACGGCAAAATTATGCGGTGTATTGTGCGAATTTTGCTGGCCATGGGACTGGTGAACCGCGGGATATTTTAACCAAAAATATTGATGATTGGTTACAAGATGCCCGGGATGCGGTTAGTTATGTTCGTGATCGCGGATATAAAGAAGTTGCTGTGTGTGGGCTTTCATTAGGAGGCTTAATTGCCACTTGGATGTTAGCTGAATGTCAGGATATTAAAACTGGCATTGCGATTAGTGCGCCATACATCATGCACGTTACGGTGCACTTTTATGATCAATTCATCTACTATGCTAATTTAGCATATCGGGCACAAGGACTTGCTGAAGCAACGATTATGACTAATGATCGGGCATTGCGGTTAGCGGTTCCTAAACAAATCGAAGAAATTACCCACTTGTCAGAAATGGTTAATAAGCGGGCGGGTGAGATTTACCAACCGATGCTGCTTGCTCAAGGAGAAGCTGATAATATGCTTAATTTAGGGAGTGCAGCGACGTTTGCCAGCCACTTGCCAATGGAGCCAACTATTCAGTATTATCCGGATGCTGGTCATGTTTTGACAGTTAATGAAGCGCATCATGCATTAGAAGCTGACGTATTACATTTTTTAGATGATAATCTTTAGAAAATGTTGAGAAAGAGGAAATATATGAACGAACAAACTTTGCAAGCGCAATTAGCAAGCTTTTTAAAAGCTAACCACACTCAAAGCTTTTCGGCGCAAGTACTTACAGATGGACTTCGCTTGGATGATGCCAATGCATTTACTAAGGTGGTCCAAGCATTAGCCCAACTTGAACGTGACAAAAAAGTCATGGTTAATGAAGCCGGTGAATTTACTTTTGCTCCTGAAAATCAAAAAATGGGAATTTTCCATAGTAATGAAAAAGGGTTTGGGTTTGTCAAATACGATGAAAACGAGTTAGATGTTTTTATTAGCCCAGCCAATACTTTAAATGCTCTTAATGGGGATGAAGTGGCCATTGAAATTACTCGTAAATCAACTGATCCTAGCCGTGGACCAGAAGGTAAAGTTACAGAAATTATGACGCACCACTATGAAAAAGTCGTTGGTCAATTTAGTCTTGGTTCAAACAAACCAGGGATTATTGGTTCAATCAAGTTAACTGACAAAAAGATTTTGACTTATGAATTTTTTGTAACCGATGCTGGTTTAACACCACAAGATGGTGAAGTTGTGACGGCTGATATCGTTACTTACCCAACAGCAGAAAATCCTAAAGAAATTTATGGGGTTGTGACGGAAGTTATCGGTTTCAAGGATGAACCCGGGATTGATATCTTACAAATTGTCTACAATCACGATGTACCGCACGAATTTCCAGCTGAAGTTTTAGAACAAGCCAAAGCGATTCCAGACCACGTCTTGGATACGGAAAAAGCCGATCGCGTCGATATTACTGATCAAACGCTGGTAACAATTGACAGTATTGAATCAAAAGATTTGGATGATGCCGTTGTGGTATGGAAATTGCCAAATGGCAACTTCCATCTCGGGGTCCACATTGCCGATGTTTCAAACTACGTTGTTGAAGGTACACCTTTAGATGCTGAAGCCTATAATCGTGGGACATCAGTTTACTTAACTGACCGGGTTATTCCAATGTTGCCCCGGAACATTTCTAATGGGATTGCTTCATTGAACCCAGGGGTAGAACGCTTAGCAATGTCAGCGGATATGGAAATTGATCGCAATGGGGAAGTTGTTAACCACAAGTTATACACTTCTGTGATGAAATCCCATGCCCGGATGACTTATAAAGCGGTTAACAAAATTTTGACTGATCAAGATGAAGCTACACGGGCGGAATACCAAGAATTAGTTCCAATGTTTGAAGCGATGGAAGAGTTACACCACATCATGGTTGCCAAACGTAAGCGTCGTGGTGCCATTGAATTTGATGCACCTGAAGCCAAAATTATTGTTGATGAAAATGGTAAGCCAACGGATATTGAATTACGTGAACGTGGTTTATCTGAACGCATGATTGAATCATTTATGTTAGCGGCTAATGAAACAGTTGCTGAACACTTTGATCGTTTACACGTACCATTCCTTTACCGGATTCACGAAACGCCAGATGGTCAACGTGCACAAAGTTTCTTTGAATTTGTGCAAGCGTTAGGTCACCCAGTTAAAGGTGATCCAAATAAGTTATCACCTAAGTTATTCCAAAGTATTTTAGGTGAATTAGCTGAAACTCCAGAAGAACGAATGGTATCAACGATGATGTTGCGTTCAATGAAACAAGCTAAATATTCAAACGAACCAGTTGGTCACTTTGGTTTGGGAGCTGAATACTACACCCACTTTACATCACCAATTCGTCGTTATCCTGATTTAACGGTGCACCGTTTAATTAAATGGTACGAAAAGAATGGTCTTGGTGAAGACGCCACGGCCAAGTACCGTGATAAATTAGCACAAATTGGGGAAGATACATCACAAAAGGAACGTCGTGCGGTTGATACCGAACGTGATACGGATGCGATGAAGAAGGCTGAATTTATGGAAGAACACGTTGGTGAAACATTTGACGCCGTTGTTTCATCAGTCTTGAAGTTTGGGATGTTTATCTCACTTGAAAACACGGTTGAAGGTTTGATTCATATTTCAAACATGACTGATGATTACTACCAATACATCGATTCACACATGGCATTAGTTGGTCGTCGCAGTCACCGGATTTTCCAAATTGGTCAAAACGTTAAGGTTCGCTTGGTCCGCGTTGATAAAGCGCAAAGTGCTCTTGACTTTGTCTTAGTTGATCCAAAGAGTGCCCCAACAACGACTTTACGGGCTCCAGAACCACAAAATAACGGTAATAACCGCGGTGGTAATGGGCGTGGCGGCGACAAACGTCGTCCTAATGATCACCGTAGTAGCAATAAACCTGGTAACTTTAATAAAGGTGGCAAGTTTGGTGGTAACAAAGAAAAATTTGGCGGCGGTGGTAAAGTCGGTGGCCGAGGGCAAAAAGGCCTTGGTCGTCGGAAACCAACTAGCCCAACGCGTGGTTCATAATTAATTATTAAAAGGAGGAGTCGCTTATGGCCCATCAGCTAAATGACGCTCTTGCTAGTAATAAAAAAGCCCGCCATGAGTACTTTATTGAAGATACTTATGAAGCGGGGATGGTCTTAACGGGAACCGAAATCAAATCGGTACGCGCCGGTAAGATTCAAATTGCCGATGGTTACATTCAAATTAAAAACGGTGAAGCAACGTTACTTAACGTGCATATTGCCCCCTTTGAACAGGGTAATCGCTTTAATGTGGATCCGTTACGTCCTCGCAAATTACTTTTGCATAAAAAGGAAATTAGTAAACTAATTAAAGAAACGCAAGCAACCGGGATGACGATTGTGCCCTTGAAAGTCTATTTAAAACATGGGTATGCAAAAATCTTGATTGGGGTTGCTAAGGGGAAACATGAATATGATAAGCGCCATGATTTGAAGAAGCGTGAACAAAATCGTGAAATTGAACGGGTGCTTAAACATCGATAATATTACAGAAAAAAGCTATTTCCATGTGGAAATAGCTTTTTTTGTTGATTTTTATGTAATAAAAAACATTTATTTGTTATTTTTGTGTTTTATGTTTCTTTTGTGTTACAGAAGTGTTACGATAAGTGTGTAGAAAAAATCATATAAAATTAACGTTTGGAGGTTAAGAAAATGAAATCATTGAAAAAAGTATTTGCAATTTTAATCGGTTTAGCAGTTGTCACATTATTTGTAGGGGTTAGCGTGCAAAATACGAATGCTTCCGTTGTTAACCACCAAACGGCTGGTAAAGTTATTAAGACACCTACTACCCCACAAATTATTTCTAAAAAAATTCAAGGTACTTGGTACTTCTTTGATAATAATAAACGACAACATAAGATTATAATTACAGGTAACACTTTTAAAATAGATAACGAAAATGCCACTGTTAATAAAAATGGATTTATGTACTACTATGCTGATGGAATTTACCAATTAGGTTACCGTTACTCAGATAATGGCTATGCTTTTAAGACAAAAGTACAACGTGTAAAAGGGCATAATGTTGTCACATTACAAATGATTAGTGCTAACTTTATTGGTACAAATGTCCTCACTCAAGGGCGTGCATATCATTTTGGGGCACAAGAGTTCTTTTAAGCCTAGACGCTAACTTGGTACAATATGATTATATAAATGAACTATCCCGCCGTGATTTAAAGTTACGGCGGGATAGTTCATTTATTGGTGATGACAGCTTATTGATTTAACTAAAATATGTTACTCTTTTTAAGGTAAATGCAATAAATAATTCTAAGTAGTTTAATGATAACTGTTTTAGGATATGGTATAATACAAAAAGTTATTACACAGGAACGAAAGGAAGTAGCAACGTGTTATCATTTGGACAACGAAACATTGGAATTGATCTTGGGACAGCAAACACCCTTGTTTATATTGAAGGTAAAGGGATTGTGTTGCGCGAACCATCAGTCGTAGCACGCAATACTCAAACAAACGAGGTTGTTGCTGTCGGAGAGGCTGCCCGTGAAATGATCGGTCGTACACCTGGCAGTATTCGGGCAATTCGCCCAATGCGTGATGGAGTCATTGCGGATTACGATACAACAGTTGCGATGTTAAAATACTATTTAGAAAAATCCCTTGGCGGCCGTGGTCAAAAGCCATTTGTAACTATTGGGGTACCATCAGGAGTAACTACAGTTGAAAAGCGGGCGGTTATTGATGCTGCGCGTGTGGCTGGTGCTCGTGATGCGTATGTAATCGAAGAACCTTTTGCAGCGGCTGTTGGTGCTGGCTTACCAGTTATGGAACCAACTGGATCAATGGTAGTTGATTTAGGTGGTGGAACAACGGATGTAGCTACAATTTCTCTTGGTGGGATTGTCTCAAGTCGTTCAATTCGAAAAGCTGGGAATGCACTTGATGAAGCTATCATTAATTATATTCGCAAGGAATACAATGTAACAATTGGTGAACAGACTGCAGAGCGACTTAAAATTGAAATTGGTTCAGCTGATGTTGAAGCGGCTAAAGCACTTGATGGTGCTCAGGCACGCGGACGTGATTTAGTATCAGGTTTACCAAAAACAATTACAGTAACAGCAGAAGACGTTGCTATTGCAATTAAAGATGTCGTATCAGAAATTATTATCGCTATTCGTGAAACCCTTGAAGAAACATCACCTGAAATTGCGGCTGATGTAATTGATCATGGGATTGTTCTCACAGGTGGTGGGGCAATGTTAAAACATTTAGATGATGTTATTTCAGAATCAACAAAAGTACCAGTATTTATTGCTCCAGAACCATTGGATGCTGTTGCAATTGGAACTGGTGAAGCTTTGAAGTCAATTGACGCATTACGTAAGACAAAATAATGATTAGTTAAGTGGCGTGCATGGGGAAACCGGTACGCCATTTCGCTTCATTAGGCATGTTAAATTTATCTTAATTTAATCTGCGAAGGGAGGAACATGATGAAGTTTTTTTCAACACGACGACTTGTATTTGTCATCATTGGCATTGTTGTCACAGTAGCATTATTAACTGGTTCAGTACTTGTCCGTAATCGGCGTGCAACGCCACCGGTGATTCAACAATTTGGTAACGATGTAGCGGGGGTTGTAGCTCGAGTTGTCAATTGGCCAGTTGCAGTAACCCATGGTGGATACGATTCAGTTGCACAACTTCTTGATACATACCAAGAAAACACACAATTACGAGCTAAAGTTGATGCATTAGCACAAGAAAAAGTTCGAGCTCAAGTACTTGAAAATGAAAATAAGTCATTAAAAAATCAATTGAATTTAAACGAAACGTTAACAGATTATTCTTTGATTAATGCAACAGTAATTAGTCGTGCACCTTCAGCGTGGTTAAGTCAATTAATTATTAATGTCGGGCGTAATGCTGGTATTAAGAAAAACATGCCAGTTGTATCTGGTAAAGGACTTATTGGTCGTATTAGTGAAGTTGATCGAACTACATCAAAAGTTGAATTGCTATCGGATGATAGTGGTTCATCTAATCGCTTTGCAATTCAAATCACTAATAAAGAAGGTGAAGCGATGTATGGAATCATCACAGGGTATAATCGCAATGCTAATCGTTTAATTGTTGGACAAGTTACTTCAAATATTAAGTTGAAAAAAGGTGATCAAGTCTTAACTAGTGGTTTAGGTGGTATTACACCTAAGGGACTATATGTAGGAGAGGTTGACTCGATTCACAATGATGCGAGTGGATTGTCTAAGTCGATATATATAAAGCCGGCTACTGATTTTGGAAATATTAATTTTGTATCGGTTGCAATCGAAAAATAAGGAGTAATTATGTTTGGTTTTTTTAATGGTTACCATACAAAATTAAAATGGATTTTTGCGGTAATTACATTCTTTTTACTATTTTTTGATGGGGCATTATTTGCTAATATGGCTGGTTTTTTAACAAAAGGGCAATACCATATTATGCCAATGTTACTAGTGATTTGGTTTGTTTATGCAGTTTTATTTGAACTTGATTTAGACTTACCAATCTATGCTTGGACACTTTTGGCTGGATTAATATATGATTTCTTCTATTTTGGAGTCATTGGTGGTTTTACAGTAGGACTACCAATTATGGTATGGGTAAGCAAGCAATTACGTTTCTATTTATCAGATTCAATAGTATCATTATGTATGATAATTATATTGTCAATAACGGCCTTGCAAATTTTCACTTACGTTGCTGCATTTATTGCAGGCCTTGATGTTGGTAATGCTGCTAATTATGTGGTACATACGTTTGCACCATCATTAGCTTTAAATGTGATTGTTGCAATTATTTTATACTTGCCATTTCGTCAATTGTTCCGTAAACTAAAAGAAATTTAAAAACTTTGAACAGAAGAGTAAGATTTAATATTAGTAACAGCGAGTCTAGAATGGTGCGAATAGACCAATATTAAATCTGAACCACATCTGGGAGTTGATTAGTTGAAATTTTAGTAGGCTAGTTCGGTTGGTCGCGTTATCGACTTAGGTTTTATTCAAATAAAACCTATTGAGGATTCTTGTGTGAGCAGGGATTGATTTTGAGGTGGAACCGTGCAAAGCACCCTCTTAACGTAATACGTTAAGAGGGTGCTTTTTTATTTTTTATATTATCAGGAGGCATATACAATGCAATATATTCAAACAGTTTTGCCCTCACTCTTAGCAGGGGCTTTAGTAACACTAAAGGTTTTTTGTTTAACAATTATTGGTGCATTACCAATAGGAATTTTAGTTGGCTTAGGTCTTAAGTCTGAATTTAAATTGGTCCGTTGGATTTTAAATGGTTATGTATGGTTAATGCGGGGGACGCCATTATTACTACAATTAATATTTGTATTTTATGGGTTACCCTTAATTAATATTACTTTTGATCGATTAGATGCAGCACTATTTGCATTTATTCTAAATTACGCCGCTTATTTTGCGGAAATATTTCGTGGGGGCTTTCAAGCAATTCCGATGGGGCAGTATGAAGCAGCAAAAGTGTTGCGCTTAAACCCATGGCAAACACAGCGTAAAGTTATTTTGCCACAAGTTATTAAAAATGTTATTCCACCGATTGGAAATGAAGTAATTAATTTAATTAAAGATTCATCATTAGTATATGTAATTGGAATTGGTGATTTATTAAGGGCTGGTAATATTGATGCTGCTCGTGATGTTACATTAGTACCATATATTTTGGTTGGGATAATTTACCTAATATTAACAGCTGTAACGACACTTGGCTTGCGCCGTTTAGAAAAATACTATAATTATTACCGTTAAGGAGTAAAACAATGATTGAATTGAAAAATATAAAAAAATCTTTTAATGGCCGCATGATTTTAAACGATATTAATTTAACAATTAATGATGGTGATATTTTAGCAATTGTTGGCCCATCAGGAGCTGGTAAAACAACATTATTGCGGGCCTTAGCTGGTTTAGGTGATATTGATAGTGGTGAAATTCTATTAGATGGACAACAATTTGATCCTCGCAACAGTGATTTAAAAAATAACGTAATCGGGGTAGTTTTTCAAGACTATAATTTATTTCCAAATTTAACAGTTTGGGAAAATGTTACCCTAGCACCAAAAATGGTCTTAAAAATGACAAAGCAAGAATTAGAAACTAGGATTAAGCCAATACTAACACATCTACAGTTGGCAGGAAAAGATGATCTATATCCGTTTGAATTATCAGGTGGAATGAAACAGCGTGTTGCAATTGCGCGAGCTTTAGCAATGCAACCAAGAGTTTTAGCCTATGATGAGCCAACATCGGCCTTGGATCCATCAATGCGTACGGAAGTTGCTAATTTGTTATTAGAATTAAAAAAAGATGGTGTCACACAGATTGTTGTTACACATGATATTGAATTAGCAAATAGTATTGCTGATAAAGTATTTACCGTCAATGCATTAAGTTAGGAGAAGCTATGGCGAAAAGAATTATAATAAGTATTGTCGGTTTTATAATTGCAATTTTGTGGCTTTTTATTATCGTTGGTCGTGGAGTTACAATTGGACATGACTTTAATCGTGCTGATAACTGGCGAACTTATCAACAAAATAAAACAATTACAGTCGGTTTAGATGATACATTTGTCCCAATGGGTTTTCGTAATAAGGAAGGACAAATCGTAGGGTACGATGTTGATCTTGCCCGTGAAGTATTTAAACAATATGGAATTAAAGTTAAATTTCAGCCCATTGATTGGCTCATGAAGGAAACCGAACTACGTAATGGAACGATTGATTTAATTTGGAATGGATATTCATATACACCAGAGCGTGCAAAAGTGGTTGGATTTTCAAAGCCATATTTTGCTAATGGCCAAGTCTTAGTTAGCCTACGTAGCAATAATATTTTAAAGTCGGCAGATATGAAAGGGAAAGTCTTGGGCGTTCAATCATCTTCAACTGGAGCAACCGACTTAGATGCTAACCCTAAAATTTTAAAACAATATATTAAGAATCATCAACCAATTTTATATGATACTTTCATGAATTCAATGAATGACCTAAATGCTGGCCGAATTCAAGGGGTGTTGATTGATCGAGTCTATGCAGATTATTATATTAGTCATTTACCTAACCCTAGTAAGTATCGAATTGTAGAAAGCGGTTTTCCAGTTGATCAATTTGCAGTGGGAATTCGAAAATCAGATATTACTTTACAAAATAAGGTAAATGAAGCAATTACAAAAATGCGCGTAGATGGTCAATTAGCAAAATTAAATCAAAAATGGTTCGGTGATACGAATATAAAAAAATAAACATATAAATTCGAGGTGATGCAAAATCCCTCGAATTTTTGCGTATTCGCGGAAAAAGAGTAATGTTAATTCAAAATTTGTTATAATTAAAAAAGAACAAGTGTTTGATTTATAAGACGAGGATTCACAAAAATGAAATTTATTCATACCGCGGATGTCCATTTGGGGCATCCGTTTACTGGCTTAAATAATGTGCCAAATAATCTAATGCAACAAGTTGAACAAGCGACTTTTACAAGCTTTATTAAATTAATTGATTTTGCACTTGCTAACGCAGTTGATTTTGTTGTGATTACAGGTGATTTGTTTGATACCCAACACCAAAGCGTTCAAGTGTTGGATTTTTTAGTTGCACAATTTAAACGTTTGGCGATACAAGATATCATGGTTTACTTGAGTTTTGGGAATCATGATTTTAACCAAACAATTGCGGAATTTGATTTTGGTAGTAATGTTACGCTATTTTCCGGTGATGTAACGGTAAAACATCAAACGACGCAACATGGTGAGAGTGTTAACATTGTTGGTTTTAGCTATCAACAACAACATGTCAAAGCAAAAGTTATCGATCAGTTCCCTATGAAAGAGACAGTTGATTTTCAAATTGGAATGTATCATGGTGCAATTGACGGACCATATGCACCTTTTAGTATTACAGACATGCGTGCTAAACACTATGATTATTGGGCTTTAGGTCATATTCATAAACGACAAGTCTTAGCTCAGCAACCATATATTATTTATCCTGGAAACCTTCAAGGACAAAATATTAAGGAATCTGGTATGAAGGGATTTTATTTAGTTACGAACCAAGGTGATCGGTTAATACCTGAATTTATTCCAGGAGCCAATGTTATATGGGAAACGTTAACTTTAGAAATTCCAGCTGTTGCTACGCAAAACGATTTGTTAAAGTTATTATTGCCCAAATTGGAGAAGTTTGCGACTGAGCATCAAGAATTAGTAATGACTAGAATTGATTTAGTATCTCAATTTGCTTTGCCAAATCTTTTAGAATTGCGGCTACTTGATGGGGCAACTGTTAATCAACTTAATCAGGAATTACGAGTTAATGGGATAAATCAGTTATGGATTAATGATCTTACCTTAAGACAACCAGAGCAAAATCAAGCATTAGCCGGATTAGATAGTCAAGCATGGGATGCGGCGGCTAAAATTGTATTTGCGCCAACAAATATTCATAATACTGGTTTGAAGAATGTTCCTGAAGCATTTGTTACGAGTCATTTTGATCAAGTTGAAGTTCAATCGCAATTACAGCATCGAGCTAAATTACTATTAGAATTATACTTAAGTGAGGATATTGTGGATGAAAATTGAAGCAATTAAAATCTATGGGTTTGGTAAGTGGGTAAATCAAGAATTCACGTTACCTGAAATGATGACGGTTTTTTATGGTGAAAATGAAGCAGGTAAATCAACATTAATGGCCTTTATTAATGGAATGTTATTTGGCTTTGCCAGTAAGAAAAGTAAGTTTATTAATACATATGAGCCCAAACAACAAGCCGTTTATGGTGGAGAAATTCAATTTTTACATCACAATAAAAAATACCGATTAATTCGTCGTTATCGAACTAACAGTGAGATAGAATTGATAAATTTACAAACGAATGAAAATTATCCCAATCCTCAGCCGATTCTAGATGATATTTTAGGCCCGATTACTAGTGAAACTTTTCAGCAAATTTATGCAATTAATGCGGATGAATTGGCTGAAGTACGTAGCTTAACCCCTAATGAACTAGAACAGCGATTACTTAAAATTGGTGCAGTAGGTGCAATTGGCTGGCTTCAAGTAGCGGATAAATTTGAAAAAGAAGCTCAGGTACTCTTTGCTGCTAATTCTAAAAATGGTAAGCGACCATTAAATGGCTTGCTCAATGAATACCGGAGGACAGTTGATAATCAATTGGAGATTCAACGACAATTACCAACGTACTTCGCAAGTTTAGAAAGTTTACAAAGTCAGCATGTAGCGATTGATAATTTAAAAGCCGAAATAAAAAAACGACAAGCAACATTGGTTGAATTAAATGAACTTGCCCGCTTAGAACCGCTATATCAGCAAATGCGAAAGTTAGAGCGTAAACAGGCACAACAAGTCCAACAAATTAATGAAGAAACTAAAGTTAGATTCGAGCAATTACAATTTCAAAAAACAAACTTAATTGAAGAAATTACCCATCTTGAACAGGAAATGCATACTTCAGATATTTCCTCAGTATACGGACAAGAATTTGAGCAACAAGTTACTAAACTACAGCCTCGCTTAGGCATGCTTATGGAGATGGCAGCTAACTATCGGGCAATGGAGCAACAAGTAAATCAATTAAGTGGCCAATATCAAACAGCGCTTAATAAATTTAATGAACTTAATTCAGCTTCACAACTACAACGTGTAACACCACCAACTAAGCAAAATAAATCAGTTAAATGGACAATTGGAGCGATAGTAGCCGGAATAGTAATACTATTATTTTTACCATTTACCATAATAATCAAATTTATTATAGCAATAATTGTTATGGCAATTATTTGGATAATTGGCCAACAAACATCATCTATTGAAATAACTAATGATGAAAAAATACCGATGGCAAACATTCAAGTTGCGCAAAGTCAATTACTTCAGGTGCAACAACAATTACAAGCAAGTCAACAACAATTACAAAAGTTAGTTCAAGCTATCAATCGTGAGCAACAAGGCATTAATAATTTGAAGTTAGAAAATGTTCAGAATTCAGTAATAGCTAGTGATTTTCCAAGGCAATTACAGCAGATAAATCAATTATTGAATGAATATATGGCAGAACAACAAGCCAATGCTTTAGGTAAAGCCGATCAAGTTTATCAAGAGCAATACTATAAGCAACGGCAGCAACAATTAGCTAATGTTCGACGAGAAATGCAAACGGTTTTAAATAGTGTTGGTTTAATAGATGAAAGTGAATTTCATTTACAGTTAGTTAAACAGAATGTCGATGCTCAACAAAATCAAGAATTAAGAGCAATGCAAAAGCAGTTTACTGAATTACAAATTAAACGATTAGCTAGTTTAACAACACCGGTTACAGATCTTATTGCATCGACTAATATGCAATTAACACAAGATAAAGTACAAATGGAAGCGTTGGAGTCACAACTAAAAACTTCACAAATCCAACATCTAAAAGTTGTTAGTAATGGGACTCTTAATGAAGTAGAACAACAAGTTGCCAATCTACAACATGACTTTTTGTCAGGGTTAGAGGATTTCATGGTTAAGCAACTTACATCACAGTGGATTAATGAAGCACTTAAACAGTCATCACAGCAAAGAATGCCACAGATAATTTTATTGGCAACGAAGTATTTTCAAATGCTAACAGGAGGTCATTTTGTTGCAATTAAAATGGAAAGTAATATGATATCCTTAGTGACATCAACTGAAGAAAACTTTACTTTAGCAGAATTATCTAAAGGCACTAGTGAGCAGTTGTATGTAGCATTTAGAATTGCATTCGCACAAGTACTGGCAGATTTGATTGAATTTCCAATTATTATCGATGATGGCTTTGTAAATTTTGATGCTCAGCGTTTGGAAAGAATGCATGGACTAATGCTTGATTTAAGTACTAAGCAGCAAGTTATTTATTTCACATCTAATCCAACTGTTTTAACAGACTTTACAGAACTACAGATTGTTACTTTATAATCTGATTTATAGATAAAAGAACGGCGGAAATTAATATGAGTGATAAATTATTGCATGACTTTAAGCTTAATGAACAAATTAATATTCCAGCTTTAATTAAGCAAGTTGTCGTCAGGACAGCTAAAACCGGCAAAGAATATTTAGCGATAGTCTTTGAAGATAAATCTGGTGAAATGGAAGGTATGTATTGGGGAGTTACACCCGATGAGATTAAAGTGTTTGTACCAGGTGTAATTGTACAATTGCATGCGACCCTACAGATATATCAAGGAAAGTCGCAACTTAAAATAACTAATCTTAAACGGCTTTCAACTGATGCGGAATTTAAACCTAGTGATTTTGTTGCGGCAGCACCAATTAGACGACAACAAATGGAAGAAGAAATTAATCAAATTTTATTTAGCATTACCAATCCAGAGTGGAATCGGATTGTACGGTATTTGCTACAAAAATATCATGAACAATTTTATAATTACCCGGCCGCTAAGAAAAACCACCATGCCTATACTGGTGGTTTGGCTTACCATACACTTTCGATAATACATCTAGCCCAAAGAATTGGACCGATGTATCCACAAATTAATCAAGGCTTATTATTAGCTGGGGCAATCTTACATGATATTGGTAAAACGGTTGAGCTGTCGGGGCCGATTGGCACATTGTATACAGTTCCTGGAAATTTAATTGGTCATATCGCTATTGCCGATGCTGAAATTGTATTAGCAGCACATGAATTACATTTAGATGAAAATTCTGAAAGTATTTTAGTATTACGCCATGTAGTTTTGGCACATCATGGCCTATTAGAATATGGTTCGCCTGTTAAACCAGCGTTGCTTGAAGCAGAGGTGTTACACCAGTTGGATGAATTAGATGCTAGCATTGAAATGTTTACACATGCGGCTAATCAGACAGAACCAGGTAAGTTTTCAGATCGTATATATGCATTAGACAACCGGATGATTTTTCATCCCCACGATTTAGAATGAATTAACAATGTGACTAAAGTCAGGCAGTATTGAGAAATACCTAGTAAAAATCCCAGGAAAAATCAAATTTTCCTGGGATTTTTGTCTATATTTATAGCATATCGGGCCTTTGAAACATATTTTAGCTGCAAATTATTGCTAAAATAACTACAGTTCAAACCGTTTATGGAATATTTAGATGGTGACATATACTAATATGTGGTATTCTCCAAAATTTGTCTCTATGGAATCATTTTGGTGATTATAAAATTTTTTCTTGTAAAATAATTGCAAATGATTTGGCATCGATTTTTAAACGATATTGTTCAAGTTCACCGTTCTTACGTAATGTGACGCCACCATTATAGACCATCCATTTGGTATTGTTAGCAAAATAAACTTCAGTATCACGGTTAAGCCAAGTACCTTCAATTTTACCACTATTAGCAAATTCATCATGAATTTTACTAATTAGTTTGGCATGCGTTTTGGCGACTGTTTTTTCTTGAGAGTTCTTACTACTAATGGCAGCAGCAACTCCAATACTTCCAATTATGCCAGCAATAATCCCAAAACCTTTTTTATTCATGTTAAATTTCTCCTGCCCATCTCCCAATCTACACTATAAAATAGCATAATCTCATATAAAAATAAATTAAAAAATTCGTTTGTAATCATTTCGTATTTTTTTAATTTTTTAGATGCGGTAAAATAAGGCTAATAGCCAAATAAGATGGTGTTTTCAGATTTAATAAGCCATGCTAGATTAAACTATCATATTGAAATGAGGAAAGTAAAAAATGAACGAAAAAGATTTTTTACGTGTTAAAAAGTATACAGAAATTCAAGGTACTAGTGGATTTGAACACCAAGTACGTGACATGTTTAAAGCTGATTTAACTCCATTGGTTGACGAGGTTAAACAAGACGGTTTAGGTGGTGTTTTTGGAATTAAACACGCCCAAGATATAAATGCACCTAAGATTATGTTTGCAGCTCATATGGATGAAGTTGGCTTTATTGTGACTAATATTACGCCAATGGGCTTATTCAACGTGGCAGCTGTTGGTGGCTGGAATCCATATGTGGTTTCATCACAACGTTTTACATTATTCACTCGGCATGACAGTATGCCAGTGGTGTCATCTTCAGTCTCACCCCATTTATTACGGGGGAACAGTGGTGTGAATGGTACACCTAAAGTTGATGATATTTTATTTGATGCCGGCTTTACTTCAGCTGAAGAAGCCCACGCATTTGGTGTACGTCCAGGTGATTTCATTGTGCCAGAAGTCGCTACAGTGATGACAGCTAATAAAAAACGGGTGATTTCTAAAGCTTGGGATAATCGTTTTGGAATGGTGACCGTGTTGGATACGCTTGATGCCCTTAAAGATGTTCAAACACCGAATACCTTAATTATGGGAGCCGATGTTCAAGAGGAAGTTGGTCTACGAGGAGCCCACGGGGCAGTTAATATGTTAAACCCTGACATTTTCTTTGCGATTGATTCATCAGCTGCCGATGATATTAATGGTAAGACTAATCATCAAGGGCACCTTGGTGAAGGGACTTTATTGCGAGTCTTTGATCCCGGTGTAGTCATGCCATTACGATTAAAAGAATTTGTCCTTGATATCGCCGAGTCAAATAACATTCCGTTCCAATACTTTGTTTCAAAAGGCGGTACTGATGCATCAGCAGCCCAATTACAAGCCCATGGAGTGCCATCAGTTGCCTTAGGGGTGGCATCACGTTATATCCACACGCACCAAACAATGTGGTCAATTCGAGACTTTGAAGCGGCCAAAGAATTAGTTAAACAATTAGCCGTGAACCTTGATAAGAGTGCGGTTGATACAATTATTGGTCGTTAAGCTTGAATGCTAACCAATATATGCTATAATTTAGTTACAAAAAATAAGTAAAATGGAGATGTAATATGAAAACTTTACCACAAATGGATCAAAAAACTTTATTAACTGAAATTGCTGATAAAAAAGTTATGTTATTCTTTACGGCTGATTGGTGTCCTGATTGTCGCTTTATTAAGCCAGCAATGCCTACAATTGAAACAAAATATTCTCAATTTGAATTTATCACCGTTGATCGCGATGAAAATATTGACTTATGTGCGGAATTAGATGTCTATGGCATTCCAAGTTTTATCGCATTTGAGAATGGTCAAGAATTAGGACGTTTCGTAAATAAGGATCGTAAAACTCAGGTTGAAGTTGAAAATTTCATCGAAAGTTTATAAAAAATCTAGGTATAAGTGAGTTTTTTGGTTGAAAAGCACACGACTTACCTCTAAACTAAAAGTTGGACGCAAAAGTTGGGCGACCAACTTTTTTTATTCAAATACTTAAATAGGCAGGAAACGAGATGTTAATTGCAAGTTACAATCCCAAACACGTTGGTGATACTCTAATGTTGTTACTTCAACCCGATGTTGCAGTGCAAGCAAGTGAAAAGAAGGGCCAAATTGTCCGACTTTATGATGAAACAACTCAGGCAACGATTGGGTTTAACTTTTTTGAAATTAGTAATTTACTAGACTTACCTACAGAAGGCGGACAGGTCTTTTTAACTGATAATCAAGTTGATAAATTAAATGAAGCATTAGTTGCGGTTGGATTTGAAGCTGAATTAGTACCAGATTTAACACCAAAGTTTGTAATAGGTTACGTTGAAAGTGTCACACCACACCCAGATTCAGATCATTTACAAATCACAAAAACAAAAATAGGTGATGATAAGTACGAACAGATTGTTTCTGGTTCACCAAATATGAAAGCTGATATCTACGTTGTTGTTGCTAAGGTTGGTGCAATGATGCCAAGTGGTTTAATTATTTGGCCAGGCGAGTTGCGTGGTGTACCATCAAACGGAATGATTGTTTCTGGTCGTGAACTTCAATTACCAAATGCACCACAAGTACCAGGTGCTTTGATTTTACCAGCAGATTTTCAAGCAATTGGTGAAGCATTAGATTTTGACAAAGCACAAGGACTATTTAGCTAATCTTGATAGTACATTCAACTGAGATTGTGCTATGATTTAGGGAGTAATCAAATTGATTACTCTTTTTTTATTACTTATATAGTAGTAAAAATAATATTTAATTAATGCAGTGTAGAAGGAGTTATTGTCACAATGGCAAACAAATATTATTTTATTGGAATAAAGGGGTCAGGTATGGCTTCACTTGCTTTGATTTTACATGATCAAGGACATGAAGTAGCGGGTTCAGATATTACTGAATATACTTTTACTCAAACACCGTTAGAAGAAGCCGGTATCCCAGTGTATCCTTTTGATGCTGCTAACTTGAATGAAGGTTGGACAATTATTCGTGGTAATTCATTTGAAGATGACCACATTGAAGTTGCTAAAGCCATCGAAATGGAATTAGATATTAAAACGTATCCCGAAATGGTCGAACAATTGGTTAATGAAACTACAGCAATTGGTGTTGCTGGTGCGCATGGGAAAACTAGTACAACAGGATTATTAGCTCATGTTTTATCTGGGGTTGCTACTACTAATTTTTTAATTGGGGATGGAACTGGTAAAGGAATGCCAAATGCCCGATTCTTTGCTTTTGAAATGGATGAGTATCGACGCCATTTTATGGATTACACTCCAGATTATGCAATTATGACTAATATCGATTTTGATCATCCAGATTACTATAAGGGCATTGACGATGTGCGATCAGCTTTCCAGGATTTAGCTAATCAAGTTAAAAAAGCAATTTTTGCATGGGGTGATGATGATCAACTACGTCAATTAAAAACCAAGATTCCAGTGTATTATTATGGTTTAAATGCAAGTGATGATTTTCAAGCTAAAAATATTGTGCGTGATCAATCAGGCGCCACGTTTGATGTATACTATCACGATACTTATCTAGGCCAATTTAAAACTAATCAATTTGGTCAACATGGTATTTTAAATACATTAGCGGTTATTGCAGTTGCTTACTTTGAAAAACTCGATTTAGCATTAGTAAAAGAAGAGTTACTTTCGTTTGGTGGTGTTAAACGTCGCTTCCAAGTAACAACATTGAGTAATGGGGTAATGATTGATGATTACGCACATCATCCATCTGAAATTAAGGCGACAATTGATGCAGCTCGTCAAAAGTTTCCAACACAAGAAATCGTGGCGGTTTTCCAACCACATACATTTTCACGAACACAAGCTTACTTTGACGATTATGTAAAAATCTTAGGAACCGCTGATAAAGTATTTTTAACTGAGATTTTTACATCTGCACGTGAAACTAGTGGTGATATTAAATCAGCTGATATTGGAGCAAAATTAACAAATTTTGGTGGTGTTTTGCACGAAGATTCAATGAATCAACTATTATCCTTTGAAAATGCAGTTTATGTATTTATGGGAGCGGGTGATTTACAAAAGTATGAAGCGATTTTTAAAAAGTTACTAACTAAATAAGTAATTTGTTTATTTAGTTGGATTCAGGTATGATTATGTAAAGTAATGATATAAAGGAGAACACTAAATGAATAATGATAATATGAGTTACTTTAATGAACAACAAACTAAAAGTGTTGATGTTACCGGATTAAGTGGTTTTTTCCGTCGAATGTACCGTTACATGGCCTTAGCCTTATTAGTCTCAGGTCTAACTGCTTATATAACTGCAACAAAATTTCCTCAAGTTATGGAAGCTTTAGCATTTAATCGGTTTATGTTTTACGGATTGGTAATCTTTGAATTAATTTTAGTAATTTTGGTTAATACGAAAGCCATGCGAAATGCTTTGACTGCTTTACCACTATTAGTACTTTTTGCTGTTGTTAATGGACTAACAATGTCATTTATTTTTGCTATCTATGCAGGTGCTTCTATCTTAGGGGCATTTGCAGGGGCTGCAGCAATTTTTGTGGGAATGTCAGCGTATGGCTATTTTACAAAGCGTAATATGGCTGGTTTAGGAACACACCTGTTTGGATTGTTAATTGGACTGATTGTTGCTTCAGTTGTTAATATTTTTTTACACAACTCAGTAGTCACACTGGTACTTTCATGGGCCTCGGTAGTAATTTTTACCCTATTGTCTGCTTATGATACTAATAAGATGAAACATCTTTATCTTGAATTTGGTAATCAAGCAAACGAGACTGGACTAGCTGTTAGTGGAGCTTTAACACTATATTTGGACTTTATTAATATATTCTTGAGCTTATTACAAATTTTTGGCGGTTCAAACCGTGATTAAACATAAGTTATCAGAAAGTTGATAACTTAAAATATAGAAAACGTTTGTGACACATAAAGCGTATTTTAAAATCCCGGGAAAATTTATTTTTCCTGGGATTTTTTGTTATACTTGAAATATTGATTTATCAAGCTTTTGAGCTGATGTGTGAAAAAAATTATTTTATTTCAAAAAAAGGGTTGTCATGAAGTAAAAATCAAGGTATTATATTTAAGTTGTCTTGTGACATTAACCCAAAAGTTAATTAAACAAAACAACGATTAATTAAATAACTAATTCAAATTAATTTAAAAAAGTTGTTGACTTATCAAATTAAAGCGAGTATAGTTAATAAATGTTGTTACGACATATTAAGTTGTTAACAACGACGTAGATCTTTGAAAACTGAATAAAGTTTTGACAATCAAATGTGTAAGTACTTTGAAATTAATTTTCAGAGTTAAACAAATTTGCG
>NZ_JAAXPN010000006.1 GCF_012396505.1 Periweissella fabalis | reverse complement strand
ATGGTGGGGGTCGCGGGTTCGAATCCCGTCTTTCGCTTAAATTTAATATTATGCACCTATAGCGCAATTGGATAGAGTGTCTGACTACGAATCAGAAGGTTGCAGGTTCGACTCCTGCTAGGTGCATATTGAATTTAGATTTACGTTTAAATTTAATAGATTGTTTCGTCTCGGGAAGTAGCTCAGCTTGGTAGAGCACCTGGTTTGGGACCAGGGGGTCGCAGGTTCGAATCCTGTCTTCCCGATAAGATTTAATGACGCTGTGGTTGTCACCGTTGTTTGATCTTGGGCTCAATTTTTTGAGACGCCGACTTAGCTCAGTTGGCAGAGCACATCACTAGTAATGATGGGGTCGAAGGTTCGAATCCTTTAGTCGGCATTAATGCGAAAGTAGTTCAGTGGTAGAACATCACCTTGCCATGGTGGGGGTCGCGGGTTCGAATCCCGTCTTTCGCTTAAATTTAATATTATGCACCTATAGCGCAATTGGATAGAGTGTCTGACTACGAATCAGAAGGTTGCAGGTTCGACTCCTGCTAGGTGCATCGTGTAAAATCACGTCTTTTAATAAAGACGTGATTTTTTGTTGTTAATCTTTTAGATGTGATTTGATATCTTGCATTTTTTGAGTGTATTAAGGATAATAAAGTCAGGATTAGTCAAAGTGATATTCTGCACGGAAAGGAGGCGACGGATAGTGGAAACTCAAAATGTTTCAGACATGATTGAGCAATATTTAAAAAATATTTTGCAAGAACATCAGCACATAGAGATACGTCGTGCTGAGATTGCACAGCAATTTGATGTGGTACCGTCGCAAATCAATTATGTAATTAAAACGCGTTTTACTATTCAAAATGGGTACTTAGTTGAAAGTAAACGTGGTGGCGGTGGTTATATACGGATTGCAAAAGTACGGTTGTTAGAGGATAATCAAGTTCTTGATTTATTAATTGCAGCGATTGGAACGACAGTTTCACAACATGATGCCATCGCCGTCGTACAGAGTCTATTTGAAGATAAGTTGATTTCACCACGCGAAGCTGGTTTGATTTTGGCGACAATCGATAAAGATACCCTTCGAATTCATGATACTCAAACAGAAAACGCGATGCGTGCACGTATTTTAATTGGAATTTTAAATCGATTACGGTTTAAAAGTTGAGATAGCAAATAGCGAGGTGTACAAATGGGAAACGAATACACAAAAAGTGCTCGAAATGTACTTGTATTAGCACAAGAACAAGCGAAGTTTTTTAAGCATCAAGCAGTCGGGACAGAACATTTACTTTTAGCTTTAGCCATGGAGTATGAAGGTATGGCTGGTAAGGTTTTGGCACGCTTTGGTTTAGATGCCGATAAAATTCGACGTGAAATTGAAAACTATACGGGGTATGGTAATTTAAATCCGCTTGAACGGGAAGATTACCTACCTTATTCACCTAAAGCAGCGGCAACTTTACGATCAGCTGGTGAAGAGGCTCGTAATTTACAAGCTAAAAATATTGGTACAGAACATATTTTGCTAGCATTACTTGGTACACAAAGCAATTTAGCGACACGAATGTTAGGTGATTTAAATGTTAAGCCAGCTGATATTCAGCGGCAGGTTTTAAAAAAAATCGGTGTTAATACTGATTCTATTCGTGGTAAAGGTGGCCACAGCACAGCTAAAGGTACACCAACTTTAGATGGCTTGGGTCGTGATTTAACCAAAATTGCAGCCGGTAAACAAATGGATCCAGTGATTGGTCGAGCACAAGAGGTAAAACGGGTTATTCAAATTTTGAGTCGTCGAACTAAAAATAATCCAGTTCTTGTTGGTGAACCTGGTGTAGGTAAAACTGCAATCGCAGAAGGTCTAGCGCAGAAAATTATTAGTAAAGAAGTACCAGCTAACTTACAAGGGAAGCGTTTGGTATTGCTTGATATGGCAGCGGTAGTTGCTGGTACTAAGTATCGTGGTGAATTTGAAGAACGACTTCGTAAAATTGTGGACGAAGTTTATAATGATGGGAATGTAATCTTATTTATTGATGAATTACACACTTTAATCGGAGCTGGGGGTGCAGAAGGAGCAATTGATGCTTCTAACTTGCTCAAACCAGCATTAGCACGTGGAGAAGTGCAAATTGTTGGGGCGACAACACTCAATGAATATCAAAAGTATATCGAGACAGATACAGCTCTTGAACGTCGTTTTGCAAAAGTAATTGTCAATGAACCTTCGGAGGCTGACACAACTGAAATTTTAGTTGGTTTGAAGTCCCAATATGAAAAACATCACCGAGTAAACATTACTAATGAGGCAATTGAAGCTGCTGTTAAGTTATCGGTGCGCTATATTCCTGATCGTTTTTTACCTGATAAGGCAATTGATGTTATCGATGAGGCAGCGGCTAAAGTTCGAATTAACAATCCAGAAGTAAGTGATGAATTTTCACCATTAACACAAAAGCTTGCTGAATTAGTACAACAATGTGATGAAGCACTTTTGCAACAAGATTTTGAAAAGGCAGCAAAATTACGCCGTGAATTCGTCGAAGTTAATGAAGAGTTAGAAGCTAAGCGACGCCAGCAAGCGACCCAAAAATTACTTAAAAAAGATGATGCATATTCATTGTTTGTGACTACTGAAGATGTTGCTGAAATTGTAGCTGAATGGACTGGTGTTCCGGTAACACAGATGCAAAAATCAGAACAAACACGCTTAATTAATTTAGAAAAAGTTTTACACGAACGAGTGATTGGTCAAAATGAAGCAGTTTCTGCGATTTCGCGTGCTATTCGGCGGGCACGGTCAGGGTTGAAAGATCCTAAAAAACCAATTGGAAGTTTCATGTTTCTTGGCCCTACTGGAGTAGGTAAAACTGAGTTAGCTAAAGCATTAGCTGAAGCTATCTTTGGCTCTGAAAAGAATATGATTCGGATTGATATGTCTGAATATATGGAAAAATATTCAAGTAGCCGTTTAGTTGGAGCTGCTCCTGGGTATGTAGGTTTTGATGAAGGTGGCCAACTGACTGAAAAAGTTCGTCAACAACCATATTCAGTTGTCCTTTTAGATGAAGTTGAAAAAGCACATCCAGATATTTTTAATCTCTTACTACAAGTATTAGATGATGGGTACTTAACTGATTCTAAGGGCCGCCGCGTTGATTTTAGTAATACGATTATTATTATGACATCTAACCTTGGAGCGACTCGTATCCGAGATGAAAAGACGATGGGATTTGGTGCTAAAAAAGCTGAGGCTGATTATGAGGCAATGGCAGCAAAGGTTCGTGAAAGTTTGAAAGAACAGTTCCGACCTGAATTTATCAACCGGATTGATGAAACGATTATCTTCCACAGCTTAGATAAACCTGAGTTGCATGAAATCGTGAAATTGATGGCGCAAAGTTTACTTAATCGAGTTAAAGAACAAGGTATTGATATTAAAATTACTCCTGCAGCAATTGATGTAGTTGCTGCTGCGGGTTTTGATCCGGAATATGGTGCTCGGCCATTACGCCGAGCTTTGCAAACCAAAGTTGAAGATTTACTTAGTGAAGAGTTACTTTCAGGTCATATTACAGTTAACAGTCATGTGACGATTGGGGCTGCAAAAGGTGAAATTAAACTAACGATTAAAGATCCAGAAACTTCACGGTAAATATTAAAAACAAGTCTTGCTTTAAGGCTTGTTTTTTTCTAAATAATATTTTTTGGGATAAATGTCAAGTATTACTTGCAAAAAAATATTATTTTTAGTAACATATATAGAGAACAAACTACGAATAAAAATGGCTTTTGTGATATATTGTCCGCAGAAACCTGTATATTAAGACAACTGGAGCTTCGGAAAAAGCTGCAAGTTGTCTTTTTTATGCCTTGAATTTGGATATATAGTGATTTGTAATCATAATGTAACATTTCAGGACGTAAACGTAGGGCAAAAATTTGAGATGAGGTGACCAATTTTGGCAGGGCATTTAATTCAAAACGGCAAGCGCCGTACCCGTCGCAGTTACGCGCGAATCAAAGAAATCCTTGATTTGCCTAACTTAATCGAAATTCAAACAGATTCATATCAATGGTTTTTAGACGAGGGGTTACGGGAAATGTTTAACGACATTCTTCCGATCGAAGACTTCCAAGGAAAATTATCATTGGAATTTGTTGACTACAAGTTAATGGAACCTAAGTATACAGTTGAAGAAGCACGTGAACACGATGCCAACTACTCAGCTCCATTACACGTAACTTTACGTTTAATTAACAACGAAACAAGCGAAATCAAGTCACAAGATGTCTTCTTTGGTGATTTCCCATTAATGACTGACCAAGGTACTTTCATTATTAACGGGGCAGAACGTGTTATCGTTTCACAATTAGTGCGTTCTCCTGGGGTTTACTTTAATGAAGAACTCGACAAAAACGGCCGCCCAAGTTACGGTACAACGGTAATTCCTAACCGTGGTGCATGGTTGGAATTTGAAACGGATGCCAAAGATGTGGCATACGTCCGGATTGACCGTACGCGTAAGATTCCATTGACTGAATTAGTACGTGCACTTGGATTTGCTTCAGATAGTGATATCTTGGAAATCTTTAGCTCATCATATGATTCATTGATGAACACCCTTGAAAAGGATGTTCACAAAGAACTTTCTGAATCACGTACTGAAGAAGCCTTGAAAGACATTTACGAACGTCTACGTCCAGGTGAACCAAAGACAGCTGATTCATCACGTTCATTGTTGACAGCCCGTTTCTTTGATCCAAAACGTTATGATTTAGCTCCAGTTGGTCGTTACAAGATCAACAAAAAGTTGAACTTGAAGACCCGTTTACTTGGTCTTACATTAGCTGAAACTTTAGCTGATCCAGAAACTGGTGAAGTTATTGCTGCTAAGGGGACTAAGATTGACAAGAATGTAATGGCTGACTTGGCACCATTCCTTGATAAGGAAGATTTCAAGGCGACAACATTCTACCCAACTGAAGATGCTGTTGTGACTGAACCAATGACGATTCAAACAATTAAGGTTGAATCACCAAACGATCCTGAAAAGGAACTCTTGGTAATTGGTAACGGCCACATTGGCGCAACAACGCGGACAGTTACTCCAGCCGATATTATCGCATCAATGAACTACTTCTTTAACTTAAAAGAAGGTCTTGGCGCAACTGATGATATTGACCACTTGGGTAACCGTCGGATCCGTTCAGTTGGTGAATTATTACAAAACCAATTCCGGATTGGTTTATCACGGATGGAACGTGTGGTTCGCGAACGGATGTCAATTCAAGACGCCGAAACAGTGACCCCACAACAATTAATTAATATTCGACCAGTGGTTGCTTCAATCAAGGAATTCTTTGGTTCATCACAATTGTCACAATTCATGGACCAAACTAACCCACTTGGAGAACTTTCACACAAACGTCGTCTTTCAGCGCTTGGACCTGGTGGTTTGACGCGTGACCGGGCCGGATATGAAGTCCGAGACGTGCACTACACGCACTATGGTCGGATGTGTCCAATTGAAACTCCTGAAGGTCCTAACATCGGTTTGATTAACTCCCTTTCATCATATGCAAAGGTTAACCGTTACGGATTTGTTGAAACACCATACCGTCGTGTTTCATGGGATGATCACAAGGTTACTGAAAAGATTGATTACTTAACAGCCGATGAAGAAGCTAATTTTGTTATTGCGCAAGCCAACACACCATTGAACGATGACGGTTCATTTGTTGAATCAGCTGTAATGGCACGTGATGCTGATGACAATATTGAAACTTCAATCGAAAACGTTGATTACATGGACGTTTCACCTAAGCAAGTAGTTGCCGTGGCGACAGCCAACATTCCTTTCTTGGAAAACGACGACTCAAACCGTGCTTTGATGGGAGCCAACATGCAACGTCAAGCGGTGCCATTGGTTAACCCACACGCACCACTTGTTGGTACTGGTATTGAATACAAAGCGGCCCACGATTCAGGGGTTGCTATGATTGCTAAACATGCTGGTCAAGTTGAATACGTTGACGGTCGTGAAATTCGCATCCGTCGCGAAGATGGTTCATTAGATACTTACAAGTTGATGAAGTTCCGTCGTTCAAACTCAGGTAAAAACTACAACCAACGCCCAATTGTCCGTGTTGGTGAAATGATTGAAGCCGATGAAGTCCTTGCTGACGGTCCATCAATGGAACAAGGTGAATTAGCCTTGGGTCAAAACCCATTGATTGCCTTCATGACTTGGAAAGGTTACAACTTTGAAGATGCCATCATCTTGAACGAACGTTTGATTCGTGAAGATGTCTACACTTCAATTCACATCGAAGAATTTGAATCAGAAGCCCGCGACACAAAGCTTGGACCTGAAGAAATGACGCGTGAAATCCCTAACGTTGGGGAAGAACAATTAAAAGACCTTGATGCAATGGGTATTATCCGTATCGGGGCCGAAGTTGAAGATGGTGATATCTTAGTTGGTAAAGTTACTCCTAAGGGTGTGACTGAATTATCAGCCGAAGAACGCTTGCTTCACGCCATCTTTGGTGAAAAAGCTCGTGAAGTTCGTGATACATCACTTCGTGTACCTCACGGTGGTGGAGGGGTCGTTCAAGACGTTAAGATCTTCACTCGTGAAAACGGTGATGAACTTTCACCAGGTGTTAACATGATGGTTCGTGTCTACATCGCCCAAAAACGTAAGATTCAAGTTGGGGATAAGATGGCGGGACGTCACGGTAACAAGGGTACTGTTTCAATCGTTGTGCCATCAGAAGACATGCCATACATGCCAGATGGTACCCCAATTGATATCATGCTTTCACCCATGGGTGTGCCTTCACGGATGAACATCGGTCAAGTGCTTGAATTGCACTTGGGGATGGCTGCTCGGACATTAGGTATTCACATGGCCTCACCAGTATTTGATGGTGCCACAGATAAAGATATCTGGGACGCTGTTCGTGAAGCTGGTCTCCCAGCTGATGGTAAGACGGTCCTTTACGATGGTCGGACTGGGGAAGCATTTGATAATCGGATCGCCGTTGGGACAATGCACTACATGAAGCTTGCCCACATGGTTGATGATAAAATTCACGCCCGTTCAATCGGACCTTACTCACTTGTTACGCAACAACCACTTGGTGGTAAAGCGCAATTTGGTGGACAACGTTTCGGGGAAATGGAAGTTTGGGCCCTTGAAGCGTATGGGGCTGCTTACACTCTTCAAGAAATCTTGACTTACAAGTCAGATGACGTTGTTGGTCGTGTTAAGACTTATGAAGCGATCGTTAAGGGTGAACCAATCCCACAACCTGGAGTTCCAGAATCATTCCGCGTGCTTGTAAAAGAATTGCAATCACTTGGTCTTGATATGAAGGTGTTGGATGCAGATAAAGAAGAAATTGAACTCCGTGATATGGACGAAGACGACGATGACGTTGTAAACGTTGACGCCCTTGCTAAGTATGCTGCTGAACACGCTGCTGAAAATACTGAAACAGCGAAGCCGGCAACTGATACAATCGAACAAGAATAATGAAAGGTGGTCAATCCTTTGATTGATGTTAATAAGTTTGAAAGCATGCAAATTGGTCTGGCATCACCAGACAAAATTCGCAGCTGGTCTTATGGTGAAGTTAAGAAGCCTGAAACAATTAACTACCGGACTTTAAAACCTGAAAAAGATGGACTCTTTGATGAACGCATCTTTGGACCAACCAAGGACTGGGAATGTGCTTGTGGTAAATACAAACGTATTCGTTACAAGGGTATTGTTTGTGACCGTTGTGGAGTTGAAGTTACGCGTGCTAAAGTACGTCGTGAACGTATGGGACACATTGAACTTGCTGCCCCTGTAACGCACATTTGGTACTTCAAGGGTATTCCTTCACGGATGGGTCTTGTGCTTGACATGAGCCCTCGTTCACTTGAAGAAATTATTTACTTTGCTTCATACGTAGTTACTGAAACTGGTAACTCACCACTTGAAAAGAAGCAATTACTTTCAGAACGTGAATACCGTGAATTAAAGGCTGAATACGGTAACGAATTTAGCGCTGCTATGGGTGCCGAAGCTATTCAAACATTACTTGCTGATGTTGATTTGGCTAAGGAAGCACAAGCATTGAAAGCCGAATTAAAAGAAGCTTCAGGACAAAAACGGACTCGTGCCGTTCGTCGTCTTGACATTATCGAAGCTTTCTTGAAATCAGGTAACCGTCCGGATTGGATGGTAATGGATGTTATTCCAGTTATTCCACCTGATTTACGCCCAATGGTGCAACTTGAAGGTGGCCGTTTTGCAACTTCTGACTTGAATGATTTATACCGTCGGGTTATTAACCGGAACAACCGTTTGAAGCGTTTGTTAGATCTTAATGCCCCTGGTATCATCGTTCAAAATGAAAAGCGGATGCTTCAAGAAGCTGTTGACGCCTTGATTGATAACGGTCGTCGCGGCCGTCCAGTTGCTGGTCCAGGTAACCGTCCATTGAAGTCTCTTTCACACATGTTGAAGGGTAAACAAGGACGTTTCCGTCAAAACTTGCTTGGTAAGCGGGTTGACTACTCTGGTCGTTCTGTTATCGACGTTGGTCCTTTCTTGAAGATGAACCAAATGGGTCTTCCACGTCAAATGGCGTTGGAATTGTTCAAACCATTTATCATGAAGGAATTGGTTTCACGTGAATTAGCTTCTAACATTAAGAATGCTAAGCGTAAGATTGATCGTCGTGATGATGATGTTATGGACGTCTTGGAAGATGTTATCAAGGAACACCCAGTTCTATTGAACCGGGCACCTACGCTTCACCGTTTAGGGATTCAAGCCTTTGAACCAGTGCTTGTTTCTGGTAAAGCGATGCGTCTTCACCCATTGGTTACGGAAGCGTACAATGCCGATTTCGATGGTGACCAAATGGCCATCCACGTGCCATTGTCTGATGAAGCGCAAGCCGAAGCTCGTTTGCTTATGCTTGCCGCTGGTCACATCTTGGCGCCTAAAGATGGTAAGCCAATCGTTGCACCATCACAAGACATGGTTATCGGTAACTACTACTTAACTACTGAAGAAGCTGGTCGTGAAGGTGAAGGGATGATCTTTAAGGATCTTAACGAAGCCCAAATCGCCTACCAAAACAAGTATGTCCACTGGCACACGCGGATTGGGGTGCAAACTTCAAGCTTCCCAGCAGATAAGCCATTTACTGCTGACCAACGTAGCAAGATCTTGGTAACGACTGTTGGTAAATTAATCTTTAACAACATCTTACCAGGCGACTTCTTCTACTTGAACGAACCAACTGAAGCTGCTTTAACAACTGGGGTTGATGATAAATACTTCATCGCACCAGGTACTAACTTGAAAGAATTCTTGCGCGACCAACCAGTTGTAGCACCATTTAAGAAAGGTTTCTTATCTGATGCCATCGCTGAAGTTTACAAGCGTTACAAGGTTACTGAAACTTCATTACTCTTGGACCGTATGAAGGACTTAGGTTATGAAGAATCAACTATTTCAGGTTTAACTGTTGGGGCTGCCGATGTTACTGAATTAAAAGAAAAGAATGAAATCGTTGATGCCGCCCACGAAAAGGTTGCGGTTGTTACTAAGCAATTCCGTCGTGGATTGATTACTGACGATGAACGATACGAACGTGTTATTGCAATCTGGAACGCTGCAAAGGATGAAATCCAACAAAAGCTTATTGAAGGTTTCGATTCAAACAATCCAATCTTCATGATGTCAGATTCAGGAGCGCGTGGTAATATTTCTAACTTTACTCAACTTGCCGGGATGCGTGGTTTGATGGCTGCGCCTAACGGACGAATCATGGAATTGCCAATCATTGCCAACTTCCGTGAAGGTCTTTCAGTGCTTGAAATGTTTATTTCAACCCACGGGGCTCGTAAAGGGATGACTGATACGGCCTTGAAGACTGCCGATTCTGGTTACTTGACTCGTCGTTTGGTTGACGTTGCTCAAGACGTTATTATTCGTGAAGTTGACTGTGGTACTGACCGTGGTCTTGACGTTTCTGCCATTATGGAAGGAAACGAAGTAATCGAATCACTTTATGACCGTATCTTAGGTCGTTACGCAATGAAGTCAATAAAGAACCCAGAAACTGGTGCGGTGATTGTTAAAGCTAACGATATGATCCAAGAAGATGAAGCTAAGGCAATTGTTGAAGCTGGTATCCAAATGGTAACTATCCGTTCAGCCTTCACTTGTAACACTAAGCACGGGGTTTGTGAACGTTGTTATGGACGTAACATGGCCACTGGTGATGAAGTTGAAGTTGGGGAAGCAGTTGGTACTGTGGCTGCGCAATCAATCGGTGAACCTGGTACGCAACTTACAATGCGTAACTTCCACACCGGTGGGGTTGCCGGGGATGATATCACTCAAGGGCTTCCTCGTGTCCAAGAAATTTTTGAAGCACGTAACCCTAAAGGGCGTGCTGAAATTACTGAGGTTACTGGGATTGTTGAATCAATCGAAGAAAACCCAGCTGAACGGACTAAGGAAATCACAATTGCAGGTGATACTGACAGCCGGACATACACATTACCACTATCAGCCCGCATGCGTGTAGGCGAAGGTGATCACATTCACCGTGGGGATGCGTTGAACGAAGGTTCTGTTGATCCTAAGCACTTGATTCAAGTGCGTGATGTGCTTTCAACTGAAAACTACATCTTACGTGAAATCCAAAAGGTTTACCGTTTGCAAGGGGTTGAAATCTCAGATAAACACGTTGAAGTTATGGCGCGTCAAATGCTCCGTAAAGTTCGCGTGATGGATCCGGGTGATACTGACTTACTTCCAGGTAACTTGATGGATATCAACGACTTCCGCGATGCTGTTGCTGAAACAGTAATCAAGGGTGGTATTCCAGCAACTGCACGTCCAGTGCTTCTTGGTATTACTAAGGCCTCACTTGAAACTAACAGTTTCTTGTCAGCCGCATCATTCCAAGAAACAACGCGTGTGCTTACTGATGCCGCTATTCGTGGTAAGAACGATCCATTGATTGGGTTGAAAGAAAATGTTATTATCGGTAAGATTATTCCTGCCGGTACTGGTATGCAACAATACCGTGACATTAAGTCAAAGACAATTGCTACTCCATCAGCTACTGCTGAAGGTGTTTACTCAATTGCTGATATTGAAGCTCAACTTGAAGCTGAATCAAAGTAGTATAACTGCAGAAAAGACATGGAATTTTAGTTCCATGTCTTTTTTTATATTAAATTAAGTAATATTAGGCTCCAATAAGCGGTACTAAGGCTAGGAATGAAGGGCACGATATGGTGCTTGCTAATAGTTAACCAAGTATAAGTTAACATAGCTGCTAAAATGAGTAAGTAGCTAAATGCTTGTGGACTTAAAAGAATTTGAAACGTTAGAATTAAAGGAAAGTCGCCACTTCCAAGTATTTGATAATCGATACAAATCATTAGAATTAATGCTAAGCATAAGTTGATATTTAGTTTAGCAAATGTCAGTGTGTGTATTTGCAAATAAAACACTAAAAAAAGATAGCCCATGCAAATAAAATGTTGACATAGCCTGTTAATAAATCTTGAACACTCATTACTAATAACGCTAAGCAAACCAAGGTAAGTGGATAAGATTGAAGGTATGGTTTTAATACAAGCATCAAGCCATTACTACCTAAAATTAAAGTTAGTAACGTTTTTCGATGCTGATGTTCTAAAAGGTGTGGGATAATAAATTGATGATATTTAGTGATGTGACTAATTTCAAAGCAATCCCAAATTGCCCAAATCAAAATAATAGTTATTATAGTAACGTAGAGCAGTATGTTAATCATTAATAAGTCCTCTGTATTCGATTTAGTTACTATAAACTACGAAGACTAAGAAAAAATAACAATAAACTATTTAATTTTGTTGACGCATGGTATCCAAAGTGATATATTTATAGTTGTGCTTTTTACAGGACAGTTATCGCTGATGGTTGCGACCATTTCAGCCGTGCTGACTGCCTCGAAGGGACATCAGCCAAACCATAGTTTAGGGGCTATTTTTTTGATTAAAAAATGATACTCCTGGATGTGTGGACTAAAACTTATAAAAACAAACGAAAATGGGAAGGAGCATTTTAGATGCCTACAATTAACCAATTGGTTCGTTCAGGACGTAAGAGCCGAACAACTAAATCTAGCTCACCTGCCTTGAATTTTGGTTACAACAGCCAAAAGAAAGTGCAAACTAACACACCAGCCCCACAAAAACGTGGTGTTGCTACCCGTGTTGGTACTATGACTCCAAAGAAGCCTAACTCTGCCTTACGTAAGTATGCGCGTGTGCGTCTTTCAAACTTGTTCGAAGTTACTGCCTACATTCCTGGTGAAGGCCACAACTTGCAAGAACACTCTGTTGTATTGATTCGTGGGGGCCGTGTAAAGGATTTACCTGGGGTTCGTTACCACATCATCCGTGGTGCACTTGATACTGCTGGTGTTGATAACCGTCGTCAAAGCCGTTCTAAGTACGGTACTAAGAAACCTAAAAAATAATAGGAGGGTAACGTAATATGCCACGTAAAGGTTATACAAAACGGGCCGAAGTATTGCCCGATCCAATTTACAACTCAAAGCTTGTTTCTCGTTTGATCAACCGTCTTATGTTAGATGGTAAGCGCGGAACTGCTTCAACTATTTTATACTCAGCTTTTGATACTATCAAAGCTACTACTGGTAACGATCCATTAGAAGTTTTTGAAGAAGCTATGAACAACATCATGCCAGTGCTTGAAGTTAAAGCACGTCGTGTTGGTGGTTCTAACTACCAAGTTCCTATCGAAGTACGTCCTGACCGTCGTACTACTCTTGGTCTTCGTTGGTTGGTTAACTACGCTCGTTTGCGTGGGGAACACACTATGGACGAACGTCTTGCGAAGGAAATCATGGATGCAGCTAACAATACTGGTGCATCTGTTAAGAAACGTGAAGACACTCACAAGATGGCGGAAGCCAACCGTGCCTTTGCTCACTACCGTTGGTAAGATTTCAGGATTGGCTATCATATAAAATTTGATAGTCAATTTTGTTGTATATTTTTTACATTTTGTCGTATTGTATAATTAATATTTCCAGAGGAGAATAACCAAAATGGCAAACAAGCGTGAATACCCGCTCGACCATACTCGTAACATCGGTATCATGGCCCACATCGATGCGGGTAAGACTACTACAACTGAACGTGTTTTATACTACACTGGTAAGATTCACAAGATTGGTGAAACCCACGATGGGGCTTCACAAATGGACTTCATGGATCAAGAAAAGGAACGTGGTATCACTATCCAATCAGCCGCTACTACTGCTGTTTGGCACGGTTTCCACAACCAATTTGACAAAAACCCATACCGTGTTAACATCATCGATACTCCAGGTCACGTTGACTTTACTATCGAAGTTGAACGTTCACTTCGTGTTCTTGATGGTGCCGTAGCGGTTCTTGATGGTGCTGCAGGGGTTGAACCACAAACTGAAACTGTTTGGCGACAAGCAACTACTTATGATGTTCCTCGTGTTGTTTTTGTTAACAAGATGGACAAAATGGGTGCTGATTTCCAAATGTCAGTGGACTCACTTGGTGAACGTTTACAAGCTAACGCCAAGGCTGTTCAATGGCCAATCGGTGCCGAAGATGACTTTGAAGCCATCATCGACTTGCTTGAAATGAAAGCTGAATACCCAGTTGATGCCCTTGGTGAAACTTGGGAAATGCGTGATATTCCAGCCGATTACCAAGAATTAGCTGAAGAAAAGCGTAACGAATTGATTGAAGCAATTGCTGACGTTAATGAAGACATCATGGACAAATACCTTGAAGGTGAAGAAATCTCAGTTGCTGAATTGAAGGCTGCTATCCGTAAGGCTACTTTAGCCTTAGAATTCTTCCCAGTTCTTGCTGGTTCTGCCTACAAGGATAAGGGTGTGCAAATGATGCTTGATGCGGTTGTTGACTACTTGCCATCACCACTTGAAGTTAAGCCATACGTTTCAACTGATCCAGATACTGAAGAAGAAGTTGATTTGATTGCCGATGATGAAAAGCCTTTCGCTGCCTTGGCATTTAAGGTTATGACTGACCCATTCGTTGGTCGTCTTACTTTCATCCGTGTTTACACTGGTACTTTACAATCAGGTTCATATGTCCTTAACACAACTAAGGGCAAGCGTGAACGTGTTGGTCGTTTGCTTCAAATGCACGCAACTAACCGTACTGAAATTGATGAAGTATTCTCAGGTGACATTGCTGCCGCTATCGGTTTGAAGGACACTACTACTGGGGACTCATTGACTGCTGTTGATCGTCCATTGATCCTTGAATCAATGGAATTCCCAGAACCAGTTATCCAATTGGCTATCGAACCTAAGACTAAGGCCGACCAAGATAAGATGTCTAATGCATTGCAAAAGCTTGCTGAAGAAGATCCATCATTCCGTGCCGAAACTAACCCAGAAACTGGTGACACTTTGATCTCAGGAATGGGTGAACTTCACTTGGATATCATCGTTGACCGTATGAAACGTGAATTCAACGTTGAAGCAACTGTTGGTGCGCCTCAAGTTGCTTACCGTGAAGCCTTTACTAAGACTGTTCAATCTCGTGGATTCTTCAAACGCCAATCTGGTGGTAAAGGTCAATACGGGGACGTTTGGGTTGAATTTTCACCAAACGAAGAAGGTGCAGGTTTCGAATTCGAAGACGCCATCGTTGGTGGGGTTGTGCCTCGTGAATACATCGGTTCAGTTGAAGCTGGTTTGAAGGAAGCAATGAATGCTGGTCCATTGGCTGGTTACCCATTGGTTGACTTGAAAGCCAAATTGTACGATGGTTCATACCACGATGTCGATTCATCTGAAGCAGCCTTTAAGATTGCCGCTTCACTTTCATTGCGTAACGCTGCTAAGGAAGCTGGTGCCGTTATCCTTGAACCAATTATGAAGGTTGACATCGTTGTTCCTGAAGACAACTTGGGAGATGTTATGGGTCACGTTTCAGCTCGTCGTGGACTTGTTGAAGGTCAAGAATCACGTGGTAACGTTATGATGTTACACGCGAAGGTTCCATTGTCAGAAATGTTTGGATACGCAACTACTTTACGTTCATCAACGCAAGGTCGTGGTACATTCCAAATGGCATTTGACCACTACGAAGCTGTTCCTAAGAACATCCAAGAAGATATTATCAAAAAGAATGGTAAAGATGGTGAATAATCACCTTGCCTAAAAAAGCTACCGCATTTGCGGTGGCTTTTTTCGTATCATTTTTTTAAAAAGTAGATAAATGATATACTATCAGTTATGATTAACATTTAGATAAAATTTAGTAAAGGAAACTGGTAAAATGGCGCAAACAATTATTGAGTTTAAAAATGTTGTAAAAAGTTATGAAGAAACCCAAGTTTTAAAAGGGGTTGACTTAACAATTGAGGCTGGAAAATTTTATACATTACTAGGACCTTCTGGTAGTGGTAAGACAACAATTTTACGGTTGATTGCGGGTTTCTCAAGTGCAACTAGTGGGGATATTATTTTTGATGGACAACGAATTAATGATGTCCCTGCAAATAAGCGGCGAGTGAATACAGTCTTTCAAAATTATGCCTTATTCCCGAATATGAATGTGTTTGAGAATGTTGCTTTTGGAATGACTTTAAAAGGTGTTAGTAAAGGAAAAATTAAAGAAAAAGTAACCAGTATGCTTGGAATGGTTCAATTGGCAGGTTATGAAGACCGTAGTATTGATGAACTATCTGGTGGTCAACAACAACGAGTAGCAATTGCACGGGCTTTAGCAAATGATCCAGAAATCTTACTATTAGATGAGCCATTATCAGCTTTGGATTATAAATTGCGTAAAGATATGCAATATGAATTACGTGAATTACAACAGCGATTAGGAATTACATTTATTTTTGTAACTCATGACCAGGAAGAAGCACTTGCAATGTCAGATTGGATCTTTGTTATGAATGAAGGTAAAATTTTGCAAAATGGAACCCCGGTTGATATTTATGATGAACCAATTAATCACTTTGTAGCAAACTTTATTGGTGAAAGTAATATTATTGAAGGGGTAATGCGCGAAGATTATTTAGTTTCATTTGCAGGTAAAGAATTTGAAAATGTTGACGCAGGAATGCGACCTAATGAACGAGTTGAAGTTGTTTTACGACCTGAAGATTTAGATTTAACAACACCTGAAAATGGAAAGTTAGTTGTAAC
Source organism: Periweissella fabalis (assembly GCF_012396505.1). Classification (GTDB taxonomy): domain Bacteria; phylum Bacillota; class Bacilli; order Lactobacillales; family Lactobacillaceae; genus Periweissella; species Periweissella fabalis. The sequence goes on along the minus strand of NZ_JAAXPN010000006.1, from coordinate 97,124 downwards.
AATTGATGCTCAATCGTTTCGTGGCGATTATTATGAAATTAGTGCCCATGATGACGACAATAATGAATGGCGTATTCAAGCTACAAATCCATCAATTATAAATACGCGTCAAGGTCTTACATTTGACCCCGAGGATATCCATATTATGCGTTTTGATGAATCAGAAGATGATTTTGATGCTCGTCTAGAAAATTATGAGGATTAAGGAGGCGTAGATGTTGAAAAATCGATTATTTTACTTTATTCCATACGGCCTTTGGTTGATTTTATTTGTTGGTGCCCCGATTGTATTAATGTTTGGTGAATCATTTCTTTCAATGGCGCATCATTTTACATTTGCGAATTATCAAAATTTTTTAGGTTCTGGAATTTATCTACAAATGATGTTTAATTCGATTTGGTATGCATTTTTAATTACGGTTATCACATTGTTGATTAGTTTTCCGACAGCCCTTTTTTTAAGTAATTTAAAGTATAAACAATTTTGGTTACTGCTTATTATTCTACCAACTTGGATAAATTTGTTATTAAAAACGTATGCCTTTATCGGTCTATTGTCTAAAAACGGTTCTGTCAATCACTTTATTCAATTGCTCGGATTTGCACCGCAACAATTATTATTTACAGATGCTAGTTTTATTTTAGTAGCTGCATATATTGAAATTCCATTTATGATTTTGCCAATCTTTAACTCAATTAATGAGATTGATAATAGTTTGATTAATGCAAGTTATGATTTAGGTGCAACACGTTGGCAAACTTTTCGGCGAGTTATCTTACCGTTATCAGCAGATGGAATTCGTGCTGGAATCCAAGCTGTCTTTATTCCATCGTTATCACTCTTTATGATTACACGCTTGATTGGTGGAAATCGTGTTATTACTCTAGGTACGGCAATTGAGGAACATTTTTTAGTAACGCAAAATTGGGGACTTGGTTCAACTATCGGGGTAGTACTAATTGTTGCAATGGTAATTACAATGGTATTGACACGAGAAAGAAAGAAACGGGGGCGTAAGTAATGGTTGAAAAACAAAGCCGTTGGGCAAACCTCTATTTGATTATTATATTTATAGTTCTATATTTGCCGATTTTTTATTTGATTTTTTATTCTTTTAATGCAGGCGAATATATGCAAAATTTTTCGGGATTCTCTTTGAAACATTATGGAGAATTATTTGCTGACAATCGAATGTTGCAAATTGTTTTAAATACGTTTGTTGTTGCCCTGCTATCTTCGTTGTTAGCTACAATTATAGGAACATTTGGAGCATTAGGTATTTATGGTGTCAAAAATCCCTTAATGAAGAATGTTTTATTATCTTTAAATAATATTTTATTGGTATCACCTGATGTAATTATCGGGGCTAGTTTCTTAATTTTTTTCACATTACTTGGCCTAGGATTAGGATTTGGCTCAGTATTGATGAGTCATATTGCATTTTCGATACCAATTGTTGTTTTAATGGTTTTACCTAAGCTAAATGAAATGAGCACTACTTTGGTTGATGCAGCTCAAGATTTAGGTGCTAATTCTTGGCAAGTACTAACTCGAGTAATCTTACCATATCTAGCCCCAGGAATTTATGCAGGATTTTTTATGGCTTTTACGTATTCATTAGATGATTTTGCTGTTACATTCTTTGTAACTGGGAATGGCTTTTCAACGTTAGCAGTTGAAATTTATTCACGAGCTCGTCAAGGAGTTAGTTTAGAAATTAATGCGTTATCAGCATTAATGTTTATTATTTCATTACTGTTAGTGACAGGTTATTTCTTCATCAATCAATATAATTTAAAACGTAAAAAGCAGTATAAGAAAGGACGAAATGGCTGATGAAACGTTTACTATATGCGGCCATTGCCGTACTAATTGTTGCTGGGCTACTTGCTTTAGGTGCTAATCATTTTGAAAAAGAACAAAGTGCAGCTACGGGGAAAGCTGGTAGCAGCACAAAAGTGTTAAATATCTATAATTGGGGTGCATATATTGATCCAAATTTAATAGCTAAGTTTGAAAAACAAACCGGTTATAAAGTTAACTATGATACCTTTGATAGTAATGAAGCAATGCTAACAAAAATTCAACAAGGTGGAACTAGTTATGATATAACAGTTCCGTCAGAATACACAGTTCAAAAAATGAAACAACTAGGCTTATTGCATAAATTGGATTTGAATAAAATTCCAACGCTTAAGTATTATGATAAAAACTTTTTGAATTTGGCTTTTGATCCACATAATCAATATTCAGTACCATATTTCTGGGGAACATTAGGAATTACATATAATGATAAATATGTAAAACCTGAGCAGATTCAAACATGGAATGATTTATGGAAACCTGAATTTCGTGATAGTATTATGCTTACCGATGACGCCCGAGATGTCTTTGGATTTGCATTAATTTCATTAAATAAATCTGTGAATACAACTAACAATGGTGATTTGATGGCTGCCAAGGGTAAATTAGATGCATTAGCTCCAAATATTAAGGCAATTGCAGCTGATGAAATCAAAATGTATATGGCACAAGATCAAGCACCACTTGCAGTAGGGTATTCTGGTGATGCATCAGAAATGATTGCTGAGAATAGTCATTTGCATTATGTAATTCCTAAAGATGGCACTAATTTGTGGTTTGATAATTTAGTTATTCCAAAAAATGCTAAACATCTAAAGGCGGCATATGCATTCATTAATTTCATTAATGAACCCAAAAATGCCGCACAAAATGCGGAATACATTGGTTATTCAACACCTAATGCAGCGGCTAAGAAGTTATTACCCAAAGCAATAACGGCCCAAACAAACTTTTATCCAACTGATGAAATGATGAAGAAATTTCAAGTTTATACAAATTTAAGTCAAGCTAAGACCGAAGAGTATAATGATTTATACCTTGAATTTAAAATGGTACATCGTTAAAAGTCAGGCTATGATAAATTTATACTGATATAGCAAGTGAAAAAGCTAGGAAAATTTATTTTTCCTAGCTTTTTTGAGTATATTTTAAATATAGCAGACTTTAGCAGCATATTTGACAGTCGATTAATAATAAAGATATTACGCCATAATCCTTTTTTATTTATCACTTTAATGAGTTTTCGATATTAGCCTAGCTAGTGTATATAAAATTAGATAACTTTGAATCCCAAACTATTAGTAAAGTGATTAAGAGCCCATTCTTGTCCATTTGGCGTGAAAGTAGCCACAGCATCAGAATGGATTGTAACGGTGTAGTTTAAGTCATAAGCAGCTACCGCGGTATGCAAAACACAAATATCAGTACATACACCGACTAAATGAAGATCAGTGATATGGCGTTCACGTAAAAAATTATCCAAGTTAGTATTAGCAAAACTATTATAGTGATTTTTTGGATAAGCATAAACATGCTCGTTATTTTTTTGCGCTTGAACCCAATCGTTTAACTTACCAAAATATTGGCGCCCCCAAGTATTAAGTAAGTTATGTGGTGGGAATAGCTTAGCTTCAGTTTCGAACGGATTGTTTGCATTATGGAGATCAGTTGGTAGAATAATATAATCATTATTAATGAGGAATTCTTGAGCTAATTGATTAATTTTAGGTTCTAAAATTTGTGCAGGGGTACCGACAGTTAGAGCACCGTTTGTTGCAACAAAGTCATTAGTGTAGTCAATAATAAGCAAAGCTTTGGTCATAATAATAACTCCTTTGGGATTTTATAATGTACTTTCTTCTATAATATAGTACTAAATACGATGAGATAAAACATAGAAAAAATTTTTTGAAAAAAGTAGATAAAATTGTTGCGTTTATATAAAGGATGCGGTATTATATTCTAGTACGCCAGACGAGGGTGGTTATTCATTCTCTGATCTAGATGTATCAACATTCAGCTATGATGTGGAAGATTGCGACACACGCGGTTACGTTGCCACGGACCTGTGTGACGGTAACTCCCATGGAGCTAGTCTTATTAGAAAATAGACGAAGGAGGAATTAAAAATGGCAAACAAAAAGATTCGTATTCGCTTAAAGGCCTACGAACACCGGATTCTTGATCAATCTGCTGAAAAGATTGTGGAAACAGCAAAGCGGACAGGTGCTGAAATTTCAGGTCCTATCCCATTGCCTACTGAACGTACTCTTTACACGGTGTTACGTTCACCACACAAGCACAAGGATTCACGTGAACAATTCGAAATGCGCACTCACAAGCGTTTAATTGATATTGTTAACCCAACTGCTAAAACAGTTGATGCTTTAACTAAGCTTGAATTGCCAAGCGGTGTTGACATCGAAATCAAATTATAATTTGATTTGTTTTAGCTTTAAAAAAATTTATTTTAACAAATTACATGGAGGTTAGTCATGACTACCAAAGGAATCTTAGGCCGTAAGGTCGGTATGACTCAGGTTTTCACTGAAAACGGCGAACTTATCCCAGTAACTGTTGTTGAAGCAACTCCAAACGTTGTGCTTCAAGTTAAAACTATCGAAAACGATGGTTACGAAGCAATTCAACTTGGTTACCAAGATAAACGCGCAGTTCTTTCAAACAAACCTGAACAAGGTCACGTTGCGAAAGCAAACACGGCCCCTAAGCGCTTCATTCGTGAAATTCGCGGCGCAGAAGGGGAATTTACTGTTGGAGACGAAATCAAAGTTGATATCTTCGAAGCAGGCGAATCAGTTGATGTAACTGGTATCACTAAGGGTCATGGTTACCAAGGTAACATTAAGAAGGATGGTCAAGCTCGTGGTCCTATGGCTCACGGTTCTCGTTACCACCGTCGTCCTGGTTCACTCGGTGCAATTATTAACCGTGTGTTCAAGGGTAAGTTACTTCCTGGTCGCATGGGTAACAACAAGCGTACTGTTCAAAACTTGAGCATCGTACGTACTGATGTTGAAAACAACGTTATCTTGATTAAAGGTAACGTACCAGGTGCCAACAAGTCACTTGTAACTATTAAGAGCTCAGTAAAGAGCAAGTAATTCAGAGAGGAGGAATTAGTTAATGACAAAAGTAGCTTTATTTAAGCAAGACGGATCAAACGCTGGTGAAGTTGAATTGAACGCTGCCGTATTCGGTATCGAACCAAACAACAACACTATTTTCGACGCAGTTCTTATGCAACGCGCGTCACTCCGTCAAGGAACTCACGCCGTTAAGAACCGCTCAGCTGTTCGAGGCGGTGGTAAGAAACCATGGCGTCAAAAGGGTACTGGTCGTGCCCGTCAAGGTTCTATCCGTTCACCACAATGGCGTGGTGGTGGTATCGTCTTCGGACCTACTCCACGTTCATACGCATACAAGTTGCCAAAGAAGGTTTACCGTTTGGCGCTTAAGTCAGTCCTCTCTCAAAAGGTTCTTGACAACAAATTGGTTGTAGTCGATGCACTTAGCTTCGACGCACCAAAGACACAAGCATTCAAAGCTGTATTAAACAACTTGAATGTAAACGAAAAGACACTTGTAGTGCTTGATGATGAAAACGTAAACGCAGCTTTATCAGCTCGTAACCTTACTAATGTAACTGTTATGACTGCTAAAGGCGTTAACGTCTTGGACGTTGTGAACAACGATAAGTTGCTCATCGTTCAATCAGCACTCGCTCAAGTTGAGGAGGTGCTTGCATAATGGACGCACGCGATATCATTTTACGCCCTATCATTACTGAAGCTACTATGGCTGGTTTAGATAGCAAGCGTTACACATTCGACGTTGATACACGCGCTACTAAGACGCAAGTTAAATCAGCTATCGAAGAAATCTTCGAAGTTAAGGTTGCTAAAATCAACGTAGCAAACGTGAAGGGTAAATTAAAGCGCCAAGGTCGTTTCTCAGGTTACACTAAGAAGCGTAAGAAGGCTATCGTTACTCTTTCAGCAGATTCTAAAGAAATTCAATTATTCACTGAAGAATAAAATCTAATATAGGAGGAATCGATAGTGGCTATTATTAAGTACAAACCAACAACAAACGGTCGTCGTAACATGACCAGCTCAGACTTTGCTGAAATCACTAAGTCAAAGCCAGAAAAGAGCTTGTTGGAATCAAAATCAAAGTCTGGTGGTCGTAATTCTTACGGTCATATGACTGTTCGTCACCGTGGTGGTGGACACAAGCGCGCTTACCGTATTATTGACTTTAAGCGTACTAAGGACGATATCAAAGCAACTGTTAAAGCTATTGAGTACGATCCAAACCGTACTGCAAACATCGCTTTAATTGTTTACTCTGATGGGGTTAAAGCATACATCCTTGCACCTAAGGGTCTTAAGGTAGGTATGGTTGTTGAATCAGGTGTGAATGCAGATATTAAGGTAGGTAACGCCCTTCCATTGTCAGCTATTCCAGAAGGTACTTTGATTCACAACATCGAATTGAAGCCAGGTAAAGGTGGACAACTTGTTCGTTCAGCCGGTACTTCAGCTCAATTACTTGGTAAAGAAGGTAAGTATGTACTTGTACGTCTTACTTCTGGTGAAGTTCGTATGATTCTTGCTACTAACCGTGCCACAATTGGTGAAGTTGGTAACTCAGAACACTCATTGATTAACTGGGGTAAAGCCGGTCGTAACCGTTGGAAGGGTCAACGTCCACACGTTCGTGGATCTGTAATGAACCCTAACGATCACCCACATGGTGGTGGTGAAGGTAAGGCGCCTGTTGGTCGTCCTTCTCCAATGTCTCCATGGGGTAAGAAGACTGCCGGTAAGAAGACTCGTAACGTTAACGCACGTTCTACTAAGTTCATCGTTCGTGGTCGTAAAGGTAAGTAATTAACCATTAATCAAAAAAACTAATCCAGAAGAGGAGGACATACGATGGCTCGTAGTCTTAAAAAAGGCCCATTCGCCGATGCTCACTTGTTGAAGAAGATCGAAGCACAAGCTGATTCTGAAAAGAAATCAGTTATCAAAACTTGGTCACGTCGTTCAACAATTTTCCCAAGTTTTATTGGATACACAATCGCGGTTTATGATGGTCGTAAGCACGTTCCCGTGTTCATTCAAGATGACATGGTTGGTCATAAATTAGGTGAATTTGTACCAACTCGGACATTTAAAGGTCACGCCAGTGACGACAAAAAAACTGGTCGCAAGTAATTAAAGGAGGACAAACAACATGGCTGAACAAATCACATCAGCAACGGCTACTGCCAAAACTGTACGTGTCGCAGCTCGTAAGGTCCGCCTAGTGCTCGACCTTGTTCGCGGCAAGAGTGTTGCCGAAGCATTTGCAATCTTGCAATTCTCACCACGTGGTGCATCTGAAGATGTATACAAGGTATTGAAGTCTGCAGTAGCAAACGCTGAAAACAATTTCTCATTAGATCAAGAAGATTTAGTAGTGTCAGAAGCATTCGCAAACGAAGGACCAACTATGAAACGGTTCCGTCCACGTGCGAAGGGTTCTGCATCACCAATTAACAAACGTACAAGCCACATCACTATTGTGGTTTCAGAAAAAAAGTAGAGAGGTATTAGCAAATGGGTCAAAAGATTAACCCAACCGGTCTCCGTGTTGGTATTATCCGTGACTGGGATGCTAAGTGGTACGCAAACAACCAAGACTTTGCAAACTACTTGCACGAAGACTTACGGATTCGTAAATTTATCGAACAAAAGCTCGCTGATGCTTCTGTCTCACGTATTGAAATCGAACGTGCTGCTAAGCGCGTGAACGTTTCAATCCACACTGCCAAACCAGGAATGGTTATTGGTAAAGGTGGTTCAGAAGTTGAAACTCTCCGTCAATCATTAAACAAATTGACTGGTAAGCGAGTACACATCAACATTGTTGAAATTAAAAAGCCTGATTTGGATGCCCACCTTGTTGGTCAACAAATCGCAAACGACTTGGAACGCCGTGTTGCCTTCCGTCGTGCAATGCGTGGAGCAATCCAACGTGCAATGCGCGCCGGTGCCAAAGGTATCAAGACACAAGTCGCTGGTCGTTTAAACGGTGCAGATATTGCCCGTATCGAACACTACACTGAAGGAACTGTTCCTTTGCACACATTGCGTGCTGACATTGATTACTCATGGGACGAAGCAATGACCACTTACGGTAAGTTAGGTATTAAGACTTGGATTTACCGTGGTGAAGTTCTCCCAACTAAGAACAAAGGAGGGAAATAAGATGCTTGTACCAAAACGTGTAAAACACCGTCGTGAACACCGCGGTAAGATGCGTGGTGAAGCCAAAGGTGGCAAGACTGTTGCTTTCGGTGAATTCGGTTTACAAGCGACTACTTCAAGTTGGATTACTAACCGTCAAATTGAAGCAGCTCGTATTGCTATGACTCGTTACATGAAGCGTGGTGGTAAGGTTTGGATCAAGATCTTCCCTCACAAATCATATACATCTAAGGGTGTTGGTGTCCGTATGGGTAACGGTAAAGGTGCCCCTGAAGGATGGGTTGCCCCTGTTAAGCGTGGTAAGGTGATGTTTGAAGTCGGTGGGGTTTCAGAAGAAATCGCCCGCGAAGCCTTACGTCTCGCTTCACACAAGTTGCCAGTTAAGACTAAGGTCTTAACCCGCGAAGTGGAGGGTGAATAAGAATGAAAGCAAGTGAAATTAAAGATTTAACCGCTGCTGAATTGGTTGCAAAAGAAAAGGGCTACAAAGAAGAACTTTTCAACTTGCGTTTCCAATTAGCAACAGGCCAACTTGAAAACACTGCCCGTTTGGCACAAGTTCGTAAGAACATTGCGCGTATCAAGACGGTCCTTCGTCAACAAGAATTGAACAAGTAGAATACGAAAGGAAGGCCATTAGCATGAGTGAAGAACGTAACGCCCGTAAAGTTTACCAAGGTCGAGTTGTTTCAGATAAGATGGATAAGACAATTACTGTTGCCATTGAAACTTATAAGAACCACCCAATCTACGGTAAGCGCGTTAAGTACACTAAAAAGTACAAAGCTCACGATGAAAACAACCAAGCTAAGACTGGTGACATTGTTAAGATCATGGAAACTCGTCCATTGTCTGCCACTAAACGCTTCCGCTTAGTTGAAATCGTTGAAGAAGCTGTGATTATCTAATATATTTTTAAAAAATATATTTCGTATTCTTAATTTTTGGATGGAAGGAGGACACTAACTGTGATCCAACAAGAAAGTCGTTTACGAGTTGCTGATAACTCAGGTGCACGTGAAATTTTGACTATCAAGGTGCTTGGTGGTTCTGGTCGTAAGTTCGCCAACATTGGTGACATGATCGTTGCTACCGTTAAACAAGCTATCCCTGGTGGTACTGTGAAGAAGGGTGACGTTGTTAAAGCCGTTATCGTTCGTACAGTTTCAGGTGTACACCGTGCAGACGGTTCATACATCAAATTTGATGAAAACGCCGCTGTTATTGTTAAGGATGACAAGAGCCCAGTAGGTACTCGTATCTTTGGACCTGTTGCCCGTGAATTGCGTGAAAATGATTACATGCGTATCGTTTCTCTCGCACCAGAAGTATTATAATATAAAACCATCATTCTAAAAAAAGGAGGTGCGCTACAAATGTTTGTTAAGACTGGTGATAAAGTTCGTATTATCGCAGGCAAGGACAAAGGTAAGGACGGCGTAATCTTAAAGACTATCGCTGCTTCAAGCCGTGTTGTTGTTGAAGGTATCAACATCGTTAAAAAGCACCAAAAGCCAAGCAATGCTTTCCCACAAGGTGGAATCATTGATGTCGAAGCACCTATTCACGTTTCAAACGTAATGTTGCTCGACCCTTCTACTAACGAACCAACTCGTGTTGGCTTCAAGGTTGAAGATGGCAAAAAAGTGCGTTATGCTAAAAAGTCAGGCAAGAATCTTGACTAATAATTTTGACTTGAAAGGAGGAAATCATTTTCATGGCTAATCGTTTAAAAGAAAAATATGTTAATGAAGTTCAACCTTCATTAATTGAAAAATTCAATTACACTTCATCAATGCAAGCTCCTAAGCTCGACAAGATCGTGCTTAACATGGGTGTTGGTGATGCTGTATCAAACTCAAAAAACTTGGATGAAGCAGTTGCTGAATTGGCATTGATCTCAGGTCAAAAACCACTTGTAACTCGCGCCAAGAAGTCAATCGCCGGCTTCCGTCTTCGTGAAGGAATGGCTATCGGTGCTAAGGTTACATTGCGTGGAGAACGTATGTATGACTTCTTAGACAAGTTAGTTTCTGTTTCACTTCCACGTGTTCGTGACTTCCACGGTGTTTCAAACAAAGCGTTTGACGGTCGTGGTAACTACACACTTGGAATTCGTGAACAATTAATCTTCCCTGAAATTGACTTTGATAACGTTAACCGCGTTCGTGGTTTAGATATCGTTATCGTTACTACAGCAAACACTGATGAAGAATCACGTGAATTGTTGAGTCAATTGGGTATGCCTTTCGCTAAGTAATTTAGGAGATAATATAAATGGCAAAGAAATCAATGGTAGCCAAGAACAAGCGCCCAGCTAAGTTCGCGGTTCAAGAATACACTCGTTGTGAACGTTGCGGACGTCCACACAGTGTTTACCGTAAGTTTCGTTTATGCCGGATTTGCCTACGTGATTTAGCTCACAAAGGTCAAATTCCTGGTATGCAAAAAGCTTCTTGGTAAGCACAGTTTACTAAAACAAAAACTTTAAAAATATTAATGATGAAGGAGGGTAAACATCAATGTCTATGACTGACCCTATTGCAGACTTTTTGACACGTATTCGTAACGCGAACATGGTAAAACATGAAGTTGTCGAAGCTCCTGCCTCAAAGATCAAAAAGGACATTGCGGAAATCTTGAAAAATGAAGGTTTCATTCGCGATGTTGAATACATTGAAGATGACAAGCAAGGCATCATCCGTGTATTCCTTAAATACGGTACTGACAAGCAACGCGTTATCACTGGTTTGAAACGTATTTCAAAACCAGGTTTGCGTTCATACGTTAAGGCCGATGCTGTGCCAAAGGTGTTGAATGGTTTAGGTATTGCTATCATTTCAACTTCTGAAGGTGTGGTAACTGATAAAGAAGCTCGCGCCAAGAAAATTGGTGGCGAAGTTATCGCTTACGTTTGGTAATATAAAAAATTTAAAAAAAGGAGGTACCTACTCGTGAGTCGTATTGGTAATAAGACTGTTGTTATTCCAGCAGGCGTTGAAGTTAAGCAAGATGGTTTCACTGTGACTGTTAAAGGTCCTAAAGGGGAATTAACTCGCACACTTAGTTCAGATATTACTTTGAACATTGAAGGCAACGAAGCTGCTTTCACTCGTCCATCAGACGATAACCGTATGAAGGCAATGCACGGTACTACTCGTGCCAACTTTGCTAACATGATTGAAGGTGTAAGCGAAGGTTTTTCAAAGACTTTGAAGCTTGTTGGGGTTGGTTACCGTGCCCAAATGCAAGGTACTAAACTCGTATTGAACGTGGGTTATTCACACCCAGTTGAATTCGAAACTCCCGCTGAGTTGAAAATTGAATCACCTGACACAACTACTGTGATCATTTCTGGTGTTTCAAAACAATCTGTTGGTGACTTAGCCGCAGAAATCCGTTCAGTTCGCGCACCTGAACCTTACAAGGGTAAAGGTATTCGTTACATTGATGAACAAGTTCGTCGTAAGGAAGGTAAGACTGGTAAGTAATTAATTACTTAACTAGTATATCTTTCTAGATTAGAAAATAGAGGTTACTCAAATGATTTCAAAACCAGATAAGAACAAAACTCGCCAACGTCGCCACGGCCGCGTTCGCGCAAAAATCTCTGGTACTGCTGAACGCCCACGCTTGAACATTTTCCGTTCAAACCAAAACATCTACGCTCAAGTGATTGATGACGTAGCGGGTGTGACGTTAGCAAGTGCCTCAACACTTGACAAGGACGTTACTGGCACAACTAAGTCTGAAAAGGCTGCGTTTGTTGGTGCTCAAGTTGCTAAGCGCGCTGTTGCGGCTGGTATTGAAGACGTTGTCTTTGATCGTGGTGGTTACTTATACCACGGCCGTGTACAAGTGCTTGCTGAAGCAGCTCGTGAAAACGGTCTTAAGTTCTAAGGAAAGGAGGAATAAAAAACATGGCATTTATTGATCCAAAAACTCTTGGTGAATTAGAAGAAAACGTGGTTGCTATCAACCGTGTTACCAAAGTTGTTAAAGGTGGACGTCGTCTTCGCTTTGCAGCCCTCGTGGTTGTAGGTGATAAGAACGGTCACGTTGGTTTTGGTACTGGTAAAGCTCAGGAAGTTCCTGAAGCAATCCGTAAAGCAATTGAAGACGCTAAGCGTAACTTGATTGCAGTTCCAACTGTTGCTACAACTATTCCTCATGAAACTCTCGGAATCTGGGGTGGTGGTCGCATCATGATCAAACCAGCCGTTGAAGGTTCTGGGGTTGCTGCCGGTGGTGCCGTTCGTGCCGTTATGGAACTTGCAGGTGTTACCGACGTTACTTCTAAGTCTCTTGGTTCAAGTACTCCAGTTAACGTTGTTCGTGCAACGTTTGAAGCCTTGAAGTCACTTAAGAAGGCTGAAGAAGTTTCTGCTTTACGTGGTGTTTCATTGGAACACCTTGCTGATTAATAGGAGGATTTACACATGGCTAATGTAAAAATTACACTTGTTAAGAGTGCTGCTCACCGTCTTCCTAAGCAACGTGCGATCGTTAAGGCCCTTGGTTTAAACAAGGTTAACTCATCAGTTATTAAGCCTGACAACGAAGCTACTCGTGGAGCTGTATTCTTGATTGCTCACTTGGTTTCTGTTGAAGAAGCTAAGTAATTAAAAAATAAAAAAATAAGGAGGTGCCTACCTAATGAAGTTGAACGAATTAAAAGCTGCAGAAGGTTCACGTCAAACACGTAACCGTGTGGGTCGTGGTACTTCTTCTGGTAACGGTAAAACCGCTGGACGTGGTCAAAAGGGTCAAAAGGCTCGTGGCAAGGTTCGTGTTGGTTTTGAAGGGGGTCAAATGCCTCTTTTCCGTCGTATTCCTAAGCGTGGTTTCACTAACATTAACCGCAAAGAATACGCAATCGTTAACCTTGACACTTTGAACAAGTTCGAAGACGGTGCTGTTGTTACACCAGCATTGTTGGTTGAAGCCGGAATCGTTAAAAACGAAAAATCTGGTATCAAAGTGCTTGGAAATGGCGAATTGGCTAAGAAGTTGACTGTTAAAGCTAACAAGTTCTCAAACTCAGCTGTCGTAGCTATTGAAGCTGCTGGTGGATCTGTAGAGGTACTCTAATGCTAACAACAATCAAGAATGCCATTAAAGTCAAAGACATCCGGAACAAGATGCTCTTCACACTTGGTATTTTGATTATCTACCGGATTGGTGCTTATATCACCGTTCCTGGTATCAATGCCCATGCAATTCAAAATCTTGCGAATTCGGGCTTGGTTGGCATCTTGAATATTTTCAGTGGTGGTGGGTTGACTAATTACTCATTGTTCGCAATGGGGGTTTCACCTTACGTTACTGCACAGATCGTGGTTCAATTACTCCAGATGGACATTGTGCCACGATTTGTGGAATGGTCAAAGCAAGGTGAAGTTGGTCGACGCAAACTTAATCAAGCAACACGGTGGTTAACTATCGTGTTGGCGTTTGTTCAGTCAATTGGAGTTACTGCAGGTTTTAACTCATTGAGTTCAATGGGACTTGTTAAAACTCCAAATGTCCAAACATATGTTATGATTGGTCTGATTCTTACCGCTGGAACGATGTTTGCTACCTGGCTTGGTGAAATGATCACTGAGCGAGGACTTGGGAATGGCGTTTCAATGTTGATTTTCGCTGGAATTATTGCACGGATGCCTGCAGGTGTCTATCAAATTTATAAAGAAGAAGTTGTGCAAGCCCCACAAGGCTCACAATGGCAAGGGTGGTTGTTTATCGCTGCGTTAACAATTGCAATTATTGCAATTGTTGTGTTTGTTACTTTTGTACAACAAGCAATTCGTAAGATTCCAATGCAATACACTCGACGTTCTACTGGTTCCGGTGATTCGTCTTACTTACCATTTAAGGTTAATGTATCGGGAGTTATCCCAGTTATCTTTGCTTCTTCATTTGTTGCGACGCCACAGACGTTCTTGTTATTCTTCCAAGGTAACTATAGTGATACAACTTGGTTTAAAATTCTACAAAACGTCTTTAGTATGCAAACTACTTCAGGATCAATTTTGTACACTGTATTGATTGTGTTATTCACATTTTTCTATGCATTTGTTCAAGTTAATCCTGAAAAGTTATCAGAAAACTTACAAAAGCAAGGTTCATACATTGTAGGAATCTGGCCTGGTAAGGAAACTCAGAAATGGGTTTCAGGCTTATTGATGCGTTTATCAGTTGTTGGATCACTATTTTTAGGGTTCATTGCGTTGTTGCCTTTGATTGCAACTAACGTATGGGGCTTAAACCAGTCAATTGGTCTTGGTGGTACCAGCTTGCTTATCGTAGTTGGTGTTGCTATTGAATTGATTCGCCAACTTGATGGCTTGATGATGAAGCGTCAATATGTTGGTTTCATCAGAGAAGGAGAATAAATCATGGCATTGAATTTAGTACTTATGGGCTTGCCTGGCGCAGGTAAAGGTACCCAAGCAGAAAAAATTATCAAGGAATTTGCGATTCCGCATATTTCAACTGGTGATATTTTCCGTGAGGCAATGGCTAATGAAACTGCAATGGGATTGGAAGCTAAGAAGTTCATCGATAAAGGTGAATTAGTTCCCGACGAAGTTACAGTTGGGATTGTTAAGGATCGTTTAGCACAACCTGACACTAAGGATGGTTTTATGCTTGATGGTTTTCCACGGACTTTAGTTCAAGCAAATGCTTTGGATGAAATCTTGGCAGAACTTAACAAACCTTTAACAGCAGTGATCAACTTTGATGTTGAGCCTGAATTGTTAGCTGACCGCTTGCTTGCACGTGGTCGTGCTGACGATACTCCAGCAACGATTAAAAATCGTCTTGAAGTTAACATTAAGATGAACACACCATTGATTGATTTTTACAATGGTAAAGGCTTACTTCACACAGTTGATGGAGCCCGTGATATTGATGTTGTCTTTGCTGACACACAAGAAATTTTAAAATCACTGTAATGCTCGCCAGATTTGCGACTAACTTATTTTAATTGTGAGTTTTCATTAGTTAAAGTAACGGGTTCAGCTTAAGGTAATTAAGTAATCTATGATTTAGGTTTTAAAACTCATCTAATAATTAAGATAAAAAAACAAGGAGGAATTTAGCGTGGCTAGTGATGTTATTGAAATCGAAGGTATTGTTAGAGAAACTTTGCCTAATGCAATGTTCAAAGTAGAACTCGAAAATGGACATGTTATTTTGGCTCACGTTTCAGGTAAAATTCGGAAGAACTTCATCCGTATCTTACCTGGAGACAAGGTGACTGTTGAAATGTCACCATACGATCTTACCAAAGGTCGTATTACTTATCGCTTTAAATAATCAGTTAACCGAATAGGAGGAATAGATTATGAAGGTACGTCCATCAGTTAAGCCTATGTGCGAACACTGCAAAGTGATCAAGCGTAACGGCCGTGTTATGGTTATTTGCTCAGCAAACCCAAAGCACAAACAACGTCAAGGTAAGTAATTACCTGAATACACTTTAAGGTGTATAATAAAGCTCTCAAAAAAATATATGGAGGTAAATTTCATGGCTCGTATTGCAGGTATTGACTTGCCACGTGACAAGCGTATTGTCATTGGCTTGACTTACATTTACGGAATCGGTAACACAACTGCTAAGCAAATCTTGGTTGACGCTAAGGTTTCTGAAGATGTTCGTGTACGCGATTTAACTGCTGATCAAGAAGATGCTATCCGTGCCGTTGTTGACGGCATCAAAGTCGAAGGTGACCTTCGTCGTGAAGTATCATTGAACATCAAACAATTGCAAGAAATCGCTTCTTACCGTGGTATCCGTCACCGGAAGGGTCTTCCAGTGCGTGGACAACACACTAAGAACAACGCTCGTACTCGTAAGGGTCCAGCTAAAGCAATTGCTGGTAAGAAGAAGTAATTAATTTTTAAAGAAAAGGAGGATTATATCTCATGGCAGGTCGTACAAACCGCAAGCGTCGTGTTAAGAAGAATATTGAAGCCGGTGTTGCTCATATTCACGCTACTTTTAACAACACGATTGTTATGATTACTGATGTGCAAGGTAACGCTGTTGCCTGGTCATCAGCCGGTTCACTTGGTTTCAAGGGTAGCCGTAAGTCAACTCCTTTCGCAGCTCAAATGGCTGCGGAAGCTGCTGCAAAAGGTTCAATGGAAAACGGAATGAAGACTGTTGAAGTAACTGTTAAAGGACCTGGTTCAGGTCGTGAAGCAGCTATTCGTGCTTTAGCAGCTGCCGGTTTAGAAGTAACAGCAATTAAAGATGTTACACCAGTTCCTCACAATGGATCTCGTCCACCAAAGCGTCGTCGTGTCTAGTCGAGGAAATTCATATTTTGGGAATTAGCTCAATTCTCTTTAGGAATCGAATCAATTATACAACGTACGCGTTTTGAAAGGGGTTACAATAAGCATGATCGAATTTGAAAAGCCTAACATTTACAAGATTGAAGAAGATAGCAACTATGGTAAGTTCGTTGTCGAACCGCTCGAACGTGGTTACGGTACAACATTAGGGAACTCACTTCGACGCATTTTGTTATCATCACTTCCAGGTGCTGCAATTAGCTCAGTCCAAATTGATGGTGTTTTGCACGAATTTACCACTGTTGATGGTGTTGTAGAAGACGTTACGCAAATCATTCTTAATTTGAAAAAGGTTTCATTGCGCATCGATAGCGATGAAGACAAGACATTAGAAGTGAACGTTCAAGGTCCAGCGGTAGTTACTGCCGGTGATATTCTTGGCGACGCTGATGTTTCTATTTTGAATCCAGAATTAGCAATTGCAACTGTTGCTGATGGTGCAACATTGCATATGACTTTAACTGCTAACCGTGGCCGTGGTTACTTGTCAGCTGATGACAGTAAAGCACTTCGCGACGATTTACCAATCGGTGTGTTAGCAATTGATTCAATTTATACCCCAATCGAACGAGTGAATTATCAAGTAGAAAACACCCGTGTTGGTCAACGTGACGATTATGACAAGTTGACAATGGATGTTACTACTGATGGTTCAATCACTCCTAGTGAAGCGATTAGCCTTGCAGCTAAGATTTTAACAGAACACTTAGCAATGTTTGTCGAAATGACAGATACTGCTATGAATGCTGAAATCATGGTTGAAAAGGAAGAAACGCATAAAGAAAAAATGTTAGAAATGACAATTGAAGAATTAGATCTTTCAGTTCGTTCTTACAATTGTTTGAAACGTGCCGGTATTAACACTGTTCAAGAGTTAACCGACAAGTCAGATGCTGACATGATGAAAGTGCGCAATCTTGGTCGTAAATCATTAGAAGAAATTCAACACAAGCTTCAAGAATTAAGTTTAGGTTTCCGTAAGGAAGACTAAGAATTTTAAGTAAAAGGAGGGTATCCATTCATGAGTTACCGTAAATTAGGTCGTACTAGCTCACAACGTAAAGCACTTTTACGTGATTTGACTACTAACTTGCTTGTTAATGGTCGTATCGTAACTACTGAAGCACGCGCTAAGGAAGTTCGTAAGACTGCTGACAAGATGATCACACTTGGTAAGCATGGTGATTTGGCTTCTCGTCGTAAGGCTGCTGCGTTCGTTCGTAACGTTGTTGCTGATGTGAAGGAAGACGGCGATAACATCAAAGTTCAAACTGCTTTGCAAAAGTTATTTGATGAATTGGCACCACATTACGCTGAACGTAATGGTGGTTACACTCGAATTCTTAAGACAGTTCAACGTCGTGGTGACGCGGCGCAAATGGTTGTCTTGGAACTCGTTGACTAATCTCATTGACTCCAATTAAATTCTACTTGTAGATCAAATCAATCTCCATGAATGATGGTATAAAGCGTCATGATGATGGATAGCATGCTATCTAAGTCTAGCTTGAAGGGCAGTAATGTCGCACCGCATTTATGTGAGATTTTTTTGTACATATTTTTAAGTAACTAACACATATTATTTTTAAGAATGGAACTACACAAATGGACCAAAATATAGTTTTACATTTAATTCAAATTATTATTATTTTAACGATGTTATTTTTCATTGCTCTTATTATTAAAACGGCGCATAAACGTAAAGTTAATCTTTTTGAGTCTTTTGGTGCCGGTGCAGTAATTGGATTCATTACCGATTTAGGTGATACTCTAGGGATTGGATCATTTGCAACAACAACTGGCTTATTTAAAATCTTGCACTTTACGAAAGATGATGCTAAATTGCCAGGAACTTTAAATGCGGTACATGCTATTCCGGTAATGTTTGAGGCGTTATTGTTTATCACTACCGTTAAGATTGAAATCACAACATTGATTCCAATGACAATGGCGGCTATTTTAGGGGCATATGTTGGCCCTAATTTAACTAAAAAGTGGAATGTCCAACTTATTCGAATTGCATTAGGAATAGCCTTGGTAATCGCTGCGGCAATTATTATTTATCGGATTTTTTTTTTGCCAGTAATAGTGGCTTCTAATGGTGCCCATGGCTTACATGGATGGTTGTTACCACTGGGAGTTATATTTAACTTTATCATTGGAAATTTAATGACAATTGGTTTAGGAAATTATGCTCCTGAATTAATTTTCTTTACGTTAATTGGAGTTAATCCAACGATTGCCTTTCCGGTGATGATGTTAGATGCAGCAATGATTATGTCAATTTCTGGTCGTCAGTTTATTAAAATGGATCGAGTCCAATGGCGCGGGTTTGCTGGCATTATTATCGGTGGTGTGATTGGGGTTTTTGTGGCGGTTAAAATTGTTAAGCAATTACCACTTAATATTTTAAACTGGTTAATTATTTTGATTGCAGTATTGACGGCGTTTAGTCTCTTTAAACAATATATAAAAGAACATTAAAAATAAAGGAAGGTCTGTTAAAGACCTTCCTTTATTTTGTCTATAAGCCGGTTTCAAGCATCAACGTCACGGATGATATATATGCCAATTACAGCCCAAAGAGTGGTTAAATTGGCTGTAATCGTGGCAGAAGGCATATTCCGGACGTCAATACTAAAAAGATTTAATGGCCGCTGACCAATATAATTAGTGGTCAACATATTAACTTCCAAATTTTGCTGTTTCAGTAATTCTGTCAGCATTAATGCACTGATTTTAGTAGTATCAAAGTGCAAGACGACTTGGGTTGCCAGATTATTTTTTTTAATGCCATGTTGTTGCAAAAAAGTATTTAGTCGCCGTGCTTTTTGATGATAAGCGGTTGTGATTTGGTGGCGATGGCGGGTGAACATTGAACTCGTTAAATAGATGGCCAATGCGCGCTGCATAAACATATTAGTATCGTAGTCAATCAGTTGTTTTTCGTTAATGAACGAGTCAAATAATTTTGGGGGCATAATGACTGCGCCAAGCCGTAAAGCGGGAAAAATTATTTTAGAAAAAGAGCGTAAATAGATAACGTGATCGACATGTGCTTGTTCATAAAGGGTTTTAACCCGTGAATTATTTTCAAAGTCAGCAAAATAATCATCTTCGACAAGATAGACATCGTATTTTTGGGCCAGGTGACATAGTTTGGCCCGCTCGCGGTTGGTATAACTTTGCCCATAAGGAACACTAAATCGTGGAATCGTATAAAAAAATTTAATTGGCTGAGTTTTAAAAATATTTTCTAATGCATCCCAATCTAAGCCATTTGCATTCCGGGTAATCGTTAAATAATCGGTAGTTAAGTTTTCCACTAAAGCATTCATTTGATGATAAGTAGGTTGCTCTAATAAAATGGTCTGTTTGTGATTGGGAAAGGGCATCCGCGTTAAAATGTATAACGCTTGTTGAATCCCGGAAGTAATCGCAATTTGACCAGTGTGAGTGAAGAGATGTTGGGTATTAAAGTAATCATTAATCGCGGTAATTAACGGTGGATAACCCGCGGGATTATTAAAGTACGTAAATAAGTGTTCGTGGGAGGTTTGGGTAACTTGATTTAAACACGCCCGAAAATCATTGTAGGGAAACAACGTCTCATCGGGCATCGAATTAGCAAATTTAATGGGTTGCTTAATCACTGGGGTGGGTTGTTCAACCCCAGTTAAAACGTAATTTCCACTTTTAGCAACCGCATAAATAATATTTTGGTATTTAAGTTCTTGTAATACATGGCTAACCGTATCTTTATTACATTGAAATTGGGTCGCTAAACTACGAATGGAAGGTAGTTTGGTACCAACTGGCCAAGTGCCGTTGTTAATCATATTTGTGATATAAGCTAAGACGGTCGCGTATTTAGTCATCAGCAATTCCTTTCTGTACCCAGACAGTTAGATAATAAGTCCATTGTAGCCCAGTAGAAAGGACTTTAAAATAGTTTTAGACAATAACGGAGGTCAGAACATGCAACGAATTTTTATTACAGGCGCTACAGGATTAATCGGTTTTCAATTAGGTAAAGCATTACTTAAGTTAGGTTATGAAGTGGGAGGATTAACGACTTCAGAGCACGGCGTACAACGTTTAGACGCTGCCGGAATAACGGCCTTTAAAGGTGATATTTTAGTCTATGATGATGTTAAAGCGGCTTTAGTTACGTTTAAACCAACAGTGATTATGCATCAAGTTACGGCGTTAAAGGATGGGAGCTCGGCAGCTAATGCCCATGTACGCACGATTGGGACCCGAAATTTGGTCCAAGCGGCCCAACTTGTCGGAGTTAAGCAAATTATCGCACAAAGTATTGCCTGGAGTTATGCACCTGGGGATAACTTGGCCACGGAGGAGACTCCGTTAGATATTACTGCACCAGCCCCACGGCAAACGACGGTTAATGGGATTTTAGCACTCGAAAAAGCGGTTAAAACATTACCCTTGTGGACAATTCTACGATATGGCACATTATATGGTCCCGGGACGTGGTACGATCAAGGTAATTTAATTAATCAACAGATGGCAGCGGGGGAATTAACTTTGAGCTTGGGGATAACTTCATTTATCCACATTAATGATGCGGTTCAAGCAGCAATGCAAGCCTTAACATTACCACAAGGTGTGTATAACATTGTGGATAACCAACCAATGGCAAACGAAACATGGTCACAGCTTTATGCACAAGTTATGCACAGCCCACAAGCCCCAAGCTTTATTCCAGCCCAGCCCTTTGAACGCGGTGTTAGTAATGCTAAATGGTTAGCTAACGGTGGGCAGTTGCAATATCCGACATTTGCTCAAGGAGTGGTTAATCATGAAGCACGTCACTAAAATAATTATCGGCATCATTAATACCGGCGTTTTATCATTGATTTTTTATTACGTCAGTCATCCACAATTTCTGACAATCGCATGGGGCGTGTGGTTACATGCCTGGTTGATAGCATTCATATGTATTTTACCATTGAGCTATTTAACTCCATGGTTAGTTCAAAAACTACTTGTACGTACAGGTTCATTGAAATAGCTTTAATTTACCGTAAGGCTAATTTATAATGGGAGGTGCATAATAGAGAAAGTTCTCAAAGGAGTTAACTCATGGAATTTAACACACAAGAACTAGTTTGGATGCGCCAACCACAAGCGGCCAAGATTACGGCTACAACAATTGATATTACAACTGCACCCCATACAGATTTATGGCAACGGACGTATTATGGCTTTCAAAATGATAATGCACCGGTTTTACAAATGACGACGGCCGAGCAATATTTTTCTTTTGCTGTTAAAACGGAATTTAAAACCCACCAACGCTTTGATCAATGTGGAATTGTCTTGTATTTAGATAGTGATAACTGGTTAAAATCATCAACCGAATACGAAAATGAAGAGTTTCAACGCTTAGGCAGTGTGGTAACCAATGAAGGCTATTCTGATTGGGCAACGATGGATGTTTCAACCGAGCATAAAGCGATTTGGTATCGTTTAAGCCGCCGTGCAAGTGATTATCGTTTAGAATATTCATTTGATGGACAAATTTATCATCAAATGCGCATTGCACACTTAAAACATGGAGATCAAACGATTAAATTTGGCGTCTATGCATGTAGTCCGGAAGATTCAAGTTTTACGGCCCATTTTTCAAAAATGCAACTAGGCGAATGTGTTTGGGAAGCCCATAAATAGGGTTTATAGTAAAAATTCTTAAACAGTTGCTTTAATAGTGATTTTTAATTGTATTTAATAGGTTAGATATGCTTATTTTTTATTAAAGTGATATTATTATAGGTAATGAATGATTTAATTGACACATTTAAATTATTTAGTAGGTTCAATACGGCATAAGGGGGGAGCTAAATGGACGCAGTAACAATAGAATCATTAGAGGAACGGTTAGATAAACTTGAACAAAAAATTGAATTACAAGATCAAGTTACAGCAGACTTAGTGACACAAAGCGAAGCGATGCGTTCATTAATGATTAAGCTAATTGAAGAATATAGTGGAGCTGGTGATTTATTATTTGATATAAACTTTAGTATTCTAAAGCAAGATTTAGGTGCAGAAGACAAAATAAATATTGGCTTATTTTTAATGAAAGTTACCAAAGATTGTGCGGCTGGTCTACCCAAGCCAAGCTTAAATGAATTTCATTATCGATTATTGCAAACGATGAATGTGAGCGATGAAGATAAAGGTGATTTTTCATTGGAAATTTCAAAACGCTTACTCGCAAACTGTGTTAAAGACAGTCAAGGTGATCAACGGGACGTTGCTAGTGAAGTGTTTTCAAATTAGAAATAAATTAAAAAGACTTATAAGTTAAACTAATAACCTTGAATTAGAACAAATCTAATTCAAGGTTTTTTTATTATGTAGTTTTAAGTAAGTGGAGAGCATATTATTGCAAAATAGCATTATTTTTGTTAATTTTTCGAAAAAGTTTATAAAAAAATACTATTTTCTTAAGATTTCATTTTACAAAAGGTGTAGCGGATATTTACCTGTTGTAAGTTTCTTTTTTACAAAGGGATGATATCTTAAAGACAATAAGAAAAAAGGAGCTATAGTAATGCCATTAATTCAGCTGCAACATTTATCAAAATCCTACGAAAACCATGAGAAAGTTTTATCAGATATTAATTTAACTATCGACGATAAGGAATTTTTTGTTTTGGTTGGTCCTTCGGGATGTGGAAAGAGTACGTTATTACGAATGATTGCAGGTCTTGAAACTGTTCGAGGTGGTGATATTTATATTGACGGACGTAATGTTAGTCAGTTATCACCACAAGATCACAACATATCAATGGTTTTCCAAAGTTATGCATTATTTCCACATTTATCAGTTCGTGAAAATATTTTATTTGGTTTAGATACGAAAAAATTATCTAAAAAAGAATTGCAAGATAGATTGAACGAAGCGGTGAAATTGACAAACTTAGAAGAATATATGGATCGTAGACCGAAACATTTATCAGGTGGGCAACGGCAACGTGTTGCATTAGCTCGCGCAATAGCAAGTAGGCGTAAAGTATGTTTGATGGACGAACCATTATCAAACTTGGATGCAGAATTACGTGAAAAAATGCGTACACAAATAAAAGAATTACAACGAAACTTAGGTATAACTATTATCTATGTTACACATGATCAAACAGAAGCTATGACAATGGGGGATAGAATTGCTGTCTTAAATGACGGTGCAATACAACAGGTGGGCACACCTTTAGAGGTTTACAATAATCCAGCTAACAAATTTGTTGCTGGATTTATCGGTACACCAAAAATGAATTTTTTTACATTAAATCGTTTAGGAAATGTGCTTACTGATAATAATCACGAAGTAAATATTCCATTAACACTAACTCAAG
Source organism: Periweissella fabalis (assembly GCF_012396505.1). GTDB lineage: Bacteria > Bacillota > Bacilli > Lactobacillales > Lactobacillaceae > Periweissella > Periweissella fabalis. The sequence goes on along the minus strand of NZ_JAAXPN010000006.1, from coordinate 73,236 downwards.
TAAATTCTCTAAGTCAACATCAGGCTGTTAAATTGGGAATTCGACCTGAACATTTGCACATTTCTGAAGTAGTAAATTCTCATTTAGCAGGTACGGTAATCAATGTAGAACAATTAGGTAATGAAACAATTGTTATATTTTCTTATTTAGAACATAAAATGGTTGCTAAATTAAAAGGCCAACAATCATTTGAATTAGGTCAGAAAATTTATTTTGAGGTAGATTTGATGAATATCCATCTATTTGAAATCACAACTAAGCAACGTATTTTTGACATAAAGCAAGTAAGTATGGCAGAGGATGTGTTGGCTAATGCAAAATAAATTATTATCAGAAAGTAAACATGGAAATACTAAAAATTTTGATGTAAAAGACTTAAAAGTAGCGTTGTTATTTTTATTACCATCGATTATAGTATTTAGTTTGTTTATTTTTTATCCAATGTTAAAAACCATTTATACAAGCTTATTTCTAACTAGTACTGGTTCAAAACTTGTTGCTTTTGCTGCTATTGAGAATTATGTAACAGCAATTAAATCAAGTGTATTTCAAACTGGGTTTGAATCAACCATTATTTTTGTGTTAGTAACAGTCCCACTAACGGTCATTATTGGATTCTTGTTAGCTTTTTTAACTAGTGAAGAATTACGTGGTATGGCTTTTTTCCGACTTATTTTTTCTTCAACGATGGGGATTTCCGTAGCCGCTTCATCAATATTTTGGCAATTTATGTTTAATCCAGTAAATGGTTATTTGAATAAATTAATGCTCTTTTTGGGTCAAAAACCAATTGGTTGGTTAACAGATCCTAAGTATGCTATCTATGCGGTCTCATTTGCGACTATTTGGATGAATATTGGTTTTATCTATATTATTTTTTTAGGTGCAATTCAATCGATTGATTCTTCATTATTTGAAGCAGCAGCAGTTCAAGGTGTGAAAAAAACATATTTAATGCGGAAAGTGATTATCCCAATTCTTTCACCAACATTTTATTTTGTTATTACTGTAAGTATTATCAACGCTTTCCAAGCATTTGGTCAAATTGATTTGTTGACCAAAGGAGGACCAAATAATGCGACTAATACCCTTGTTTATCAAATCTATCAAGATTCATTCATTAATTTGAACAGTGGACGTGCGAGTGCTGAAGCGGTAATTTTATTTATTATCATTGTAGTTATTACATTAGTTCAAACAAAATTTAGTGAAAGTAAGGTACACTACCAATGATTAAATCGAATAAATGGCAAATTGGCATTCTGTATTTTATTTTAATTGTCTTAGCATTACTTTATATTTTACCGATTCTTTCAGGTATAATGATTAGTTTTATTCCTGGAGTTGATTATTTAAGCGGTTCATTATTTCCAAAGAGTTTAAATTTTGAAAATTATGTGAAAGCATTTCAAAATGCAAATGTTCCACGAATGATGATTAATTCAACAGTAACATCTTTGCTCATCGTTAGTGGTCAGTTAATCGTAAGTAGTTTAGCAGCTTATGCTTTTGTTTTTTTGAATTTTAAATGGAAAGAACCTCTATTTTTCATCTTTTTAATGACGATGATGGTACCTTTTGAAGCAACATTTATTGCCAATTTCCAAACAATTAAAGAAATGCATTTAATTGATTCCTATTTTGGAATGGCATTACCATCTTTGGCATCAGCATTTTCAACATTTTTCTTGCGACAAACATTTAAGCAAATTCCAAACGAATTAATTGAGGCTAGTAAAGTAAATGGGTTTAATCACTGGAAGATTTATAAAGATGTGGTGATGCCAATTTCCAAACAAAGTCTTATTACCCTAGGAATCTACCAATTTTTAGGGGCTTGGAACATGTATTTATGGCCATTGCTTGTCTCTTCAAATAATAATGTTCGGACTGTCCAAATCGGCTTGCGACAAATTCAATCAGAAGAAGCTTTAACAGAATGGGGAGTCGTGATGGCTTCAGCAGTAATTGTGGCTTTACCAACATTGATTATTCTTTACTTAAGTCAAAAACGTTTACAAGAAGGTTTGGCTGAAGGTGCAGTTAAATAGGAGAAAAGCACGTGTCTAAGAAGATTTTCAGAATTCTATATTTAATATTAGGTGTTGCCACTGTTTGTGCGATTGGCTTGCAAATTGCCAATGTACATGCCAATACGAAAACGAAAGATCATCGACAAGTAGTAACTTTTTGGCACGCAATGGGTGGGGTCAATAAAGTTGCTTTAGAAAAATTAGTAGCAGAATATAACAAATCTCAAACCAAGTATGAGGTTATTCCAAGTTTTCAAGGAATATATCCTGAAACTTTGGCAAAATACCAAAGTGTAGCTGGAAGTTCCTCTGCACCTGACCTTGTTCAAGTTCCAGAAGTGGGAACACAAACAATGATTGATAATAAAAATTATATTCCTGCGTATAAATTATTCGAACGCGATGGGATGAGTTTGAATAATATTGAAAAACCAATTTCAACTTATTATAGTGTGAATGGTAAATTACAATCAATTCCGTTTAATAGTTCAACTCCTGTATTGTTTTATAACAAGGATGTATTAAAATCAGTTGGTTATAATACATTTCCAACAACGTATGAACAAATTGCCGATGTTGGTCGCAAGTTAAAAGCCAAAGGTATCAAGACAAAGTCATTTAGTCTTCAAGTATATGGATGGTTGTTTGAAGAATTAATTGCAAATGAAGGCAACTTGTTAATGAATAATAATAATGGTAAAACAGGGGTTCCAACTAAAGTAGCATTTAATAACGATGATACCCAGTACATGTTAACTTGGGTACAAAATATGCTTAAAAATGGTACCGCTATTAACTATTCAACAAATGCTAATGATCTTACTGCAGGCTTTTTAAATCAAAATGTAGCAATGATTTTAGCATCTTCATCATCAGCAAATCAAATTTTCAAAGCTGCAAAATTCCACGTCGGAATTGGGTATTTACCAATTCCTGCAAATAAGAAAACCCGTACAGGAGTTGCAATTGGTGGGGCGAGTGTCTGGGTAACTAAAGGAAAGTCTACAGCTGAAACAGATGGTGCCTGGGATTTCATGAAATTTATGTTAAAACCATCTAGCCAAGCTGAATGGTCTTTAGCAACGGGTTACTTTCCAGCAAATAAATTGGCATATAACCAAGCAGTAATGAAGCAAGCATATGCTAAAAATCCCGAACTACAAGTCGCAGCTAATCAATTGCACGATACAAAAATTGTGCCACAAACTCAAGGGGTATTAACAAATGTAATTACACAAGCACGTTCAATTGAGGAAGCTGGAATGGACAGTATCTTCAATGGTGCGAATGTTAAGCAAACATTAAACCAGGTTACTACCGATGTAAATAGTGCATTATTACAATCAAATCAGGCAAATGGGAAAATAAAATAGGAAAGGATGAGTTATTATGACTAAAATTTTTGCTCATCGTGGTAGTAAAGGAACACATCCCGAAAATACATTAGTAGCTTTTAGAGAAGCCGTGCGGGTAGGAAGTGATGGTATCGAATTGGATGTGCAGTTGTCAAAGGATGGTCAGTTAGTTGTCATTCACGATGAATCAATTGATCGGACAACAGACGGTGAGGGTCTCGTTGGCGAGATGACTGTAAAAGAATTAAAAGCTTACGACGCTGGTAGTTCGTTTTCAAGCGAGTATGCAGATGAAAAAATTCCGACGTTTATAGAAGTGCTAAATTTGTTAACGGAAGTTGGTTTTACAGGCACGTTAAATATTGAATTAAAAACAGATCAAAATGATTATCCCGGCATTGAAGAAAAGCTAGTTGATTTAATTCAAAAGAAACAACTAAACTTTGAATTAATTTATTCTAGTTTTAATCCGTTGACATTAGAACGCCTTGAAAAAATAGATCCTGTAACTAAGAAGGCTTGGATAATGGTAGGTGATAAATTTACTATATTATTTTCAAAATATTTAACATTAATTGATAGTATTCATCCGTCTTTTGAATGGCTTTGTAAATCAGAGACTAAGATAATTAATTACAGTAAATATATTCGTCCTTGGACTGTTAATGACGAATGTGAGATGATGAAGTGTTTCGATTATAGCGTTGAAGCATTTCATACAGACTATCCCGCACGAGCCATACAAGTTCGTAATAAGTTTTTAGAAAGATAAATACGGCAATTTTATAGAGGTTAGGTTTTATAATTTTTTAAAAGGCGTGTAGATACGGTATGACATAAGAAAATCCCGACTGAATTCAAAAAATTCAGTCGGGATTTTCTTATGTCATATCTGCCTTTTGAAACACGTTCTATAAGTAAACTATCACTAAAGTATCTAATTTCAGATTCATCAGTCCTATTTTGTGTAGAATTAGTTTACCTAATGACTATTCCCATTCAATAGTTGCAGGTGGCTTACTTGTAATATCGTAGACGACGCGGTTAACGTGATCGACTTCGTTTACAATGCGAATTGAAATATCTTCAAGAACTTCCCATGGAATTTTTGCAAATGATGCAGTCATTCCATCAATAGAAGTTACCCCACGTAAAGCAATTGTGTAATCGTATGTCCGGCCATCACCCATCACTCCAACGGAACGAATTCCAGTAAGAACGGTGAAGTATTGCCAGATTTCACTTTCAAGACCATGAGCAGCAATTTCTTCACGTAAGATTGCATCAGTATCGCGAACGATTTCTAATTTATCTTCCGTTATTTCACCAAGCACCCGAATACCAAGCCCAGGACCTGGGAATGGTTGTCGCCATACAAGGTGATGTGGAATTTCAAGCTTTTCACCAATGGCACGAACTTCATCCTTGAAGAGGGTCTTCATTGGTTCAATTAATTTGAAAGTCATTTCTTTTGGAAGACCACCAACATTGTGGTGGGACTTAATAGTTTGGGCAGTATCAGTACCTGATTCGATGATATCAGTGTAAAGGGTACCTTGTGCTAAGAAGTCAACATCTTCAAGTTTGAAGGCTTCATCGTTGAACACTTCAACGAATTCACGACCAATAATTTTACGTTTTTGTTCAGGATCAGTAACCCCGGCTAATTTATCAAGGAAACGTTTTTGGGCGTCAACTTTGATAATATTTAATCCAAATCCAGTCCCGAGGTCAGCCATAACTTGTTCAGCTTCACCCTTACGGAGTAAACCGTGATCAACGAAGATACAAGTTAATTGATCACCGATAGCTTTTTGGAGTAAGACCCCAACAACAGATGAATCAACCCCACCTGAAAGCCCAAGAAGGACTTTTTTGTCCCCAACTGTTTCACGAATTTCAGCAATCGTTTCAGCAATGAAATCGTCCATTGACCAGTTAGCAGTAGCACCAGCAATGTTGAAGACAAAGTTCTTAAGAAGATCATTTCCGTAAACTGAGTGTCGAACTTCGGGGTGGAATTGAATTCCAAAGAAGTTTTTTTCTAAGTTTTGGATAGCTGCAAATGGCGTGTTAGCAGATACTGCAACTGGTTCAAAACCATCTGGTAACTTAGTAACTTTGTCACCATGGCTCATTAATACAACTTGCTCTTCTGGTGTGTTAGCAAACAATGGTGTTGAAGGAACAGTAATATTAATATCTGTAACTCCGTATTCTTGATCTTTGGCACCGAGAACCTCACCACCTGGAAGGTCGTGGGCCATCAATTGCATACCATAACAAATTCCAAGAATAGGTAAACCTAATTCCCAGATAGCTGGATCAATCTTGAAGGCATCCTCAGCATAAACTGAATTAGGACCACCTGAGAAGATGATTGCTTTAGGGTTAATTGCCTTAATCTCATCGGCAGTAAGTTTGTGTGATTTTAATTCAGAGAAGACACCGAACTCACGAATACGGCGAGTAATCAATTGATTGTATTGACTACCAAAATCAAGCACGAGAATTTTGTCGAATTCTTTATTGGCCATTAATATGGACTCCTTAAATATTTTAAAATCAGATTACTTAGAGTAATTAGGTGCGGACTTAGTAATTGTAACATCATGTGGGTGTGATTCAATTAAACCAGCAGTAGTAATTTGTACAAAAGCAGCTTTTTGAATCAATTCAGCAGGGGTAGCAGCACCCGTGTATCCCATACCAGAGCGTAAGCCACCAAGCATTTGGAAAATAACATCAGCAGCAGAACCACTGTAGCTTGTGTGTTCTTCATAACCAGCAAGCATATGTTCATTACCAGTAGCAACAATATCTCCTTGAACGGCTTCATCAGTTCCTGCAAGCATCGAATCAAGTATCACAGCATTGGCTCCAGCTGAAAGAGCTTTAACAATATCACCAGAGTATTTAATATCACCATGGGCGATGACAAAAGCACCATGAGCTTCAGCAACTTTAGCAACTGCTAAAATTGTTGAAAGCTCGTTATGGTTAGTTGTTTTAGCAATTAATGTTGTTGCACCTGCTGTAAGCAAAGCTTCAGCATCTTCAGCTGAAGTAACGTCATCAGCAAATAATACTAGTGTTGGGAAAGCAGCGTGTAATTTAGTAATTACATCTGGAGTAGCATTGTTAACAACCACTGCATCCACTTTAGCAGCAACTAATTTTTCAACGCGTACCATTAATTCATCATCAATGTTAACTGCCGCAGCAACAACCAAGTGACCTTGTTCACCCTGAACATCAGTAGCAGCGTTAGGGGTTGAAATAGTGCTAATTGAAACTGATTTAACTAAACCGACTTCTTTAGCTTGGGCATCAATACTTAATTTAGCAGAAATAACTCCAAGACCACCTTGTTGAGCAAGGACTGTTGCTAAAGTTGCATCAGTAATTGTTTGATCCGAAATAACTGGAATGTTTAAAGTTAACATTGGAGCAATTTGGGTTGCTAATGAAACGCTATTTGGCAAGACATTTGAAGCAGCAGGTTGTAAAAGGACATTTTCATATGAAAGATGTTTAGCTGCATCAGCTGGGAATGGGTTAGCTACCTTAGTAACAGCTGTGTCATTAATTAATGATGTAAGTTCTGTTAATTGTAAACCTTGCATATTGGCTTTTAAACCGTTAATCATTTTACCAATGACATCAAGAGCTGCTCCCTTGTAAGCAGTTCGACCTTCAATACCTTCAGGAACAAGCTTGTTGGCTTCATTAACGCCACCTTGGAAATAACGATCAGATGAGCCACGTTGCATGGCACCGATTGAACCCATACCACGATATGCTTTATATTTTTTACCGTCTTCAGCAACAAATACTTCACCAGGAGCTTCATCAGTACCAGCAAGCATTGAGCCAACCATTACGGCGTTACCACCAGCGACTAGGGCTTTAGTAATGTCATCTGCACTCTTTAAACCACCATCAGCGATGATTGCTTTGCCAAATTCTTTAGCAACAGCAGCGGCATCATGGATAGCAGTGAATTGAGGAACTCCAACTCCGGCAACGACTCGAGTTGTACAAATTGAACCAGGCCCAATTCCTACTTTAACCACATCGACACCTGCTTCAAATAAAGCACGGGTACCACTGGCAGTTGCCACGTTTCCAGCAATTAAAGTGTTATTAGGGAAATTAGTTCGGATTTCAGCAATTTTACGAAGGACACCTGCTGAATGACCGTGGGCAGTATCGATAATAATTGCATCGGCACCAGCATTAAATAATGCACTGGCACGTTCGAATGTATCAGAGGTTACTCCAACTGCGGCGGCAACGAGAAGGCGACCCTTGGCATCAACGGCCGCCATTGGTGTTGATTTGGTATCAATTGTTAAAGCTTTAACTTTAGCAACTTCGTTAGCTTGATCAGCAATACTCAAATTTTTGTGAATCACCCCAAGTCCACCAGCACTAGCTAATGTTGCTGCCATATTAGCCTCAGTGACGGTATCCATGCTAGCACTTAAAACAGGAATGTTTAAGTGTAAGTTATTTGCAATAGTTGTTTGCAAATTAATAGTGGTATCGACATTATTATTAGCGTCAGCTAAAAACGCGATATCATCAAAGGTGAAACCTTGTTTTGAGAATTTTTCGTCCCAGTTAGACATGAATTTTAACCTCTTTTCAAATTTTGATTGTTCTTAATTTACCAGTGAAATTTTTAAAAGTCAAACTTAAATGATAAATTATTAGAAAAAAACGAACTATCTCTCATGTTAGCATAGTTTAAATAAAAAAGAATGCTAAAAAAGCATTAGAAAAGTGATTTTTTTGATTATTTGGACTAATATGAGCTAAAATAATTGAGTAAAACTAAAAAATTGATTTATTGTAAAAAACAAAGAGAGTAATTAAAGAGGTAATAGAATGGGTGATGGGGTAAAGATTATTGCGGCCGGGCATTATGTGCCTAATAGTGTTGTGGATAATAATCAATTAGCCACAATCATGGATACAAATGATCCTTGGATTCAAAGTCATACCGGGATTAAGACCCGTCATTTTTCGCTTAATGGGGAAAATACATCAGATTTAGCAGCTAAGGCAGCGCAAAAGGCGTTAAATAATGCTAATTATGCTGCTGAAGATGTTGATTTAATTATTGTTAGTACAATTACACCTGATGCTCAAACACCTGCCACAGCAGCTATTGTTCAAAAAAAGTTAGGGGCTGTTAATGCTTGGGGATATGATATAAGTACAGCATGTGCGGGCTTTGTATTTGCTTTAAGTACAGCCGAGAAGTTTCTTAAATCAGGGATGTATAAAAGTGCTTTAGTTATTAGTGCTGAGGTTAATACCAAAATGATGGACTTTACTGATCGGACTTCGACGGTATTTTTCGGAGATGGTGCCGGAGCAGCTTTATTAGTTGCAGATGGGCAAAAATCAGTTATTCGAGCTGAGAAATTACAAACAATGGGCGATGCAGACACAATTCATTCAGGCCGCGTAGCACCGATTTCTGAAATTAGTGCGCAAAACTATCCAGTAACGGATGCGTTTTATCAAAGTGGTCGTGATGTATTTGAATTTGCTACTACTACTGTGCCAGCTCAAATTGAATTGCTCCTTGCTGATAATAATTTAACAGGGGATGATATTGATTTTTATATCATGCATCAAGCTAATTTGCGAATTATTGAAGCCATTGCTACCAAGTTAAAGCAACCGATAGCAAAATTTCGTGAGAATGTTTCATATTATGGTAATACGTCTTCAGCGGGGATTGCAATGGCCTTTGCCGAATTGATTAATGAGCAAGATTTGACAGGTAAACGGCTATTGTTAACCGGTTTCGGAGCTGGATTAAGTTACGGAAGTGTAATTCTGGAATTTTAGGCATAAACGCTCTAAAAGTACTTGCAGATTGTGTGAAAGCGACTATCATTAGTGAAAAAAACAACAAACATTTATTGTGTGCTAATTGTGAGGAACTGAAATGGTTGATTTATATATTATGCGTCATGGTCAAAGTACAGCTAATCGAGACAATATCTTCACTGGTTGGAGTGATGTTGCGTTAACTAAGCAAGGAATAACACAGGCAAGAATAGCTGGGCATAAATTAGCTTGTGAAGGCATCCAATTTAGTCAAGTCCATACATCTTATTTAAAACGTGCTATTCAAACAGCTAATATTGTTTTAGAAGAGATTAATCAGTTATACATTCCTATCCAAAAGTCTTGGCATCTAAACGAGCGACATTATGGCGCATTACGTGGTATGAATAAGGAGCAAACTAAGTTAGAATTTGGTGAATGGCAAGTTCAACAGTGGCGTCGATCTTACACAAAAGTACCACCGCTGTTAGAACATATCACACCAAAACGGCAATATCCATTGGGATTAGAACCACGAGGTGAAAGTTTGGAGATGGCCTCAAAAAGGTTGTTACCTTATTGGCAAGATATTATCGCACCACAACTACGGCAAGGAAACAATCAATTAATAGTTGCACATGGTAGTACGCTACGAGCACTGATTAAATATTTAGAACAAATTGCAGATGATGATATTATGCAAGTTGAGGTTGATAATGGGAGCCCAATTCATTATCAACTAGATGATCAATTAAAAATACTAAAAAAAGAGTTCGTCTAGACGAACTCTTTTTTAGTATTTTTAATTTTTGCGTTTTAAGAGCTGTGTTGTTAACTGTAATAATATTTTTTTTGCTGGTTTATCAGGTAACTTTTGAATATCAGTAATTGCCTTACGTGTATACTCCTTGGCTAACTCTTTGGCTGGTAAGAGGCCATATGCTTTAACCAAACGATCTAATGCCAATGCTTCAGCATCAGTGATTGCCGTTTTCTTTTTTAAAATCGGTAAGATTTCATCACTGTGTGAAGTCATGGCAAAAATTAATGGTGCCGAGTAAACACCTTGACGTAAATCTTCAAGTGTGGGTTTACCAATCTCCTTACTTGATTCTTCGTAATCTAAAATGTCATCTAAAATTTGAAAAGCCATCCCAATATTACGCCCAATTTTATCCGCCATAGCTAGAAAATCAGTAGGAGCATTTTCTTTGTTAGCACCAATTGTGGTTGCTAATGCAAATAACTCAGCAGTTTTACCATCGATTTGCTTCAAATACTGGTCTATCGTCATTGCAAAATTATAGCGAGCATCTTTTTGATTTAATTCCCCAGCTAAAAGATTATCTAAATACTGTGTATCACGTTGAATGGCTTCTAAATCAAAGTGGTTTTTGCTTAATAAGCGGAAAACAACCACAAATAAATAATCACCAGCATAAACAGCAACGTCTTTACCAAATTGTTGTTGAATAGATGCTAGATGACGGCGTGTAGGTGCGTCATCAATAATGTCATCGTGGATTAGTGATGCTGCATGGAGTGTTTCAATGGCTGCAGCTAATCCTAGAATTCGTTGATGATCAATTTCATAAAACGAGGACATTAATAAGGTATATGCTGGTCGAAGCATCTTACCACCATTTTCAATCATTTTAATAATTGCATTTTTAACGTCTGATTCATCAAGATTAATATTTTGTTCAATTAGCTCAACAACCGCTCCAAGATCCCTTTTTAATGCGGGGTATTTAATCCAAAGCGGGTGAAGTTGCGTATGCGCCATAAAGCTTCCCCTTCTAAATCCGAATTTAAGCCGTATACTTAAGGTAGTTAAGTATACGTAAACCTAAATAATCTACTTACTAAAATATACTTTATACCAATAATACCAAAAAAAAGACTAACTGCCTAAGATAATTATTTTTTAAATGGTGATTTTTGATAAATAGCTTATGATAGTAATTAAACTAGCGTAATGATGTTAATGAGTTTAGTTAGAATTGAGACCTAAAGTATGATAAAATTTTGGCTATTCTTATAAAAAATAAGCAGCTAAATAGCAGCTATAATGTGAAAGGAATGCTTGTGGATAATATTATTGAAGTAAAAAATGTTTCATATCAGTACCCAAATAGTGATTACAAAGCACTCGATAATTTGTCATTAACCATTCGTAAAGGTGAGTGGGTTGCAATTATTGGTCATAATGGTTCTGGTAAGTCGACGTTAGCTAAGTTATTAAATTATTTACTAGTTCCGGATACAGGGGAACTTATAGTTGATAAACAACCAGTTATTGAAGAAAATATGTGGACGGTCCGTAATAAAGTTGGAATGGTATTTCAAAATCCTGAGAATCAATTTGTTGGTGCAACAGTAGCAGACGATGTTGCTTTTGGATTAGAAAATCGTGGTATCTCCCGTCAGAAAATGTTAGAGATTATCCCAATGGCCCTTAAGGAAGTTCATATGGAGGCCTTTGCTGATCGTGAACCAACTTATTTATCAGGTGGACAAAAACAGCGGGTGGCCTTGGCAGGGATTATTGCCGTAGCACCTAAAATTATTATTTTAGATGAAGCAACAGCGATGTTAGACCCTAAAGGACGTAAGGAAGTAATCGCAGCAATTCTTAAGCTAAAGGCGCGCTTAGGGGATGAATTGACGGTACTATCAATTACGCATGATATTGATGAAGCTGCAGATGCAGACCGAATTATTGTAATTAATGACGGCCAAGTAGTTGATGAAGGTCGCCCAGCTGAAATTTTTAGTGCTGGTCCTAAATTGTTAGAACTTGGACTAGATGTTCCGTTTGCAGAACAATTAAAGAGTGCATTGAATAATTTAGGTATAAGCGTACCATCGAAATATTTAGATGAGGAAGGAATGATCAACTGGTTATGGCAATTGAATTCAAAAATGTAAATTATGTCTATCAGGCAGGGACACCTTTTGCTAATAGTGCTTTAACAAATTTGAACTTTAAAATTCAGCCTAATGCTTATACAGCTTTGATTGGACATACAGGTTCTGGTAAGTCGACTATCTTACAACTATTAGATGGATTAATTAAACCAACAGCTGGCCAAATTCTTTTTGATGGCCATGTCATTGATAATAAAACACCGCAAAAGGATCTAGCGAAAGTACGACAACATGTCGGTATTGTTTTTCAATTTCCAGAAAGCCAACTCTTTGAACAAACAGTATTAAAGGATGTTATGTTTGGTCCACAAAATTTTGGAAAAACGCCTATGGAAGCACAAAAATTAGCTGAAAAAGCATTAAAATTAGTTAACTTACCTGCCGAATACTGGCAAAAGTCACCATTTGATTTATCTGGTGGTCAAATGCGTCGAGTGGCGATAGCCGGTGTCTTGGCAATTGAACCCCAAATTTTAATTTTAGATGAGCCAACCGCAGGACTTGATCCAGTTGGACGTAAGGAAATGATGACAATGTTTGCACAGTTACATGCAAAACAAAATCTGACAATTATTTTAGTTACCCATCAAATGGAAGATGTAGCAGAGTATGCCGATGATGTTCTTGTAATGGCGGCTGGAAAATTAGTTAAACATGCAGATCCACAAACAATTTTTGCTGATGAAGCATGGCTACAAGAACAACAACTTGATGTTCCACATGCAGTAATGTTTAGGAATAAACTTGTGGCGCAAGGGTTTGATTTACCTAAAAATATTGTAAATGTTGAACAATTAGCTAAGAGTTTACAAGTAAAATTAAGAGGAGATGGGCTTAATGAGTAATATGATAATTGGCCGTTATGTACCTGGTAATTCAATCATTCATCGTCTAGATCCACGGGTAAAGTTAATTTTAAGTATTAGCTTTATTGTATTAATCTTTTTGGCTAATAATTGGCTAGGATATGTCGTTTTAGGGTTATTTACTTTAGTTGCAGTAGTAAGTACTAAAATTAGTTTAGCTGTTTATTTGCGCGGGTTAAAACCAGTTTTATGGTTAATTATTTTTACAATAATCTTACAGTTATTTTTCTCACCAGCAGGGCATGTTTATTTAGCATTTGGACCATTTACAGTAACTGATATGGGGATTATAAATGCTTGCTATGTTTTTTTACGTTTCGTCTTTATTATTCTTATGTCAACTGTTCTTACATTGACAACACCGCCGCTTGCTTTAGCAGATGCATTAGAATATATGATGAAGCCATTATTAAAAATTAAATTTCCCGTATATGAATTGTCATTAATGTTGGCAATTGCACTGCGATTTGTACCAACCTTAATGGATGAAACTGTCAAAGTAATGAATGCTCAACGTGCACGTGGTGTTGATTTTGCTAGTGGTTCGATTATTAAGCGTAGTAAAGCAATTGTACCAATTTTAATTCCACTTTTTGTTGGATCAATTCAACGAGCAATTGATTTAGGAGATGCAATGGAGGCTCGTGGTTACCAAGGTGGAGAAAATCGAACTAAGTTTCGAGTCTTAAAATGGCAGCGACGAGATACAGTAGCTGTACTAATTTTTGTTTGTGTTTTAGTGGTACTAATCGCCACACGATTTATAATTTAGGAAGATTAATATGCCAAGATATAAAGTAACAATTGCTTATGATGGAACTGATTTTGCTGGTTTTCAACGCCAACCAGCACAACGTACAATCGAATCAGTTCTTACACGAGTGGTTAATAAAATTGCCAAAAATGAAGCTGAAACAATTGAAGTATTTGGTTCAGGTCGAACTGATTCAGGAGTGCACGCATATGGTCAAGTAGTTCATTTTGATTTACCATTTGCTATTCCAGCTGAAGGATTGCGCCATGGATTAAACTCAATGTTTCCGCTTGATTTAATGGCCGTAGCAGTCGAACAGGTTGACGATGACTTTCACAGTCGCTTTAATACGCATGGCAAGCAATATCGCTATAAAATTGCCCGCAACGAGTTTGTTGATCCATTTAAACGTCGCTATACTTACAATTTTAAGTATAATTTAGATTTGGAATTAATTAAGACTGCCATGAAGGATTTAATTGGCATACATGATTTTACGAGTTTTGCGGCAGCTGGCAATTCAACCAAAGATTTTGTACGCGAAATCTATGATGTCCAACTGATTGAATATCCAGAATTAAACGAGATTCATTTTGTTTTCAATGGTAATGGTTTTTTATATAATCAAGTGCGAATTATGACAGCAGTTTTATTAGAAATCGGGACTAAAAAACGCCCGGTTCATGATATTTTACGTCTTTTTGAAGTCAAAAATCGGCTAGAGGCACCATTAACAGCACCAGCTCATGGCTTATATTTAGAAAAAGTTTTTTACGATCAATCAGATAAATAATAAAGTTAAATTTTTGCGAAAATTGCACACATTTTAATTGACTTTACCTATACTTACCAGTAATATTAAGGACGGTATTGTTTACCATCCACATTTTAAAAGTCCCGGTAAGATTTGAAAAATTGATTGTAAACAGACAAAAACGGAGGAATTTTCCATGCGCACTACATTTATGGCAAAACCAGGCGAAATTGAACGCAAATGGTACATTGTTGATGCTACTGACATTTCATTAGGTCGTCTTTCATCAGTTGTAGCTTCAATTTTACGTGGTAAGAACAAGCCAACATTCACACCTAACGTTGACACAGGTGATAACGTGATCGTTATCAATGCTTCTGCAGTTAAATTGACTGGTAAGAAAGCTACTGATAAGATTTACTACCACCACTCAAACCACCCAGGTGGATTGAAGTCACGTCAAGCTGGTGACTTGCGCTCAAACAACCCAGAACGCTTAATTGAATTATCAGTTAAGGGTATGCTTCCAAAGGGTTCATTGGGCCGTAAGCAAGGTTTGAAGCTTCACGTTTATGCTGATGCGAACCACAACCACTCAGCACAACAACCAGAAGTTTTAGATATCACTAACTTAATCTAAGGAGGAGAATGGAAATGGCTACAGTTCAATACAGCGGCACAGGTCGTCGTAAAAATTCAGTTGCTCGTGTACGTTTGGTACCAGGTAACGGTAAAGTAACTATGAATGGTAAAGACATTACTGAATACGTTCCATTCGCTAACTTACGTGAAGTTGTTATGCAACCTTTTGCAGTAACTGAAACTTCAGGTAACTACGATGTTCTTGTAAACGTAAACGGTGGTGGTTTCTCAGGTCAAGCTGGTGCAACTCGTCACGGTATTGCTCGTGCATTACTTACAGTTGATCCAGATTTCCGTGGTCCATTGAAGCGTGCCGGTCTCTTGACTCGTGATGCACGTATCAAGGAACGTAAGAAACCAGGTCTTAAGAAAGCCCGTAAGGCTTCACAATTCTCAAAACGTTAATTTTTGTTTTTTCAAAAATTTTCATTTTGGAATTTCTTGGTGTATCGACTGCTTAGTAGTACCGATATATTAAGATAAAAAGGTCGATCCAGTAATGGATCGACCTTTTTATTAGCAATTATTATTAATAAAAGGAGATAGAAATGCAAAAAAAAGTTTTACTTGATTTAGTTGAAATTAAATCTGGTATTGCCAGTGTGCTACCATTTTTAGTTGGTTTATTATATTCAGCGTATGCTGGGTTAGCAATTGATTGGTTATCAATTATAATGTTTTTTATTGCCGCCGTTTCATTTCATTTAGCTGCGAATGTTTGGGATAATTTCCAAGATTTTACTAATGCTAAGCATGAAACATTTAAAGCAGGTATTAATGATGTTATTGGTCGAGAAGGCGTGACTAAAAAACAAGTTATTACTGTCTTATCAATTTTAGTTATCGTCGCAACGGTGCTTGGATTTGCTACTTGGGCTCGTGTTGGTGGCTGGTTATGGCCATTACTTAGCTTAATTAGTTATGCCGTAGCTTTTTTCTATTCAGCTGGACCAAAACCAATTTCTCGTACTCCGTTTGGTGAATTAGCCTCAGGACTTACGATGGGATACATCATTGTCTTGTTGGTGGTCTTATTGAACAACCCAAGCCATGTTGATTGGCGTTTAGCTGGTCAAGTCTTCTTAGCTTCAGGTTTAGGAGTCTTTAGTATTGCTAATATTATGTTGGCTAATAATATCGGTGACTTACCAGAAGATATTAAAGAAGATCGCCACACGTTAGCCTTTTACTTAGGCCAAACAAAGGGTTTGATTTTATATTTAATTTTATATGTATTAGGTTATGCGAGTTTAATTGCTGCGGTTGTAATGGGCATTTTACCATGGACGGTGTTAATTACGATTATTGCTATTCCAGTGATTATTAAGCACTTTAAGTTTTTCTGGCATGATCGGACGAAGCGCGGTTCATTCTTGTTAACGATTAAAAACACGGTTATTTTAATGGCTTTGTTTATTATTGGAATGATTTTAGGCTTAATTTTTATTGGTTAAGTTAAAGACTTGCTAATTGATGTAAAAAGTCGCATACTTATTATTTAGTGTATTATTAAAAATTTGGCGGCTACTATTTGGTGTCTTTAACAGCCAGGAAGCATTGAAATGGGTCGCGATGTTGATTTAAGGAGTAGTTAAAATGACAGAGAAGACGACAAATTTTTGGAATGAAGTTGCTGCCAATGCAAAAGATGCAAATGGCAACAAACGACCTTTTTTAACTTTAGCACCCATGGAAGCCGTTACGGATACCGTATTTCGGCAAGTGGTAGCTAAAGCATGTGCCCCTGATGTATTCTTTACTGAATTCACGCATGCACGTTCAATAACTCATCCCCAAGCGAAGTTTTCCGTGCAAGGGCGTTTATATGTTGACCCAGCGGAAGCTTTCCCAGTGGCGCAACTATGGGGTGATAAGCCAGAAGATTTTGAAAAGACGGTACCTGAAGTTGTTGCGATGGGCTACAAAGCCATTGACCTTAACATGGGTTGCCCAGATGGCACAGTCGTTAAAAACGGTGGGGGTAGTGATTTAATTCGCCACCCAGAAGCTGCTGAAGCAATTATTGCGGCGGCTCGTAAAGCCGGGGTCCCAGTTAGTGTTAAGACCCGGATTGGTTTTGCAAAAATTGAAGAGATGTACACATGGTTACCGTTCTTGTTAAAGCAAGACTTACCATTATTGACCGTCCACTTACGGACACGGCAAGAAATGTCACGCGTACCAGCCCACTATGAATTAATTGATGAAATCGTGAAGATGCGTGATGAAATTGCCCCCAATACGTTATTACAAATTAATGGGGATATTGAAAATGCCAGCCATGCAATGGAACTAGGTAAGCAACACCCAGGTGTCGACGGTTTCATGATTGGTCGGGGAATTTTTACAAATCCATTCTGTTTTGAATTAGAACCAAAAGATCATACATTAAAAGAAACGTTTGATTTATTACGCTTCCAATTAGATTTGTTTGATGATTTCTACAATCGATTTGGTTCACGTAAATTTGTTGCTTTACGTCGGTTCTTTAAGATTTATGTGCGGGGCTTACGTAACGCCCATGAATTACGCGAAAAGTTAATGGAAGCTAATTCAACTGATGAAGTACGCACAATTATTAATGATTTAGAAAATCAATATGGGTTAGATGTGATGGATCCACGGTTTCAAACACTAAATGATTAATGAATTTAATTTTTAAATGAGAATTTATAGATTAAAATTAAAATTAAAAATTGGAAAAATTTTGCATGCCTATGTATGTAAAACCATAGATAAGTCGTCTGCTTAAGTTTTGAGTAGGCGACTTTTTATTTGTAAATATCTATTTTTATTTGGATTGATAAATTGATCATATATTTGGAATTAATTATTTTTTAGAATTAAATTGTATATAATCATTGTACTTTTTTTGTTATCATTTATAAATTGATATTTTTTTATGAAAAAAGCTTTCGTTTTTATGAAAAAATGTGTATTATCTAATAATCATATAGAAAGAAGGTAATTTTTATGGCATCGAATCATATGAGTATCTTTAAAAAGAAAGATGTTGCATCCGATCTTGCTAAACAACCTGTGCTTGAAAGATCATTAAGTGCATTTGGATTGACAACGATGGGGGTTGGAGCGATTGTTGGTGCTGGTATTTTTATAACTCCTGGGATTATCGCTGGGAAGTATGCCGGTCCGGCAGTTATGCTTTCATTTTTACTTGCAGCTATTGTATGTACATTAGCAGCACTTTGTTATGCTGAATTTACATCAACTATTCCGCTCGCAGGGAGTGCATATACATATGCATATTCTGTTTTTGGTGAAATTATTGCTTGGATTTTAGGTTGGTCATTAGTTTCTGAGTATCTGTTTGCTGTATCTTCAGTTGCGGGTTCTTGGTCAGCGTATTTTCAGAATTTATTAGGTGGTTTTGGAATAAATTTACCAGTATATCTTCAACATGCCAATGGTAAGGGAATTGATATTATTGCAATTATTATTGTTTTGTTGGTTACAGCATTATTAATTAGTGGGGTGCGAGAATCAACGCGGGTAAATGAAATTATGGTAATTATTAAAATTGCTGTAATTTTATTATTTATTGGAGTTGGAGCATTTTTTATTAAGTCAGGTAACTTTGTGCCATTTATTCCTAAAGGATTTACTGATGCAGCTGGTATCCATCATTACGGCTTTGGTGGAATTATTGCTGGAGCAGCAACTGCTTTTTATGCTTATATCGGTTTTGATGCTGTTTCAACAGCATCAGAAGAAGTTAAAAACCCAAAACGAGACATGCCAATTGGAATTATTGGTTCGCTTGGGGTTGCGTCAATCCTTTACATGACTTTATCAGCCGTGTTAGTCGGGATTGTAAATTATAAGGAATTAGCCAATCCTGCTCATCAAGGTGATCCGGTAGCCTATGCATTAACGTTGATTAATCAAAACTGGGTTGCAGGAATTGTATCACTTGGAGCAGTTGTTGGAATGACCACAGTTTTAATGGTTATGTCATTTGGTGGTAATCGATTATTATTTGCAATTGCACGTGATGGTTTATTGCCTAAAACATTTAGTAAAATTTCAGAGCGCTCAAAAATTCCAGTTACAAGTACAATTATTTTTGGAGTATTAGCTGCGTTGATTGGTGGAATTGTTCCGCTACAAACAATTGCAGAACTAGTGAATATCGGGACATTATTTGCGTTTGCATTAGTATCACTTGGAATAGTATTTTTACGTCGTGATCCACAATTTAAAGATAATCGAACGGGATTTAAAGTACCATTTTATCCGGTAATACCTATTTTATCATTTGTAATGTGTGTATTTTTGATGTTACAACTTGAATTAATTACTTGGAAAGTATTTGTAGTTTGGCAGGTTATCGGGTTAGCTTGGTATGCGTTGTATGGCTCACGTAACTCAAAAGTTCGGCATTCATTATAAATAAAATATCTAATGGTGATTTGCTACTACATGAGCTTTACACATCAATAAGATATCCAATATAACAATATGCCCCCGGAAGGTAATTTTCTTCCGGGGGCATATTTAATGTGATTTTTTAGAATAAGTGGCCTTTTTTAGTAACGTAAATTGCTAATATTGGTCCCTAATAACCTTTATTTAAATTAACGACATTACGGATGAATGAACCATCTTTGAAGTAACTAGGTAAATTTTGTTGGAAAATACGGACTAAACGTAAATTATAATCATATGATTGACCAGTAGTATGACTAGTAATTAATACTTCAGGAATACTCCATAAAATATTATCTTTAGGCAATGGTTCTGGATTGGTAACGTCTAATGCTACATAACGAATTTTTTTATCATTAACGGCTTGAACCAATGCAGTATTTTCAACAGAAAAGCCACGGCCAACATTGATGAACATAAATAAATTATCAATGTGCTTAAAGAACTCACTATTAAAGAAATTACGAGTTTCTTCAGTACCAGGCAAGATATTAACAATAATGTCAGCTTCTTTAACAGCATTAGCGTAATCAGCGATTGCATAAGTTTTATCAAAGCCATCAATCGCTCGACCGCTATGATTAATACCACTAACAGTTACATGAAGAGCGTGTAAATTCTTAGCAAGTTCGACACCAATACTACCAGTGCCTAGAATCAAAACCTTAAAGTCACTTAAGACATATGTATTACCGGTTTGATCATCCCATACTTTATTGGCAGTATTAGTAGTATGAACGTTTAAGCCACGCGAAAAGTACAAAATATCTCCAATTACTGATTGTGATATTTGTTCTGCATGCACACCACTGGCATTAGTAACCGTAATATTTTTGGCAAGTATTTTATCATAAGGTAGGTAATCAACTCCCGCACTATGGGTTTGAATCCATTGTAATTTGGATGATGGTGCATTTAAAATGGCATTCCCAATTTTAGCATCCCAACCTAGCATAATCGTTACATTTGCGTAGTCCTCGGGTGTAAGATCATTAAAAGCGACAACATTAGTATCATTATTTTTAAGTTCTGTTAAGACATCATCAGGTAGTGCACAAAAAGTAGCAAGAAGTTGAGACATAAGCAATTTCCTTTCCGTAGTTAGATAAGTTATAATAATTTGTGTCTTTCCTTATTATAGCGATAAATGGCTGTAATAAGTCAAGTTAAGTATATATCTTCAGATAAAGTTAAACGGAGGCGATAATGAAAAATATTCGGCAATTAATATTAACCGCAATTTTCATGGCAATTATTTTAGTACAAGTTTTAATCCCATTTTTAGGATATATTCCCTTAGGCGCTGTTATCGTGGGTGCTTCAGTAACGATTATCCAATTTACAGTTGCACTAGGAACGATCTTTTTAGGACTTCGTTCAGGTTTGATTTTAGGACTATTTTGGGGTTTAATTCGTATTTGGCAAGCATTTACAACACCTTTTTCTGTTGGGTCATTAATTTTTATGAATCCATTTACTGCAATTGGAGCAAGTGTCTTAGTTGCCGTTGTTGTTAATCTAGTTGTTAGACCGACAACAACTGCGACTAATGTGAGAGTTTGGCAACTTGGTTTAGCTGGAGCTTTAGCGGCGTTGGTTAATACTGCAATAGTAACCTTATTTACGTGGATTGGATTTACCTTTTTCCATATTGATTGGCATCAATTTATTAATCTTGGCCAAAGTCAACATTTTCTGGGTTGGTTTTTATCAATCGTAGTTGGTTTTAATGGAATTTTTGAAATTATCGCCGGAATCATTATTGTCCCAATAATTGCAATACCATTATTGAAAGTTAAACAACGACTATATAAATAAAAGAAAGCTATATCATAACTATTCTTTAACATTAATTTATAGCTAAAACGCATTTAAAAATCCCAGGGAAAAATAATTTTTCCCTGGGATTTTTGCTAGTATATTCTCAATATTGGCTGATTTTTGCCGTATTAGTTATCATTGTGAAGTAACAGTATGATTAAAAAGATGATGTCGCAGAATGATTAACGCTAATATCAAAAAGATACATAAACCAAACAAAGCATGAATACCAAAGTGCTGAGTACCAATGTTGGCAAACACGGCCCCGATAAAAAATGCAAAAATGATGGTAAAGAAATTAATAGCATGACGTAAAGCTTGAATTTTACGAGTAAGTAAGAACTCACCAATACTTGAGCCAAGAGTTTTTAGGTTATTAGTACTCATGATTGATGCATATGTCATACCGTGAACAGAATTAAGTGTGTCTGCTTGAATTGCGGCAAAGAAAGCCATAATACCGATTAAGGCGTGTTCATTTAGTTGTGGGGCAAAGAGAGCACAGATAAAGAAACCAATCAATTCGATGATAAGACTAATTTCTTGCCAGACATATGTTTTATGTTCTGCAAAAAGATGCCGACAAATATAATTACAACCTGCACCAAGGATAAATGTTAATAGTGGAATTAAAAAAGATGCCGCATATCCATAATGATGTTTAAATAGGTTAAGGGTAAGTAAAATAATATTACCAGATTGTAAACTTGCAAAATGGCCATTAAAGTTTAGATAACAAAATGCATCTAAATAGCCACCAAGCATAGAAAGTGTGACAGCGATGCGTAATGATTGAGTGGGGTGTATACGATTTTGCGTATGCATAGATATTTCCTTTGTATGTGTAGATAAGTGATAAAAGAGCAAATCTTCATTGTAATGCAAATGCTGGGAAAATAAAAGATTATTTACATTTGGGGATTATTTCCATTAAATGCAGAAGGCAAGTGGTATAATTATAGTTAAATCATTGCAGACGAAGAGGACAATACAATGGAATATAAATATCCTGACGACAGTTTAATGTTGCATACGGATGCCTATCAAATTAATATGGTGCAGACTTATTGGTCACAAGGAATTCAAAATCGAAAAGCTGTATTTGAAGTTTTTTTCCGTAAGCTACCATTTGAGAACGGATACGCAATTTTTGCCGGCCTTGAACGGATTATTAATTTCCTTGAAAATTTACATTTCAGCGATAGTGATCTTGAATACTTGGCCTCACTAGGTAGTTATAGTCCGGAATTTTTGGCATATTTAAAAGCTTGGCGTTTTACAGGAACGGTTCGGTCAGCCCGTGAAGGTGAAGTGATGTTTGGTAACGAGCCACTGCTTCAAGTGGAAGCATGCCTAGCTGATGCACAATTAGTAGAAACCGCTTTATTAAATATTATTAATTATCAAACTTTAATTGCGACTAAAGCAGCCCGGATTCGCTCGATTGTACAAGATGATGGCATTATGGAATTTGGTACGCGCCGAGCACAAGAAATGAGTGCTGCATTATGGGGAACTCGAGCAGCCTATATTGGTGGTTTTGATGCTACTAGTAATGTTCGAGCTGGTAAATTATTTGGTATTCCAATTGCTGGGACACACGCACACTCATTAGTTCAAACATATCGGAATGATTATGAAGCATTTAAAGCCTATGCACAAACGCATAAAGATGTAGTGTTCTTACTTGATACGTACGACACATTAAAGTCAGGGATCTTAACAGCTATTAAAGTTGCTAAGGAAATGGGTGATAAAATCAATTTTATAGGTGTCCGTATCGATTCAGGCGATATGGCATATATTTCTAAACAAGTTCGAAAACAGTTAGATAAAGCTGGCTTTCCAGATGCTAAGATTTTTGCATCAAATGACTTGGATGAAAAAACAATTATGAACCTAAAAATGCAACATGCCAAAATTGATGTTTGGGGTGTTGGTACTAAACTAATTACAGCATATGACCAGCCGGCTTTAGGAGCGGTTTATAAGATGGTTTCAATTGAAGATCAACATGGTCAAATGGTTGACACAATTAAATTATCAAATAATGCTGAAAAGGTCTCAACACCAGGTAAGAAGCAAGTTTGGCGTATTCGTCGTAATACAGATGGTAAGTCTGAAGGGGACTACATTGCATTATGGGATGAAGATCCACAACATGAAAAATCATTGCACATGTTTCATCCTAACTATACTTATATTTCAAAAGAAGTTGTTGATTTTAACGCACGACCAATTTTAGTTGAAATCTTTAGAGACGGTAAATTAGTTTATGACCAACCAACTCTTGAAGAAATCAAAGCATATTCTGCAAAAAGCTTAGAAAGTTTATGGGAAGAATATCGTCGTGATTTAAATCCTCAAGACTATCCAGTTGATTTATCACAACGAGCGTATGATCATAAAATGAACATGATTCATGACGTACGTAACTATGTTAATGCATTAGAAATTAAGTTAGAAGAGGAAGTTTAACATGCGCGCATTACAAGCTGAAATTATTGAAAAATTAGGAGTACAACCTAAGATTGATCCCCATGCTGAAATTCGACGAAGTGTTGAGTTTTTAAAAGATTATTTAATCGCAAATCCATTTCTAAAAACATTGGTTCTAGGAATTAGTGGTGGGCAAGATTCTACTCTCGCTGGTAAATTAGCCCAAATGGCGATTAGTGAGTTACGTGAAGAGACAGGTGATCAAACCTACCAATTCATTGCAGTCAGATTACCTTATGGTGAGCAAGCTGATGAAAGTGATGCAATGGATGCAATTGCTTTTCAAAATGCTGATCGATCAGTTCGTATTAATATTAAAGAAGCCACTGATACAATGGTAGCAGCACTTCAAACTAATGATAATATTGAGATAACTGATTACAATAAAGGAAATATTAAAGCTCGCCAACGAATGATTGCTCAATTTGCAATCGCAGGAGCAACTAATGGTGCAGTTATTGGAACTGATCACGCTGCGGAAGCAATTACTGGGTTTTACACTAAATTTGGCGATGGTGCAGCCGATATTACACCACTTTATCGCTTAAACAAACGCCAAGGTAAGGCAATGCTTGCGGTATTAGGTGCTCCTGAACACTTATATTTGAAAGTACCAACTGCTGATCTAGAAGAAGATCGACCAGCCTTACCAGATGAGGTTGCATTAGGTGTAACATACGATGATATTGATGACTATCTTGAAGGACGTGAAATTGTTGATGCTACAGCTACTATTATTGAAAAATGGTACACTAAAACAGAGCATAAGCGACAATTACCAATTTCAGTATTTGATAATTGGTATAAAAAGGATTAATTAAGTATTAAGGTGTTAATTTTTTATTAAGTAAGGTATACTTAACCTAACAATTTAAATATATGAGGGAGTAACCTGCATATTAGTATGTGATGTTGTCGTCAGCAAGAAGCAATTCCGGCAATATTCTTAATTGGTGAGACTCATTTATGTTGGCATGATTGCGCATAAGTGAGTTAAGATTTCAAATATTAACTCGTAAACTCAAAACGCGTAACTGTTAATTGACAGCTACGCGTTTTTTGCGTAATGATTAAAATTAAAGGGGATAGCAAGATGGAATTAAAAAATTATCAACAATCACCAACTGAAGTTGCACGCGAATATCAAGTTGATATAACTAGTGGTCTAACAACAGATGAGGTAAAGCACAGACAAGCAAAATACGGTATCAATACCTTAAGTGAGCAAAAAAATACTACTTTAATACAAAAGTTTATTGGTCAGTTCAAAGATTTAATGATTATTGTCTTGTTAGTTGCTGCTCTGGTGGCTGCTTTTGCTGGCGAAGGGGTCGATACATTAATTATTTTATTAGTGGTAGTATTAAATGCGATTTTTGGGGTCTTTCAAGAAGCCAAAGCTGAGCAAGCTATTACAGCATTAAAAACAATGTCTGCGCCACAAGCACATGTTATTCGAGAAGGAAAAACGCATTTAGTACCGGCTAGTGAACTAGTACCAGGTGATATTGTATTACTTGAAGCAGGTGATATTGTTCCTGCTGATTTACGACTAATTCAATCAGCCTCACTTCGAATTGATGAAGCAATGTTAACAGGTGAGTCAATTCCAGTTGAAAAGGATATTAATGCACTAACAAGTGATGATTTACCATTAGGAGATCGTACTAATTTAGCATTTATGAATAGTAATGTAACATATGGACGTGGTCAAGGAATTGTAATCGGCATCGGAATGACAACTGAAGTTGGACAAATTGCTACAATGCTAACGCAAGCCAAGGTTAATGAAACACCATTACAAGCTAATTTACGTCATTTGGGTAAAACATTAACATGGTTAATTTTAATTATTGCCGTAGTAGTTTTTATTGTCGGTATGCTTAACCACCAACATACTTGGATTGATATGCTACTAGTAGCAATTGCATTAGCTGTCGCTGCCATTCCAGAAGGACTTCCAGCAATCGTAACAATTACTTTAGCATTAGGGACAACCCGGATGGCTAAGCAACAAGCATTAATTCGTAAATTGCCAGCTGTTGAAACATTAGGTGCAACTGAAGTTATTGGTTCTGATAAAACAGGGACGTTAACTCAAAATAAAATGACAATCGAAAAATATTATGTTACAAATAAAATTTTTGATAGTCAAAGTCCGTTAAATGTTGATGCACAAATGTTAGCTGATGTAATGGCATTAAATAATGATACCAAACTAATCGATAATCAATTGGTTGGTGATCCGACTGAAACAGCCTTGATTAGCTTTAATCAAAAGCACACACGTAATCTTACTCAATTATTTGAACAACATAAACGAGTAGCTGAAATACCATTTGATTCTGAACGTAAATTAATGACAACGGTTAACGAATTTAATGATGAATATTTGATTACGGTTAAAGGAGCTCCTGATCAATTATTAGACCGAGTTACTCAGATTTTAATTGATGGGCATGTAGTACCATTAACACATGAAATTAAGAATAATATTTTAGAGCAAAATCATTTGTTAGCGACACAAGCATTACGGGTATTGGCATTTGCTTACCAAAAAAGTCCTGTGATTCCGGCAGAATTAACATCACAAGCAGTCGAAAATGACTTAATATTTGTTGGGTTGGTTGGGATGATTGACCCAGAACGGCCAGAAGTTAAAGCAGCTGTTGCGGATGCTAAAGCAGCTGGGATAAAACCATTAATGATTACCGGGGATCATCGAGATACAGCAGCAGCAATTGCTATGCGGTTAGGTATTTTAACAGCTGATGATCATGATGCTATCATTACCGGAGCTCAATTGGATCAACTTGATGAAGCAACGTTTATGCAAAAAGTTGAGCAGTATGTTGTTTATGCACGGGTAGCACCAGAACATAAAGTCCGAATTGTTAAAGCATGGCAGGCTAAAGGTAAAGTCGTGGCCATGACTGGAGATGGGGTCAATGATGCACCGGCATTGAAGAATGCTGACATTGGAATTGCGATGGGAATTACGGGGACGGAAGTTTCAAAGGGGGCTGCTGATATGGTATTAGCAGATGATAACTTTGCAACTATTATCTCGGCAGTTAAAGAAGGGCGAAAAGTATTTGCTAATATTCAAAAAGCAATTCAATATCTTTTATCAGCTAATTTAGGGGAAGTTTTAACGTTATTTATTATGACCTTAATGGGTTGGAGTATTTTGGCCCCAGTTCATATTTTGTGGATTAACTTAGTAACTGATACTTTACCAGCAATTGCATTAGGAGTTGAACCAGCTGAAAAGCAAGTGATGCACCGGCAACCACGTGGCCGCTTAGCGAACTTTTTATCTAATGGAGTTCAAGGAGCAATTGTATATCAAGGCTTTTTAGAAGGAATCTTAACTTTGGGTGTTTACTGGATTGCAATTACGTTCCCAATTCACGCTAATGATGCGTTAGCCCATGCAGATGCATTGACAATGGCATATGTAACTTTAGGATTACTGCAATTAGTACATGCCTTTTCAACTAAATCAGTTTATCAATCAATTTTTACAATTGGTGTATTTAAGAATAAATTCTTCAATTGGTCAATTTTGATTGCTGGGATTTTACTTAGTGCAACAGTATTCATTCCCGGCTTAAACGGATTATTTCATGTTACACCACTTGATACAATTCAATGGGCGACAATTCTTGTTGCTGCATTCTTAATGGTTGCAATTGTCGAAATAGTTAAATTTGGCCAACGCCATTTTGCAAATAAAATTTAATTGGACTGAACAGTTATGGTTTAGAGCCCGCATTAGATATAATTTAATGTATAATATATCAAGACCGTCTTTAATTAACGGATAAATATTTATAGATAATAGGAGTCAGAAAATGGCTAAAAAATCAAATGCATCAATTCAGCAATTCGCAATTACATTACAATCAGTAGTTGAACAAACTGAACAAACTGGTCAAAATGTTGCGCCTTTCTTTGAAAAGTTAGATGACGCTCTACAAGCTAATGAGCTTGCAAATATGGATAAATCAGTTTTTCAAGAAATCGCAGCAGAATTTAATGACGCAACAGAAGTATATGAAGCTAATGTTACTCGCTTAGCAAGTGTGACAGCACCGATTAAGATGATGGGGATGTATGTAAACTTGAAAAAGCATTATGCTAATTATGCAGCAGCATGTCGCCAAATGACAAACTCACTGAATGTTGAGAATCAAAGTGTTGATTTAGAAGCATTTAATGCATCTGGTGAGGTTCAAGAAAATGAGATGGATAAGATTTCTATCTCAATCCAAAAAATGATGGCACAAAGCCAATTTTAAATAAAAAGCCTGGATTCCCAGGCTTTTTATTTATTTAAAATGTCTTTTGAATTAAAATGTGATTAACTTTTTTTAATAAATAGCGTATGATAAGGTTATGACTTTTCTTGGAGGACTAAAAATGACAAAAGCAATTTCAACTGAACAAATAAAAAAATATCGTACAGACTTACAACAACGGCCTAGCACAGCTGTTATTCGCCGTGCAGTGACTAAAAATGGAATTTATGCGAGTGCACAAGATTCACAAACAATAATCGATAACACTCCAATTTTTTCGATTGACTTAGATACTGGAAAGGTCGCTAATCAAAAACAATCTGGTCGTTGTTGGATGTTTGCAGCGCTTAATACGATGCGTCATGAAGTTAAAGATTTATTTCAATTACCAGATGGGTTTGAACTTTCACAAAATTATACATTTTTCTGGGACAAGTTTGAAAAAGCTAATTATTTTTACGAAAATATTATTAAAACTGCTGACAAAGCATTATCTTCACGGAAAGTGAATTTTCTTCTACAAACACCACAACAAGATGGTGGACAATGGGATATGATTGTGGCACTTATTCAAAAGTATGGAGTGGTACCACAAAGTGTTTACCCTGAAGCTCAAGCATCCTCAGCATCTCGTGAATTAAATATTACCCTCAATTTAAAGTTACGTAAGGACGCCGTTGTACTACGTAAATTAGTTAATGCAGGTGCTAATACTAGTGAAATCGAAGCTACTAAAGTAGAGATGCTACAAGAAATTTATCGCTTCTTAAGCTTAACTTTAGGTGAACCTCCTGTAAAATTTGATTTTGAATATCGTGATGATAATAAAGAATATCACTTAGATCAAAATTTAACCCCACAAAGTTTCTATGACAAATACATTGGCTGGGATTTAGATGAATATGTATCAATCATTAATGCGCCAACGGAAGATAAGCCATTTAACCATACTTATTCAGTTGAAATGTTGGGGAATGTCGTAGGAGGTCGTGAAGTTAAGCATTTGAATGTTGAAATCCAGACCTTTAAGGAATTGGCAATAAAACAACTTGAAGCTGGTCAATCAGTTTGGTTTGGAGTTGATATGGGGCCACAAACTGAACGTGAAAATGGTTTAATGGCTACAGGAGTACATCGCGAAGATGAATTGTTTGATATCGATCTCTCAATGACTAAAGCAGAAAGATTAGATTACGGTCAAAGTTTAATGACGCATGCAATGGTCTTAACTGGAGTTGATTTAGTTGATGGAAAACCAACTAAATGGAAGGTTGAAAACTCATGGGGTGATAAAATTGGGAACAAAGGTTATTTCACGATGTCTGATGACTGGATGAGTGAATATTGTTACCAAGTGGTAATAAAAAAAGAATTTCTACCTGCTAAGTTACTAAAAGCATATAATGAAAAACCAACGGAATTACAACCATGGGATCCAATGGGAGCCTTAGCATAACCTTACAATTAATGTAAAAGTCTATACGTAATAAAAAGCAAATGTCTGAAATAAAGGCATGTGCTTTTTAGTTTGTAAAGATATATTTACAAAACGTTACAATATCGATACTTTAAAGTGTGGAATAAGTTTACATTATTACGATATATTTAATTATGTAATCAAGTGCGACAAACTTAAGCCTACTGCTATATCAGTAATTATTCGTTCGTAACTTATCATTAAGTTAATTAGTCCTACTTGCTTACTAAAGTATGCTATCAATTATATTTTGCACAATGGTGCTAAAGGAGTATGAATATTATGAAGAAAATCGTCACATTGGGTGCCACAGTAGCAGTAGCAGCATTTATGTTAGCTGCATGTGGTAACACCGGTTCAAAGGACTCAGCTAAATCAGGTGCAAACTCAAGCGAAGTTAGCGGCAAAGTACTTGCTGTTGGTTCTACTGCACTTCAACCATTGGCTGAACAAGCTGGTGCACAATTCCAAAATGACAATCCAAAAGCTTCTGTTGAAGTTCAAGGTGGTGGTTCAGGTGCTGGCCTTTCACAAGTTGCAGCAGGATCTGTCCAAATTGGTGATTCTGATATTTTTGCTGAACAAGGTAAGAGTATTGATGCAAGTAAATTAGTTGATCACAAAGTTGCTGTAGTTGGTATGGCACCAGTAGTTAACAAAGATACTAAAGTTAATAACTTATCACAAAAACAATTGATTGATATTTTTACTGGTAAGGTTACAAACTGGAAGCAAGTTGGTGGGGCTGACGAAAAAATCGTTCTTGTTAACCGTGCTGCTGGTTCAGGTACTCGTGTAACTTTTGAACAATTTGGTTTAAAAGGTGCCAAGCCTAAAGCATCTCAAGAACAAGATGCCAATGGTACAGTGCAAAAGATTGTATCTACTACACCAGGTGCAATTTCATACTTAGCCTTTTCATATCTTACAGGTGCTAACTTGCAAGCTGTATCAATTGATAATGTTAAGCCAACTGATGCCAATGTAACAACAAATGCTTGGAAAATCTGGGGTTACGAACACATGTACACTAAGGGTGAAGCTAAAGGAGCTACTGCAGCTTTCTTGAAGTACATGGTTTCACCAGCTATCCAAAATGGTCTTGTGAAGAAGCTTGGTTACTTACCAATTTCAGACATGAAAGTTACTCGTGATGCATCAGGTGCAATCAAGTAATAGTTAATTATTAAAATAGAATATATTAAAAATCCCAGGAAAGATAAACTTTTCCTGGGATTTTTAGTATGTTAACAATATCGCTCAACTTTTATTAACAGTTCATTTTTAACTACGGATATAATCAATTTCTTGGAAACTTTCTTCGCCTAGCTCAAACGTAACTTTACCACTTAATAATTCAGTAATATTATTTTCGAAATTAACGCAATCATCGATTTGGATTGGTAATGTTACTTGAACATCAGCACCATATTCAATAGTTGGTGTTGGATAATTATGTTGTTGTAGCCAGTGATTAAGAGTATCAAGTTGATTATATTGAATTGTGAGTGTGATGGTTCGCATTAATAAGCGTTCAATCAAACCGACAGCTTCAATAGCATTAGCCGCACTACCAGCATAAGCACGAATTAAACCACCAGCCCCAAGTTTAATACCACCAAAGTAACGCGTGACGATAACACAAACATCATGGATTTCATTTCGCTTAAGTACCTCTAAAATTGGTACTCCAGCAGTACCACTGGGCTCACCATCATCACTAGCACGTTGAATTTGATCTTGGGAACCTAGTATAAAGGCATAGCAGTTGTGGTTTGCCTTGTTATGAAGTTTCTTGTTAGCAGCAATGAAGTCTAAAGCATCTGACTCGGATGTAATTCGTTTGAGACTAGCGATAAAACGAGATTTTTTAATAACCGTTTCATCGATAAAATCTGACTTAATAGTTAAATATTCCGGCATATTAACCTTCCTTGTTGTTTCATTTGATTTAAAATTACGTACATTATTTACTGTATCTATTCTAACAAGGGACAGAGGGGTAAGTAAAATGCAGATAAGTAGTTTTTATGGGCGGCTAATAATTAAGCACAATATTGATGTGACCGCTTATCCAGCATTAGAAATGATGCCAGCAATTAAAGATAATGTTTGTCAACGCTGTTTTAATACACTAGACCAACAATGGCAATTACCAAATGGTATTCGATATTGTGGATTATGCTTAAAATTTGGCCGAATTACAACTGCTGATACGTTAGTAACTATTCCAGAGCCCAATATGTTTCCAAGCTTCTCAAACTGGCAATGGGGTGGTGTACTAACTAGGTCACAACAAAGAGTAGTTAATGAAATAAAAAAACATACCCATAATCATTTAGTGTGGGCAGTGACTGGTGCAGGAAAAACGGAGATATTATTTCCTATAATTGCTCAAGCCTTAATAAGCAACCAGCGTATTTGTATTGCTGCACCAAGAATTGAT
Source organism: Periweissella fabalis (assembly GCF_012396505.1). Taxonomy (GTDB): domain Bacteria; phylum Bacillota; class Bacilli; order Lactobacillales; family Lactobacillaceae; genus Periweissella; species Periweissella fabalis. The sequence goes on along the minus strand of NZ_JAAXPN010000006.1, from coordinate 41,058 downwards.
GTCATCTTAGAATTAGTACCCAGAATTACAGTAGTTTTTCCGACTATTCCAATAGCTGTTTTATATGGTCAAAATAAAGAACCTTATCGATATACGCAATTGGTAATTTGTACAACCCATCAATTATTACATTTTCGAGCTGCTTTTGACTTGTTGATAATTGACGAGGTTGATTCTTTTCCTTTTGCAGGTAATCAATTATTAAAAAATGCACCACAAACAGCTTTAAAATTAACAGGGCGTTTAATTGTAATGACTGCAACTCCGACTAGAAAACATTTAATGACGTTTAAGCAGCGAAGTTATTTACCGGCACGTTTCCATGGCTATCCATTGCCTAAGATTGAAACAAAGGTAGTAAATAAATGGCGCATATTAATAAAAAACAGGCAATTGCCAATCTGTTTAAAAAGCTATTTTGAGCAAAATAATCAGGGCTACCAATGCTTAGTATTTGTTCCAACTATTCATGATGTAACCACAGTAACAGCTGCCATTCATCAGCAATTTCCTGATGTTAAGCTTGAAGGGGTATTTGCGCAAGATCCTGAAAGAATGAATAAAGTTCAATTAATGCGTAATCGCGAAATTCAATATTTAGTTACTACAACCATCTTAGAACGAGGAGTAACGCTACCAGATATTGATGTCATTATTTTAGGAGCTGATCACCACAATTTTAATAGTCGGACTTTAATTCAAATTGCCGGACGAGTCGGACGAAAAACTTCACGTCCAACGGGGATGGTCTTAGCGATTATGAGTACGCCTAGTTGGCAAGTTCTAGTAGCTCAAATGACAATAAAGTGGTTGAATTATCAAGCAACCAAAGGTGATAAAGATGATTTGTAAACTCTGTAGCAACTTTATAACAAAAGAATTAACTTTAGTTGAAGTTATAAGCTTTAAAGCACTAAAAAGGCCTCTATTGTGAACCGATTGTATCAGTAAATTTTCTTATATTGGTGATACGTTTTGTCCACAATGCAGTCGCTATCAGGAGCATAATCAACAATGTAATGATTGTCTTTGGTGGTCAAATAACAACCGCTCAATTACTAATCGAGCTTTATTTCGTTATGATAAAACTATGAAAATGTATATGCAAGCTTACAAGTACCAATATGATTTTGAACTAGCACAAGTTTTTAAAGCACAATTTACAAGCTTTTTAAAAGAAGCAGGTGATGTTATCTACGTACCAATTCCTGTAAAAAGTACCCAGCGAGGATTTAATCAGGTAACAGCATTAATGGAGTCAAATTTGATAACAATAGTTGATGCATTAGCAGTTAATGAAATTGCTTTTGACCAGAAACAAGCTCAAAGGAATCGTTATCAGCGAGTCACTAGTCAACAACCATTCTACTTAAATCAAGCTCTAATTTACGAACTTAAAAATAAAAAAATAGTGATTGTTGATGATATTTATACTACCGGGACAACTATACGTCAGGCTGCTGATTTATTAGCACCATTTACCGTCCATAAAATAGCTAGTTATACTTTATGTCGATAAAGTGAATTCGTTTACATTTAATGCAAAAATGGTTTATAATTACAATTAAGGTAAGCAAATGCAATATATTTGCTAACACCAAAATCTTGAAAGGCTAATCTTTCAAGTCGAAGGGGGATTTTTATTATGTTAAAAATTGATGTACGTGGTGTAAACATTGAAGTTACAGATGCTATCCGTGAATATGTTGAAAAACGTTTAGAAAAATTAAACCGTCTATTAGACAATACAACGGATTCTTTAGCACATGTGAAGGTGGGCGTTTACCCAGAAAAGGCTGCTAAAGTTGAAGTAACGATTCCACTTCCATACTTAACTTTACGTGCTGAAGATACCCGAGACGATTTATATGCCGCTATTGATTTAGTAGTTGATAAATTGGAACGTCAAATCCGTAAGCATAAGACCAAGGTTAATCGTAAGTCACGCGAAAAGGGGTACAAAGGAGTTGACTTTACTGGTGAAATTGTCGATGCGGAAGTTGAATCAGAAGATAATTTAGAAATTGTCCGCAATAAACATATTTCATTAAAACCAATGGATTCAGAAGAAGCTGTTCTTCAAATGGAATTACTTGGGCATGAATTTTTTATTTTTGAAGATGAAGATCAACGAGTAAATGTTGTTTACCGTCGCGCGGATGGACGTTATGGCTTGATTGAAGCTGAGCGTAATTAGTTAAATAATAATGTTTATTTTAAGCAGTCACCTTATTAATTAAGATGGCTGCTTTTTTACGCTACCATTCTGGTTATTTTATAGTAAAGAAAGTATTATAATACACATAAAAATTGGTTTTTTATGGTGAGTTCTTTAATCATTGAATAATTTCTGATAATATATAGGTTGGAGTATTTTAACTAAGTATCAATATTTAAAAATGAAAATCGAATTGAAAAGAAGGATTTAGATTTATGGCTAACTTTTTACGCACATGGATTGAAAGCGATACCCGTGATTTAAAACGACTCGGCAAAATTGCTGATAAAGTTGAAAGTTACGCTGATGCCATGGCGGCATTAAGCGATGAAGAATTAAAAGCTAAAACAACTGAATATAAAGAACGATACAAAAAAGGTGAATCTTTAGATAAATTATTACCCGAAGCATTTGCGACAATTCGGGAAGCAGATAAACGTGTCCTTGGTTTATTCCCATTCCGAGTTCAAATTATGGGATCAACGGTGTTACATGAAGGTAATATTGCCGAAATGCGGACTGGTGAAGGTAAAACATTAACAGCAACCATGGCAGTTTATTTAAATGCAATTTCAGGTGATGGGGTACACGTGGTGACGGTTAATGAATACTTGTCAGCTCGTGATGCCGCTGAAATGGGTGAAGTTTACAATTGGCTGGGCTTAACAGTTGGTGTTAATGCTTCAGATATGAGTCCAGAAGAAAAACGTGTTGCCTACCAAGCTGATATTACGTACTCAACTAACTCAGAATTAGGTTTTGATTACTTACGTGACAATATGGTGACTGATCCAGAAGAACGTTCGCAACGGCCATTAAACTTTGCAATTGTCGATGAAGTTGACTCAATTTTAATTGATGAAGCTCGGACACCGTTGATTATTTCAGGACCATCGTCAGGTACCACAGCACTATACCAACGCGCAGATCGCTTTGTCAAAACGTTGACAGTTAAAGAAGACTACAAAGTTGATTTAGAATCTAAAACAATTACTTTAACGGATGCGGGAATTAAGAAGGCAGAAGATTTCTTTAACTTAGACAATTTATATGATGCTGAAAATACCGCATTAACTCACCATTTGGATCAAAGTTTACGAGCTAACTACATCATGTTAAAAGATAAAGATTATGTGGTTTCTGATGATGAAGTTATGATTGTTGATAGTTTTACTGGTCGGATTATGGATGGCCGCCGTTTCTCAGATGGGTTACACCAAGCGATTGAAGCCAAGGAACATGTTGAAATTCAAGATGAAAACAAAACGATGGCTAATATTACTTATCAAAACTTCTTCCGGATGTACAAAAAATTGTCAGGGATGACAGGGACTGCTCAAACTGAGCGTGAAGAATTCCGTGAAATTTATAATATGGAAGTTATTTCTATCCCTACAAACCGACCAATTGCACGGGTTGATGAACCAGATTTACTTTACCCATCATTAAAGAACAAGTTTGATGCTGTTGTTGAATTAGTAAAAGAATTACACAGTAAAGGGCAACCAATCTTAATTGGGACGGTAGCTGTGGAAACTTCAGAATACTTGGCGCATTTACTTGATAATGAAAATATTCCACATAATGTGTTGAATGCTAAAAACCACGCTAAAGAAGCTGAAATTATTGCAAATGCAGGTCAACGTGGGGCTGTAACGATTGCTACTAATATGGCTGGCCGTGGAACTGATATTAAGTTGGGACCTGGTGTATCTGAACTTGGTGGTTTAGCAGTTATTGGAACTGAACGACATGAATCACGACGGATTGATAACCAATTACGGGGGCGTTCAGGACGTCAAGGAGATAAGGGATATTCACAATTTTTCCTCTCACTTGAAGATGATTTAATGCAACGCTTTGGTGGTGAAAAGATTCGTGCAATTATGGAACGCATGAATCTTGAAGATGATGAAGCGGTGATTAAAAATCGCTTAATCACACGTTCAGTTGAATCAGCTCAAAAACGAGTTGAAGGTAATAACTATGATTCACGTAAAAATGTCTTGCAATATGACGATGTTATGCGAGAACAACGTGAGGTTATATACCGTGAACGTAATCAAATTATTGATGAAAAAGAAGATTTAAAAAACGTGTTATTACCAATGGTTAAGCGCACTATTAAACGAGTCGTTGATGCCCACACATTTGGTAAAGAATCTGAATGGAATTTAGATGCAATTGTTGATTTTGCTACATCGGTCATTGTTCCTGAAGAATCAGTTACTTTGAATGATTTAGGTGGTAAGAGTAAGGAACAATTAGTTGATTTTCTATACCAAAAAGCCCTTGTTATTTACGATGAAAAAGCTAAGTTGCTTTACGAACCATCACAAATGCTTGAATTTGAACGTGTGGTTATTTTACGAGTTGTAGATAGTCATTGGACAGACCATATTGATGCAATGGATCAATTGCGTCAAGGAATCGGACTTCGTGGATATGGACAATTAAATCCACTTGTCGAGTATCAATCAGAAGGTTTCCGGATGTTTGAGGAAATGATTGCAGATATTGAATATGACGTGACGCGTTTGTTCATGAAAGCTGAAATTCGTCAAAACTTAACAATGTAATTAATACGGAAATCGCATGATTCGATTTATGAATCATGCGATTTTTATATAAAAATTGAGAAATATCCTAATAAAAGGAGGAGATTTATTAATGGAATTAGGTGAAGCAAGAAAAAAATTAGAAAGTATGCAACTAGAGGTTACTAAATTTGGTGGTTCGCTTGATTTGGATGCATTAGATGGTCAAATTGCCGAAAATGAATATGAAATGAGCCAAAGCGAATTTTGGAACGATAATCAAGCGGCACAAAAGATTATTGATGAAACTAATCAATTAAAAAAGCGCCGTGACGAATATATGGTTTTGAGTGATAGTGTTGATAATATTGCAACGACCATCGAATTATTAGTAGAAATGCCAGATGATGATTTACAAGCTGAATTGGATACTGAAATTACTACATTAGAGGAACGACTTAAGAGTTATCGTTTGGCACAACTATTAAACGAACCTTACGATGCTAATGATGCAATTTTGGAAATTCATCCAGGATCAGGGGGAACCGAATCAGCTGATTGGGGTCAAAATTTATTCCGAATGTACACTCGTTGGGCAGAACAGCATGATTTTAAGGTCGAAGTTATGGATTACCAACCTGATGATGTTGCTGGGGTATCCTCTGTAACTTTAGCCATTAAAGGGTATAATGCATACGGTTATCTACGTTCTGAAAAAGGGGTTCACCGCTTTGTACGTATATCACCATTTGATTCTGCTGGGCGTCGGCATACATCATTTGTATCAATTGATGTTATGCCTGAGATTGATGATAGTGTCGAAGTTGATATTAGTTGGGATGATATTAAAATGGACGTTTTTCGGGCTTCAGGTGCTGGTGGACAACATATTAATAAAACTAGTTCTGCCGTACGATTGACACATATTCCAACTGGGATTGTGGTTGCTTCCCAAGCCCAACGTTCACAATTTCAAAATAAAGATACAGCCTTAGCAATGCTAAAATCAAAACTTTATCAATTGGAAATGGAAAAAAAGGAACAAGAACGGGCTGCAATTGCGGGGGAACAAATGGAAAATGGCTGGGGTTCTCAAATCCGTTCATATGTATTCCATCCATATAGCATGGTTAAAGATCATCGAACAAATTTTGAAACAAGTAATCCACAAGCGGTGATGGACGGCAATATTGATCCATTTATTATGGCTTACTTACAATGGAAATTGAGTTTACAAAATCCAGAATAAACTTATGTTTACAAAACATTTACAAAAGCGATACGTCAGTTGATGTATCGCTTTTTTGTTAGTTTGGTATACTTATAGTAAATATGTATCTGTGAGGATTTAAAAATGCGAAAAGTTTTGGTGGTCGATGATGAACCGGCAATTGCAACATTGCTCGAATATAATTTAAAGCAAGCAAATTACGATGTGCAAGTTGTAAACGATGGTTTGCAAGCCTTTGAAGCCGGGCGTACAAATCAATATGATGTTATTTTATTAGATTTGATGTTACCTGGAATGGATGGGATTGATGTCACTAAAAAATTGCGGCAAGAAAAAGTTAAGACACCTATCATTATTATTACGGCTAAAGGTGATGAATTTGATAAAGTCTTAGGACTAGAAATTGGCGCCGATGATTATATTACAAAACCATTTAGTCCACGTGAAGTATTAGCACGAATTAAAGCAGTTATGCGGCGATATGAAGAAATGACGATGCTAAATGATAATGAGGAACACGGTGCAATATTACGTTTTTCTGGTGTACAAATTGATAAAAATCGAAAAACAGTAACAATTGAAGGTAATGATATTAACTTAACGCCAAAGGAATTTGAGCTATTATTATTTTTAGTTGAACGTAAAAATCGCGTACTTAGTCGAGAAGAAATTCTAAGTGGTGTATGGGGCTATGATTATGCTGGTGAGACACGAATGGTAGATATTCATATATCACACCTTCGTGAAAAGTTAGAAGTTGATGTAAAGAATCCCCAAATTTTAAAAACTGTTCGTGGTTTTGGCTATCAATTTGTAGTTAAGAAGGATTAATCAATGCAAAAGCAAGTATGGCAACGAATAACTTTAATTAGTGTGGTCTTGCTAAGCATTAATATTAGCATTGCATTGATTTTAGTCCGAGTTTTGGACACGATGCTAAAATTAAATTTTGCTTGGACCGCAATTATTGCAAGTACTATTTTAACTAGTGTTCAAATTGGCATGTATGCCATGATTGTTATGCAACGTCAATCATATCTGAACATCATGACAGAGAAGCTAGAAGCTATTGCAGCTGAAAAAAATCCTAGTCATATATTATTGGATAAGGGCGATCCATACTATGACGTGATTAATGCAATCAATAACGTTCAGTCATTTGAAAGTAACAAAGTATATTGGTTACGGCGCCGTGAAGGTGAATTGACAACTTTAATTCAACATCTACCAGTTGGGGTATTAGTCGTTAATCATCATCGTAAAATAAAAATAATGAATGCGGCTGCTAATAATTTATTAGGTGTTAATTTAATTATTGGCGAACCATTATATAGCATCATTACGAATCACTACGCATTAACGGTATTACTTGAAAAAATAATGGATACACACGAAGAACAACGCAAAGCAATTCAAATTGAAACTGATGAAGGGATTAAACATCTAGAAGTAACGATGGTTTATCATGAAACTTCGCAAACTCATTTTCAAATTGTAATTATTCTTTATGATTTAACAGAAGTTGTTCAACTTGAACAAATGCAAGTTGATTTTGTTTCAAATGCTTCGCATGAGTTAAAGACGCCTGTTACAGCTATTAATGGTTTTGCAGAAACTTTACTAGCTGGTGCTAAAGATGATCCGGCTACTTTAAATCAATTCTTAATGATTATTAATAACGAAAGTAAACGCTTGATTGATTTAGTTGAAGATGTATTATCAATTTCACGTTTTTCTACTGCTGATGTTGGTGATGAACAAGACGATGTTCAAATAGCGATAAAGACCTGGTTAGATAATGAAATTGCAAGTATGTCACGAATTGCAGCCAATAAAAATGTTGAAGTTATTGATGCTACACCGGTAAGCTTTAATGTTACTACCAAAGAAAATTACTTAACACAAATCGTTAAGAATTTGGTTAGCAATGCTATCAAATACAATAAAGATGGGGGTGCAGTAGTAATTACTGCTCAACCTATCAAAACAGGTTGGCAACTAGAGATTAAAGACAATGGTATTGGAATTCCAAGTACACAACTTCCACGAGTATTCGAACGCTTTTATCGTGGTGATGCTTCACGAACGCAACAGATTGCTAGTGGGACAGGTTTAGGCTTAGCAATTGTTAAAGAGCTTGTTACTAAATTAAACGGTGAAATTAGCATGAAAAGTCAAGTTGGAGTAGGAACAACTGTTACAATCATTTTTAATAACGTATAAGTATAAATAAAAGCTAAGCACTTAATAAATTAAAAGCCAAGTCAAAAGATTGATTAGGCTTTTTTTAGTTGATTTAAAGAACATTTACAAAATATTTACATTACCACTACAGTGGATTTACGTTATTTACGTATACTAACCTAGTAGATAAGTTTGGATATACGCAGATTATACAAGTAAGAATTTAAATAATGAGTGTGTGATACTTTGTGATTTTAATTTGTTACTAGAAAAATATTGTGTATTTAATGTAAGTTTGTAAATATAAATTTTATTGTCTACCTAGTATGTAGGTACTTTTGATACATAGCTGTCCATAAGAGCACTATGTACTTAAGTGGGTTAATTAGAAGGAGAGTGCTCATGGATCAAATCCGTGAAAGTTTATTAAAGACATCAATTGGAACTAAACGTGAACGTTTTGGTAGGTCAATTACAATGGCGGCATTAATTTTAATTGCAGTTGTAGTTATTTCAATTTTTTATTTTATTGCTTCAAAGGGATTGTCAACATTCTTTGTTGATAAGATTAATATCTGGGACTTCTTAAGTGGTAAAACATGGAATCCTGGTACGACTGATGCTCATGGAAAGCCAGAAGTTGGGGCACTACCAATGATTGTTGGATCATTCTTAATTACAGTGCTCTCGGCAATTATTGCAACACCATTTGCAATTGGTACTGCAGTATTTATGACTGAAATTTCACCAAAAAATGGTGCCCGTATTTTACAACCAGTTATCGAATTATTGGTAGGGATTCCTTCAGTTGTTTATGGTTTTATTGGGTTAACGGTTATTGTACCGCTACAACGACATATTTTTGGTGGCTCAGGATTTGGGGTACTAGCTGGAACGATTGTCTTATTTGTCATGATATTACCAACGGTTACTTCAATGACCGTTGATACTTTACGTTCAGTACCACAATATTACCGTGAATCTGCCCTCGCTATTGGGGCAACTCGTTGGCAAGCAATTTACAAAGTTATTTTACGTGCAGCAACACCAGGAATTTTAACGGCAATTGTATTTGGGATGGCACGTGCTTTTGGTGAAGCCCTTGCTGTGCAAATGGTGGTTGGTAATGCACCAATCTTACCAACTAATTTAACTAGTCCAGCTGCGACATTAACTTCTATTTTAACGCAAGGTATTGGAAATGCCGTCATGGGTTCAATGCAAAACGATGTTCTTTGGACATTAGCATTAATCTTGTTGCTCATGTCATTAGTATTTAATATTATTATTCGGGTCATTGGTAAGAAGGGAGAATTGAAATAATGAATGCAAAATTAACTAATAAGATTGCTACAGCAGTTTTGTATTTAATTGCCGGATTGGTGATTCTTCTTTTAGCTGGGTTACTTGGCTTTATCCTATTTAATGGTGTACCACACCTAAGTTGGCATTTCTTAACAAGTCCTTCATTGGCCTTTCAAGCCGGCGGGGGGATTGAGTTTCAATTGTTTAACTCAATTTATCTCTTATTTATTACTATGATTATTTCTTTCCCTATTGCTTTAGGGGCTGGAATTTACTTAAACGAATACGCTAAGCAAAATATTTTTACAACTATTATTCGTACTGCAATTGAAATTTTAAGTTCATTGCCATCAGTAGTTGTTGGTTTATTCGGTTTTTTATTAGTTGTTGTTAAATTGCAATTAGGTTTTTCAATCCTTTCAGGAGCGATTGCCTTAACAATTTTTAATTTGCCTTTATTAACACGCTCAGTTGAAGGTTCGCTTAAGTCAATTCCTGATTTACAACGTGAAGCGGGGGCTGCCTTAGGCCTTTCAAAATGGGAAACAGTTATTCATGTTATTTTCCCAGCAGCATTGCCAAGTATTGTGACAGGGGTTGTATTATCTGCTGGGCGAGTATTTGGTGAAGCGGCGGCTTTGATTTACACAGCCGGTCAATCTGCACCAGCCCTTGATTTTACAGATTGGAATCCATTTAATGCAGCTAGTCCATTGAACTTAATGCGACCAGCAGAAACATTAGCTGTCCACATTTGGAAAATTAACTCTGAAGGAATTCAACCTGATGCCGCTCAAGTTTCAGCAGGTGCATCAGCAGTTTTAATTATTGCTGTCCTAATCTTTAACATCTCAGCTCGTTGGATTGGAAAGGCACTCTACAAGCGTTTGACCTCAGCTCGTTAGACCGTGGGAATCTGAAAGGAATTAAAAGTATGTTAGAAAATGAAGCATTAAATACTGATAATGCACCATTACGAAATATTTATCGCTTTGGTGAAAACGCAGAAATTGCGTTATCAACCCATGATCTCCATGTTTTTTATGGTGATAACGAGGCATTATCAGAAGGTGATTTAGAATTTGAGCGCTACAAGATTACATCATTAATTGGCGCGTCAGGTTCAGGTAAATCAACATTCTTGCGTTCGCTTAATCGAATGAATGATAATGTTGCAACGGTTAAAGGCCAAATTATGTACCGCGGGATTGATATTAATTCTAAAGAAGTTGATGTTTATGAAATGCGTCGTCATATTGGGATGGTATTTCAACGACCTAATCCATTTGCCAAGTCGATTAAAGACAACATTACTTTTGCATTGAAGCAACGAGGAATGCGTGACAAAAATAAACTTGAAGAAATTGTTGAAACATCACTTAAACAAGCTGCCCTTTGGGATCAAGTTAAAGATGATTTAGGTAAGAGTGCATTGGCTTTGTCAGGTGGGCAACAACAACGATTAGTGATTGCTCGTGCAATTGCAATGAAACCAGATATTTTATTGCTCGATGAACCGGCTAGTGCCTTAGACCCAATTTCAACATCACAAATTGAGGATACTTTACTTGAACTTAAGGAAAAGTACACCATCGTTATTGTTACGCATAACATGCAACAAGCAGCCCGAATCTCAGACTATACTGCTTTTTTCCATATGGGAAAAGCAATTGAATATGATGAAACACGTAAGATCTTTACCCGACCAAAGGTTAAATTAACTAATGATTATATTTCAGGTAATTTTGGGTAGGATAGGAGGCCACAATGGCAGATTCAATTTTAACAACAGAAAATGTGCGCCTTTATTATGGCGATAAAGAAGCTCTCCATGGGTTTGATTTAGATTTCCCTGAAAAGGGGATTACTGCTTTAATTGGACCTTCTGGTTCAGGTAAGTCAACATATATTCGGGCAATTAACCGGATGCACGATCTGACTGAAGGGGTAACAGTTACTGGAAACTTTATGTTTAAAGGTAATAATATTTACGCCCCCACAACTGATACGGTTGAATTGCGTAAGCAAATTGGGATGGTTTTCCAACAACCCAACCCATTTCCATTTTCAATTTATGATAACGTAGCCTTTGGGTTACGGATTGCAGGTAAAACTAAAAAAGTTGAACTTGATGAAATTGTTGAAAAATCTTTAAAGCAAGCTGCCATTTGGGATGAAGTTAAAGATGTGCTTCACAAGAGTGCCTTGTCACTCTCTGGTGGTCAACAACAACGGGTTTCAATTGCCCGCACCTTGGCTGTTTCACCTGATATCTTGTTATTGGATGAACCAACTAGTGCACTTGACCCCGTTTCTTCACATAAAATTGAAGAAACATTGATGAACATTCGTAACGATTACACGATTATTATCGTTACACATAATATGTCTCAAGCATCTCGTATTTCTGATCGTACCGCATTTTTCATGGATGGGAACTTGATTGAAGTGAGTCCAACTACACAATTATTTACTGATCCAAAAGAAAAACAAACACAAGATTATATCACTGGTCGTTTCGGCTAGTTAAGTAGAATAGGAGATTATTATGCGACGCTTATTTGATGAAGAATTAGCAGATTTGGATGCTTCCTTTACTGAAATGGGGATGCTCGTGAGTGAAACCATTGGTAAATCAGTTGTGGCTTTTGTGAACCACGATCGTGAAACAGCATTAGAAATTATCAATTCTGACGAACAAATTAACCAACGTGAAGTAGCAATTGAAAAGAAAACTTTTGAAATGATTGCTTTGTACCAACCAGTAACCATTGATTTACGTGAAATTGTGACGGTCTTAAAAGCGGTATCTGAACTTGAACGAATGGGAGATCATGCCCGGGATGTAGCCGAAGCTACTATTCGGGTTAAAGGTACTAAGCGCTCAGCATCAATTGAGGAAACAATTGCCACAATGGGTGAACAAACTCGCCAAATGGTTAAAGACATTCTTGGTGTATATGTTAATGATGATGCTCAAGGTGCGAGCGTTATCGCAGCTAATAATCTTAGTGTAGGTCAATTATCACACCAAGTTCGTTTAGATGTCATCACCAATATTGAAAAAGATAGTGAACTTGCAACGTCAGGAACGGATTATTTAATTGTAGCGGGGCACTTAAAACGAATCGCAGACTATGTAACTAATATTGCAGAATGGATTGTGTACAAACGTACTGGGAAAATTGTTGATTTAAATCCTGGTAATAGTAGTTCATTTGTTTAGTGAGTATACTAATTATTGATCTCAGTAAGATAAAATTCTTGCTGAGATTTTTTGTTTATCGGTATACTAGCACCATGTAATAGTTGTGTAAAATGATAACTAATTGCTTAAAGCTTTGGTTATCATTTTAGATTTATAGTGTTAAAAAGCCTTTATATAAGATAAAATTAGATAGTAAAGCTATAAAATATTAAGTTTACGAGGTACAGAAAAGTTAATGAAACAAACAAAAAAATTACGACGCTCAAATAATCGCGTTGTGTTTGGAGTTTTGGGCGGTTTTGCTGAATATTTTGGCATTGATGCCAAAATTATGCGATTAGGTTTTCTAATAATCATCGGTTTAATTACTATTTTTAGCCACGCCCATTTTGGAATAGGTACATGGTTATTGATTTACCTACTTGCAACAATTTTAATGCCAGCACCGGTCGGCAGTTGGCTAAATATATTTTCTCAATTAAAAGATGCTAGTCGTGAACAACAAACATCTGGTAATAAAAGAGCAAATACCACTAAACGTGACACATCACGTCAGAAAACGAGTCAACACAAAGCAACGATTATTGTTGATGGCGATATTCTTGACGAACGTAATTCAAAGAAAGAAAAGTAATATATGACATTTTTACAACGAGTAATCATTAACGCAATTAGTTTTGTGGCTTTGGCAGGATTACTGCAAAGTACACAGATTTTTTTCGTTAGTAGTATCTGGGCAGCAATAGGAGCAGCAATTGTTTTAGCATTCCTAAATGCGTTTGTAAAACCGTTATTAGTTGTGATTTCATTACCGATAACGATTATGACATTAGGCCTTTTTAGTATCATCATTAATGCACTGTTACTGCAACTAACTGCTTATCTAGTTGGGACCCATCATTTTCACTTTTCATCATTTGGGGCCACAATATTGATGGCAATTATTATGTCAGTCATTAATGCAGTAATTTCAAATTATTTCAATCGCGCAAATTAGGAGAATATATTACATGGCAGAAGTTGTTAAGGTACAGGATTTAGTTGAAAATACACGTTTGGAAGTTGTAGCAGGATCTGAATATTTAGATCGTGTTATTACAACTGGTGATATCTCACGACCTGGCTTAGAAATGACCGGGTATTTTAGTTATTATGCTCCTAATCGAGTTCAGTTATTAGGAATTACTGAAATTTCATTTTCAAAAAGAATGAGTCATGATGAGTTATTAATGATAGCTCGTAAAATGGCTTCAGAAGAGACTCCTGCTTTTGTGGTTTCGACTGGGTTAAATGTTCCGGATGAATTTATTCAAGCTGCTGAAGAAGCTAAAATTCCAATTTTAGGTACAAAATTAACTTCTTCACGAATTCTAGCAAATATGACTTACTTTTTAGGTGGTAAACTTGCTCAACGGCAATCAGTCCATGGTGTTTTAGTCGATATTTATGGGTTAGGAGTGCTAATCACAGGTGACTCTGGTGTGGGTAAATCAGAAACTGCGTTGGAATTAGTGCGTCGTGGACACCGTTTAGTAGCCGATGACCGTGTTGATATTTATCAACAAGATGAAGAACGTCTTGTGGGTGAAGCACCGGCAATTTTGAATCATTTAATGGAGATTCGTGGAGTCGGAATTATTGATGTCATGAATCTTTATGGGGCGGGTGCGGTCCGTTCACATGCAACAATTTCAATGAATCTACATTTGGAAACTTGGACACCAGAAGCTAAATTTGATCGCTTAGGTAACGCTGGTGATGTGTTAAGTATTTTTGGGGTTGATATTCCACGCTTTGCAGTTCCTGTTAGAACTGGACGTAACTTGGCGATTATTATTGAGGCAGCAGCCATGAATTTCCGTGCTAAATCAATGGGATATGACGCTATGAAAAAATTTGATAACAATTTAAATAAATTAATTGCTGAAAATAGCGAAAACTAAATGAGAGTTGGGGACTAATATTTTGTTTGATTTAATGATGGCTTTAAATCCAATTGCCTTTAAGATTGGAGCTTGGCCAGTACACTGGTATGGTGTAATTATTGCAAGTGCAGTAGTTTTAGCGGTTGTTTTGTCAGTACGTGAAGCTAAGCGACGTAAATTGATTTCAGATGATATTTATGATGTGATTTTAATTGGTATGCCTGTAGCACTTGTAACTGCCCGAATTTATTATGTGATTTTTGAATGGTCATATTACAGCCAACATCCGGCTTTAATTCCGGCTATTTGGGACGGTGGAATCGCTATTTATGGTGGTTTAATTGGTGGCTTACTAGTTGTCTTATTGGTAACTCGGCATAAGTTGATTAACACTTGGTTATACTTAGATATCATTGCTCCAACAGTTATCTTGGCTCAAGGAATTGGGCGTTGGGGTAATTTTATGAATCAAGAAGCATACGGGCGAATTGTATCACATTCCTTTTTGACCAATTTACATGTACCAACTTTTATTGTTAATCAGATGTTTATTGGTGGTCATTATCGAATGCCCACGTACTTATGGGAGTCATTATGGGATGTCATAGGGTTTATTGTGATTATGCTTTTACGCCATCGACCACAACTTTTTAAACAAGGTGAAGTTGTTTTAACCTATATTATTTGGTATTCATTTGGTCGTTTTTGGATTGAAGGCATGCGAACAGATAGTTTGTATTGGGGCCCATTCCGAGTTTCACAAGTGCTATCACTAATCTTATTCTTTGGTGCAATAATACTATGGTATGTTCGTCGCAAACGTAATCCAGAGAATCGTTGGTATTTAGATGGCCATAGTTTGAGTCAAAATGTGTAATAAGTAATTAAGGAGATTGCAAATGACAGAAAAAATAGCAGTTCTCGGCGCAGGTTCTTGGGGAACGGCCTTAGCCAATGTTTTAACAGAAAATGGTCATGATGTTCGATTATGGTCACATAATCCAGCTCAAGTAATCGAAATAAATGAACAACATACTAATCAACGTTACTTAAATGAAGCACAACTTGATGCCAAATTAACAGCTTTTGATGATATGGCACAAGCCGTTGATGGTGTTGATATTGTTTTAAGTGTAGTCCCAACTAAGGCGGTTCGAGAAGTTGCTGGACAGCTTGCCAAAATTTTGATTGTTAATAAGCAAAAAGTCATTGTTGCACATGCAACTAAAGGGATTGAACCAAAGACGTATAAGCGTGTTTCTCAAATGTTAAGTGAGGAAATTCCAACTGAAAATACAGTGGCAATTGCTGTTTTATCAGGTCCCTCACATGCTGAAGATGTAATTAAACATGATTTAACATTAGTAACAGTTGCAAGTTCAAGTATGCCAATTGCAGAACGCGTTCAAAAGGCTTTTTCAAACCATAATTTCCGTGTATACACTAATGATGACGTCATTGGTACTGAAATGGGTAGTGCGCTTAAAAATATTATTGCGATTGGAGCAGGGGCATTAGTAAGCTTGGGCTATGGTGATAATGCTAAAGCAGCATTGTTGACACGTGGGCTAGCTGAAATCTCACGCTTAGGTTTGGCATTTGGAGCTAATCCATTAACTTTTATTGGTTTATCAGGAGTTGGGGATTTAATTGTTACAGGTACATCTAAAAATTCCCGAAACTGGCGAGCTGGTTATCAGTTAGGCTTGGGAAAGTCATTAGCTGAAGTTGAGGATGAAATGGGGATGGTTATTGAAGGTGTTTCAACAACCAAAGCAGCGAAAGAATTAGCTGCACAGCGTCATGTTCAGATGCCAATTACAGATGCAATTTATCAAGTTTTGTATGAAGGCAAAGATATTAAAATGGCAATTTGCGAGTTGATGCAACGAGAAGCAACTTCAGAAATCGATTAAAAGAATACATGTAAGCGCTAAATCGTGCTAGAATATAAGCATAATTAATTATTTAATAAAAATATACAGACTATTTTGGGAGTATGTAAAATGAAAGCAGTTAAAAAAGCAGTTATTCCTGCAGCTGGATTAGGAACACGTTTTTTACCAGCTACCAAGGCATTAGCTAAAGAAATGTTACCAATCGTTGATAAGCCAACCATTCAATTCATTGTTGAAGAAGCTCGGGCAGCCGGTATTGAGGATATTTTGATTGTTGATGGTAAATCAAAGCGTTCTATTGAAGATCACTTTGATTCAAATCCAGAACTTGAAGCAGCACTTGAAGCTGATGGAAAGCTTGAAAAATTACAAATGGTTCAAGAAACAACTGACATTAACTTATACTTCATTCGGCAGTCAAAACCACGTGGACTTGGGGATGCTGTTTTACAAGCAAAAGCATTTGTTGGTGATGAACCATTCGTTGTTTTACTTGGTGATGATATGACGCGTGATGAAGTGCCTTTGACTAAGCAGTTGATTAATCAATATGAAAAAACTGGTGAATCAACTTTAGCTGTAGTTAAGGTGCCACATGAAGAAACTAAAAAATATGGTGTAATTGATCCAATTGAAAAAGTTGGGGATAATTTATATCAAGTTCGACAATTCGTTGAAAAACCTAAGCCAGAGGAAGCACCTTCTGATTTAGCAATTATTGGTCGTTACTTATTAACTCCTGAAATCTTTGAAGAACTTGAAAATACAAAACCTGGTAAAGGTGGCGAAATTCAGTTAACAGATGCTATCGATAGCTTAAATAAGCGTCAACATGTATATGCACATGAGTTTACTGGTCGTCGTTATGATATTGGTTCTAAGATTGGTTTCTTAGAAACATCAATTGAATTTGGACTTGAACACCCAGAAACAAAAGACGAATTGCGTGAATATATCAAAAAAATTGCTAAAGAGCTTTAAGCATCAAGCTTAGTAATTGTAGGGATTAGGGCAGAAATGTTTCTAGTCCCTTTTTGATAAGAAAGTTATTTAGTGACTTACTTACTAAAATATAGTAGAATAGATAAAAATAAATTAAAAGAGGCGATTTAAATGGCAGAAAAGACTTACGACGCAATTGTTATCGGTGCGGGCCCTGGTGGAATGACAGCCGCTTTATATCTTTCACGTTCAAACTCATCAGTATTAATGATTGATCGTGGTGTTTATGGTGGTCAAATGAATAATACGGCAGAGATTGAAAATTATCCTGGATTTGATTCAATCTTAGGTCCGGATTTAGCTGAAAAGATGTACCAAAGTTCAACGCAATTTGGTGCCGAATACGCTTTTGGTACGGTTACAAAAATTGAAGACCATGGGACAACCAAGACGGTTGTAACTGATATGGATACTTATGAAACTAAGAGTGTTATCATCGCAACTGGTGCCCAATATAAGAAATTAGGTGTGGCTGGTGAAGAAGAATTTGGTGGCCGTGGTGTTTCATACTGTGCCGTTTGTGATGGTGCATTCTTCCGTAACAAGCATGTTATTGTTGTCGGTGGTGGTGATTCAGCCGTTGAAGAAGGGACTTATTTAGCTGGCTTAGCTGAAAAGGTTACCATTTTACACCGTCGTGACAAACTACGGGCACAACAAATTTTACAAAATCGCGCATTTGCGAATGAAAAGATTAGCTTTAAGTGGTTTACTGAAGTGCAAGAAATCTTAGGTGATGACAAAAAAGTTACGGGTGTACGAGTTATTGATAACCAAACACAAGAAGTTTCTGAAATTGATGCAGATGGAGTATTTATTTATGTTGGAATAAACCCAATTTCAGCACCATTTCTTGATTTAGGAATTACAAATGAAGAAGGCTGGATTGAAACTAATGATTCAATGGCAACTAAAGTTCCTGGTATTTACGCACTAGGAGATGTTCGTGAAAAAGAACTTCGTCAAGTTACGACAGCGGTTGGTGATGGTGCCATTGCAGGACAAAGTGCATATGGCTATTTACAATCATTAGGTGATTAATTGATAAAATCAGATGGGAATAGTTTTCTATCTGATTTTTTTTGATTAATAAGTTATAATTAATATACAAATTAACGATGCGGAGGCAAATATTGTGAGTTGGAAAGATAACTATGAAGTCTGGCGGGATTACCAAAATTTAGCAACTGATTTACGAAGTGAATTGGATGCTAAAGTACATGATGAAGAAGCATTAGAAGATGCTTTTTATCAACCAATGAGTTTTGGAACAGCAGGGATGCGTGGAGTATTAGGAGCTGGTATTAACCGGATGAATATCTATACTGTCCGTCAAGCAACTGAAGGTTTGGCAAAATTTATGGATACGTTGTCAGCTGCTGAACGTAAACGTGGCGTTGCTATTAGTTTCGATTCACGCCATAACTCAGAATTATTTGCACATGAAGCAGCCCGCGTGTTGGGTGCGCATGGTATTCAGGTTTATGTATTTGAAAGCTTACGGCCAACCCCTGAGTTGTCATTTACAGTTCGACACTTAAATACTTACGCAGGAATTATGATTACAGCATCGCACAATCCTAAAGAATATAATGGTTATAAAATTTATGGTGAAGATGGTGGTCAAATGCCGCCTAAAGAATCTGATTTAATTACAGGTTATATTCGTGATGTAATTGATTTATTCAATATTAAAGCAGCCGATGAGGCAGAATTAATTGCTGCTGGGACTGTCAAAATAATTGGAGAAGATATTGATCAAGCTTACTTACAAGCGATTAAAACCGTTACGATCAATCAAGAATTAATTGACACAGTTGGTAAAGATATGAAGCTTGTCTTTACTCCACTTCATGGAACCGGTCAAATGATTGGTGAGCGAGCACTTAAGAATGCAGGCTTTAATAATTATGTAATCGTACCAGAACAAGCGGTAATAGATGGTGATTTTCCAACAATTACATCACCTAATCCAGAGTCACCTGCTGCCTTTGATTTGGCCATTAAGCTTGGACAAAAAGTTGATGCTGATTTGTTGATGGCTGTAGACCCAGATGCTGATCGTCTAGGTGCGGCAGTTCGATTACCTAATGGAGATTATCAATTATTAACTGGGAATCAAATTGCTGGTGTCTTATTACACTACATTTTAACAGCCAATCAAAATGCTGGGACACTACCATTGAATGCGGCAGCAGTTAAATCAATTGTGTCATCTGAATTTGCGACCGCAATTGCTAAATCATTTAATGTTGAGATGATTAACGTTTTAACAGGATTTAAATATATTGCAGCGCAGATTGAAAATTTTGAAGCAACTGGCACACATACTTTCATGTTTGGATTTGAAGAATCATACGGGTATCTAATCAAACCATTTTCACATGACAAAGATGCCATCCAAACACTAGTTTTATTAGCTGAAGTAGCAGCATATTACAAAGCACAGGGACAAACAATTTATGATGGCATAGTAGGTTTGTTTGAAGAATATGGTTACTTCCGTGAAAAGACTATTTCTGAGACTTTTGCCGGAGTTGATGGTAGTGAGCAAATTAATGCAATCATGACTAAATTCCGCCAACAAGCACCAAAGGAATTTGCAGGTGTTAAGGTTGTACAAATTGAAGATTTCAGTCAGCAAACTTCTCTAGATGTCGAAACACGAAATGTTACACCACTTACGTTACCGACTGCCAACGTTTTAAAATATCATCTTGCCGATGGCACATGGATTGCAGTCCGGCCATCAGGAACTGAACCTAAGATTAAATTCTATATTGGTACGGTGGCTAGTTCGGAAGAACAGTCATTAAAACAATTAGCTGCGTTTGAAACAGCAATTAGTGATTTTATTGCATAATAATTAAAAATAGTTATGCTACATCCCCAGGATTTTTTCAATATCAATTAGATATTGCAACTTTTTTCGCATTTTGATAGGATATATAAAACAAATCGGAGGAATATTTCAATGGGGATGCACGAATACTTGCAAGGATTAAGTGAACTTGAGATGGTTGTACGCGCGCCAGGATATTTCAAGTATCAAGGACATAGCGTAGCTGCTCACTCATGGAAGGTAACCCAAGCTGCTCAATTTTTAGGCGATATTGAGGAAGTTAATGGCAATGAGGTCAATTGGCAAAGCTTATACGAAAAAGCTCTTAATCACGACTATACGGAGCGATTTATTGGTGATATTAAGACACCAGTCAAATATGCGACGCATACGTTACGAATGATGCTTTCAGATGTTGAGGATTCGTTAACAGAAAACTTTATTGAAAATGAAATTCCATCAGAACTAGCGGACCGGTATCGTCGTCGTTTGACAGAAGGTAAGGACGATACCTTAGAAGGACGTATTTTATCAGTTGCGGATAAATTAGATTTACTTTATGAAGCATTTGGCGAAATTCAAAAGGGCAATCCAGAGCCAGTATTCGTTGAAATTTATAAAGAAAGCTTAGAAACAATGTTGGAATTTGGTGATATGCCGAGTGTTAAATATGTAATCAAATCTGTATTGCCGGAAATGCTAGATCAAGAATTTTCTGATCGTGGTAAATTAATGGCTTTAACGAAAACTATTTTAAAATAGTTAAGCCGGTGATTATTTAACCGAACAATCGTTCTATATGGTAAAATTAAATAATTAAGTAAAAAGAAAGCTTAGAATTAAGCTTTCTTTTTTATTCGATTATTTATTTTGAAAGGGGTCACTTATGATTAATCGTGAGACATCACATGCATTTCAAGTACATTCAAAATACAAACCAACCGGAGATCAACCAAAAGCGATTAATCAACTGGTTGCAGGGATTAATGCAGGGGAAAAGGAACAAATTTTATTAGGGGCAACCGGAACAGGTAAAACATTTACGATTAGTAATGTTATTAAAGAAGTTAACAAACCAACGCTTGTTTTATCACATAATAAAACATTAGCCGGGCAACTATATAGTGAATTTAAAGAATTTTTTCCAGATAATGCTGTTGAATATTTTGTTTCTTACTATGATTACTATCAACCAGAAGCATATGTACCATCCTCAGATACATATATTGAAAAAGATTCATCTGTGAATGATGAAATTGATAAGTTACGAAATTCAGCAACGGCATCATTACTAGAGCGTGATGATGTTATTGTGGTGGCATCAGTTTCTTCGATTTTTGGATTAGGTGATCCGCATCAATATAAAGAGCACGTTATTTCTTTGCGGGCGGGTATGGAAGTTGAACGTGATGCTTTATTGCGGCAATTAATTGATATCCAATTTGAACGCAATGATATTGATTTTCAACGTGGTCGCTTCCGAGTTCGAGGAGATGTGGTTGAGATATTTCCAGCTTCTAGTGATTCAAAAGCTCTACGAATTGAGTTTTTTGGGGATGAAATTGATCGAATTCGTGAAATTGATTCATTAACAGGTGAAATTCTTAGTGATCAAGCCCACGTGTCGATTTTTCCTGCTAAGCATTTCATGACTAATGATGCGATTGTTGAGCGAGCAACGCGTACAATTGCAGCAGAATTGGAAGAACAACTAAAAATCCTTGAAAATGAAGGAAAATTACTTGAAGCACAACGATTGAAACAACGGACTGAATATGATATTGAAATGCTTAAAGAAATGGGCTTCACAACAGGAATTGAGAACTATTCACGGCATATGGATGGCCGCAAGGCTGGCGAACCACCATTTACCTTACTTGATTTCTTTCCGGATGATTTTTTGATTGTTGTAGATGAAAGCCATGTTACAATGCCTCAAATTCGGGGAATGTATAATGGTGATCGAGCTCGCAAACAGCAGTTGATTGATTATGGTTTTCGATTACCATCTGCACTAGACAATCGGCCGTTAACGCTTAAAGAATTTGAAAAGCACGTTAATCAAATTGTTTATATGTCAGCAACGCCGGGAGTCTATGAGACTGAGCGGGTCCCAGCAAATGATATCGCCCAACAAATCATTCGGCCAACAGGGCTCCTTGATCCAACTGTTGAAGTTCGACCAGTAATGGGACAAATTGATGATTTAGTTGGTGAGATTAATGAGCGTGTTGATCGTAATGAACGCGTCTTTATTACAACATTGACGAAAAAAATGGCAGAAGATTTAACAGATTACTTTAACGATTTAAGCATTAAAGTCAAATATTTACATGCTGACATTAAGACGCTTGAACGTACAGAAATTATTCGTGATTTAAGGCTAGGAAAGTTTGATGTACTAGTTGGAATTAATTTGCTACGTGAAGGTATTGATGTACCAGAAGTATCATTGGTTGCGATTTTAGATGCAGATAAAGAAGGGTTCTTGCGAAATGAACGATCATTGATTCAAACAATCGGGCGTGCTGCCAGAAATAGTAAGGGCCATGTTATTTTGTATGCTGACAAGATAACTGATTCAATGAAAAATGCAATGGCTGAAACTGCTCGTCGACGGGAAATTCAGATGGCATATAATACTGAACATGGAATTGTGCCCGAAACAATTATCAAACCAGTTCGTGATCTAATTTCGATTACGCAGCCTAGTTCTGACGGTGGACAATCACAATCAGCTAGTTTAACGGAAGTTGAATTTAAAGATATGAAAAAAGCTGACCAAGCATTAATCTTAGCCAGTTTAGAGGATCAAATGAAGAATGCAGCTAAACGGCTTGATTTTGAAGAGGCTGCAACATTGCGTGATACGATAATGGAATTAAAGGCACTTAAAAAAGCTTGAGGGTAAAGTATGGCAAATGATAAGATTGTAATTCATGGGGCTCGAGCCCATAATTTAAAAAATATTGATGTAACAATTCCACGAGATAAATTAGTGGTTGTAACAGGACTATCTGGATCAGGAAAATCATCGTTAGCATTTGATACATTATATGCCGAGGGACAACGCCGATATGTAGAAAGCCTCTCGGCATACGCACGTCAATTTCTAGGCCAAATGGATAAGCCAGATGTTGATTCAATTGATGGTTTAAGTCCGGCAATTTCAATTGATCAAAAAACAACTTCTAAAAATCCACGTTCAACGGTAGGTACAGTAACTGAAATTAATGATTATCTACGATTACTTTGGGCTCGGGTAGGAAAGCCAGATACGGCCGCAGATGGTGTTATTACGCTACCTTCAATTGAGCAAATTGCCGATTATATTTTGCAGCATTATCCTGAACGGACCAAGCTTCAAATTCTAGCCCCAGTTATTGTGGCTAAGACCGGGACTCACGAGTCAATTTTTGCAAAAATTCGGCGAGAAGGTTTTGTACGAATTCGTTTAGATGGTGAAATTGTTGATTTAGCTGAGGACTATTCATTAGATGAAAATATAGAACATACGATTGAAATTATTGTTGATCGAATTGTTTTAAAAGATGGTATTCGTTCCCGCTTATTTGATTCAATTGAATCTGCAATGCGTTTGGCTGAAGGATTAGTAACAATCGATATTATTGGACAAACAGAGGTGACATTTTCTGATCATTACACAGGTGCATTAAAAGAATTTAGCGTTGGCAAGTTAGAACCACGCTTATTTTCATTTAATGCTCCATTGGGTGCTTGTCCGGTCTGTGAAGGTTTAGGGGTTAAACTTGAAGTTGATGAAGATTTAATTGTGCCCAATAAAACAATGACGTTAGCAGATGGTGCAATTGCTGCTTGGAGTCCAATCTCATCACAATATTATCCAGCAATGTTGGAACAATTTGCTGAACAATTTAAAATCCCAATGGATATACCATTTAACAAGTTGACGAAAAAACAACGAGATTTGGTTTTATATGGGTCTGGTAAGAAAAAGTTTCATTTTCATTTCAAAAATGATTTTGGTGGTGTTCGTGATGTTGATGCACCATTTGAAGGTGTTATTAATAATATCTCACGACGTTATAAAGAAACTAATTCAGATTTCACCCGTGATCAAATGCGCCAATATATGACAGAATTGACGTGCGTAGCTTGTCAAGGGTATCGTTTAAATCCCGCTGCATTATCAGTTAAAATAAATGGTCAGCATATTGCAGCGATTTCTGAAAAGGCTGTTACAGAAGAATTAGCATTCTTTAAGCAAGTAACGTTCGGTGAACAAGATGCAACCATTGCGCAACCAATTATTAAAGAAATAATTGATCGATTAACTTTCTTAGAAAATGTTGGTTTGGACTACTTAACATTATCACGTTCAGCGCGCACTCTTTCGGGAGGCGAAGCACAGCGAATTCGATTAGCAACCCAGATTGGTTCTAACTTATCCGGAGTTTTATATATTCTTGATGAACCGTCAATTGGATTACATCAACGTGATAATGACCGTTTGATTGCTTCATTAAAGAAAATGCGTGACTTAGGTAATACTTTAATTGTGGTTGAACATGATGAAGATACCATGTGGGCAGCGGACTATCTAATTGATATTGGTCCTGGAGCAGGTGATTTAGGTGGCCAAGTAATGGCAGCAGGAACTCCTAAACAAGTTGCTCGAACAACTAAATCATTAACAGGTCAATATTTATCAGGTAAAAAATTTATTCCATTACCGATGGAGCGCCGTGCGGGGAATGGCCAAAAATTAACGATTGTTGGTGCTATTGAAAATAATTTACAAAACGTGACCGTTGATTTTCCGTTAGGTAAATTTATAGCAGTCACCGGGGTATCTGGTTCAGGGAAATCAACATTAGTTAATATGATTTTAAAACGTGCTTTGAAACAAAAATTAAATAACAATTCTGAAAAGCCAGGTAAATTTGATGAAATTTTGGGTTATGAAAATATCGAGAAAATAGTAGATATTGATCAAAGTGCAATTGGTCGAACACCAAGGTCTAATCCAGCTACGTATACTGGTGTTTTTGATGATATCCGTGATTTATTTGCTACCACGAATGAAGCTAAAATGCGTGGTTATAAAAAGGGTCGCTTTTCATTTAATGTTAAAGGTGGCCGTTGTGAAGCGTGTCATGGTGATGGTATCATAAAAATTGAAATGAATTTCTTGCCAGATGTATACGTTCCATGTGAGGTATGTCATGGAGCACGTTATAATTCAGAAACTCTGGAAGTTGAATACAAAGGTAAAAATATTGCTCAAGTTTTAGAAATGAAAGTTGATGAAGCTTTAGCATTTTTTGAGCCAATTCCCAAAATTAGACGTAAACTACAAACAATTCAAGATGTTGGTTTAGGATATGTGGCATTAGGTCAAAGTGCTACCACTTTATCCGGTGGGGAAGCACAACGAATGAAGCTAGCATCAGAATTACACAAAAAAGCAAGCGGAAAGAATTTTTATATTCTTGACGAACCAACAACAGGGCTGCATACTGATGATATTGCGCGTTTATTGGTTGTCCTAAATCGCTTAGTTGATGCTGGAAATACGGTCTTGGTTATTGAACATAATTTAGATGTAATTAAAGCAGCGGACTATTTAATTGATATGGGACCAGAAGGTGGTGCTGGTGGTGGTACAGTTTTAGCAACTGGGACGCCTGAAGAACTTGTTTCAGTAGTAAGTTCTTACACTGGACAGTATTTAGGGCCAATAATGGCACGCACAAAAGAATTAATGGAAAAAAAGTAGGAGATTTACATTATGAAGCAGCACGTACGGAGTTTTACTAAATTAGATGCAATTGAAGCAGAAGCAATTAGCAAGGCATTTTTGAATTTTGCTAATGGAATGCCCATTGATACCGATGATGTTGAGATTGCTGAACAAGTAAAACAATTAGCAACGGAATTAGGTCGTGCTAAAACAGTATCATACTTGATTGGTCGTTTAGGTGATTATCAAAAAGCATATACTGATGCAATTGTTGATCAAGTAGGAAGTGATGAAACTGCTAAGGCATTTTATAATGGTGTCCAAACAGGAATGAATTTTATGGCTGGTGTGGGCATGGTTTTAGATGGTCGCATTGACAGTGCTGGTTTAATTGACTTTTTGGAAGCTACTGAAGCTAGCGATGCAGATAAAAGTGCACAATAATTAAAAAATGTGCCCAAAGCCGTATAGATACGGTATAAGATTAGAAAATCCCGGCCGAATTAAAAAAATTCGGCCGGGATTTTCATATTTTATGCTAGTATCTACCTTTTGAGACACGTTCTATAAGCAAATTACTACTAAATTTTAAATATGTCATAGCCGCTATTTGCCATGTTTTTAATATATCTTTGAAATACGATTTAGCTGTAAATCTTCAATTTCAACAACTGGATAACCTTTACGTTGTAAACCGCGAATAATCTTTTGTAAAAGCATATTATCAAGGCCGATTGGCAAAGTAAATAAAATATCAACTGACTTATTCTCAGGATGTGAATTTGACGTCATCACAGCCTCAATATCAGTATATTTAGAAATAACTTTAGATGTTAGTTGCAAATCACCTCGTTGTCCAGGCGTTCGAACCCGCAAAACATATGAGCCACGGTCAACATTCCAACTCGTTGAAAGTGATTCCATCAAACTTGCATGCGTCAAAATCCCATAAAAATGATTTTGGTGATCCAAAACAGCGATATACGGTAAGTCACGAATTGCAAAGAAAATAGAATAAAAAGCTGCATCAAGATTAATGAATTTAGTTGAGTTACGCATTAATGTCGTAACTGGTAAATCCATTTGACCGTGTTCAGCCATATGACGATATACATGCATTTTATAAATATTCCCACGGAAAAGTTCACCGGTTGTATCTAAAATCGGAATTGCACGAAAATTAGAATTTTCAAAGATATCAAGTGCTTCAGCAATTGTTGTATTTTCATGAACTATTGTGAGCATTTGCTTAGGTTTTATGAACGAAATATCCAAAATTTTGCCTCCGATTAGAATTTGCTGAGATAATATCTAATCTTATCATATGAAAGGGTAAAAAAATAGAACAATCGGTGAAAAAGGCACCAGCATGGTATAATATTTTTAATAGAATTTAAATTAAAAATCAGAGGAGGCCATTTCAGGCCTCCTCTGATTTGGCATGATGAAATGAGGATATAGATAGATAATGAAAATGATTGTTGGTTTAGGAAACATTGGAGAAAAATACGCACAAACACGCCATAATGTAGGATTTATGGTAGTTGATGCATTAAGTAAAGAATTGCAAATTAACTTAAATAAAGTCAAACAAGAAGCTTTTATTGCTCAAACTGAGCTAAAAGGTGAAAAAGTATTATTGGTACAACCAACAACGTATATGAATGATTCAGGACGCGCGGTTGCAGCTTTGATGAAGTATTATGATATTGCTATTGAAGATATATTAATTATTTTTGATGATATGGATCGAGCGATGGGGTCATTACGCCTACGTCAAAAGGGTTCAGCTGGTGGTCATAATGGAATTAAGAGCATTATTGCTCATACTGGAACTCAAGAATTTAAGCGTTTAAAATTTGGAATTGATCATCCAGCACATACACAAGATGCAGTTGTTAATTATGTGTTAGGTAAATTTAGTAAGGATCAGCAACAACCTTTAGCAGATGGAATAATCTTAGCAATCCAGATTATTGAAGATTGGGTATCTAATGATAACTTCCAAGCAACTATGAATAAATTTAATTAATTTTATAACAAAATAATCTATAAAAGGAGTTGAAAGATGCAAATTCAAGATTTGATTGCTAGAACGGATGAATTCCAAAACGTTTTACAACATTTGTTACCTCATACACGGCAATTAATTACTGGTTTAACAGGTGCAGCAAGAACAACTTATTATGCTTCGTTTTTTGATCATTTAAACCAACCACAAATAATTGTAGCGGATAATCAACTACATGCTGATCAAATTACTGAAGATTTAAAGAACTTCCTAACAGAAGAGCAAGTTTTGAATTTTCCAACTGAAGACCGTATTGAAGTTGAATTGGCAACCGCCTCACCGGATGCCCGAGCTGCACGATTAGCAACTTTAAATGCATTATTAACTGATCAACCGGTTGTTATTGTTACAACGTTAGCCGGAATCCGAAAAAAACTGACACCACCAACTATTTTCCAAGCAGCAAAATTAGATTTTGATTTTAAAACTGAATATCAATTTGAGAATATTCGACTACAGTTGCTGATGATGGGGTATGAACCGGTAAAAATGGTTGACAAGCCGGGCGATTTTGCCATTCGTGGGTCAATTATAGATGTTTATCCATTTGGAGTTGAGAATCCATTACGAGTTGATTTTTTTGATACTGAAATTGATTCAATGCGTTTTTTTGATATTGTTACACAGAAATCATTGACCAGCGTTGAAAGTTTTACAGTCTTACCAGTTAATGAGTTTGTCCTTAATAGTGAAACTTTAACCATGGGGCAAACAAAGTTATCAGCGGCCATGACAATGCACCGCAATAGTTTAGCGGGTGCTGATAAGAAGCATCTGACAGAATATTTTGCACCACTATTAGCTAGTGATGCCTCAGTTCGCTCGCAAGAATTGAGTCTATATATAGATTATTTTTATCCCAAAGCGGCATCGTTAATAGATTACTTGCAACCTAATGGAATTTTGATTTTTGAAGATTTAGCGCATTTACAAGACGTTGAACAACAATTTATTACTAATGATGCTGAATGGATTGCTGATCGCTTAGCTAAGCAGCAAGTACTTCCACAGATTGAAACGGCTAATTACTTAATAGATATTGTACATCATAGTGAGCATGCTCAAGTAATTGTTAGTCAATTTCAAAAAGGCATCGGAAAATTAAAGCTTGATAATTTAGTACAAGTTAATTCCCGGATTATGCAACAATTCTTTGGGCAACTACCGTTATTAAAAGCTGAAATAGAACGTTGGCAAAAACAAAAATATACGGTGGTAATTTTAGCTAATGTGCAAGAACGGATAATTGAAATTCAGCGTATTCTAGCAGATTTTGAAATTCAGGTAATAATTGTTAAAGAAGATGAAATTCAAAAACAACTAGTACAAGTTGCAGTGGGCCAACTACATAGTGGATTTGAATTAACAACGCAACGCTTAGCAATTTTAACTGAAAATGAAATTTTTGCAAATATTCGAAAAAAAGCGCACCCCAAACGGCAAACTTTAGCTAATGCAGAACGTATTAAAAGCTATTCAGAACTTAAGGTTGGTGATTATGTGGTTCACGTTAACCATGGTATTGGGGTATTTGAAGGTATGCAAACTCTAGAAATCCATGGTGTACACCAAGATTACATTACAATTGGCTATCAAAAAGATGCTAAAATCTTTATTCCAGCTTCTCAGCTTAATTTAGTTCAAAAATACGTTGGTGCGGAAGATAAATCGCCTAAAATTAATAAGCTAGGTGGGACAGAATGGGCAAAAACTAAACGTAAGGTTGCCAGTCAAATTGAAGATATTGCCGATCAGCTCTTAGCACTATATGTTGAACGGGAAGCAGCTAAGGGATATGCATTCAGTCCCCATCAAGTAGAGATGCAGGAATTTGAAGATGCATTTCCATATACTGAAACGCCTGATCAATTACGCTCAACCGCTGAAGTTTTAGCTGATATGGAAAAACAACGGCCAATGGATCGATTATTAGTTGGTGATGTTGGCTTTGGAAAAACTGAAGTTGCCTTTCGGGCAGCATATAAAGCCGTTTTAGATCAAAAACAAGTCGCTATTTTAGTACCGACAACCATCTTAGCACAACAGCATTTTGAATCAATGCAAGCACGATTTGCGGATTTTGGGGTTAAAGTTGGTTTATTATCACGTTTTCAAACACCAAAGCAAATGAAAGAAACAATTTCTGGATTGAAGGAACATACGATTGATATAGTTGTTGGGACACATCGCGTATTGTCAAAAGATGTAGTGTTTGCTGATATCGGTTTATTGATTGTTGATGAAGAACAACGGTTTGGGGTTAAACATAAAGAGCGCTTGAAAGAATTAAAAACCAATGTTGATGTATTAACTTTAACCGCCACTCCAATTCCACGAACATTGCATATGTCAATGTTAGGTGTACGTGATCTATCAGTAATTGAAACCCCGCCAGCTAATCGTTATCCAATTCAAACTTACGTAATGGAACAAAATGGTGGGGTCATTACTGATGCGATTGAACGTGAAATGGGGCGTCAAGGTCAAGTGTTTTATCTTCATAATCGTGTTGATGACATTGAAAAAGTGACAGGATATTTAGGATCATTAGTACCAGAGGCGCGGATTGCTTACGCTCATGGTCAAATGAGTGAAAATCAATTAGAAACAGTTCTATATGATTTTATTAATCGTGAATATGACGTGTTAGTTGCCACAACAATTATTGAAACGGGTGTTGATATTCCAAATGCTAATACATTAATTATTGAAAATGCAGATCATATGGGACTGGCTCAGCTTTATCAACTTCGAGGTCGAGTTGGTCGTTCATCAAGAGTGGCGTATGCATACTTTACATATCCAGCTAATCGGACTCTTAATGAAGAAAGCGAAAAACGATTGGAAGCAATTCGTGATTTTACAGAACTAGGTTCCGGGTTCAAAATTGCTATGCGTGATTTAAGTATTCGTGGAGCTGGTAATTTATTAGGTAAGCAACAGCATGGCTTTATTGATTCAGTTGGTTACGATTTATATACACAGATGCTAACTGAAGCAGTTGCTAAAAAACGCGGACAAGGTAAGACTACATTATCAGATGCTGAAATTGATTTGGCGATTGAAGCATATATTCCAAGTACTTATATTGACGACCAAGGTCAAAAAATTGAAATGTATCGTCGTATTAGGCAAGCAACCAAAGAAGATCAATTTATCGAAGTAGAAGAAGACTTAGTAGATCGATTTGGTGATTATCCTGATGAGGTTGCCAATCTTTTACAAATTAGTCGTTTAAAGACGTTAGCGGATGTAACACTAGTTGAAAAAATTTGGCAAGAAAGCAACTTTATTTTTGTGCAATTCTCAGCGCATGCGGTCAAAGTGCTGACTATGGAAAATTTAATGACAAGTTTAGGCCATACAAAATTACGTTCTGTAGTTAGCCAAGGAAACAATGAGGCACTTAAGATTAAATTTGTTATCCAACCTAATATGACACAGGCAATTTGGTTTACAGAACTAAGTAACTATTTAACCGCAATTAATGAAACGCAAGTAATTGATGAGGAATCCAATGGGCAATAATAAGTTAGCACAAGGGACGGCTATTTTGGCAGTTGCGGCACTAATTGCTAAAGTTTTAAGTGCGGTGTATCGAATTCCTTTGGAAAATTTTGTTGGTGATACGGGTTTTTATGTTTATCAACAAATTTATCCCATCTATGGAATTGGCATGATTTTAGCATTAAATGGCCTTCCAAACTTTATTTCAAAATTAATTGTTGCGGAAACTGATGAGGCGCGAGATAGGCTAGCAGGTCAACTATTACGGCTATTATTTGTAATAGCATGCATAATCGTGATCTTACTAAATATAACGGCTCCTGCATTGGCTAAGTGGATGGGTGATCAGCAATTAACTAATGTTATTCGTGCAGTTAGCCTAATGTTCATAATGATGCCAATCTTAGCAGTTGGACGTGGGGTTGCTCAAGGACAATTAAATATGCGGCCAACTGCTTATTCACAAGTGATTGAGCAATTAGTACGTGTTGTTATTATTGTAGTTGTTGCCTATCAAGCGATGAAAATTGGAATGGATGTTTATTTAATGGGCACATTGGCGATGTTATCAGCACCTATCGCAAGTGCGTGTGCAAGCATGTTCTTTATTAAATCAACAATCCATTATTGGAGAATTACACGTGCAAGTAAAATGGATTGGGGATTGCTAAAAAAGATATGTAGTGAAGGGGCTATAGTATGTATTTTGGCAGCATTATTAATTATTTTGCAATTAGTTGATTCGTTCACCATCAAAAATAGTTTGGTTAGTAATGGTATGACAGAAACAGCCGCAAAAATGGCAAAAGGAAGTTATGATCGCTCCCAGCCATTAGTTCAATTTGGCCTCGTTTTAGCGACCAGTTTTGGGACAGCGTTAGTTCCACAATTAAGACATGCTTATTTGGCAGGTAAGTGGGACAGCGTAGCAACAACTGGGCGGAGTTTACTACGGTTGACCGTCTGGTTAGCTAGTGCAGCAACTGTGGGGATGATGTGTTTAATGCCCCAAATTAATTACCTGCTTTTTGGTAGTATGACATCAAGTAATGTTTTAGCTGTGTACGTTTTAAGTATCATAAGTATGTCGATTTTAATCTTGCTAACGAGCATTTTACAAAGTTTGGACTTAACAAATTTTTTATCACGTGGGATATTAGTTGCTTTAATCAGCAAAATAGGTTTAAACTTATTACTAATTAAGTATATCGGCTTAATTGGCGCTAGTTGGGCGACAATTATCTCATTAGGGTTAATGTTAGGCTACATTCTTATTAGTTTACCTAAAAGATTACAAGTAATTTTCTTACCTTGGCAATTGCTAGTAAAAATTGGTCTACACTTGATTATTATGGCGGTACTTGTTAAATTTATAACTTATGAAGTTACTTCATTAGTCGGTTCAAGCCGTATAATAACAATACTACCAATTATGCTTGGCAGTATAGTAGGAGTACTTGTTTTTGTTAGTTTGTCAATATGGCAACAAACTTTAACTGATAGCGAATGGCAACTTTTGCCTAAGGGCAAGTTCATTATTAAATTAACCAAGAAATTGAGGAAAACAAATGCGATTAGATAAATTTTTGAAGGTTTCACGTATCATTAAGCGTCGAAGTGTTGCTAAAGACATTTCTGATCAAGGTCGTATCTTGATTAACGGCAAAAAAGCTAAGTCATCATCTAATTTAAACATTAATGATGAATTAGAAATTCATTTTGGAAATAAAACTTTAGTTATTGAAGTACTTGCATTGCTTGAAACAACTAAAAAAGAAGATGCCGATAAGATGTATCAAGTATTAAAAGAAGATTACGAACAAAGCTTTGACAATGAAGCATAAGGTGTTCGTGGTAGAATATATTGTAAATATGTAAGTGCTAAAAAACGGTGAGGGCTAAAAGTATGCAATTAAATTCAGAATTTAAGCAAGACATTCGAGCAAGTGAAAGTTTAAATAATAAACGAGATTCATACCATGCTCGTATCCATCGTCGTCGCCGTAAAATGTTGCGGTGGATGACGGTTGCTTTTTTAGTTGTTTGTGGGCTAACGATTGGTTATCGTATGGTACAGTACAAAATTGTTAAACAACAAATTGCCGAAGTGAATCAAACAGTTGCAAAAGCAAAACAAACTAATCTTGAACTTAAACAACAGGTAACCTCGTTACATGATTCAACGTATTTACAACAATTAATTCGTGAAAAGTATATGTACACTAAAGATGGTGAACAAGTTTATAATTTGCCAGCAACTGATCCAGATGCTAATAAATAAAAGGGCTACGCTATGGCGTAGCTTTTTATTTATTTAATGTTAAAAATAAAGGGGGCTAATAGTGGTGAAAAAAATTAATATTGTAAAGCAAATTCAAAATAATATTGAGCAACATCAGTTATTTGAATCTGCTGATATCTTGGTAGTTGCTGCTTCTGCTGGAGTTGATTCACAAGTGTTATTAGAATCTTTGGCTCAAATTCATGATTGTAGCAAAGTTATCGTAGTGCATATTAACCATGATATGCGTCCTCAGGCAGCCGATGAAGCTGAATTTGTTGCTAAACAAGCAGCTAGTTATGGCTTTAGCTACGAGGCATTAACCTGGATTAAAGCAAAGCATCCTCAAAGTGGAGTCGAAGCTGCTGGTCGAACAATTCGTTATCAATTTTTAAAAAAAATAGCACATAAATATCAGGCAACTAAAATTTTGACTGCACATCACGCCAATGATTTAGCTGAAACTTTTTTGATGAAACTTTTTCGTGGCGGCCGATGGGAACAATTGGCAAGCATTCGTTGGTCGCGTACTTTTGATGAGCAAAGTAGCTTAGTAAGACCGATGCTTAACATCCCTAAAGCACAGCTAATCGAGTATGCTAAAATCAATGCATTACCTTGGTTTGAAGATGAGAGTAATCAAGATTTGATATATACCCGTAATCGAATTCGAAATACCATCTTGCCACAAATTATGGCCGAAAACGGCGATGCTTTAAACCAGATTAATCAATATGCCAAACAAATTTCTGATGTTGATACCATGATTAAAGAACAAGTAAGTTTATATTTAAAGATGATTCAAAAAACACAAGATTGGCAACAAATTCCACGAACTTGGTTTCAAGCAACTTTGAAGGAATATTTAGCAATAAAATTGCCTAATGTCAGTATCAAACAAGCACAATTACAGCAAATTGAGCATTTATATTATAATGTTAACCACCCCAATGGCCGCATTCGATTAAATCAAGAATATGAGTTGGTTAAAACATATAAAAAATTAGATTTATTAGCTATTACAATAAAAGCTAATCAACAACAAAACTTAGTAGATAATGTGATAACATTGAATGAGTGGTATTTATTGCCAAATGGTGGTAAATTTATTGTTAAACAAAAAACAACACAGCCACAAGATTTGAATAATAACGCTATAATTATCCCATTTCATCTTGAACCCAATGCTTGGCCATTACATTTAAGAAATCGTAAGCGTGGAGATAAATTGACATTAAAAAATGGGCATCAAAAAGTTACACGAGTATTAATCGATGCCAAAGTTCCAATTGAAGAACGTGATTTAATCTCTATAATGGTTGATGCACATGATCAAGTGCTATGGGTAGTTGGTTATAAAGCAAATTGGGTTAATGCCGATCAGGTAAACTATGAAGTACACTATATTCCAGAGATTAAATAGGAGATTTTGTTAAATGACAATGAACAACGACATTGAGCGCGTTTTATATAGCGAGGCAGATATTGCAGCCGCCGCGCAACGAATAGGTGCTCAATTAGCGCAAGATTATGCTGGTAAGACCCCAATTTTACTTTCAGTATTGAAAGGTGCAATCCTTTGGACAGTTGATGTTATGCGAGCAATGGATGAATATGCTGAAATTGAATTTATTGATGTATCAAGTTATCATGGGGGTGTTGAATCAGCGGGGACAATAACATTGCGCACTGATTTAACAACGGATGTTAAAGGCCGGGATATTATCATTTTGGAAGATATTGTTGATACTGGTCGAACTTTAAAGTACATGGTTGAATTATTAGAACAACGTGGTGCAGCAAGTATCAAGGTTGCAAGCCTACTTGATAAAAAAGAAGGCCGGGTTGTTGATATCGATGTTGATTATATCGGTTTTGATGTCCCAAATGAATTTGTGGTTGGATATGGATTAGATTATAAAGATTTATATCGTAACTTACCATATGTTGGGATTTTAAAGCCAGCGGTATATACTGCTGAAGATAGTGCAACATTAAATGGTCAAGATTAGTCAACTGTGGTATATTATCAATTAAATGGATAAGCTAACGCTAAATTCGAAAGATTCAGCAAGGAGGCATATATGAATAATCGACGGAATAATGGTGTATTCCGCAATTCTTTCTTATATATCATTATGTTTTTGGCCGTAATTGGGGTAATTACCTTTTTCACCAATGGCGGTAGTCAAAGTGGTACACAAGAAATTAATGCAACAAAATTCACTAGCCAGTTAACGAGTGGGAAAATTAAAACCTATTCAATTCAACCTGGTAATGGGGTTTATAAAATCTCTGGTGATTACAAGAAAGCTCAAACAGTTTCAAGTAAGTCACCATTACTAGGTGGTTCAACAACCAATAAAGTAACAAGCTTTACTACAACCGTTTTAACTAATGATCCTGTTGTAAAGGAAATTCAAGAAGCAACTAAAAAAGGTGACGCTTCTGAAGTAGTTAAGTCACAACCATCAGGAATTCTAAGTAATATTTTAATTACCTTAGTACCAATGTTAATACTTGTTGGTTTATTCTACTTGATGATGAGTCAAGCTGGTCAAGGTGGCGGTGGCGGCCGTGGCGGTGTAATGAACTTTGGTAAATCTAAGGCTAAGCCAGCAGATCCAAAGTCAAATACAATCCGATTTGCAGATGTTGCCGGAGCTGAAGAAGAAAAACAAGAACTAGTTGAAGTTGTTGATTTCTTGAAAGATCCTAAAAAGTTTGCAGCTTTAGGTGCCCGCATTCCAGCCGGTGTACTGTTGGAAGGCCCTCCCGGAACTGGTAAAACTTTACTTGCTAAAGCCGTTGCCGGTGAAGCTGGGGTACCATTCTACTCAATTTCTGGATCAGACTTCGTTGAAATGTTTGTTGGGGTTGGGGCATCACGGGTTCGTGATCTCTTTGATAATGCCAAACGGACTTCACCATCAATCATCTTTATTGATGAAATTGATGCCATTGGTCGTAAACGTGGCTCAGGTATGGGTGGCGGTAACGATGAACGTGAACAAACTCTTAATCAAATGTTGATTGAAATGGATGGATTCACAAAGACTGATGCAGTTATTGTTATTGCAGCAACTAACCGTTCTGACGTTTTAGACCCAGCCTTACTTCGTCCAGGTCGTTTTGACCGTAAAATCCTAGTTGGCGCACCGGATGTTAAAGGGCGTGAAGCAGTTCTTCGGGTGCACGCTAAGAACAAGCCATTGGCAGCTGATGTTGACTTAAAAGTGATTGCCCAACAAACGCCTGGTTTTGTAGGGGCTGATCTTGAGAACTTGCTTAACGAAGCTGCGTTACTCGCTGCTCGTCGCAATAAGCAAGAAATTGATGCATCTGATGTTGATGAAGCTGAAGACCGCGTTATTGCTGGACCAGCTAAGAAAGATCGTGTGATTTCTAAACATG
This sequence comes from Periweissella fabalis, assembly GCF_012396505.1. Taxonomy (GTDB): domain Bacteria; phylum Bacillota; class Bacilli; order Lactobacillales; family Lactobacillaceae; genus Periweissella; species Periweissella fabalis. Next base: position 3,710 of record NZ_JAAXPN010000006.1, on the reverse strand, counting down.
AACGTGAAACGGTTGCTTACCACGAAGCTGGACATGCCCTAGTGGGGATGGTTTTAAGCAACGCTCGCGTGGTTCACAAAGTTACAATTGTGCCACGGGGTCGTGCTGGTGGTTACGCGATTGTCTTACCAAAAGAAGATCAAATGTTGCTTAACAAGGATGATGCAATGGATCAAATCGCTGGTTTGATGGGTGGTCGTGCGGCTGAAGAAATTATCTTCCACCAACAATCATCTGGGGCTTCAAATGACTTCCAACAGGCAACAGGGATTGCCCGTGCTATGGTTACCCAATATGGAATGTCTGACAAAGTCGGGATGGTTCAACTTGAAGGTGGCGGTGCCATGTTTGCTGGTGAACAATTTGGTGGTAATGCACCATTTTCTGAAGAAACTTCACGGATGGTTGATGAAGAAATTCGTCGTATCTCAACTGAAGGATTCCAACAAGCTAAGGAAATCATTGCAAGTCACCGTGAGCAACATAAAGCAATTGCGGAAGCCTTGTTGAAATACGAAACCCTTGATGCTAAGGAAATTAAGAGCTTATTTGAAACTGGTTTAATGCCAGCTGAATCTGAAGCACAAGCGAATGCTGAACATTCAGCAGCAACTTTTGAAGAAGCTAAAGCTGAGGCTGCTAAAAAAGATGCGGAACAAGCCGCTCAATATACGCAACCAGAAGAAGCAAAAAATGATGATACAGCATCTGATTCAACGGATAATGATGTGAATGAAAAATAAATAAAAAAGTCTTCCTAATCAACTGGTTGGGAAGACTTTTTTATTTTGCATGAAAATAGTAACGAAAGTACAATCAAGTTCTAATTTTTGCTAAAATAAACGTAAGTATAAATAATATAGGAGAATATAATGTCAGATTATTTAATTAAAAGTGTTACTCAAGATGGCAATTTTCGTGCATATGCCATTTTAACAACTGATCTAGTTGCTCAAGCGCAAGTGCTACACGATACTTGGGCTTCTTCATCAGCAGCATTGGGTCGTACGTTAACGGGTGGTTTATTAATGGCGTCATCAATTTTGAAAGGTGATGATAAGTTAAGTATCAAATTTGATGGTCAAGGGCCAGTTGGAAATGTGGTTGTTGAAGCAAGCCCCAAGGGAATCGTCAAAGGATACATTCAAAACCCACATGTTAATTTAGCACCTAAAGCAGATGGACATATCGATGTAGCTCAAGCAGTTGGTAGAGATGGTTTTTTAACAATTACTAAAGATCAAGGCTTTGGCATGCCGTTTACAGGGCAAGTACCGATTGTTAGTGGTGAAATTGGTGAGGATTTTACGTATTATTTAGCAAAGTCTGAGCAAATCCCATCAGCAGTCGGTGTATCGGTTTTTGTAAACGCTGATAGCTCAATTGCTGCAGCCGGGGGTTTTTTAATTCAATTACTCCCAGGTGCAGACGATGAAGCAATCTCAGCATTAGAAAAGAAGTTAGCAGAAATGCCTATGTTGTCAGAATTACTTTTAGCTGGTAAACAACCGGAAGATGTTTTAGCGATGTTGTTTGATAATACCGAAGTTAATGTAATTGACAAGATTCCGGTTAAATTTGAATGTGATTGCTCAAAAAATAAATTTGCTGAACGGATGGCAGCTTTACCTAAGGCCGATTTACAGGATTTGATTGATAATGATCATGGAGCAGAAGTGGTTTGCTCATATTGCAACACCCATTATCAATTTAGCGAAAATGATTTACAAACTATTATTAATAATCAAGCGTAAACCATTGGTAAATTCCATTTAAAGACTTGCATTTTTATGTGTTTCTTGTAATAGTAATAAAGGAATAACTGCAGAAAAGAGGAATAATTGTGGCAAATCAAGAACCAACAATGAATGATCAAATGATCGCCCGTCGCGAAAAGATGACTGAATTACGCGAAAATGGGATTGATCCTTTTGGTCAAAAATTTGATCGAACAGCATTAGCTGCTGATTTACATGCTGAATATGGCGATTTAGAAAAAGATGAATTAAATGATAAACATCTTGTTGTAAAAATCGCTGGTCGGATGATGTCTAAACGTGGTAAAGGTAAAGTTGGCTTTGCGGATATTAAAGACCGTAGTGGTAAGGTACAAATTTACGTGCGTAAAGATGTTGTCGGTGAAGAAAACTACTTTATCTTTAAAAAAGCTGACCTCGGTGACTGGTTAGGGGTTGAAGGTGAATTAATCAAGACTGATATGGGTGAATTGACGATTAAACCAACCCATGTAACTCACTTGAGTAAGGCACTTCGTCCATTACCAGATAAATACCACGGTTTAACCGATGTGGAAACAATTTATCGTCAGCGTTATTTGGACTTAATTGCCAATGAAGAATCATTTGATAAATTCCAAAAACGTTCAAAGATTATTTCTGCAGTACGGGCCTACTTGGATAGCCAAATGTTTACTGAAGTTGAAACACCAATGCTTCAAACTGAAGCAGGTGGTGCTTCAGCCCGTCCATTTATTACACACCACAATGCCTTGAATATTGACATGTATCTTCGGATTGCGCTTGAACTTCATTTGAAGCGTTTAATTGTTGGTGGTATGGATCGCGTTTATGAAATTGGGCGGGTCTTTCGTAATGAAGGAATGGATACTAAACACAACCCTGAATTTACCGTACTTGAATCATATGCAGCCTTTTGGAACTTTGAAGACGTTATGAACGAAACTGAAGCTATCTTCAAAGCAGCCGCAAAAGTTGTTACGGATAATGGAATTGTTAATTATCAAGGGACTGAAATCAACTTAGACCAACCATTTGCGCGTAAACATATGGTTGATTTAATTAAAGAACAAACCGGAGTAGATTTCTGGCAACCAATGACGGTCGAAGAAGCAAAAGCATTAGCTGATGAAAAACACGTTAAGTATGAACCATACTGGACGGTTGGTCATATCATTAATGAATTCTTTGAAACATTTGTTGAAGACACTCTAGTTCAACCAACGTTTGTTTACGGTCATCCACTGGAAGTATCGCCATTGGCTAAGAAAAATGATACTGATGCTCGTTTTACTGATCGTTTTGAATTGTTTATCATGGGTGGTGAATATGCCAATGCCTTTACTGAATTAAACGATCCAATTGATCAACGGGAACGCTTTGAGGCACAAGTTGCTGAACGTGAAGCTGGTAATGATGAAGCTGAAGGAATTGATGAAGACTTTATCGAAGCCCTTGAATATGGTATGCCACCTACAGGAGGATTGGGAATTGGAATCGATCGCTTAGTTATGTTATTAACTGATTCAGAATCAATTCGTGATGTGTTATTATTCCCAACTATGCGTCCATAATTTTGCTAGACTACTAAAAGACTTGGAAATATTAATTCCAAGTCTTTTTTATTATTTTGTTTATTTGAATTAAAATAAACAAAAGTTATTGACGAATATGATAGTTCATAGTAATATATTATTTGTTGTTAAAGAGGTTACTAAAAACTTCTCCAAGCAACAAAAATAATTTCAAAATGTTGTTGACATTAACAATGCTGTCTGATATTATTAATAAATGTTGTTGCGACATATTAAGTTGTTAGCAACGATGTAGATCTTTGAAAACTGAATAAAGTTTTGACAATCAAATGTGTAAGTACTTTGAAATTAATTTTCAGAGTTAAACAAATTTGCGAATGTCAATTTCGCTAGTAAATTATGCTTCAAACGTCTCCCC
>NZ_JAAXPN010000005.1 GCF_012396505.1 Periweissella fabalis | reverse complement strand
AGGTAAATAGTGTGGTGATGATGGCGCAGATGATACACCTGTTCCCATGCCGAACACAGAAGTTAAGCTCTGTAGCGCCGAAAGTAGTTGGGGGATCGCTCCCTGCGAGGATAGGACGTCGCCATGCTTATATTATTCCGGCATAGCTCAGTTGGTAGAGCACCTGACTGTTAATCAGGTTGTCGACGGTTCGAGCCCGCCTGCCGGAGTATGTTAAGACCTACATAATGTAGGTCTTTTTTCTTTGATTATTTAGGATCAGTGTTATATAAAAAAGACGAGATACTTATTCTCGTCTTTTTTATATAACACCAATGGATTATTAATTTAAAAGTAAACTCATTGACTAACTTCTTCTAAAGTCATGCTTTTAAGTTCCCAATCTTCAATTAATGTCTCTAATTGTAAACTGATCGAATCAATCTCTTTTTGCCAATCCGTAAGTTTAGCAATATCATTACTGTATTCAGGATTATTCATTAGCGCTTCGATTTCAGTTTGTTGATTTTCAAGTTTATGCATTTGTAATTCTATCTCATCAACCTGACGTTTTATCTTACGTATTTCTCGCTGCTGTTCTTTTGATTGTTGATAAACATCTTGTGTTGTATTATTATCATCTTCAATTAAAGTAGCAACTTTGTTATTAGTTATTGATATTTCTTGAGCTTTTTTTTCAGTGTAATAATCATAATCGCCGATATACAAAGTTGAACCATTCGGGGTAATTTCAATAATTTCAGTCGCAACCTGATTGATGAAATAACGATCATGTGAAACAAATAAAACAGTTCCGTTAAATTCATTGATTGCATTTTCAAGTACTTCACGAGAATCAATATCTAAGTGGTTAGTAGGTTCGTCTAAAATTAAAAAATTGTCGTGATCCATTGATAGTTTAGTAAGCATAACTCGGGCACGCTCACCACCAGAAAGATTGCTAATTTTTTTATCAATATCATTTCCACTAAAAAGAAAACTACCAAGCATTGAACGAATATCTTTTTCAGAAGTAGTAGGATGTTCATCCCATAATTCGGCTAAGACCGTTTTATGTTCATGTAAAGTTTGTTGTTCTTGATCATAGTAGCCAATTGTAACGTTAGCACCAATTTTAACACTCCCGGAGATAAAAGGGATTATGTTTAAAATACTTTTAAGTAGGGTTGATTTACCGACACCATTAGGTCCAACGATTGCAATAGCATGATTTTTATCAACATCAAAATTAATAGGTGTAGACAAGATATTATTTGCGGTATACCCAACACTTGCATCACGGACACGTAGTACTTCATTCCCGCTTTCAAGATCAGTTGAAAATTGAATTTGGGCTTTAGTAGTATCACTAATGGGCTTATTTATTTTTTCCATGCGTTCTAATTGTTTACGGCGTGACTGAGCACGCTTTGTAGTAGAGGCACGAACAATGTTTCGATTAACGAAATCTTCGAGTTTTTCAATTTCTTTTTGTTGCTTATTAAAAGCACGCATCTCAGTTTTTAAGCGTTCTGCTTTGATTTCTAAAAATTTTGAATAGTTACCATGATAATGATCAAGATGACCAAAATTCATATCATAAACTTCATTAACTACGCGGTCTAAGAAATATCGATCGTGAGAAACGAGTAATAATGCCCCAGTGTAACTCTGAAGATAGTTCTCTAACCATGATAAGGTAGTCATATCCAAGTGATTGGTTGGCTCATCCAAAATTAACAAATCAGGTTTTTCAAGCAATGCTTTTGCAAGAGCTAGGCGAGTCCGTTGACCTCCACTAAGTGAGCTAATGGAACTATCAAAACGTTCAGGAGTAAAGTTAAATCCATGTAGTATACTACGAATACTTGCTTCATAGCCATAACCATTTAACATACTAAAATCGTGCTGTAATTGATCATAGCGAGTGAGTAATTGATCATACTCGATTTTTTTAAAACTACTTGGATCAGCAATCTGTGTTTCCAAAACATGCATCTGTTTCTCAATACTCCGGACGTTATCAAATACCGAGAGCATTTCTTCCCAAATAGTGTTAGTAGAATTTAGGCCAGAATTTTGAGCTAAATAGCTAACAGTCAAATCCTTTTTAGTAGTAACATTTCCTTCGTCAGGTGCTTCTAAATTAGCTAAAATTTTAAGCAAGGTTGATTTTCCGGCTCCATTTCGGCCGACCAAGGCTACTCGAGCATGCTCTTGGATTTCTAGTTGTACATTGGTAAACAGAACCTCAGCACCAAATCGGCGCTCAATCTGTTGTGCTTGTAACAAAATCATTATTTTACCTCAAATCATTATCTAATATCTAAATTTTACCATAGGTTTTGAAAAAAGTTTGTGAAATCAAATTTGCTTTTTGTTTCACAAATTGAATAATTGTGCTATCATCTAATATGAGTTTAAGTTCACAATGTATTGAAAATTTGTGACGTGGAGGAATGTACGATGAACGACCCAATAATCCCTAAAGCAACGGCAAAACGTTTACCAATCTATTATCGCTATCTTAAGTTTTTGCTTGATGCTGGTAAAACCCGGGTTTCATCAATTGAATTATCTGATGCTGTTAAGTTCGATGCTGCAACGATTCGCCGAGACTTTTCTTATTTTGGAGCCTTAGGCAAGCGCGGATATGGATATGATGTTGCCAGTTTACTAGATTTCTTTTCTAAAATTTTGAATCAAGATACTCTTACTAATGTGGCTTTAGTTGGATTAGGTAATCTTGGTCAAGCATTATTGAATTTTAATTTTCATAAAAATTCAAATATGCGTGTTTCAGCAGTTTTTGATATTGATAGTGAATTAATTAATACAATTCAAGCCGGCGTACCTGTGTATGACATTTCGGAATTAGTAAGTCAAATTCACGATCAACGAATTGAAATTGCTATTTTAACAGTTCCACAAATGAATGCACAAGAGATTACGGATAAACTGGTTGAAGCTGGTATTAAGGGAATTTTAAATTTCACACCTTTACGAGTAACTGTTCCAAGTAATGTACGAGTGCAAAACGTTGATTTGACGAATGAATTACAAACATTAATTTACTTTATTGAAAATTATGCCGATAATGAAATCAAGTAAATTAAAGGTTTAGATATTCTTTACGGTAAGTGTGATAAAAGGTAATTAGCAAAAATCCTAGGGAAGAAAATGAAATTCCCTGGGATTTTTGTGTATATGTTGAAGTATATCAAGATTTTGAAGTACGTTTTAACTAGAAATTACTGTTGGAAAATATTTATGGCATATTTTCTTGTATTTGTTAACAAAATTTTTGACTTTATTTGACCTTTAACTGTTGCAATCTTTATTCATCGTGATAGTATATATATTGTAATTAGCACTTTGATAACAAGAGTGCTAATTACAATAAAAGTCATTTTTGGAGGTGTGTAACGTGTTAAAACCACTTGGAGATCGCGTTATTTTACAAGTTGAAAAAGAACAAGAAAAAAGTATTGGAGGCATTGTGATTGCCGGAGCTACTGAAGAAAAACCAATGACTGCTAAAGTAGTAGCAGTTGGAAATGGTTACTTGTTGCAAGACGGAACGATTACTCATCTGACAGTTAACGAAGGTGATACGGTTATCTTTGATAAATTCGCAGGTAGCGAAGTTAAATACGATGACAACGAATATTTAGTTGTTCATGAAAAAGATATTATTGCAATTGTTGATTAATTAACCAAAGTAGACGAGGTAAATAATAATGGCTAAAGATTTAAAATTTTCTGAAGATGCCCGTAGTGCAATGCAACGTGGTGTTGATAAATTAGCAAATACAGTTAAAACAACAATTGGTCCTAAGGGACGGAATGTCGTTTTAGAAGAATCATATGGTGCACCGACTATCACTAATGATGGGGTAACAATTGCCAAAGCGATTGAATTAGAAGATCACTTCGAAAATATGGGTGCTAAATTAGTTGCGGAAGTAGCATCTAAAACTAATGATATTGCTGGAGACGGAACAACGACTGCTACAGTCTTAACACAAGCAATTGTAAATGAAGGACTTAAAAATGTTACTGCCGGTGCTAATCCAGTTGGTATTCGTCGAGGAATTGAATTAGCAACTAAGGCAGCTGTGGCAGAATTACATAAGATGTCACATGAAGTTGCGACTAAAGATGATATCACTCAAGTAGCATCAATTTCTGCAGCTAATCCTGAAATTGGTGCATTAATCGCTGACGCAATGGAAAAGGTTGGTAACGATGGTGTTATCACTATTGAAGAATCTAAAGGAATTGAAACTTCACTTGACGTAGTTGAAGGAATGCAATTTGATCGTGGTTATATGTCACAATATATGGTCACCGATAATGATAAGATGGAAGCTTCTTTAGACAATCCATATATCTTGATTACTGATAAAAAAATTGGTAATATCCAAGACATCTTGCCACTACTTCAAGCAATTGTTGAACAAGGTCGTTCATTATTAATTATTGCCGATGATATTACAGGTGAAGCTTTACCAACACTTGTGCTAAATAAGATGCGTGGTACATTTAATGTTGTTGCTGTTAAAGCACCTGGCTTTGGTGATCGTCGTAAAGCCATGCTTGAAGATATTGCAACATTGACTGGTGGTCAAGTAATTACGGAAGATTTAGGTTTAAACCTAAAAGATACTACGCTTGAACAATTAGGACAAGCTGCTAAGATTACAGTGACTAAGGATAGCACAACGATTGTTGAAGGCCACGGTGATAAGACAGCAATTGCTGAACGAGTTGAAAATATTAAGCGTCAAATTGCAGAAACAACTTCTGAATTTGATCGTGATAAGTTACAAGAACGTCTTGCAAAATTAAGCGGTGGTGTTGCTGTTATTAACGTCGGAGCTGCAACTGAAACTGAGTTAAAAGAACGCAAGTATCGCATTGAAGATGCATTGAATGCCACACGTGCCGCTGTTGAAGAAGGGTTTGTGTCTGGTGGTGGAACTGCTCTTGTTAATGCTATTCCAGCAGTAGCAGCTCTTGAAGAATCTGGGGATGTCCAAACAGGGATTAACATCGTTAAACGAGCTCTTGAAGCACCAGTGCGCCAAATTGCCATTAATGCTGGTCTTGAAGGCTCAGTGATTGTTAATAAGTTGAAGGAACAAGAAATTGGAATTGGTTACAATGCCGCTGATGATACATGGGTCGATATGGTTAAAGCTGGAATTGTTGATCCAACAAAGGTGACCCGTTCTGCGTTACAAAATGCAGCCTCAGTTTCTGCATTATTACTTACAACTGAAGCAGTAGTTGCTGAACAACCTAAGCCAACTGGTACGGATGCAGCTGCCCAAGCTGCTGCCATGGGCGGTATGATGTAATCAAACCGTTCCGTATGTAGAATTAAATATTTATTAAAACGCCGTGCGAAAATTTATTCGTACGGCGTTTGGCGTATATGAACGCCTATTGATACTTAATTCTAAATTGCATTGCATAGACAAGCTAACTAATTTCAAGTAAAATTAATCTATTAATAGTTGAACAGGAAGTGAAATCATTGGCGGGTATATTTATAACATTCGAAGGCCCTGACGGAGCCGGGAAAACAAGCGTATTAAACGAAATAATAACTAAACTCTCAGCTAGACTGGGTCCAAAGCTAGTTGTTACTCGAGAACCGGGGGGTACGCAAATTGCCGAAGCAATTCGCAATGTGATTTTGGATACACAAAATACCGAAATGGATGCACGGACTGAGGCACTATTATTTGCAGCGGCACGGCGGCAACATATTAGGGAAATTATTCAACCAGCACTAGATGAAAATAAATTTGTTTTTTGTGATCGATTTGTTGATAGTTCAGTTGCTTATCAAGGAGCTGGACGACAAATTGGTGCTGATGAAGTGTGGCAAATGAACAAATTTGCCACAGAAGGTCTGATGCCTAATTTGACACTATATTTTGATGTTCCGTCAGAGGTTGGCTTAGCGCGTATTCAAAACTTCCGAGCAGATGAAATTAATCGTTTAGATCAAGCATCTTTGAGTTTTCACAAAAGAGTACGCGAGGCATATTTAAATTTACAAGCAACTTATCCACAACGAATTATTTTAATTGATGCAGCGCAACCTTTTGAAAATGTTGTTGCAGACGCTCTTGAAGCGATTATTCTCCGTTATCCAGAGTTGAATTTATAAAATTAAATAATTTAACTTATATTTCAGAAAGTAGGGTTATATGATGAAAATGGTTATGGCGATTGTCCAAGACAAGGACAGTAATAAAGTTAGTAGCGAATTAGCTAAAGCACGTGTACAAGCAACACGCCTTAATTCAGCAGGAAGTTTTTTACGTTCAGGAAATACCACCTTCATGATTGGAGTGGATGATGAACGAGTTGAAGAAGTTATTGAAATTGTTAAGACTTATTCACGTGCTCGGAAACAATTTATGACACCACCATTGAGTATGGATTCAATTATTGATTCTGGTTCATCATTTCCAATTGAGGTTGAAGTCGGTGGTGCAACAGTGTTTGTTCTTCCAATTGAAGGCTTTTATCACTTTTAAGTTGTAGGAGTAAATTGTGAACCAAATAGCAAATAAAGAGCAATCAATGCCCAATGATCAAATAATTATGGCGTATTTTAATAAAACCATTACAAAACAAAAACTTGCCCATGCATATTTGTTCAATGGTCCCAAAGGTGCAGGTCAGGAAGTCATGGCACAGTGGCTTGCTATGCGCCTTTTTTGTCAGGAATTAAGAGCTGATCAACCATGCGGTCAATGCCGTAACTGTCGGCGAATAAAAGCTGGTGAGCATCCCGATGTCATTAATATAAAATCCGAAAAAGCAACGATTAAAGTGGACGAAATTCGGCTACTTAAGCAAGAGTTTACCAAAAGTGCGGTTGAAGGTACTCACAAAATTTTGATTATTTATCGGGCTGATACAATGACAGTTAGTGCTCAAAATAGTTTACTTAAATTCATTGAAGAACCAGTTGGTGACACAGTGATTATCCTATTAACTGAAAACCGGAGTTTGTTGTTACCGACAATTATTTCACGAACTCAAATTGTTGAATTTGAGCTACCAGGTTTTAAAAAAATTGAAGAACAATTAAAAAATAACTATCAGCTAGCTGAAGTTAGATTAGCATTACGGTTAACTGGTGATGCTGATATTGCTCAAGAATGGCTAACAAATGGTTCAATCACCAAGTTAAATAATTTAATTTGGCGTTGGTTTAATGTTTTGTTGCAAGGTGACAGTGCAGCTTTTGCGATGGTTCAAACAGGCTTTATCCCACTGTTACAAGATCCAGAATTACCATTTACTGCAAATAATATTTTGGATAGCATGATGTTTATTTTTCGAGACCTTTTAATAATTGAGGATAGTCGACAATTAGTTTTTGAAGATAATCGCCAAAAGTTAGGTATATTAGGACAAAAAATTGCACTAACTAAGCGCATAGTATTTGTTGATATTGTTTTACAAGCTCGTCAAGACGCACAAATGAATATCAATATTCAAACGACTTTAGAGGCGCTTACTTTAAAAATTTTAGCTAATTTATAATTTTAAAATAGCTAATTAATGGAGAATTCAAGCAATGGAAAAAAAACAGATTTATGATAAATTCTCGGATGTAATTATAGAGTTACAAACTTTAATTACCGAAACCACAGAAATGAAACAGTTAATTAGTACATTAATTGAAGAAAATGCGGAATTAACAATTGAAAATGAACATTTACGTAATCAAATAATGACTAAACAAAATGCTAAAAAGCAGCCACGATTATCACGCTCACGTGAAAATTTACGAAAATTATATGAATCGGGCTTTCATATTTGTAATCCATCATATGGACGCCGCCTTGATGATGGAGAGTCTTGTTTGGAATGTTTAGACATTATTTATGGTAGCAACTCATAAGGAGATATTATGCATACGCAATCAAGTTTTGCCAAACAAGTGACGGGGTCATTATATTTAGTACCGACACCGATTGGGAACCTAGAGGATATGACTTTTCGTGCATTAAATATATTAAAGGAAGTAGATTTAATTGCAGCTGAAGATACTCGCCATACACAACAGCTATTAAATCATTTTGAGATTCAAACTAAACAAATTTCATTTCACGAACATAACACACAAATGCGGATTCCAGAACTAATTGATAAAATGATAGCTGGTGAAAATATTGCTCAAGTTAGTGATGCGGGGATGCCGTCGATATCTGATCCAGGGGCTGAATTAGTGGAAGCCGCAATTGCAGCTGGGCTTGCAGTTATTCCGTTACCAGGAGCTAATGCTGGGTTAACTGCTTTAATTGCCTCCGGTTTAGTACCACAACCATTTTATTTTTATGGTTTTTTGGGTCGTAAGGCAACAGAGCAAAAGGTTACGTTAGCAGGACTTGCCAATCGTGAAGAAACAATGATTTTTTATGAATCTCCATACCGTTTGAAAAAGACGTTAGCAACGATGATAGCGGTAATTGGTGCTGAGCGCCAAGTTGTACTAGCACGTGAATTAACAAAGCGATATGAGGAATTTATTCGTGGTTCATTAGCTGAAGTCAGCCAATGGGCCCAGGAAAATGAGATTCGTGGCGAGTTTGTTATGATTTTAGCTGGAAATGAAAATCCCGAATTAGATACTAAAATCAACGAAACTGATGATTTATCAATTGTGGACTATGTTAATCAATTGATTAATCAGGGAAATAAACCAAATGATGCAATCAAAGTGGTTGCAAAAAATCGTGGTTTGAAAAAACAGCAAGTTTATAATATTTATCATGAACTTGATGATGGAGAAGAATAATGAGTGGTGAAATATTTTCGCAGGAACATCAAATAGTTTATTACGAAACTGATCAGACAGGCAAGCTATCAATTCCAATGATTTTTAATTTGGCGATTTTAGCTTCCGCTAACCAAAGTAAATTACTTGGTCAAGGAGAAGAACAAGTCCATGCTAACAAGAATGGTTGGGTTGTTTTACAATATGATTTACATATCACTAAGCGGCCCCAAAATGGCGATGTAATTGTTATTAAAACTCAGGCCCAAGAATATAATCCGTATTTTGCAGTCCGCAATTTTTGGTTAGAAACTTCAACAGGTGAAGAGTTAGTAAAAATTAAATCCATTTTTGCGATGATTGATATGGAACAACGAAAAATGATTCGAATTCCACAAGATATTATGGATGCTTATCAAGCAACTAAAGTAAAGTACATTGATAAGATTCCTGCACCTCAAACTATTGACGCAACACTGCCTACGGTCAAGCAAGCTTATCATGTTCGCTATTTGGATATCGATTCAAATCAACATGTTAATAATGCACAGTACTTTGATTGGCTAATTGATCCTTTAGGCACCGAATTTTTACAAAGTCATGAATTAGTTAATCTAAATATCAAGTACGCCACAGAGGTTCGCTACGGTCAAGAAGTGGAAAGCCATTTTCAAGTATTTGATAACCAAATGACTACCGTCCATCAAATTAAAGTTGGTGAGTCGATAAATACCGAAGCAAGTCTTAAATGGCGAAAAATTATTAATTAATATATTATATGGATGAATGAATAGAGATGTAAGTCTTTTATTTATTCATCTTTTTTAATTTAAAAGCAATTTAAAGTCGTTAAATATCGTGCTATCATAGACACTGAAACGATAAATAGAATGGGTGTTATAGGAGATAAAAGAAGTGAAAATATTGGCAATTGATACATCTAATCAGCCTTTGGCCGTGGCATTATATGCTAACGGCCAGGTATTAGCACATCGTGAAACTAATCAGAGCCGTAATCATAGCTTGCAGTTATTACCACTAATTGTAGAAATGATGCAAACAGTAGGGTGGCAACCAGCTGAATTAGACCGTATCGTGGTCGCTCAGGGACCGGGGTCATATACGGGTGTTCGAATTGGAGTGACAACAGCTAAAACACTAGCGACAACATTAAATATTGAATTGGTTGGTGTTTCAAGTTTAATGACACTAGCAGCAAATATTGATAATCCAAAAGTACTAGTTGTGCCAATTTTTGATGCGAGAAATGATAATTTATATAGCGCAGTCTATCAAGATGGGCAAGTGATTTGGCCGGATAAGCATACTAATATTAACGATTTAATAGCTTTCTTAACAACAACTAGCGGAGCAATTCGGATTATTGGAGAATATGAAGGCTTTGCGGAACGGTTAGCGACAATATTTGGATCACGGGTCAGTTTTGGTAAGGATGATGAAAATCGGCCACAAGGAGCTCGTCTGGCTCAAATTGGGTCAAATATGGTGCCAATATTATCACCACATTTATTTGTTCCTAATTATTTACGTGTATCTCAAGCTGAAGCTGATTGGCAAGCAGCACATCCCAATGAAATAGGACAGAACTATGTTGAAGAAGTTAACTAAAGACCACTTACACAAGAAATTTAAGCGGTTATTTGATAATATTATTGGTGTTAACGAGCAACAAGCCGCAATGGCAATGAAAGCTTACCAAGTAAATATTAATGGTTTAATGTATTATGTTGGCCGAGCACAAGTTTCAGATATCGACGAGATACTAGATATTGAACGAGCAGTTTATAATGGAGCGACACCTTGGAATAAACAAGCTTTTATCAGTGAGTTACATCGAAAACATGACCGGCTATACTTGGTGATTCGTAAGGATGATCAATTAATTGCTTTTATTGGTTCGAGTTATTCGCGTGGGACTAAAGATATGCACATTACAAACATTGCAGTATTACCGGGTTGGCAATGTCGTGGCATCGGGAGCTTTTTATTAAATGTTATTATTGATAAAGCACGTCAGATTAATGCATGCCAAGTATCGTTAGAAGTTCGAGTCTCAAATACCAAAGCTCATAAAGTATATAGCGAGTTGGGCTTTGAATCACAGGGAATTTCTGCTGGTTACTATTTTGGTGATCATGAAGATGCTTTAAAAATGGCTTTGCTACTCAGTGAGGATAAAAATTAGATGAAATATAAATACCGGCAACCGGTTAATGCAAATGAGGTATATAATATTGCCGATGTAGCTTATCATGGATCGCCGTGGAGTAGTGATGTGTTTCACCATGATCTAGCCAATGAACATGCTTCTTATTTAGTCCTAACAGTCGACGAACAACCCATTGGTTTTGTTGCTGGAACATTGATTATTGATGAATTGTCGATTTCTAATGTTGCTATTTTGCCAGCCTTTCAACGGCAACATATGGCCGAGCTTCTTTTGAAAGAATGGTTTAGCTTGTTTGATGATGGCATCCGTGTTTTATTAGAAGTTCGAGCAAAAAATATAGCAGCTCAAAAGCTTTATATCAAATTAGGCTTTCAAGAAATTGCACAACGTCAATCTTATTACCAGCATCCTATTGATGATGCCTTAATTATGGAGAAAATATTGTGAGTATTATATTAGCATTTGAATCAAGCGCAGATGAAACAAGTGTTGCGGTTGTTAAAGATGGAACAGAAATTTTAAGTAACGAGATTGCCACACAAATTAAATCTCATCAGCGATTTGGCGGTATAGTCCCAGAAGTTGCTAGTCGCCATCATATTGAACAAATTACAATTTTAGTTGAAAAAGCTTTAGCTGATGCTGAGGTAACTTATAAAGATTTAGATGCAGTGGCAGTAACCTATGGACCAGGTTTAGTTGGATCACTATTAATTGGTTTAACAGCTGCTAAAACAATTGCCTGGGCCCATAATTTACCGCTTGTTCCGACAAGTCACTTAGCTGGTCATATTATGGCAGCACGTTTTGTTAAACCCATCGTGTACCCTGCATTGGCATTATTGGTTAGTGGAGGCCACACTGAATTAGTGTACTTACCTGAGGAAGGCACCTTCAAAATTATTGGTGAAACACGTGATGATGCTGCTGGGGAATCTTATGACAAAGTTGGCCGTGTAATGGGAATCCCTTATCCTGCCGGTAAAACAATTGATGAGATGGCTCATCGTGGTAAGGACACATTTAAGTTCCCACGAGCTATGGAAAATGATGGTACATATGATTTTAGTTTTTCAGGTTTGAAGTCAGCATTTATTAATACTTACCATAATGCAGAACAACGCAATGAGATATTGAATAAAGATGACTTGGCAACAAGTTTTCAAGCTGCAGTTGTGGATGTTTTAGTCGATAAAACTAAAACAGCTTTAAAGCAATACCCAGTAAAACAATTATTGTTAGGAGGAGGAGTGGCTGCAAATCAAGGGCTACGTGCGGCATTAAATGATATGCTTATTGAATTTCCAAACACCGACTTTATTCCGGTACCTTTAAAATTAGCTGGTGATAATGCTGCCATGATTGGTGCGGCCGGCGAGATATTTTTCCGTCAAGGCCGCCGTGGTGATTGGAGTTTAAATGCTGATCCTTCACTAGAATTTGATTATGAATAAAATAAAAACCTGAAGAACAAACAAATGCTCTTCAGGTTTTTATTTTATTTTTTTGATAAATATTATTACTAA
The DNA here is from genome assembly GCF_012396505.1 of Periweissella fabalis. Lineage (GTDB taxonomy): Bacteria > Bacillota > Bacilli > Lactobacillales > Lactobacillaceae > Periweissella > Periweissella fabalis. The sequence continues at coordinate 105,847 of NZ_JAAXPN010000005.1, read as the reverse complement.
TTTAATGTAAAACGTTTACCAAAGGAAAAACGTTTTCCTACATAGATTAATACATATGGACATGGCGACCGTTAAGTGGTTGCGTAGGTCGATTATTGTCCCCACATGGAAGTTCTTGACGAATACTATCAAGCCACGTAGCAGAAGCGGTCTGGATGTCTTTTAATAGTAGCCAAGTAACCGGTCCGTTAGTAGGTGGGGTTGTTAGTGATCCTGAATAATTAAAGAAATGAGTAGTAGGGCCTAACAATGAAGCAGGATTTAGACTTAATTTAGTATCTTTAGTCCAACTTATTGTCGGTAACTTAGGGCCATTCTCACCAATTTTTACAAATAAAGCCATAACCAAGATCTCTTGGTTTTCATTACGATGAACAAAGTGAATTTCAAGTGGCTGCATGACACCATCGATGACGTGTTCATTTGGCATATGCACATGAATGTCTTGTAATTGATACGTTTTATTATCAAACTGAAGAGAATTGCTAAATGTATCTGGAACAAGATGAATACTTTGTGTAAATTTATCAACTGTAAACAATTGTTCCTGATAATTAATTATTAGTGAATTCAATGCTGAACCCGAAAGACAATTAGCAGTATTAAATGCAATAGGTGACTGGTATTGATAAGCTGCAGCAGTAGCGAATTCTGGACAAAGAGAAGCCCATTGATTTGGACCGAGTGTGTTAGAATAATCCCAAAAAGGAATTGTTTCAATTGATGTACTCATGTAAAACTCCTTCTTAATCAAATTGTTAATATTATATACTATTATTTTGTAAAGTGTAATGGAAAGTTTCAAATTAAAAATAACATTGTACAATTTTGGTACAACCGTGTATAATATAGTATGTTGTTTAAATATGCGTCCGTAGTGTAATGGATATCACTCTAGATTCCGGTTCTAGCAATGGGGGTTCGACTCCCTCCGGACGCACTAATTTGCACCTAACAGTTGACTTAGTCGGTTGTTAGGTGTTTTTTCTATTTTAGAATGACGCCCCAATGTAATATTAATTTTTTAATGTTACATAAATGAAATATCCGTTGTTGAATTGGCATCTTTTGATAACACTTATGAAACGGACTAATAGTACTATTGTAGGTATGAAAAAAAATAATAACAATAAACTCATTAAATTAATTAAAATTTTGACAGTTACATTCGCCTTAATGATGGCGATTGTTGCTACTAATAATAAACATGCAGAGGCTTCTGTAGCTTCTGATAAAGCAACTATCTTTTGGGCAGCGCAACGTTATTACCATTGGGATGGATCACAACAATATTATCTTAACCGAATTATTACTCGTGAATCGGGGTGGAATATTAATGCACGTAATGGTCGCTACTATGGATTATTCCAAACCACAAATGTTTGGGGACGAAATGCACTTGACCAAGGTTGGCAAGGGATGAACTACATTCGTGCACGATATGGGAGCCCTTATTGGGCATGGATGCATATCTTACGTACCGGTTGGTATTAGAATTAAATTTAACTTTAAAATCTGGGCAAAACAAATGTTTTGGCTAGATTTTTTTGTGAAAGTTTTGAGATAGATATTTAAATATTCGGGTACTATTTATGCAAATTTCTTGAATGTATTTTTAGTATAGAACTCTTGATGTGCTATACTTATTCAAAAGGTAACTTGTCTAAAAAACAAGTTAGTAAAATTAGATTACGAAAGGATTATTTATGAATAGCGGGCCTTTACGTGTAATTATAGGGATTGTAATTGTTGCAATTGTTGTATACGTGGTAATTTTTGTGATGCAACGCACCACAACAAAAAAAGTTAAAGAACTACAGGATAAAAAACAAAAATTAACGGAATTGGATACTAAATTAAGTCTGGTCGAAGGTAAAAAACTTAGTTTAACTGGACAATCATTAAAAAGTTTTGATGATTTACAAGCCGAATATAGTCAAATTGAAGATGTTGATTTTAAAACATTTGATCAAAATGCAGAGGATGTTCTTTTTGAAAGTAAAGGTTGGAATGTCGTTAAAGCAAAACAAAGTTTAAAAAGTTTAAATACGTTCCTTGACGACATCGCTGCACATATCGTGGAAGTTCGCCAAGGAATTGAAGAATTACAACGAGTTGATGCAGAGCATCGTGAAGCAGTTAAAAATTTAGAAGTAGAATATCAAGCGTTACGTAAAACGTTATTAACGCGTAATTTTGAATTTGGGGAATCAATCGATAAATTAGAAGAAATGTTAGCTAATTTAGAAGACGATTTCGATGAGTTTACGCGTTTAACTGAACAAGGGGATCACACCGCTGCTTCGGATATTTATACGCAATTACATTCTGAAACCGAACACTTAGAACAAATAATTGAACAAATTCCATCTGTCGAAAAGCAGTTACAAACAGATTTTCCAGCGCAAATTAAGGAACTTGAAGCAGCCTATCAACAATTAACAGCCGATGGTTATTTATTTCCAAATAAGCGCATATTAACTGAGATTAAAGAAATTGAGACTAGCCGAGTAATTTCAAACAATATGTTACGTGACTTAGCAATTGATGAAGCTAGTGCAAATACTGAAGTTATTTCAAAACAAATTGATAGCTTATATGCTCAATTTCAAGTTGAAATGGATGCTAAAAAAGCTGTTAGTCACAGTAAAAAACAAGTTGAAACTTTTATCAATCACGCACGACATCAAAATCATTTATTAATGATTGAACTTGATCGAATTGGTCAACGATATATTTTAACTGATCGTGAAGAAGCAAAAACTCAAGAGTTTGCTCAGCAAATTAAGCAAATTGAAACTGAATATCGCCAAACGGTATTGGATATGCAGTTTGGTAAAGCAATTTATAGTCAAATTGGTCAACAATTTACAAAATTTGAAGATGCTTTAACTAATGTTGAGACTAAGCAACAAGATATTTGGGAAGAACTTCAAGGACTTAAAGATCTTGAAAAAGATGCACAAAAACAATTTGAAGCAGCTGCGTTTACAGTCCGAGATATTAAACGTGAGGTTGAACATTGGAATCTACCAGGATTACCCATTGATTACCGGCAATTATATGAAAAAATTATTAATCAAATTGATCGCTTAGATCGCATAATGCAAAATTCACATATCAATATGCATGAGATAAAAGCACAATTAGATAATATTCAATCTGATATTGTCACATTAACGCATGCAACAGATCGATTATATTACGATGCTAAATTTGCTGAACAATTATTTCAATCATCAAATCGTTATCGGATGAAGAATAAAGCGATTGCTACCGCGTATAATGATGCTTTACTAGCTTACCAAAATCATTTTGATTTTGGTAATGCTCGAGAAATTTTAGGAGCCGCACTTGAACAAGTGGAGCCAGGGATACAAGCAAAGATTGATGAACAATTAAGATAATTAACAAATAATTGAAGGTGTAAGTGACTAAACGACTAAATTCGATAAGAAGATAGTCGTTTTCGCTTTATTTAAGAGGATGTAAAATGGAATTTCATGGTAAAGTACGAGAAATCGTGCCTTATGACCATCGTCGGCATACTGGAGGGTATGGCTTTATTCAAAGTGAGGATAATCAATCAATTTTCTTTCTGTTGTCATGGGCTAATTATCAGCCGGTACAAGTGGGAGATTTAGTTGAATTTGAAACAGAATATGATGAGAATCAGCGCCTACATGCAAATCCAGTTGCTCGAGATGAAAGCAAATTAGTTAAAAACTTAAAACAGTGTTTAGAACAAGGTGGTTATAAATCATCACGCAAAAAATTACCGGTGCCAGGTGTTACGGCAATTAATACGAATATGACAGCCGCATATGAAGCCTTGAATGCGATGCAAAATAAATTTGGTATTGATAATGATGTCCAACCAGCTTCAATGCTATCAACTATTAATGAATGGATTTCTTTGACTGTTGAATTAAGTAATAAATTTGAAGATGAAACAACTTTACAATCAATGCTAATTAAACGTAATATTTTGCCTAAACGAAAGCAACTTGAAGAACTGCAAAATTTACAGGTTATGATTCGTAAGATGAATTATGAGCAACGTGGACGTTATTATGGGGTACGTGGTGAACAAATTGTGCAAGCCAAGCTTGAACAACACCATTTACAATATATTAAAAATCCGACGTTACCCGAATTTGATACTAATGGCAATGTTGTTGGGGCAACCGAAATTGATTTTATTGTGATTTCAATGTTTGGAATTCATGTGTTAGAAGTCAAAAATTATGGTGCTAATAAAAATCAAGATCAACGTTTGACAATTAGTAAAGATGGGCAATGGAATCGAATTGGTGCCACACAAGAAAATGTAACTAATCAGAATGATTTACACATTGCAGCAGTTGAAGGTGTGTTATTTGATGCACCTGAACTTAAGAAAATTAACCCGGTCAAGTTATTAGCAACGCCAGTGTTTGTGATTCCAAATGAAAATGTTGAAATTGTTAATCATTCAGCAGAGTACGTTGTACGCACAGGATTGTTATATGATACGTTAGTACAGGATGTTCGTCGAGCACGCCAAGCAGTTTTAGAAAAAGCAGAGATTGAAAAGGTTATGACAGTATTGAAATCAGCATTAGAAGAAAATCGTGAATTTCAATACTTTTTACCAAATAGCGAATTTTTAACTGATGCATATGAACTTAAACGGCGTTATAATATTGCACAATATATCTATGATCAACGTGAAAGTATATATCAATAAATAATGTATCAATGAAATAGAAGGTGGATAAATGATTTTTAAAAAGAAAATAGAAGCAGTTAGTCCCAGTGGGCAAAATGATGAACTACGAGATTTATATTTAGTAGAAGTACAGCAAATTGTAACAGAAGCTATCGAGGATCGTTTTGGGACATCGGTAGTTGTTTTTCCGGCTTTTTCATGGACAGAAGATGCTCTAACAGCGGATTTTATTGTTTACCGTAGTTTTGCAGCTCGAATCCAAATTATTTTTAAAACTAAGCATCATGCTGAACAAGGTGAGCTTAAAATCATGTTAGGGGTTGGTCCTTTATGGGAAGAGTTGAGTGGTTTGTTAGAAACAGAATTACGTAACAATGTTGCTAAAGAATTTAGTCAAGATAATTTAATTAATAATCTTGAATTAGCAGATCATTACTTCCAATGGCGCTTAACACCTGATCAAAAGGCTAAGTTTGGTAAAAGTTAAAAATAAGCCTTGTAAATAAATATGACTGTGCTATAATTTTATGTATAGTCATTTGGAAGATTAGCTCAGTTGGGAGAGCATCTGCCTTACAAGCAGAGGGTCACAGGTTCGAGCCCTGTATCTTCCATTAATTAAAAAGCATGTGCTTTACAAGTGAAGCTAGATTCGCAATGCGGGTCTAGCTTTTTTGTTTAGATTTGAGCTAAAATTACCTATAGTTGCACAGCTAATACTAACGTATGGGTGTAAAATGATTATTTGGAATTATAAAATAAGAAGGTTAAGATATGACAACTGATTTGATGCAAAAGTTTCCAACAATTGAAATTTTAAAAAATGAACCATTAAATAAATATACGCATACAAAAATTGGTGGACCAGCTGATTGGTTAGCATTTCCTACGACGATTGCTGAAACAAAAGTTTTAGTTGATTATGCACGTCAAGTACAATTGCCATTGACTGTCTTAGGTAATTCATCAAATTTAATCATTAAAGATGGTGGCATTCGAGGATTAGTATTAATGATGACGAAACTCTTAGGCATCAAGAGACAAGGCAACGAAATTGCAGCTATGGCCGGAGAATTAACAATTGCAACCTCAGAATTTGCCTACCGAGAAGGGCTAATGGGACTTGAATGGGCAGCTGGTATTCCTGGCTCAATTGGCGGAGCTATTTTTATGAATGCTGGTGCTTACGGTGGTGAAACTAAGGATGTTATGAGTAAAGTTGATGTTTTGACGCGCGAAGGTGAGTTTAAAACATATACTTTAGCAGAAGCAAAGTTGGCTTATCGTGATAGCATCATGCAACATAATCATGATGTTGTATTATGTGCTTATTTCACACTCAAACCGGGAGATAAAAGGGCAATTAGGGCCGTGATGGACGACTTAAACTTTCGGCGTGCATCTAAGCAACCACTTGAACTTCCTTCGGCAGGATCAACTTTTAAACGCCCTGTTGGCTATTTTGCCGGTAAACTAATTATGGAAGCTAATTTACAAGGCTATCGTGTTGGTGGAGCAGAAGTGTCAAAAAAACATGCGGGATTTGTTGTTAACATTAACAATGCAACTGCTAAAGATTTTTTAGCAGTTATCAAACATGTTCAAGAAACGGTCTGGGCTAAAGATAAAGTTAAACTTGAGACTGAAGTACGTATTTTAGGTGATGATTAAAACCTAATTAAGGGTAATATTAGAAATAATAGCAAAATGGCTGGTGAAAATTTATTTTCGCTGGCTATTTTATTTCGTGCAGGTATGATGTATTTTAAATCAATTTACAAGATTATATAAAATCAAATAATCTTTTTTAACCACATAGTCTAAATAAATTCTAATAGTATGCTAAACTTAAATAGTACAAATAAATTGACAGGGGGATATTAGATGCCAATTTTAGAATTAGTATTATTACTAATTGTTCTTGTGATTACTTCACATGTTATTGGTCAGGTGTTACCTAAAATTCCAGTAAGCATTATCCAGATTGCACTAGGAATTTTAGTTGCCTTGACATTAAATGTTTCTATTAAACTAGAAACAAGTTGGTTCCTATTATTATTCATTGCACCGTTACTATTTAACGATGCATGGTGCTTTCCAAAGCGTGAATTGTGGGAATTACGTGGCCCAATTTTTGGAAATGCGATTATTTTAGTTTTAATTACAACCGGAGTCGGTGGATATTTAATTAATCTATTAATACCAGAAATGCCACTAACGGCAGCTATTGCCTTAGCAGCTATTTTATCACCAACTGATCCGGTCGCAGTGCATGCAATTGGGAAATCGGTTCATTTACCAGAAAACATTATGCACTTGGTTGCTGGTGAAAGTCTAATTAATGACGCTAGTGGATTAGTGGCATTTAAATTTGCGGTTGCAGCTACTGTTAGTGCAACATTTCACTTCACATTTAGTTCAGCGATAAATATCTTTAGTTCAATGTTTACAACAACAGTTTTAGGAATCATTGTTGGGCTACTGGCAATGCAAATTATCAATGCTGCACGTGATTATTTATTGATGAAGGGTATTGATGATATTATCTTTCATGTTGTCTTACAATTAATTACTCCTTTTGTTGTATTTTTCATTGCTGAAGAAGGATCCCACGCTTCAGGAGTTATTGCCGTAGTAGCAGCCGGAATTTTGGCTAATTTACACGATAGTAAAAAAATTGGAGATTCACCTGAACTATCATTGATTGCAGTTAACTCTTGGAATATTATTTCTTACATACTAAATGGGTTATTATTTGTTATCTTAGGTATTGAATTACCATTGGCAACACAGATTAATACTAGTAAAAATGATTTTGATTTGTTAACAGTCATCTTATATGCATTTATAGTTTGGCTTATTATTTTTGTAATTCGCGTCTTATGGGTTTACGGTGGCCAATTAATTAGGAAAGCTATTACCAAAGATAGCTCTGCACAGGTTTCATTCAAAGTAGCGGTACTATCAGGATTAACTGGGGTTCGTGGTGCGATTACCATGGCCGGAATATTATCAGTTCCTGTAGCAGTCGAAGGTGGGGCTCCATTTCCGATGCGTGAATTAATGATAGGGATTGCGGCTTTGGCAATTCTATTTAGTTTAATAATTGCCATAATTACATTGCCATTTGTTGCTGATAAAATTGGTAAAGTAACTTTTGATGATGACGATGATGAATTAGTAATTGATGATGATTCTGAGACAGAAACTATTGTAAAAATGAATGAAAAAGATGCGCGTATTTTTACCCTTCAAATGGCAATTCGAACATTAGAAGGCAAGCGCCGTGAAAATAATCAAACGACAGTTTATGATATTATTTTAAAATATCAGTTTTTAATTCGAAAACTACAATTACAAGCGCACACTGATGCAGAAATCGCTCCGGTAATTAAAGAGGAAATTGAAGTTCGTAGTGTAGGCTTTGATATCGAACGGCAATGTTTGATGCGACTACTAGCTGAAGAACGGATTGATCCATTGGTATATCATTCTGAACTTCGTCAAATTGAGCGCCAAGAAAGAGAATTAGAAAGTTATTTACAACAACATTTCGTATTTTCAAGTAAATGGATTGAACGTTCAATTCGTAGTTTTTTCCGATTATTAAGAATTTGGCTTAGTGATGGACACACGGCTGAATTACGTGCGCAATATGATCTTGCAAGGCATGAGATGGCTAAAGCAGCTATCAAGGGTTTGTCAGAATATATTGAACAACATAATCGCGAACATCAGTATAAACATCAAGCAGTTTATAATTTGATTATTCAATATCGAAATCGTATTGAAAAAATTAAATTAAGAAATCAAGTTGATTCTATTGATACTAAACAACAATATTCAGAATTAGCAATGGTTGCATTAAACACTCAGCGTGAAGGGGTAAACTTACTTCAAGAAACACAACAGATAACTAGTAAGACGGCCATGAATTTACGACAGTCAATCAATTATGCTGAAAATGCAGTTTTAAACGAGTTTTTATCACATTAATTAAAAATAAGTTGTAATATAATTATTTGCTAGTATTAAATTGCAGTTAAAATGTATTTCAAAAATTTGATATATTCAAAATATACACAAAAACCAGGAAATTATTTTTCCTGGTTTTTGTGTATATTTATTAAGAAGGCTCGACTTTTAGCACACTCTAATTATCGAAACCAAGCATAGTTCATTTTAATTAAAAGGCTACTAAAAATAAACAAAGTAACATATAATTAATAGAATTATCAAAAATAAGGAGTGCGGACGTGTTAAAAAATAAAAATTTTAGGCATAATCTGTATGTAAACATCTTTTTTGTATTAATAGCAATTATTTTTACTATGGTGTTTGCAAAAACAGGGTCAATTGTTATGGGGGATGACGCATTATGGCATTTAAATCGTATCAGTGAATTTATTAATGCTATCCATAACCATAATGACATTATTAATTTATATAGCTTTGCTAATGTTGGGAGTGCAGTTCAAAATTTCTATCCGAATATATTATTATTCCCGTTTGCAATTTTTTTCTATTTTACACATAGCTTAGTAATGAGCTTTTATTTAGGAGTAATTTTATTTACATATTTAACCTTGAGTATAGGATATTACTGCTTCAAAAATTTTAGCGGTAAGATATCTGCATCGTTACTTTTTACAATACTCTACACCTTTTCTAATTATCGATTAACAAATATTTTTATTCGTTTTGCCGTTGGTGAATGGATTGCTATGACTTTTTTCCCGATAGTTATTTTAGGTTTATACAAACTTTTTGTAACGAAGCAAAAGATAGGTAGTTACTTATTAGCAGCTGGAATTGGTTTGATATTGTATTCACATGTATTATCAGGATTTATTGCGATTGGTCTTGTGATTCTTACATGGTTAATAAGTTTAGTTGTAGATTACAAAAATTGGCGTCAAGCAACTATTAATTGTATTAAAAGTGGCATCTTAGTTTTGATAGTCGCTTTACCATTATTTAGTAATTTAATAAAGTTAAAAGGTTACATTGTAACACCAACTGCTCATCAACTAGTACAGGGATCTATTCCAATTAAGCAATTAATTGATTATAATTGGCATAATTATATTGGGATTGATACTGGATTTGTTTCAATTGTGATTATAATTGGGTTTGTTTTCTTGGTAAAACGCGCACCCAAAATATATGTTTATGCATATATTTTAATGTTAGTATCTATTTTTGTAACCACAAATCTTTTTCCATGGGCAATATTTCAAAAGACACCGATTACAATTATTCAGTTTCCATCCCGGTTCTTAGTAATTGCGAATATTTTTATTGCTATTACTGGTGCATATGTATTTGAAAATGTACTAGTAGTATTTAAAAGATATCATTGGTGGGGATTATTTATAATTTTAGCAGCAATATTAAGTGTTAATTTACGAGCAGAGCAACGTTTAGCTAATGCACGTTTTGCAACTTATCAGCAAATAACCACAGTGCAACCAACAAATGTGAGTACGATTGTTATTAATGATAAGACAATGCCAATTTTTCTAAATTATTTACGAACGGTAGGTAATTTACAAGATTATTGGCCTAAAATTAGTTTTAATCATCGACAATCAATTGCAAATCAAATTATCTTAAGTAAAGATAACACTGTTAAGTTTATTAAAATGCCAATACAGCAATATAATATTGTTAAATTTAGTGTTGTTAATAGTGGAAAAAGTCAAATGGTTGACTTACCAATTTTAAATTACAAAAATCAATATCAATTTTTAGATAATGGTAAAGAAAAAAATATACACTTTCACAACGAGGTACAATTAACGTTGAACTAGCACCAGGTAAACATGAAATCCAATTAATAACTAAGCCTTTATTTTTACAACATGTAATTGAGATATTAATGATAGTTACATGGCTTTTTATAATAGGACAATTAATTAGATACAGAGCTGAGAAAAATTAAGGCCTTAAATAATATAAGACTAGCTATACAATTAACTATTTTAAAATCAATGTGATACAACTATTCACTTTAGTAGCAAATGGTTATTAAAACCCGATTCAAGAGTTTGATATATGTAAAGTATACACAAAAAATCCCAGGAGAATTCAATTTTTTCCTGGGATTTTTACTAGTATATTACCTGACTTTTAATACTTAATAATACATGGTTAATAACTTTATAACTAACTATCGTAGAAGTGTTTAGATAAGACATATAATGAATAGTATTTTCTTGAAACACATATTATATTTAAATTTGTCATTCTCGTTAAATAATTTCACTGCTATTCCAGTGTTTTGATAAACGGTTGAATAATACTAGGACCAAATTGACGGTTAATATTTAATAAAATATTAGCAGCAGCAACGCTATCATCAAGTGCATTATGGTGATGATCAAGCGGAATACGTAGATATTTAGCAACTGTGTTTAACTTGTGATTATCTAAATTAGGAAATACTTTTTTAGCCACGCGTACAGTGTCTAGTGATTGATATGACGGCACTTGAATTTGATTAGCTAATAGTGAAGCTTTTAAGACACTGTTATCAAAAGTAGCATTATGGGCGACAACTAATTTATCAGGTTCAAAAAATGGTGCAATAACTGGCCATAATTCATTAAACGTTGGGGCATTAGTAACGTCACTAGCATGAATACCATGAATTTTGATATTCCGCCAGTGAAAGTCAGTATGTGGATTAAGTAAACTATAAAATTCATCAACAATACGATCATTACGGACTACAGTTAGTGCTAGTGAGACTGCACTATTCCGACTAGCATTAGCCGTTTCAAAATCAAAAGCAACAAAATCCATTTAAAAAGCCTCCAAAAATAATTAGCCGATTAATGGGGCTAAATCATAAGTCATCGCACGCAAGTTAGTAACAATATCAGGTTGAATATCATTATCTTCAAAACCTAATTTTTCATAGATTTTAATTGCAGCAGTATTATTGTTTAAAACAGTTAATACAAGTTTGTCTAGGGTACTATATGATTCAGCCCAATAGATAAGCTCATCAACCAATGCAGTACCAAGACCGTTGTTATAGAATTCTTTAAGTACAGCAACGCCTAATTCACTTGTATTAGAATGATCATTGCGTTCAATAGCAGTTGCTACCCCGATAAGCTGATCATCAAGAGCAGCAACTAAAATAATATTAGTCGTAGTTGCTTGGATTAATTCGATTTGATGAGTCTCTTTTGCAATCGTTAATTCATTAAGGTTATTTGCGACTTCAAAAGTTGAGCTTTCTGTTTGGAGCTGTTTAAGCAATTCTAATAGAGCGGCAGCATCAGTTGGTATCGCTGGCCGGATACTTACTTCAGTTTGGTTAGTTGTCATAATTGAGCCATCATTCCTTCATAATGTGCATCAGAAGCGGTGATTGTAATTGTACGATTGGTTGAATCTAAATTGCTGTCATCACGTTTAAATGAAATTGTTAGATGATTTTTGGGTAATTCATTGGCTACAAACTGTGACCATTCAATAACACAAACACCATTACCATTAAAGTACTCATCAAGACCAAGTTCATCGCCACCACCATCTTCAAGTCGATAAACATCCATATGATAGAGTGGGAGACGTCCAGTTTTATATTCTCTAATAATGGTAAAAGTTGGACTTTTGATGTTACGTTGGATACCTAGGCCAAGTGCAATGCCTTTAGTAAAAGTTGTTTTACCAGCACCAAGATCACCATCCAAAAGGATGACATCCCCAGGGCTAACAATTTGACCAAGACGTTGGCCTAAAGCTTGGGTAGTTTCAGAATTATTAATTTTAAAAGTTTTCATGTCCATATTATAGCAAACTCCATAAAAGAAAATACGTCGATAGTTAAAATGAAAGAAAAAAACGACAGAGAAAATTTCCCCACCGCTTTTTACTTGTTTAGATAAAATAGAAATTTAGTGCTTTTCAATACTATTAGTATTTTGTGCTTTTAATAAATCACGAATTTCTTGTAGTGTATCTAATTCTTCGTTTACAGTTACTTCTTCTTCATCTTTTTTCTTCATGAAGAATGTATTAACAGTTTTAACTAGGATAAATAATACAAACCCAGTAATTACAAATGAAATAACAGCTTCAAGGACAGGTCCAATTTGGAACGTTGCTTGGCCAATACTAAATTTTAATTTACTTAAGTCAATTTTGAACATAAATAAGTTAACTAAAGGCAAAATAATCCCTGATGACAAAGCTTTAACAATAGCTGTTAAAGCAGTCCCAATAATAACCCCCACAGCTAAGTCAAGAACGTTACCACGAAGAAGGAATGTTTTGAATTCTTTGAGCATGAAATGCCTCCTATAAAATTAAATAATTTCAGTTTATAAAGCTTATTATACCATAGCGTTTATATATATGAAAAAACTTGAATTTTGTGGATAGTAAATTTAAAGCTATCTAGATAGCGGGGATGATTAACGTTTGTTAAAATAAAATAGAAAGTGAAGGTTAATTATGTATAAAATAAAAGTTAGTTAGATATAATGCTAAATATTGACGGATTAATTAGATAGCCATTTGTTAAGTATAATTATATATACGTAATTAGCCGGCATAACATGCAATTTTTTATAACAGCTAATGGCACGGCTAGAATGATAAATCATAGTTACGGGTACGAGTATAGCTAGTAACAAAACAAATAATAAAGGAGTACCTACTGGAGCTTGAAATAAAAATGTTGCCAGTAGTCAATAAAGTAGTGATAGTAAATTCAGAAAGTATTAAAAACTTACAAGAAGCACAGCAGCTAGTTGAAATTCATCATTTTGTTAGCCCTGACACGTATACAATTGGCGTGGTTGTTGCATATGATAGCCAGTTTTGCATGGTTAAAGGAATTGATCCAGATGGTAAGATAAACGGTTTATTATTAATTAATCGAGCGGATATTTATAATATAGAAACGCAATCAGATTACTTGTGGGCATTGAATGTTAGAATTAAATTAGCTCAAATAGAAGGCTATTATGATATTTGGAAAGTTGACGCATTAATTAGCAAGATTGATTTAACGCAAATCAATTTTTTGTGGACTTTTTTACAATCTGCTTTTCAACAAAGACAAGTTTTAACGATTGGTTTTACTGATGATGCTCAGTTAGACGCAACAGTGACTGGTTACATTAAGCAATTAGACCATGAAGATGTTCAAGTTAATTATGTGGATGATTATGATTTGAGTTCACTTTGGACGTTAACATGTCGACTTGAACAAATTAATTACTTAAGGCTATCATCTTTTCAAACGCATGAGTATGCAGCATTAATGCGTACAATTTTTAATGAACAAGTAAGAGGGGAATATTAGTGAAGGTTGTAATTCAAATTTTTGTTGGCTTAATAATTATTAGTATGTTTATTGTAGCGACAATTCTAGGCATTTACTATCATTTAAGTACTGGCCTCTTAATTTTAATATATGGAATTTTATTTATTTTACTTAGTGGCTTAATGACATGGATTGTTTATTGGTTGCAGAAAGCAAAATTGGAAAGTGAGCGTGAACAGGATGAAAAGAACCGGTGATCAATTAACCATTATTACCAGAATTTTAATATTAATTGGGATGTTTCTTTTAGTATTATTTGTACCAAGTATTCTACAAATTGGTGGTCTTTTTCAAAAGACTCCAGGGGTAATTTATATTGCAGCGATATTATTTTTAGTGGTATATATCGGGATTGCAGTACTAGGATGGTGGATTTTAAAGCCTAACCTTTCTAAACCGCAATTTAAACGTTTTTCTAGTGAAGAGATTAATACCGTTTTTAAAACGTATGGATTAATATTAGTTTTAAATATTGTCTTTAATTATTTTATGAAAATTGTTTTTAATAGTGGTTCAACAGAGAATCAAGCCAATATCAATAGTCTACTATCGAGTAACGTAGTAACGTTAATTGTTTTTGGTTTTGCAGGGGCCTTCATTGCTCCATTTGTAGAGGAGTTTATATTTCGAGGAATTGTTATTAATTATTTTTTTAAACACCGAGCTTGGTGGCTTAATGTTGTTTTAAGTGGCATTATATTTTCATTAGGGCATGCAAGTAGCAATCCTATTAGTTTTGCCTTGTATGCAACCATGGGGATGATTTTGGCATATACATTCAAAAAGAGTGGTCAGATAAAGATGTCAATCGCAGTACATATGCTCAATAATACTGTGGCAATGATTATTACAATTGTCAGTTTATTATTCATGTGATCGGAGAAAGATATGCAAAAGGATTTATTAGCAAGTTTGACGCATGGAATGGTAAATGCTCAAACGAATTTTCAAAGTCCTTTAACACCAACTTTAATTACAAATACTGACTTTAATTTAGGCGATTGTTTAAATAATGAATTAGCGACGGCTGAGACATTTATTTTTGCAGTCGCCTTTATCACTGAAGGTGGGCTTTTAATGCTCAAAACAAAGTTAGCTGATTTGGCATTACGAGGAGTTAAAGGGAAAATTATTACCTCAACATATTTAGGATTTAATCAACCTAAAATGTTTGCTGAACTTTTAAAAATACCAAATATCGAAGTCGAAATTGTAACAGAAAATGCCTTTCATACTAAGGCATATTATATTAAACATGCACAACACCATACGATTTTGGTTGGTAGTGGGAATTTAACCGCCACCGCCTTAAAAACTAACTTAGAATGGACGGTTAAGTTAAGTTCATTAACGGAAGGAGCCTTTACCCAACAATTTCAACATGCCTTAGCGCAATTAAGTAGCCAAGCCGTGCCGTTAACACCGGCGTGGTTAGCCGAATATACCGTGCAATATCAAGCGCCATTACCTACTAAGCCATTTGTGAGAGAAGATCCAAAGGTTACCCCAAATAAAATGCAAGTGGCCGCTTTGACGGCGCTCCAAGCGTTACGGAAGCAGGCTGCTAAACGGGCTTTGGTGGTATCAGCAACCGGAACAGGGAAAACATATTTAGCGGCATTTGATATTCAACAAGTTCAACCAAAACGGGTATTGTTTATTGCTCACCGGGAACAATTATTACAACAGGCAATGACGACTTTTAAACGGATTTTTACCACTACAGAAGATACATTTGGGATTTATAGTGGTAGCCAACATACCAGTTCGACACGATTTGTCTTTGCATCAATTCAGACTTTAACCAAGCATTATGCTGAGTTTGATGCAACTGCATTTGATTATATTGTTATCGATGAAACCCATCGAGCCAAAGCACCATCATATCAACAATTGTTTACGTATTTTAAGCCAAGCTTTATGTTAGGGATTACTGCTACTCCTGAACGGACAGATGGCTTTAATGTATATGAACTATTTGATTATAATTTAGCATATGAAATTTCATTGGCCGATGCCTTAGCAGCCGATATGTTAGTGCCATTTAATTATATTGGGGTCGCAGATTACCAAGTAGATGGTGAATTAATTACGGATTTAACGGCTTTAAAATATTTGGTAGCCGATGAACGGGTCGAACATTTAATTACCAAAACAAATTATTATGGCTATGCTGGTGAACAATTACGGGGCTTAATTTTTGTCAGTCGGATTGAAGAAGGGGAGATTTTGGCCGCTAAGTTAACTGAAAGGGGCTTGGCGAGTCAATTTTTAAGTTCCCAATCAAGTAATGGTGTCCGTGAGGAAGCGGTGGCAGCGTTGGAAGCTGGGACATTAACGTATTTAATTGCGGTTGATATATTTAACGAAGGGATTGATATTCCATCAGTTAACCAAATTGTGATGTTACGTAGCACCCAATCTAAGATAATCTTTTTACAACAATTAGGCCGCGGGTTACGTAAATTTGGCGGCAAAGACTATTTAACAGTGATTGATTTTATTGGTAATTACCAAAATAACTATTTAATTCCCCAAGCTTTTGAAACAGGCACAATTACTGATAAAGATCATTTACGATTACAAGTTTTACAACCACAAATAAGTGGCCTTTCAACGATTAATTTTGAAGCAATTGCCGCCCAACAAATTTTACAAGCGGTGACGGCTGTTAAATTTGACAAGATTACGGAATTAAAACAGCAATTTCAAGCGTTATGTAATCGTTTTGGCCGGCTACCAACGCTGGTGGAAGTTTATCAAAGTAATCAAATGGATGTCCGGCTAATTCTCAATAAGTTCAAAATGTATCCGGCCTTTGTTAGTAAAATGACGGGGACAGTTGCACCTGAGTTAGCACCTGATTTTACTGCGTGGCTCCAATTTATTAGTCAGGAATTGGCATTTGGTCAGCGGCGCCATGAATTATTAATTTTAAAAGCATTATTAAAACAAGGCCCATTAACAACAATGGAAGTATTAACTATTCTAGAAGATGAGTATCATGACCAAGCCACGTTAAATTCAATCATTAATGTCTTAGGCATCAAAGATTATTTCACCGCGATTGATCGGCGTAAATATGGGGAGCAATCAATCGTTGATGTGATAGGCGATACATGGCAATTACCACGATTATTTAATGATTTAGAACAAATAATGTTATTAGATGTGATTGAAGTGGGATTATTAATGATTAGTGCAAGTAATGATAGACAAAATCAATTTACGTTATATCAAAAATATCGCCGTAAAGATGTCGTCCGGCTATTGAACTGGGCGAGTGATTTACCAAGTATTGATATTGGAGGATATAAGTATGATGTGCCCACGCAAACCTTACCAATTTTTGTCACAGTTGAAAAAAGTGGTCAAGCAGCAACGGCACTCACATATGATAATAATTTTATCGCACCCAATCGGTTACCATTTTATAGTAAAGCCAATCGAACGTTAAGTTCACCAGTTGAAGCAGCATTATTTGATGCCCAAAAACGTAATATTTTCGTACCATTATTTGTTAAGAAATCAGATGATGAAGGTGCAGCGTTTTATTATTTAGGCCCAGTTACAGTTGATCAACAAGCAACCTACGCGACGGAATTATTAAATCAACGTACGCAAAAAATGCAACCAGTTGTCCGTTTTGAATTGGTATTAAATACGGATGTGCCAATGCATTTGTGGGAATATTTGGTACAATAATAAATGAGATGCCATTTTTATTTTGGCGAGACAAGTTGATGTGTGGAGGAACAATTCGTGGAAAAAAATTTTTTAGCTGGTATGAATAATCGGCAACAAGAAGCAGTTGTACAAACTAGTGGCCCGGTATTAATTATGGCGGGAGCTGGTTCAGGTAAGACGCGGGTCGTAACGCATCGGATTGCTTATTTAGTTGAAACAATGAATGTTGCCCCATGGCATATTTTAGCAATTACTTTTACGAATAAAGCAGCGCGTGAAATGAAGGAACGGGTTGGTAAACTCCTTGATGAAAAGGAAGCTAATGAGGTTTGGATTTCAACTTTCCATAGTTTAGCGGTTCGGATTTTACGGCGTGATATCGAGCGGTTAGGATTTAATCGCAATTTTACGATTGCTGATCCTTCAGCGCAGCGAACATTAATCAAGCAGATTTTAGCTGACTTTAATATCGATAGTAAACAATATGATCCCAAGGCAGTTTTAGGAACAATTTCTAATGCCAAAAATGACCTGATTTATGCAAAAGAATTTCAGGAAAAGGCATACAGCCCATTTGAAAAAATTGTTGGTCAAGTTTATGTTGAGTACCAACGTCGCTTGAAGCTAAGTCAAAGTGTCGACTTTGATGATTTGATTATGTTGACAATTGAATTGTTCAAACAAGAACCCGAAGTCCTAGAATATTATCAAAATAAATTTCAGTATGTGCATGTTGACGAGTACCAAGATACAAATGATGCCCAATATACGATTGTTAACATGCTAGCTGGTGGTTACCGGAACCTATGTGTAGTGGGGGATGCTGACCAAAGTATTTATGGTTGGCGTGGTGCTAATATGAATAATATCTTGAATTTTGAAAAAGATTATCCAGATGCCCACACAGTGATGTTAGAACAAAACTACCGCTCGACGAGTACGATTTTAAATGCCGCCAATGCCGTTATTGATAACAACGTTGTGCGACAACCTAAAAAATTATGGACTGAAAACGTTGGCGGTGAAGAAATTACGTACTACCGGGCTCAAACGGAAGCCGAAGAAGCGTTATATGTAGTTGCTGAAATTAAAAAAGCAATTGAAGCTAAAACGGCTACTTTTAATGATTTTGCTGTGCTTTATCGGACTAATGCCCAATCACGGTCAATTGAAGATAAGTTAGTGAAAGCCAATATCCCATATACAATGGTCGGTGGGAGTAAATTCTATGATCGTAAAGAAATTCGCGATATTTTAGCTTATTTAACCTTAGTAACTAACTCTGCCGATAATATGAGCTTTGAACGAATTATTAATGAGCCCAAGCGTGGAATAGGGACAACCTCTGTTGAGAAGTTACGGGCCTTTGCCATTGATAATAATATGTCAATGCTAGAAGCTGCGCATAATGTTGATTTAGCTAACGATTTAAGTAGTCGTGCTAAGCAAAATTTTGCTGATTTTGCCGTATTAATTGATAATTTTATTAAACAACGTGAATTCTTAAACATTACTGATATGACTGAAGAAATTTTAGCAAAATCAGGTTATCTTGATTTTTTAGAAGCACAAAAAAATTTAGAAGCCGAATCACGTATTGAAAACTTACAAGAATTTTTATCAGTTACCAAACAATTTGACGAGCGTTATGTCGATGAAAATGAAGACGATACTAATAATATGTTTGTTGATTTTTTGGCTGATTTAGCATTAGTTTCTGATTTAGATAATGTTGAGGAAACAACAGCTGAAGTTACCTTAATGACTTTGCATGCAGCTAAAGGATTGGAATTTCCAACGGTCTTTTTGATTGGAATGGAAGAAGGTATTTTTCCATTATCACGAGCAATGATGGAAGAAGATGAATTAGAAGAAGAACGTCGCTTAGCATACGTTGGGATTACCCGTGCTAAAGAAAAATTATATTTAACAAATGCTTATTCACGTTTGCTATATGGAAGGACCCAAAGTAATCAAGCATCTCGCTTTATACGTGAAATTCCAGATGAATTACTTGAATTTGTTGGAAATAATGCCGGTGCAATGGTTACCGGTACGGGACGGTCACCTTGGCAACAAACTAATAAAGTTTCTAAGCCTGTATATAAGCGACCAACTGAAACTACTAAAAGTAACAATGGCACCGGTGCAGACCGTGAGGCATGGATTCCTGGTCAAAGAGTTCAACACAAAGCTTGGGGAATTGGGACAGTTATTAAAGTTGACGGTCAAGGTGAAGATACAGAATTAGATATTGCGTTTCCAGAAAAAGGAATAAAACGCTTATTAGCGGCTTTTGCTCCAATTACTAAAGCTTAAAAGTAAATGAGGAAGATAAAATGGATGAATTTGATGCTGCCTTAGATGTCAAAACTGCTAAGGAACATATTAGTAAATTACGTGTGCAAATTAAACAATGGGGGCAGGAGTACTATGAAAATGACGCTCCAACGGTTGAAGATGCTACGTATGATGCAGCTTACGCCTCATTAGTTGCTTTAGAAGAACGTTTCCCACAATTAATTACTAAAGATTCACCGACTCAGCAAGTTGGTGGTTCAGTACAAAAATCAGCTTTACCTAAAGTAGAACATCCAATACCAATGCTATCATTAGGTGATGTTTTTTCGATGGAACAGTTAACCATGTGGGCGACTCGTACAGAAAAAAATGCAGTCTCAAAGTTGGATTACAATTTGGAATTAAAAATTGATGGTCTAGCAATTGCATTGGATTATCAAGAAGGTAAACTTGTTCAAGCATCAACGCGTGGTAATGGAGTTATTGGTGAGGATGTTACGGCCAATATTTTGACGATTGATGCCATCCCTAGGCAACTAACTGAACCACTAACAATTGAAGTACGTGGGGAGGTTTTCATGCCCAAACAGGCTTTTGTTAATTTAAACAAGCAACGAGAAGCTGATGGGTTAGCAACATTTGCTAACCCACGGAATGCTGCTGCAGGTTCCTTACGTCAGCTAGATGCTAAAATCACTAAAGCTCGTCAATTAAGTGCATTTATTTATTACACTGATCAGGCTGATATACTCAATGTAACCACACAGGCACAAGTATTAAAACGTTTTGCTGAACTGGGCTTACCAGTTAATTTGACAAATCGAGTAGTTACTAATGCAAATCAATTTGAAACAGTCATTAAAGACTTTAACCAACAGCGTGAAGAACTACCATATGGAATTGATGGTATTGTAGTTAAAGTTAATTCGTTGGATGAACAAGCTAAACTTGGTAATACCGTCAAAGTTCCCCGATGGGCAATAGCATATAAATTTCCACCAGAAGAGGCTATTACCCAAGTGCTAGATGTTGAATGGACGGTTGGTCGTACTGGTGTGGTAACACCGACCGCTATTATGACTCCAGTACAATTAGCTGGTACAACTGTAAGTCGAGCTTCATTGCATAATCCAGATTATTTAGCACTTAAAGATTTATACAAAGGTGATTATGTTGATTTACACAAGGCGGGTGATATAATTCCTGAAATTGGTCAGGTATATACTAAGCGTCGAAAAAAGGATGCATCCAAATTTATGGTACCGACTATATGCCCATCGTGTGGGCAACAATTAGTTCACGTTGATGGCGAAGTAGCTTTACGTTGCATCAACCCCGCTTGCCCAGCTCAGTTACTTGAGCAGTTAACACACTTTGCAAGCCGGAATGCGATGAATATTGACGGATTAGGGCCACAAATTATTAACCAACTGCTTAATAAAGGTTTGGTAAAAGATGTTGCAGACCTCTATCAATTAACATATGATGAACTTATTATGTTAGATAAGTTTGCAGAAACAGCAACTAATAATTTGTTAGCAGCTTTAACAGCCTCTAAAGCAAATTCAGCTGAGCGCCTTTTATTTGGCTTAGGAATTCGTGGGGTTGGTGCTAAGGTCGCTAAACAAGTAGTTAGCCACTTTGGTAATATTCCAGCACTTATGCAAGCAACAACTGCTGAAATTGCTGAAATTGCTGGAATTGGGTTAGTTATTGCTGAAGCTATTACGCAGTTTTTTGCTAATCCTCAAGTAGTAATTTTAATTAATCGCTTAAAAGAATTAGAGTTGAATATGGCGTATTTAGGAACAGAAAGTTCAAAAATCACTGATAACGCTTTTAGTGGTCAAAAGGTTGTATTAACTGGTAAACTTACTACATTAACACGTGAAGGTGCAAAAGAATGGTTAGAAGCTCACGGAGCTGATGTCGTTGGAAGTGTTTCAAAAAAGACTAATTTAGTAATTGCTGGAATGGATGCTGGAAGTAAACTAACCAAGGCTGAAGCTTTAGGAATTGAAGTATGGTCAGAAGAACGCTTTGTTTCAGCGATGAATGAACAAGGAGAATAAATTAGTTTAATGGCAAGATTTAAAAAAATTACAATGCTAGTTGGTGGTGTTGCAATGGCAGCGTTGTTAGCAGCGTGTGGAAATATTGGTAGTTCTACTGGTGGTGGAACAGCAAGTACAAATTCAAACCAAGCCGGAGTACAGACAACTGGGCAAATTTCCAAAAGTGAATATTCTGGTGTTATTAAAAACGGTCATTATTTGACTAGTAATGCACGTGGGCTGACCGCTACTACAATGAACAATACTTTTAATTTAACTAGTTTTGAAGGTGGACTATTAAATATTTCAAAACAGTTCTATGATCCAGCCAATTATATCTTTCAAGAAGGGCAGTATTTAAGTGGTAGCACGTTACGCAGTTGGTTAGGTCGAAAATCAAAAAATAATCCGAATGGTTTAAATCCTAAAGACAACGGTAAGAAAGATGATAGTCGTAATCCAATTTATGTTCAGTCAATTGAAGAACAAGACTTTATGCAAAAAAATGGTGACAATTTAGTACTCAAAGGGATTACTATTGGGATTGCAATGAACGCAATTGATTACTATCAAAAAGAACAATATGGTGCGACTTTTAAGCAAAATATTAGTAAAGCCGCAATGCAAAATTATGGAAATGATGTTGCCAAACAAGTTGTACAACGTTTACGTAAAACTCGAGGTATTTCAAGTGACTTACCGATTGTAGTTGCCATGTATGTTCAAGCACCGACTGATAATTTATCTGGAGGGACTTTTTATGCAAGCACACAAACAAAGAGTTCAACAATCGATAACTGGAATAAATTAGATGTGGTAAATAAAGTATTTCCATTGATAGGTGCAAGTACAAAAGATTTTGCAAATAACGATAGTAAAAGTTTTCAAAATTTCCAATCACAGGTTGAAAATTTTTTCCCAACAGTTTCTGATATCACTGCACAAGCACAGTATTTAGATCAAAAAATTCAAGGCGAACACGTGACAATCACAACGCAGTTTTATAGCCAAACAGAAATTATTAGCTTCACCAATTTCGTAGCACAAGTTGCTCCTAAATTTCTACCAAGTGGTGTCCCAGTTGATATCACAATAAACTCTGCCAATGGTATTCAAGCTTTCTTAAGCCGTAATAGTAATGATCGGAATTTTGAAAGCCACGTATTTACTAGCTATTAAGTATAATATTACAGTTTCACTGGAAACAGCTAAGTTTATAATTAAAGCCGAACCGCTTTTATTTGCACATGGTTCGGCTTTTTTATTATTTATTTTTTAAATAATAAAAAAATTAAAATGTATATTGTTGTTGATATGAAAGCTTTTTTAGGTTTTTTATTAATTTATAATTAGCAAGAAAAAAATTTTTTGATTAATCAAAGTAATAAGAATATGCTAAAATTAAGAAAATGTTGAAAAAACGCAAATTTTTCGAAAAATTGGACTATACCACTGGTTTTGAAAGCGCTTTTACAATATAATATAAGTATCTTAATTATCTAGGAGGCTTCACATAATGGCACGAATTAAATTTGATTATTCTAACGTTAAGAATTTTGTTAACGATCACGAACTTGCGCAAATGCAAACAATGGTTAATGCTGTTGACCGTGATTTACGCGAAGGTACAGGTGTAGGTTCTGATTTTACGGGTTGGGTTACTTTGCCAACTGATTATGATAAAGATGAATTTGCCCGTATTCAAGCTGCAGCTAAGAAAATTCAAAGCGATTCTAAAGTTTTAGTGGTTATCGGAATTGGTGGATCATATCTTGGTTCACGTGCTGCAATTGATTTTTTACATGAATTCTATAATAATTACTTACCAGATGATCAACGTGAATTTCCACAAGTTTTATTCGCGGGTAATTCAATTAGCCCAGCCTATATTAATGATTTAATTAAAGTAATTGGTGATCGTGATTTCTCAGTTAATGTTATTTCAAAATCTGGTACAACTACGGAACCAGCAATTGCTTTCCGTATTTTTAAAGATTTATTGGAAAAGAAATATGGTCAAGAAGGTGCTAAGAGTCGTATCTATGCTACAACTGATGCTAAACGTGGGGCTTTAAAGAGTGAAGCTGAAGCCGAAGGTTACGAAACTTTTGTTGTTCCTGATGCCGTTGGTGGTCGCTTTACAGTCTTAACTGCATGTGGTTTATTGCCAATTGCTGCTTCTGGAGCCAACATCGAAGAGTTAATGGCAGGTGCACGACAAGCCCAAGCTGATTACGCTGATCCAGACTTACAAACTAATGGTGCTTATCAATATGCCGCTATGCGTAACATCTTATATCGTAAAGGATATACCACAGAAATTCTTGCTAATTGGGAACCTACTTTACAATACTTTGCTGAATGGTGGAAACAATTGCAAGGTGAATCTGAAGGTAAAGATCATAAAGGTATTTACCCATCATCAGCTAATTACTCAACTGATTTGCATTCACTAGGCCAATATATCCAAGATGGTCGTCGTGATTTAATGGAAACAGTTGTTAAGATAGCAACGCCAGTTAGTGATTATGTTGTCCCTGTAGCTGATGAAGATTTAGATGGTTTAGGTTACTTACAAGGTAAGAACATGTCATATGTTAACGATACTGCAGCGCAAGGCGTTGTTATGGCTCACGTTGACGGTGGAGTGCCTAATATGATTGTTGAAATTGAAAAACAAGACGAATTCTCATTAGGATACTTATTCTATTTCTTTGAAATTGCAGTCGGTATTTCAGGTTACTTAAACGGCATTAATCCATTTGACCAACCCGGCGTTGAAGCGTATAAAACAAATATGTTTGCCTTGCTTGGTAAGCCTGGATATGAAGAAAAAACAAAAGAATTACAAGCACGATTATAATTAATGGTTATAAAAATATAATTAATAATATATTGACTACAGGTTTAAAAGGACTATAATTTAGTATTGAAATGGCCTGTTGGTCAAGTGGTCAAGACGTCGCGTTCTCAGCGCGGAATCCTGAGTTCGATCCTCAGACAGGCTATTTAAGTACTAGGTAGTAGCCTAAATTGTAGAAGTATTGTATATTAGCTATTAAATCTAGCATTAAAAAATCCTTATGGTGGTTATTCATCATAAGGATTTTTTTATCATAAAGGGGGATGTGATGCTTAGACAATTTAAACGTAAATTAGCAACTTATCCGATAATTAATTATGACCAATTATGGTCACAATTAATTGATGCAGAGGTTGTCATCTTTGATATTTTCAACACATTATTGAAAAGTAGTATACCGAATAAGCCAAGTATGTTTATGTTAATAGCTAATATTTGGCAACGGGAAAATCAACTTGAACTTAAAAATTTTGTTAAGCTACGTTTGAATGCGGAAAGTAAAGCACATAAAAAATATGGAAATAAAACGACACTAGCCAATATTTATGAATTTTTATCAGTTCCCAAAAGTGTGATGGAAGTTGAAATATATATAACCCATGAACTTAATCAAGCAAATGCACCAATGCAGATGCTATATCAGGCGTTAAAGAGAATTGGTAAGAGGCTAATAGTAATTGCCGATACTAATATCGATAAACAAGTAGTAGCACAACTATTAGCACAAAATGGGTATAGTGATTATGAAAAATTATATGTAGCTAATGAGTATGGAAGTAGTAAAAAAAATAGTCTATTGTTTGAACGGATATTAAAAGAGTTAAATATTAAGCCTAATAAAGTGCTACATGTTGGGGATGAATGGCAGGCTGATTATTTTGCAAGCTTGGGTGCACATATCAAGTGCTTTAAGATACCTAGGGTTAGCATTAATAGTCTACAACCATTAATTGCTAATGATGCGATACTTAATACGATTCAACTCTTTAGTAATAATATGCTAGATAAATATGAGTTTGATAGTTACCAAGAATTTGGATATAGTGCTTTTGGGCCGGTTATTCTAGGCTTTAGCCAATGGATAGATGCTAATGTTGCAAGTGATTATAGAATCTTTTTCTTTGCCCGTGACGGATATATCTTGCAAGAAGCCTATCAGAAATTATATCCTAACCAAGTGACGGATTATTTGTATGTATCACGGCGTGCGTTACAAGTTCCATTACTGAAAAATTCGTTGAATATTGAGGATGTACTAAACTATATCAATTTACCTCGTGAATTTACGGCTAGTCAATTTTTAAAAGCATGTGGGATTGATAAAATACGAATGAAAGACTCTCAAAGTAAAGTTAAGTACACAAAAGATATTACGTCTCTTTCTTGGCTTAATGCTTTATATCAAGAATACAAAATCGAAATAATAACTAATGCACAGTTAGAATTTGATTATCTAAAAGAGTATTTGTTAAAAATCGGATTTACCGATAAAGTTGCAGTTGTTGATATCGGGTGGCATGGTAATAAACAACGAGCATTGGAGAAATTTTGTCAGCTAGCTGATATCCCAGTTATCATCAAAGGATACTATTTTGGTGTAGCAAAGACTGCTAAACGAGACCAAGTTACATCGTATGGATTTTGGTTCGATCAAGTTAAGAACCAAAATCAAAATAATTTAGCACGACCTATTAACGGAATATTAGAATTTTTATTTTCGGCTAAACATGGTACAACGATTCGATATGACAAAAGTAATGGTCAAGTGCAACCAATTTTGGCACCATATGAATTTGAAGGAAATCATGATTTGATTGTTCAAGGCCAATTACTTAAAACAATTCGACAAGCAGCTTTGCAATTTGTAGTTGATTTTACAGATTCCAAGTTAAATCCAATTATTCAGTTAGCACCTAAGAGTGCTATGAAATTATTTGAATTAAATGTATTTAAACCGAGTAATGATTTCATGCGTCGGTTTGGCCATTTTGTATTTATTGATCGTAACGTTAAATACTTAGTAACACCTAGAAGCAATTGGTATTATTGCTTTCATCCAGGTCAATTCAAACGCGATTTTTTACTTTCAAGATGGGCAATTGGTTTTTTAAAACGTATATTCAAATTGCCAATAAATTATTTTAATATATATGCATTGCTAATGAAATATTTTGATAAGATGCATTATTAAAAGAAAGGAATTTATGAATTAATGCAAGTAGTAAGTAAAGTGGAACAACAAAAAAGGCCTGGCCGCTTTAATATTTATATTGCGGATGAATTTTCTTTTGCAGTGTCCGAGACAGTATTAATAAAGTTCAATTTATTTAAAGGCCGTGAATTAACTAAGGCCTTGATTGAGGAAATTAAACAAGCAGATCAAGAAGCTAAAGCATTACAAACAGCATATGTATATTTAAGTCAACAATTACGTTCACGATATGAAGTTAAGCAAAAATTACAGCTAGCTGAAATAAATACAGTAACTATTGAAAATATTTTGAAAAGACTAACTGAAGAACGTTTAATTGATGATGTAGCTTTTGCTCAAAGCTTTGTTCGTACTATTGCTAATACTAGTATAAAAGGCCCTAAAGTTATTCAACAATTACTATATCAAAAGCGGATTACTAATGATGTAATTGAAATTGCCCTTACTGAGTATTCCATTGAATTACAATTAGAAAACGCGACAAAATTATATTTTCAATTGGCTAAACGTTATCAAAAATTAGCTGGCTTTGCCAAACAACAAAAAATACAACAGGCAATGCTCCAAAAAGGTTACGATATGGAAATTATTGAGCAAGTAAAAGTACGTAATGTTTTACCAGTCGATATAGATCAAGAAAAACAAAATTTACAGCGTGAAGCGGAAAAAATTTGGTACCGCAATCGAAAATTTGAAATGGGCAAACGAACTTTAAAAACAAAACAAGCACTATATAATAAAGGCTTTCAAAGCGATGATATCAATACAGTAATGGTAACGTTATCAGATGAAAATGATTAAAATTTTTATTATATCAACGATATATTTATAATCTTTACACAACTTATCATATTCCGTGTATAATGAATAATGAAATTCGATGTTTAGTCAGAAAGTTGGTTTGGTATGGTCAAGGAACGCGGACCGCGTGAGGGCGACTTTATTACCATTAAAAGCTATAAGCATGACGGGAGTTTACATCGGACTTGGCGCGATACCATGGTGTTAAAAACCAGTGAAAATGCAATTATTGGGGTGAATGATCATACTTTAGTGACCGAAGATGATGGTCGCCGATGGGTGACACGGGAACCAGCAATTGTATACTTTCATAAACATTATTGGTTCAATATTATCGCAATGATTCGGGATAATGGCGTTTCGTATTACTGTAATTTGGCATCGCCATATACTTTAGATAAAGAAGCATTAAAATATATTGATTACGATTTGGATGTTAAGGTTTATCCAGATGGTGAAAAACGATTATTAGATGCAGACGAATACGAGGCCCATGGTAATCAGTGGCATTACTCAAAAGAAGTCGATCGGATTTTAAAAGAGAATGTGAAGATATTAGTAGATTGGATTAATAACGGTAAGGGCCCTTTTTCAAAGGAATATATTAGCCTTTGGTATAGTAGATATCAAGAGTTGTCTCGTCGTGCAGACAGCTAGTCGCTGTAGCGTATAAAAGGGTGGGGGGTATTATCCTCCATCCTTTTATTGTATATTCATAAAAATAAGATAAAATGGTTGTATTAGTATTTTATGCAAAAAAGAAATAGGAGCTAAATTTTGAGATTATCAATTATTGTACCTGTATATAATGAAGAAGAAACCGTGGCACTTTTTTATGACGCAGTTGAAGCAGTACATTCAGAATTAACTGATATCGAATACGAATACTGGTTTATCGATGATGGTTCATCTGATCAGACGATGGCAGAAGTTCGTAAGTTACAGGCTAAAGATGATGCAGTTCATTATGTAACCTTTGCTCGGAATTTTGGGAAAGAAGCTGCTTTATACGCAGGCTTAAAAAATGCTACGGGTGATTTAGTTACAGTGATGGATGTTGATTTACAAGATCCACCAGCATTGCTGCCAGAAATGATAGCTGGTGTAGTATCAGGTGAATGGGATTGTATTGGAACTCGGCGTGTAAGTCGTGAAGGTGAGTCTAAAATTCGGACTATGTTCGCTAATACTTTTTACTGGCTAATTAATAAGATATCACCAGTTGAGATGGTTCCTGGAGCTCGCGATTTTCGTGTGATGACGCGTCAAATGGTTGATGCGATTTTAGAATTAGGAGAATATAATCGATTCTCGAAAGGTATCTTTAGTTGGGTTGGATTCAAAACTAAATACTTGGAATATAAAAATATTGAACGAGTTGCAGGAACTACATCATGGTCATTTTGGGGTTTGTTCCGATATGCAATTGAAGGAATTGTAACATTCTCTGAGACGCCATTGATGATAGCATCAGGTCTTGGAGCTGCTATGGCTGGGGTTGCAACAATTTCATTGATTTTTGTTATTATTCGTGCCTTAATTAATAACTCAAGTGTTGCGGGCTGGGCTTCGACTATTTCAATCTTACTATTTATTGGTGGGGTTCAATTATTAGTATTAGGTATTATTGGTCGATATATTGGTAATATTTATATGGAAGTTAAGCGGCGTCCGATTTATGTTGCACGTGAAATAAAATAATTTAGCTTAAAATGGTGTTTATTTTGTAAATATCATTTTTTTGTTGGGGTTGAATACGCCATTTGGAGAGTTACAAAAATTTTAACGTGATACAAATTTAAAAAGGTTACAGTTATGCTTAATATGGTATAATAATGTGTCAATGGTATGGACAAAGATAAGGATGGAATATTTAATGGCAACTAAAAAAATACACGTAGGATTACTTTTTGGAGGAAATTCTTCAGAACACGACGTTTCAAAGCGTTCGGCACGTAATGTTTACGATGCTCTTGATAAAGAAAAATATGAGATTAGTATTTTTATGTTCTCAAAAGACGGTATTTTGATGGGAACAGAAGTATCAAATAAAATTTTGGATGGCGCAGCTGAAGATGAGTTAGTTGCAGCTGAAATGGCCAAGATGGATACTAGTAACCCATTAGCACCAATTGCTGCATTGAGTGAAGTAAGTGATATTGATATTTTTTGGCCAGTAATTCACGGTAACTTAGGTGAAGATGGTACGATTCAAGCGCTTTTCAAATTACTTAATAAACCATTTATTGGAGCACCTCAAACTGCTTCAGGAATGGCATTTGATAAAGAATTAACAAAACGTATTTTAAACCAAGCGGGTGTTCGTAATACGAAGTACGTATTAATTACACCAGAAAATAAAGATCAATATACTTATGAAACATTGGCTGCAGAACTTGGTGAAACCTTATTTGTTAAACCAGCTAAGCAAGGTTCATCTGTTGGAATGCAAATGGCCCACAATGCTTCTGAATATGAAGCTGCTTTGAACAATGCATTACAATATGATTATAAAGTACTGGTTGAACAAACAATTGATCAACCACGTGAACTTGAAATTTCGATTTTAGGAAATGAAAAGCCTAAGGTTTCTAAATTAGGTGAAATTATTGTTCCTGAAAATGAAGAATTTTATGATTACAATAATAAATTTGTTGATGCTTCAGGAGTTGTCTTTGATTTACCAGCTGTTATTGAACCAGCTTTAGCTAAAGAAATCGAAGAAATGTCATTGAAGGCCTATAAAGCACTTGAACTTAAAGGATTGACACGAATTGACTTTTTAGTTGATAAAAATGGGGTACCATACTTAGGTGAACCAAATACGTTACCGGGTATGACTAATATCTCATTATATCCACAAATGTGGCAAGTTTCTGGTATCGGTTATACTGAATTATTGGATGAAATCATTAATTATGGTTTTGCTGAGTTTGAACGTAACTCAAAGATTAGTTATGCTTTCCAAGAACTTGGTGAAGAACGTGTTGGTGAAAAACGTTATACTGAAGAAATTTAAATTTGCATAAATATGGGGAGGTTGACATTTTTAGTGTCAACCTCTTTGCCTTTTTAGGTGTAATCGAGTAGAGTAGTTCTGATAAAGGTTTATTAAAAAATTAGGGGGACTACTTATCATGGATGTATTACTAATCGTTGAAATTACAACATTGATAGTAATAATTAATACCATTGTGGCAGTAATAACAGTTTTTCATGAAAAACGTGATATTTCAGCAATTTGGGCCTGGTTATTAGTTTTAATTGTTTTTCCGATTATTGGCTTTTTTGTTTATGCTATTTTTGGTCGCAAAATGACTGATAAAAAAATTTTTAATATGAAGTCGCAAATCAGATTAGGGATTGATACTATTGTTACTAATCAAGAATTACGTTTAAATAGTTCGCAATTCACGGAGACCCAAAAGATAACTAAAAGCGCCAAAGAATTAGTGAATATGTTTTTGAAAACTGATAAAGCAATTTTAACTGAACAAAATCATGTTGAAATATTTACAGATGGTAAAGAAAAATTTGCTAGTTTATTTAGGGATTTACAGCAGGCACAGCATCATATTAATATCGAATATTTCACAATACGCAATGATAAAACTGGACAGAAATTAGTCCAAATTCTAGAAGAACGTGCAGCAGCTGGTATTCGGGTTCGGGTGATTTATGATCAATTTGGCTCGCATGGCCGCAATAAAAAATTATTCAAGAAATTAGTTGAACTTGGCGGAGAAGTAGAACCATTTTTGGCAAGCCGATTTCAAATCTTAACTTTTCGGGTTAATTTTCGTGACCACCGCAAGCTAGTAGTTATAGATGGTAAGATTGGGTATATTGGCGGCTTTAATGTATCTAATCAGTATATTGAGCCTTCAAAGAAATTTGGTTATTGGCGTGATACTCATTTACGAATTCAAGGTGATGGTGTCTTAGCATTACAATCACGTTTCTTTCTAGATTGGAATGCTACCCATAAGACAAGTCGAGTTGAATTTAATGATAAGTATTTTCCACGAGCAACAACGATTAATGGCTCAACGGCGATGCAAATTGTTTCTTCAGGCCCTGACAGTGATTTACAACAAATTAAACGAGGGTATATGCAAATGATTGCCACTGCAAGAGAATCAATTCTAATTCAAACCCCATATTTTATTCCAGATAGTGGGATGTTAGAAGTTATTCAGAATGCTTCATTATCAGGCATTGATGTGCATGTTATGATTCCAAGTGTTCCTGATCATCCATTTGTATATCAAGCAACTAAATATTATGCAAATGAAATTCTTCAATGTGGTGCAAGTGTATCAACTTATAATGGTGGTTTCTTACATGCTAAAGTACTAGTTGTTGATGGTAAAATGGCGTCAGTAGGTTCAGCTAATTTTGATATTCGTTCATTTAGACTCAATTTTGAAGGCAATGCATTTATGTATGACAAAAAGGTAGCACAAGAGTTACAAAATATTTTCAATGAAGATTTAAAAAGATGTACACCATTAACATTACAAGATTTTTTAAATCAATCATTATGGCAAAGCTTTAAACAGCGTTTTAGTCGGTTATTAAGTCCGATACTATAAATATTATTTAATTAAGAAACCGAGGAAACAATATTGGATTTTGAATTACGTGAAGGGGTTCGACTACATATATTACCGAACCAACAATTTAAGACGACACAGATTGTGGTCAATTTGACAACTAAGCATCAACAAACAACGATAACTAAACGGTCACTTCTGGCAAATATATTGGAATTAGGAACCCAACGATATCCTGATCAAACTAAAATTGCTCAAAAATTAGCGAGTATGTATGGTGCTAATTTCGGGACTGATTTGCAAAAATATGGGCAATTACATAGTTTCAGGTTTATGATGCGGATTGTAAATGAAAAATTTTTACAAACCTCAGATAACTTACTCACTGAAGCAGTTGCCTTTTTACAAGATGCTATTTTTAATCCGCTTACTGAAAATAATCAATTTAATCAGGCTATTTTTGATCGGGAAAAGGAAAATATGCAAGCTGACTTTGAAGCCCTTGTCGACGATAAACAAAGTTATGCTAACAGTCAACTAGCTCAACTTTATTTTCAAAATGAGATGGCAATTCCGAGTTATGGTCAAATTAATGATTTAACACCTTTAACAGCTGAAAATTTGTACACCTATTATCAAACAATGTTAGCAGAAGACTTAATTGATATTTTTGTGATAGGCGATGTTGATGAACAACAAATAGTTACGCTTTTTGAAAAATTACCATTTTCACCACGGCCAGTTATAGATATTAAATTAAACTATCAACAACCATTAAAAGAAACTGTTAGTCAAAAAATTGAACAACAGCCACTGAAGCAAGCTAAATTAAATATGGCATTTCAGATTCCACACCAAAATGCCCCAATTGAGCGATACGCAGCAATTGTATTGAATGCATTATTAGGTGGCTATCCGTTATCAAAATTATTTGTAAATGTGCGTGAAAAGGCCAGTTTAGCCTATTATGCTCAAAGTGGCGTAAGCTTAGCAACACAAACGCTGACGGTTCAAACGGGAATTCAAAGTAGTGATTTATCACGCGTAATTGCACTAGTTCAAGAACAAGTTGTAGCAATTCAACAAGGTGATTTTACTGAAGAAGAAATTCAACAAATTATTGCTTATTTGATTAATTCATTTGAAGCATCACTTGATTCACCGCGTTCGATTGTTGAACGTGCAACAATTCAAGCACTCAGTAAAAAAGTAACAGCACCTGCGCAATGGGTAGCTAATTTACAAAAAGTAACTAAAGAAGATGTACAGCATCTTGCACAAAAAATTAAATTACAAGCAATTTTTGCCTTGGTGGAGGAAAATTATGAAACAAATTAATTATCCAAATTTAGAAGAAAAGCTCTACACCAAGCAGTTAACGAATGGGTTGACAGTTAACTTGTTGCCTAAAAAAGGATTTCATAAAACTTATGCGGTAATGACAACTGACTTTGGAGCGTTAGACTTAAGTTTTATTCCTATTGGTGATAAAGAAATGCAAACAATGCCAGCAGGGATTGCGCACTTTTTAGAACATAAATTATTTGAAAAGGCTGACTATGATGCATTTGCCTTATTTGGCAAGTATGGTGCCAATGCTAATGCTTACACGAGTTTTACGCGCACAAGTTATTTATTTTCAACAACGCGGCGTTTACATGAAAATTTAGATATCCTATTAGATTTTGTTCAGGATCCATATTTTTCTAAAGAATCAGTCGCAAAAGAGCAAGGTATTATTGGCCAGGAAATTCAAATGTACGCCGATGAACCCAATTGGCAAGTATATACAAATTTGTTAGGTGCAATGTATCCTAACCAAGCATTGAGTGAAGATATTGCAGGAACAATTCCATCAATAGAAGAAATTACTCCTGAGATGTTGTATACGACATATGCGACTTTTTATCAACCAAGTAATATGAATTTATTTATTGTGGGTAACTTTGACGTTACCGAAACTTTAACGTGGATTGAAGCTAATCAAACTAACAAAAAATTTGTGCCAGCACAAAAAATTAAACGTGGTAATAATGTTATTGAAAATAATGTTATTCCTGAGATGACATTGAATCTGAATGTTCAACGACCTAAAGTTGCTATTGGAATTCGAGGATATGATCAATTACCAGCTGGTATTGAAGGTTTGAAATATAGTTTGGCTATTAGCTTAGCTTTTGATTTATTATTTGGTGATACAGGTAAACATTATCAAACACTTTATAATAATGGTATTATTGATGATAGTTTTAGTTATGATTTTGAAGCACAACGTGGCTTCCATTTCGCAACAATTAGTAGTGAAACGCAACAAGCAACAGAATTTAAAACAAATATATTAGATATCTTAACTCATGGATTTAGCGAGTTGTCTGCAGTTGCTGATAATTTTGATTTAATCAAAAAAGAAGCCCTAGGTAGTAATTTTGGCATGTTAAATTCTTTAGAAGCAATTGCTAATCAGTATGATGGTGAATTATTTGATGGAGCCAATCTTTTAGATGAAGTTGGCTTACTTGAAAATTTGACATTTACTGATGTCCTAAATTACTTTAAAATATTCATTGATGCTAGTCAAATAACCACGATTACAGTTCAACCTAGAGAAGATAATAACTGATAGCAAATAAACTAAAATTAGTTGGTAAAAGTATAAAATCGACACTAAATGAATAAAAAAATTATGCTATACTAAATTGTATGTATAAGTAGATCAGTATGGAGAAGTGTGTAGACATGAGTGAACAACGCAACATTGAAATTGGGGAAAAGCTTCGGGCAGCCCGTTTGGAAAAAGGATTCACGTTGGATGATATTCAACAAAGTACAAAAATTCAAAAACGCTATTTGAATGCCATTGAAAATGGGGACTTTGATCAATTACCGGGAGATTTTTATGTCCGGGCTTTTACTAAACAATTTGCCCAAGCAGTTGGTATTGATGCGGATGAACTTTTAGTTAATGCCCCAAAAGAGGTTATTGAACCAACTACAGATCTAAGTAATTCACGCACTGATTTAGATAATGTTACCCGTACAGGGATGGATATGGAGCCAACTAAGGCAGACAAGATTCAATCATTTGTTCCTAAAATTATCATCGGTGTGCTAGTAGTTGTAGTCCTATTAGTTATCTGGGTAATTGCTAACTCCCTTTCGACTAAGTCTAATAGCCAACAAAATGCGGATAATTCTTCAGTATCTGTTTCGAGTTCAAAAGTAAATAAAGCTGATAAAGTTGCTGATAGTTCGTCAAAAGCATCTTCAGAGAAAAAGCCAACTAAAAAAGCAAAATCAGAAGATAAAGCAAAAGATTTAAAAATATCTGATGGTCAAGTCACTGGTAATGAAACTAGTTTTAATGTGACCGGAGCTGATGCAGTTAGCAAGGATCATACAATGGTAATCAGTTCAAAAAATCGTACATGGGTAACGGTTCGAGTTAATGGATCAAGTGTTGTTAATCAAATGATTCAAGCTGGCGATTCAAAAGAAGTTAGTTTACCAGCTAACACAACCGCTGTAAAAGTAACGTCTGGCTTTGCAACTGGTACAAGTATTCAATTAGATAAACAAGATGTAAATATTCCTGATAGTTCAAGCTTGACACGTAACTACGACTTTAATTTTGCCGCTGGAAGCGATGCAAAGGATGATAATTAATTATGAATTTACCAAATAAATTAACTGTTTTTCGAATTTTTTTAATTCCAATATTTATCTTATTATTGGTTATACCATCACTGGGAACGATGAATTTTCTTGGTGCAACTAATACATCAATAAATCAAGTTATTGCAGGTGTAGTCTTTATTATCGCTTCATTAACCGATTTGCTTGACGGTAAAATTGCACGTGCCCGTAAATTAGTAACTAACTTTGGTAAGTTTGCCGATCCATTGGCAGATAAATTGTTGGTTATGACGGCGTTAATTTTCTTAGTTCAATTTGGTAAGGCCAGTGCGTGGGTTATCTCAATTATTGTTATTCGTGAATTAGCAGTTACAGGGCTACGCTTATTGATTGTCGAAAACAATGGTCAGGTGATGGCAGCTGCTTATCCAGGTAAAATTAAAACAACTACACAGATGATTGCGATTATCCTATTTTATTTTAATAACGCCTTTTTCAATCCATTTAATATCCCAATGGCAGAAATTATGCTATGGATTGCACTATTCTTTACTGTTTATTCAGGTCTTGACTATTTTATTCAAAATCGCAGTGTCTTTAGCGATGGATTCAAATAATTAACTTAAAAACATTAGCTTGCTACTTAATTAAATCTTGCTAATGTTTTTTTGTGTTTTTAAGCGTTTTTTTTGCTAAAATTAAGAACATAAAGACTGAAGAAGTACGTAGTATATTTCATAAGGGAGGTTAGCAATGCAAGCTGAAATAATTGCAGTTGGAACAGAGATTCTATTAGGGCAAATTACAGATACTAATAGTCCCTTAGTAGCCAGATTATTAGCAACTCTTGATATCGATACCTATTATCAAACAGTAGTTGGTGATAATCGTACACGGCTCTTGTCAGCACTTGATATCGCACAGAAACGAGCAGAGTTAATTATTACAATTGGTGGGTTAGGACCAACACCAGATGATTTGACTAAACAAACAGTTGCCGAATTTGTCAATCAAAAGCTAATTGAAGATCAAGTTGCATTAGATAAAATTCTTGACTATCATGCTCGTACGCAACGACCAATGTCAGAAAATAATCGTTTGCAAGCGTTATATATGGCCGATGGTGTACCTTTAAAAAATGAAGCTGGATTTGCTGTAGGGTGTTTTTACCAAAACCCAAATGTGCCTGACATTTTATTACTTCCTGGACCACCTTGGGAATTAGAGCCGATGCTAGTTAAACATGCATTACCACTGTTAGCAGAGAAATATCAACAATCGGGAGTTTTATTTTCACGAGTGCTCCGTTTTTATGGGATTGGTGAATCTCGTTTGGTTACACAATTAGCCAATTTGATTGAACAACAAACGAACCCAACTATTGCACCGTATGCTAAAGCCCATGAAGTGACTTTACGAATTACGGCTCAAGCGGCAACAAGAGATGAAGCAATTAAACTAATTGATAAAATGGAAGCTGATATCATGCTAGAGGTGGGTGACTACTTCTATGGTTATGGTGATGATTTTTCTTTAGAAGAGTGCGTAGGACAGCTATTAATTGATAGTAACTTGCATATCACTGCTGCTGAAAGTATGACGGCCGGATTATTCCAAAGTACATTAGGTAAAGTAGCTGGTATTTCACAAGTGTTCGATGGTGGTTTTGTCACTTATTCACCAGCTACTAAAGTCGCATTGCTTGACGTTAATGCGGAAATTATTGGCCAACATGGTGTTGTTAGCGAAGCAACCGCGTGTGCAATGGCTCAAGGTGCTAAAGATAAATTAGGTACAGATATTGCAATTAGTTTTACCGGTGTTGCATCTGGTGAATTAGAGTCTCAACCGGTAGGAACCGTCTGGATTGGTATTGCCTTTGAAGATGAACCTGTCGAAGCAGTATTATATCATTTTGGGACAGAACGCCAAAAAAATCGTGAACGTGCAGTTATGGCAGGCCTTGATTTAGTACGGCGGAAAATTTTAGGCTTGCCCTTAGTGAAGTATAAATAAAAACATTTGTTCGATTTAGCTTGCCTTTTGGCGAACGTAAAGGTAAGATAACTATATTGAAAAGTAGTGAATGGAGGAACCGATTTGGCTGATGAACGTAAAGCAGCACTTGATGCTGCACTAAAAAAGATCGAAAAGAATTTTGGTAAAGGTTCAATTATGCGTTTGGGTGAAAATGCACAAACGCAGATTTCTACAGTACCATCTGGGTCATTGAAACTTGATATTGCATTGGGAGTTGGCGGTTATCCCAAGGGACGAATTATTGAAATTTACGGACCTGAATCATCTGGTAAGACAACTTTAGCTTTACATGCAGTTGCTGAGATCCAAAAAGCTGGGGGAACTGCAGCTTATATCGATGCTGAAAATGCATTAGACTCTAAATATGCCGAAAATTTGGGTGTCAATATTGACGACTTACTTTTATCACAACCCGATACTGGTGAACAAGGGTTAGAAATTGCTGATGCCTTGGTTTCTTCTGGTGCTATTGATATTTTAGTTGTTGATTCGGTTGCGGCATTAGTTCCACGTGCTGAAATCGAAGGTGAGATGGGTGATGCTCACGTTGGTTTACAAGCACGATTAATGTCACAAGCATTACGTAAGCTTTCAGGATCAATTAACAAAACAGGAACTATTGCAATTTTTATCAATCAAATTCGTGAAAAAGTTGGTGTTATGTTTGGGAACCCAGAAACTACACCTGGTGGCCGAGCATTGAAATTTTATTCAACTGTTCGTTTAGAAGTACGTCGTTCTGCACAAATTAAAGATGGAACTGACATTATAGGTAATAATACTAAAATTAAAGTTGTTAAAAATAAGGTTGCACCACCATTTAAAGTAGCAGAAGTTGATATCATGTATGGTGAAGGGGTATCCCAAACTGGTGAATTAATTGATTTAGCAGTTGAAAAAGATATCGTTGATAAATCCGGCTCATGGTTTGCATATAATGGTGAACGTGTTGGTCAAGGACGTGAAAATGTTAAACGATACCTTGATTCAGAAGAACATGCCGATATGCGTCTAGAAATCTATAATCGCGTACGTTCAGCATATGGAATTGGTGATGACGTAGAGGACACTTATGATGAAAAATCAGGCTCTGAAGATGGTGAATCAACAATTTTAAATAGTAGTGAAGATTAATAAGAAGAAAGTTCATACTTATAAAGTGTGAACTTTTTTGCGTAAAAA
Organism: Periweissella fabalis; assembly: GCF_012396505.1. Taxonomy (GTDB): domain Bacteria; phylum Bacillota; class Bacilli; order Lactobacillales; family Lactobacillaceae; genus Periweissella; species Periweissella fabalis. Next base: position 66,458 of record NZ_JAAXPN010000005.1, on the reverse strand, counting down.
ATAAATTTTACGTAATTTAATTGAATAATCAATATTTAATTGATAATCAATAGAAATTATCCAATATATCAGCAATCAATATCCTAAAAATGTTATAATTAAGCACTATTATTTGTGAAAGGGATTTTAAAATGACGAAATTAATTGATGGAAAACAGGTTGCCGAAAACCTTAAAGTACAAATTGCTAGTAGTGTAAAAAAGTTGATAGCATTGGGAATTACACCAGGAATTGCAGTAATTCTAGTCGGCGATGATCCAGCTTCACAAATTTATGTTCGAAATAAACAGCGAGCTGCCGAAAAGCTGGGCATTGATTCAGAAGTAATTACCTTTCCAGCAACGGTAAGTGAAGAAAAAATACTAGCTAAAATTAACGGATTAAATGCTAATCCAGCAATTGATGCGATTTTAGTTCAATCACCGTTACCAGATCACATTGATGAACATCATATTCAAAGTGCTATTGCACCTGAAAAAGATGTTGATGGTTTTCATGCGCATAATGTAGGAGCATTATTTGCTAATTCTGAAGGCTATTATCCAATGGCTAATACGCCACGAGGAATTATGACCTTGCTAAAAGAATATGTGCCTGACTTAACTGGTAAAAACGCTTTAGTAATTGGTCGCTCGATTTTAGTGGGCCGGCCAATGATGGCTATGTTAAATAACGCGAATGCGACAGTAACTTTAGCTCATCGGCATACCAAGAACTTGGCACAATTAGTTGCAACTGCAGATGTGATTATTGTGGCAGTTGGTAAACCACATTTTCTCAAAATGAGTGCTGCTAAGGCAGATGCTGTTGTAATAGATGTTGGTATTAATCGCTTAGAAGATGGCCAATTAGTTGGTGACGTATTAGATGATATGCCGGATTCAGAACAATTATTAACACCGGTTCCTGGGGGCGTTGGTCCGATGACGATTGCAACTTTGATGCAAACGACAATTGAGTTGGCACAACAACACAGTATATTTGAATAATTGGCAATAATTATGGAAAAACAACAGTATTTATCAATTAGTGGATTGACAAAGTATTTAAAACGTAAATTTGATGCAGATCCGTATTTAGAAAAGGTTTTTTTAACTGGCGAAATTTCAAATTGGCGTTTACGCCCGACTCATCAATATTTTAGTTTAAAAGATGATAATGCTAAAATTAATGCAACGATGTTTCAAGGTAATTTTAAAAAGGTTAAATTCCAACCAGAAGAAGGGATGAAGGTTTTGGTTACCGGTCGTATTTCATTATACGGTCCATCGGGATCTTATCAGATTATAGTAGACTCAATGCAACCAGATGGAGTTGGGGCACTTTATCAAGCCTATGAACAATTAAAGCAGAAATTACAAGTTGAAGGTTTATTTGATCGCCCTAAAAAATCATTACCACGTTTCCCTAAACGAATAGCGGTAATTACTTCACCCAGTGGGGCCGTGATTCGTGACATTATAACAACAACACAACGACGTTATCCAATTGCACAATTAGTATTGTACCCGGCAGTTGTACAAGGTGATAATGCAGTTGCTAGTTTGGTTGAACGGTTACATCAAGTTGCACAAGCAGATTATGATGTAGTAATTATTGGCCGAGGTGGTGGATCGATTGAAGATTTATGGCCATTCAATGAAGAAGCAGTTGCACGGGCAATTGTTAGCATGCCTATGCCAGTTATAAGCTCCGTGGGTCATGAAACGGACACCACCATTGCTGACTTAGTGGCGGATATACGTGCAGCGACACCTACTGCTGCTGCAGAATTAGCTACACCACGATTAGATGAAGAAATAATTAATTTACAACAACTAGAAAGTCGCTTGCAAACAGCGATGCTTAATCGTGTAAAATTCGCTAAACAACAAGTTGCTCGGCAGATGAATTCAGTGGTATTTAGTAATCCACAGCGTCTGTATGATGGCTATGTTCAACGAGTTGATTTAGCCAATGAGCGATTAATTAAAGCGTTTCAACAGCGGATTGCTAATGCTAATAATCGGTATCAGTTGGCAACACATCGGATACCATTATTACAGTATCGCCAACAAATAGTACAATTAGTTAAACATATTAATGTGACTGATCGGCAATTAATACAAGCAAGCTCGCAGATTCTTAAAGATAAGCAACAACAAGTAGCTAAGCAAATGCAAGCATTAAATTTAGTATCGCCACTAAATATTTTAAACCGAGGATACGCATTGGCTTCAATAGATGGCCAAGTTATCAAACGAACGACCGATGTTGAAATTGATGAACAAATTACATTGCGAGTAAGTGATGGGACTGTGACAGCCAAAGTTACTGATATTAGGAAGGAATCTTAAAATGGCAACTAATGATAAAAAAACATTTGAAGAAAATTTAACAGATCTTGAAGCAATCGTAGCACGCTTAGAACGTGGCGATGTACCACTTGAAGAGGCATTAAATCAATTTCAAGCTGGGATAGCTTTAAGTAAAGATTTACAAAAAACATTAACAGAAGCTGAAAAAACATTAACAAAAATGATTAATGAACAAGGGCAAGTAGTTGCCTTTGATACCAGCGACGCTAATTAAGGATTATAATTATGCAAAAATATCAAAACTTCTATGAGGAATATGTGCCCAAAATTGAATACACAATGGATCAAGCATTATTAAAGTTAGCCGCACCTACTTGTTTGCTTGAAGCAATGCGTTATTCAGTAAATGCCGGTGGTAAAAGGCTTCGACCAATTATGACATTGGCAATTTATCAGGCTTTTGGTGGTGAAATTAACGAAGATATAATTCAAATTGCATGTGCAGTTGAATTAATTCATACTTATTCATTAATCCATGATGATTTGCCTGCTATGGATAACGATGATTTTCGACGTGGAAAGCTTACTAATCACAAAAAATTTGGTGAAGCTCAAGCAATTTTAGCTGGGGATGGTTTATTAACTTTAGCTTTTAGTTGGATTGCCGAAAGTAAGATTGACGATACTAGTAAGATAAAGCTGATGACAAGTTTGGCCCATAACGCGGGACCAATTGGTATGGTGGGTGGCCAAGTTAGCGACATGCTTGGAAATGAGTTGAATTATTCACATGAGCAATTAGTTGCAGTTCATAATTTAAAAACAGGTGCATTAATCAGTTATGCAGCACTTGCAGGTGGTATTTTGGCCCAAGTATCAGAGGATATTGAGCAAGAACTAAAAATGTTTGGATTAAATTATGGTTTGGCTTTCCAAATTGAAGATGATATTTTAGATGTAAATGATAGTGTGGATGTTGAAAAAAATACCTATCCACATTTACTAGGAATGGTCGGTGCTCAAAAAGAGTTAGCGACTATTATAAACCAAACACAACAGTCATTGACAACAATTGCTAGTATGCAATCATTTGATTACGAATTGGTGGCAGGATTATTGAGTTATTTTGAAAGGAAAAATGATTAAGGATGGCGGATAAGGAACGCGTCGATATTTTATTAGTACAACAAGGGGTATTTCCAACCCGAGAACAAGCAAAGCGAGCGATTATGGCCGGCCTTGTTCTTGGTGCAAACGAAGAACGTTTAGATAAAGCAGGTGTTAAAATACCGGTAACGACAGAACTACATTTAAAAGGGACTCCTATGCCATATGTTTCGCGTGGAGGCTTTAAATTAGCGAAGGCATTGACAGCTTTTAATATTGATGTCACTGATCGAATTGTGTTAGATATTGGCTCTTCAACTGGTGGCTTTACGGATGTTGTATTGCAAAACGGTGCAAAAAAATCATATGCATTAGATGTTGGTACAAATCAATTAGCTTGGAAACTACGCTCTGATGAACGCGTTATTGTAATGGAAAATACGAATTTTCGTTATTCAAAATTAGCTGACTTTACAGAAGGTCAACCTAATTTTGCGACTATAGACGTTTCGTTTATTTCATTACATCTTATTTTGCCACCGCTTCGTGATATCATTGCTACCAATGGTGAAGTTATCGCCTTAATTAAACCACAATTTGAAGCAGGACGTGAAAATGTTGGGAAACATGGTATCGTTCGAAATCCTGCCGTGCATAAAGCTGTTCTTGAAGATATTATAAACTTTGCGATTTCTGCTGGCTTTACGGTTGAACATTTAGATTTTTCACCGATTAAAGGTGGAGAAGGAAATATTGAATTTTTAGCACACTTGAAAGCAGCTGATGCACCAGTAATATCTACTAATGTAAATATTGATGATGTTCAAGCAAGTGCTTATGATCAATTAAATCGAAAAGAGGACAACCTTGAAAAGGGGAATGAGCAATGAGAAAGCAAGAACGACATGATCTAATTAGAAGATTAGTACAATCGCAATCATTTGAACGGCAAGATCAATTAGTATATGCAATTGAAGAACAGATTGGTAAAAAAGTTACCCAAGCAACTATTAGCCGTGATTTGCGCGAACTTAACCTGATTAAAGTTCGTAATAATAATGGTAATTTCAATTATCAATTTGCACCAAATGAATTTTCTTTGGATCGTAATCGCCTAGCACGGTTACTAAGCCGAAATATTGAATCATTAGCGTTACAGGATTCGATGATTTTATTAAAGGTAATTCCAGGTACAGGAGAAGTGATAGGTAACTTAATTGAGGCTATGGATATTGATGAAATTTTTGCTGTGATGGTTAATGATGCAAAAGTTATGTTATTTATTAAAGATCAATGTGATAGTAAAATTGTTGCCAATAAAATTCGGGATTTGCTCTAATAATAATGTGAGGAGATGATGGAATGCTGCAAGAGTTGTCAATTGATAATTTTGCGATAATCCCCCATCTGCAAGTTGATTTCAACCATGGTATGACGGTCCTTTCAGGTGAAACTGGTGCCGGTAAATCAATTATAATTGATGCGGTTGGGTTACTTGCTGGTGGTCGTGGTTCGCAAGAATTTATTCGTACAGGTAGCCCAAAAGCTGTTTTGCAGGCATCGTTTATTATCGATACTACAAATCATAAATTTATGCAACTTTTAGCTGATTTAGGGATTGAAGCGGGCGATGCACAACTGATTATTCAGCGTGAAATACATCGTAGTGGGCGCAATGTCATTCGCGTAAATGGAATGCTATTAAATCTAACAACATTAAAACAAATTGGTGAATTTCTAGTTGATATTCATGGGCAAAATGAGCATCAAGAATTGATGCAACCTGAAAAGCATTTAGGAATGCTTGATCAATACATTGGTGAGAGTTTAATTGAGTTAAAAGAACAATATCAACAGGCTTTTCGTGAGTACCGTAAAGTATTAAAGGCTGTTAAAGAGAAACAACAAAATCAGCAAGCTTGGGCACAACGCTTTGATATGTTGAAGTTTCAAGTTGAAGAACTGGAAGAAGCTGATTTAATAGCCGGTGAGGAAGAGCAATTATTAGCAGAGCGTAGTCGATTAAATAATTTTCAAAAAATTATGGGTGCACTTGAATTAGTTAATGTTAAATTAAGCGGTAGTGAAGAAACCGGTGCACTTGACAATCTTGGTGAAGCAATGCAAGCAATGCAAAGCATTGAAAGTATTGATGAGAGTTATCAAGAAATTAGTGAGACAATTGATAGCAGTTTTTATGCTTTACAAGAAGTTGTCAAAGATGTTAGCAATCAAATTGATTTGCTTGAATATGATGAAGAACGATTGAACCAAATTGAGCAACGGCTTGATTTGCTTCATCAATTGGAACGTAAATATGGCCCTGATGTAGAAGCAATGTTAGCATATTTAGCTAAAATCAAAGCTGAATTTCTACAAATGGAAAATATGGGGGCTAACAGTGATCAGTTGGACGAACAACTCAATAAGCTTATAACACAATTAACCACTTTAGGAAATCAACTTTCGACGTTGCGACAAAAGAATGCAAAGACGTTGGCTGAAAAAATTCATCAGCAATTAAAAGATTTGTATATGGAAAAAGCTCGTTTTAGTGTTAATTTAGGCCAACGTACTGATTTTCAATTAGATGGACTAGATGATGTTGAATTTTATATTCAAACTAATCCTGGTGAAAGTGCTAAACCATTAGCTAAGATTGCGTCTGGTGGTGAATTGTCACGAATGATGTTAGCAATGAAAACAATTTTTGCACAAAATCAAGGTGTGATGTCAATTGTTTTTGATGAAGTTGATACTGGTGTGTCTGGCCGAGTTGCACAAGCAATTGCTGAAAAAATTGCAACTATTGCCAAACATTCACAAGTACTAACTATCACGCATTTACCACAGGTTGCAGCAATGGCTGATCAACATTATTTAATTCAAAAGACAGTTATTAATGAGCGTACCGAAACTTCTATTAGTCCACTTGATGAACAGCAGCGAGCGAGTGAATTAGCACGTATGATTAGTGGTACAGAAGTAACCGACTTATCATTAGCTAATGCAACTGAATTACTGGCACTTGCGATTAGCAAGAAAAAGGAGTCGTATGAATAAGATAATTGGCATGTTTCGATTAGAACCGCTTGTTAAGTTGGATGATTTGTGGCGTGCAGCTTACCGTAATGGCTATGATAAGCCGCGATTATTGCGCCGGCTTGGGATGTATGAAATGTTATGGTTTCTTATTTGGGCAATTTTCACATATCGTACAGTACAAGATAAAATTGCATTATTGGGCTTAGCCATGTTAATCGTTTGGTTGTTTTGGATGGGATTTGGTCCGATAGTTTCAATTATTGATGCCGACACTAATCGGATTAGAAGGTTGAAGCGAAATGATTATCGTCGTTATCGGCAACAAATACGCGGCAAACTTCCTTTTCCAAAACCTAGTGAAGTTGGCATTGGAGCCGGTGAAAAATTACCACTACAAAAAAAATAAAATGATAGTGCCTGTTAACAAGTTTTGTGGTACAATCAGTATTGTTAGTCTAAAGGTAAGTTAAAAATGCTTGACATACCTTTAGGTTTACGGTAAGATATATTTTGTTGAGAAAACAAAGTAGGAGCACCCGCTTCTCGCCTCAGTGATAATTGTGTTGCTAGGCTTGATATTCTTTAAAACCATGATGAATGATTTTATAAGCGGGTTTGCGTAATTTTTTACGCGAACCCTCTTTTGTTTTCACGCAAAATAAAATTTGGAGGACAAAACCATAGCACAAGCTCGACCACAACAAGATTTGATTAATGATAAAATTCGCGCACGTGAAGTTCGCTTGATTACAGATGCTGGCGACAAGGGTATTATGCCTACGTCAGAAGCTTTGAAACTCGCTGAAGATCAAGATTTGGATTTGGTGTTAGTACAAGCTAACGCTAAGCCACCGGTCGCTAAAATCATGGATTATGGGAAATTCAAGTTTGATGCTCAAAAGCGTCAACGTGAAGCTCGTAAGAACCAAAAAATCGTCACTGTTAAGGAAGTTCGACTTTCACCAGTTATCGATGAAAATGATTTTAACACCCGTTTGAAAGCAGCGCTTAAGTTCTTGGGTCAAGGTAACAAAGTTAAAGCGTCAATTCGTTTTAAGGGACGTGCCATTACGCACAAGGAAATTGGACGTGCTGTCTTAGATCGTTTAGCGGAAGCAACTGCTGAAGTTGCTAAAGTAGAACAACGTGCAAAGATGGACGGTCGTAGCATGTTCTTGGTTCTTGCGCCAAAAGATAGCAAGTAGAACAACATCTACGAGCTAATAAAAGAAAGCTACTAAATTATTTGGAGGAATTGTAATTATGCCTAAGCAAAAGACACACCGCGCTTCAGCAAAGCGTTTCAAGAAGACTGCCAATGGTGGTTTGAAGTCAGGTAACGCCTTTACTTCACACCGTTTCCACGGTAAGACTAAGAAGCAACGTCGTCAACTTCGTGGTACTTCAATGATGAACCACACTACTTTGAAGACTTACAACAAGCTTCTTTCAACTATCTAATTTTAAATTTAAAACGTAAACAAAAAAACAAGTATTTTTAGGAGGACTTTCCCATGCGTGTTAAGGGTGGAACAGTGACGCGTGCTCGTCGCAAGAAAATGATTAAGTTGGCTAAGGGTTACCGTGGTCAACGTCACATCAACTTTAAGGTTGCTAAGCAATCAGTTATGCAATCTTACTACTACGCATTCCGTGACCGTCGTAAGACTAAGAGCAACTTCCGTAAATTATGGATTGCTCGTATCAATGCGGCTGCTCGTATTAACGGTTTGTCATACAGCAAGTTTATGCACGGTTTGGCACTTTCAGGTTCAGCATTGAACCGTAAGATGTTAGCTGACATTGCAGTTACTGACGAAGCATCATTTGCTAAGTTAGCTGAAACTGCTAAAAAAGCACTTGAAACTAAGTAATTAAAAAAGAGTTGTGAGTTGAATTCTCTACAACTCTTTTTTATTTGCATGCTAAAATAGAAGAGAAGTTATTTTATGGAGGCAAACTTTGATGAGTAAAGAAACAATATTTTCAGCAATACAGGATTTTTGTAATCGTGATTCACGAGTTCGAACATTGGGGCAAACAGATACAAACGAGTTTGATTTGAGTCTTACGTTGTTTGTTACTCAACTTTCGCTATTTAATAATACAACGTGGCTAGAGTTTCTCCCACCATACGAGTTAGTTGAGACTAGTTTGACAAATGACGCAACGACACCAACTTTAATAAGGTTGAAATTTGTAAATAATATTGAAATTACACTTGTCGTCGCACCGGTATTTATGAAAGCCAGTTTTTTGTTGAACTCTGATAATAAAATAATTGTCGACAAAGATTAATGGCTAGCTTGTAAACTAGTTTTTAACAACAAAATACTCTATAATATAGTAATTGCATAAAAGTGAAAAGTGATAAATAAAAGGATAATTTGAATGATAAATAAATTTGCACCGACTTGGATGGTTGATGTTATTTATAATGTCACGCCAGAGCAATTAAAGGCGCAAGGCATTAAAGCTGTGTTAACTGACTTAGATAACACGCTAATTGCATGGAATAATCCCGAAGGAACCAACGAATTACGGCAGTGGCTACGTGATTTGGAGCAAGCTGGAATTCCATTAATTGTAGTTTCTAATAATTCAGAAGAACGAATTAGTAAGGCAGTCGCTCCATTAGGTGCACAGTATGTTTCACGAGCTTTAAAACCTTTGACACGTGGAATTAAACAAGCTATTCGTCAATTGGATTTGAAACCAAATGAAGTAGTTATGGTTGGCGATCAATTAATGACTGATATTTGGGCAGCTAATAACGCCGGGATTAGAAGCATTTTAGTAAAACCGTTGATTGAAACTGATCAATGGAATACCCGTATTAACCGCTTTATTGAAAAGCCGGTTAAACGTTCAATGTTGAAGAAGTTTCCGAACTTGAAATGGATGGATAAGATTAATGACTGATGAAGAATTACAAGAAGCCCTTGCTGATGGTATTAACTGTGTTGGCTGTGGGGTTCAATTACAAACTGTGCACAAAGGTGAATTGGGTTTTACACCAATGAGTGCTTTGAAAAAAGGGCTGGAAAGTGACGAAGTATATTGCCAACGTTGCTTCCGGTTACGACATTATAATGAGATTCAGCCAGTTTCACTAACTGATGATGATTTTCGGCGCTTACTTGGACAGATTGCTGATACAAAATCTTTGATCGTGTATGTGGTTGATATCTTTGACTTTACCGGTTCATTAATTCCAGGTTTACATCGCTTTGTTGGTGACAACCCGGTCCTATTAGTAGGAAATAAAGCTGATGTAATGCCAAGTTCATTGAAACGGACTAAACTAACTGATTGGATGCGGCAACAAGCAAACATCAATGGAATTCGACCAATTGATGTAGCACTAGTATCAGCGGCTAAAAATCACTCTATAGATCAATTATTAGCTAAGATTGATAAATATCGTGATGGTCGCGATGTATACGTTGTTGGAGTTACCAATGTTGGTAAATCAACATTGATTAATGCCATTATTAAACAACAAACTGGTATCCAAGATTTAATTACAACGTCACGCTTTCCTGGGACAACATTAGATAAGATTGAAATTCCATTTGATGATAATACTAGTTTGATTGATACACCAGGGATTATCCATCAAGATCAAATGGCTCATTACCTTGGTGCTAAAGAGTTAAAATATGTGTCACCACAAAAAGAATTGAAGCCGGTTGTATTTCAACTGAATGCCGAACAAACATTATTCTTCGGTGGTTTAGCACGATTAGACTTTATTCAAGGTGAGCGGAGTCCTTTTGTAGCATATTTTGAAAATAATTTGATGATTCACCGGACTAAGTTAGCTAACGCTGATAGTTTCTATCAAAAGCATGCTGGTGAATTACTTGTACCACCAACTAGTGATGAAATGGGCGATTTTCCGCCATTACAACGGCACGAATTCCGGACTAAAGTTAAGTCAGATATCGTGATTAATGGTTTAGGATGGGTAACCGTACCAGCAAATGTCACTGTAGCAGGTTGGGCACCCAAGGGCGTTTCAGTCCTGGTGCGTGCAGCCATGATTTAAGAATAGAGAGATAAAAATGAGTACTTTACGTGGAAAACAAAAACGTTACCTTCGGGCACAAGCACATTCAATGCACCCATTGGTTAACGTAGGTAAGAATGGTTTATCAAAGATTTGGTTAGACCAAGTTGAAGATGCAATTGAAAAACGCGAACTATTTAAAATCGCAATTTTGCAAAATGCAGATGTTGATGTTAATGATGTAAAAACATATATTGAGGACAATTCACGAATTGAAATTGTACAAACAATTGGTCGAATCTTAGTTGTGTATAAACGCTCAGATAATCCCGATAATCGTGAATTTTCAAACGAAGTTGATGCAATCTAATTGATATTTTTAATAACAATAGTGAGGTGAACAAAGTGGTGACAACGGTTTTTAAATCAGATGTGGCTCTGGCACTTGAAAGTGAGACTAGTCAAGTTAAGCGTCGAGTTGGTATTATGGGTGGTACTTTTAATCCTATTCATAATGGACATTTAATTATGGCCGAACAAGTGCGATCACAATTGGGATTAGATGAAATTTTATTTATTCCCAATAATATACCACCACATATTGATACTAAAACAGCGATTGATGGTAGTATGCGTGCTAAGTTAATTGAATTAGCGATTAAAGATAATGCAAATTTTGAGTTAGAACGCATCGAATTAAATAAAGGTGGTGTAAGCTATTCAATTGATACTATTATTGAATTAAAACGCCAACATCCAGATACCCAATATTATTTTATCATTGGTGGTGATGAGGTAGCATACCTACCAAAATGGCATCGAATTGATGAACTTATAACGATGATTACTTTTGTTGCGGTTAAACGTAATGGATTTGAACAGCACAGTAAATATCCGGTTATTTGGGTTGATACACCACTTATTGAAATTTCGTCAACAGATATAAGACAGCGAATTATTCAACAACGATCAATCCGCTATTTAGTACCAGTAAAAGTTGCCGAATACATTGTAAAGAATGGATTATATCAAGATGAAAGACATTAATTATCAAAAACATTACTATGCAGGTACACGAGATGAGTTGGTGACAATTTTAGCCGATACTTTGTCTGAATTTCGCTTTCAACATATTTTGCGAGTAGAAGCTAAAGCTCTAGAGTTAGCTGATCATTTTGCGATTACTGACTTAGAGAAAGTTTCTGTTGCTGCGTTAGTCCATGATTATGCCAAAGAACGTTCCGATGATGAGTTTAAAACGATTATTGTGCGTAAGCATCTTGATCAAGATATGTTAAATTGGGGTAATTACGTCTGGCATGGTTTTGTTGGGGCGGAAATGATTCATGATGAATTAGCCATTACTGACGAAGATATTTTAAATGCGGTGCGGCGTCATACGACTGGGGCACCATATATGACAATCTATGATAAATTAATTTTTATGGCTGATTATATTGAGGATGGTCGTGATTTTCCTGGAGTTGATGATTGTCGTGCAACAACGTTTGCTGACCTGGATGCTGGGGTTGCTTGGCAACTTAAGCATACGTTAAACTATCTTTTAACTAAACAAACGCCAATTCATCCAAAAACAGTGTTAACATATAACGCATTTGTTGCAAATAACAAATAAACGCATGGTTAGTCATAACTAACCACAATAAAGAGGTATAAAATGAATTCAGAAAAAATGTTAGAAATTGCCGTTAAAGCCGCTGATAGCAAGCGTGCCGAAGATATCGTGGCCCTTGATGTTCAATCAGTGTCATTACTTGCTGATTACTTTGTAATTATGAATGCTGGTTCAAAGCGTCAAGTTAAGGCGATTGTTGACGAAATTGAAGATCAATTAAACGAAAACGGCATCTTCGCTAAGCAAATCGAAGGTAAGGCTGAAGGTAGTTGGGTATTACTTGATTTTACTGATATTATCGTGCACGTCTTTGATGATGAAACACGTAGCCACTACAACTTAGAAAAACTTTGGGGTGACGCACCTTACGTTGACTTGACTGATTACATCGTTGAGGACTAATTATGGCTAATTATCAAACGTTTGCTCAATTATATGATAATTTGTTTGATGGTGAATTGTATTTACAATGGCGTGATTATGTCCAAGCAAATGTCCCTGATAAGCAAGGTAAATTACTTGATTTAGCTGGTGGTGCTGGTCGCTTGGCCGTTTTATTGGCGCAAGCAGGTTATCAAGATGTGAGTGTCTTTGATTTATCACCAGAAATGTTATCTTTAGCAATGAAACACGCTGAAGAAGCTAAGGTAACGATTCCTTTAATTGAAGGTGATATGACAGAATGGTCAGATTTACCAATTCAATATCAAACCATCACATCATTTGCAGATTCTTTTAACTACTTAGGTAAAAAAGCCCAGTTAAAAGAAACGTTCACCCAAGTTTATCAGCATTTACTTGCGGATGGCCAATTCTTATTTGATATGATTACGCCATATCAAATTAATGAAGTTTATCCGGGGTATATGTATAATTGGCATGATGAAGAAACGGCTTTCTTATGGAGTTCATACGAAGGTGAACGGCCTAATTCCGTTGAACATGAGTTAACGTTCTTTGTTTATCAAGAAGAAATTGATGGTTATCAACAACTTCAAGAATTACACTATGAATATGCCTATACCTTAGCTGAAATTAAGGACCTCTTAGCGGAAGTTGGTTTTAAAGATATTGAAGTACATGCTGATTTTGGCCAAGCACCGGTATCTGACACAACGACGCGATGGTTCTTTAAAGCACGTAAATAAGGAAAAGTTAAAGCGGCCAAGCCTATTAAAGCATGGCCGCTTTTTTGAGGAAAATAAATGTTAGATTTTGTTGCATTAGATTTTGAATTTGGTTTACACATGAACGATCGCATCTCAATTGTTGAAATCGGGATGCAAAAAGTCGTTGGAGGAAAGCTTGTAGATAACTGGCAAACGTTAGTTAATCCAGAGTCTAAATTAGACGGCTACGCATCAGATAACATCCATCATATTTACGCGAGTGATGTTTTATTTGCGCCAACTTTTGCTACGATTTGGCCACAAATTATCGCATTTGTCGGTGATTTACCATTAGTCGTGCATGGCGTTAAAAATGAGCAGCATGCGATTATCACAAATTGCCACTTTTATGATTTGCCACTGCAAGCATTTAAATACATTGATACGTTAACCTTAGCTAAAAAATTATTACCTGATTTACCCAAATATAATGTTAACTATTTAGCCGATTATTTTAAATTACCGATGACGGCGGATCATGCGGCGTTAGATGATGCCCAATTAACGGCCCAAGTGTTAGTCGCAATGCAAACTAAGTACGGGACTGACGTTATTAGTAAAATAATTAAATGATAATTAAAAGCTTTAAAAAGATAGCAAAAACGAGTACACTTAAGTAGTTAGTGATGCTATGCCTATATGGCGGAATTGGCAGACGTGCTGCGTTCAGGTCGCAGTGAGGGCAACCTCGTGCAGGTTCGACTCCTGTTATAGGCAGTAAATTAGATAAAACAAAAGAATTCGTTTGGCAGAGATGCTCGACGAATTTTTTTGTTTTATTTTTATGAGACAAACTTTTTCGGATATTTTAGAAATAAATAGAATTAAAAAGATCTAAACGAATTTATTTTTTATAATAAATGGTTGACATTATCATAATAAAAGTTTTATAATTCTTAGCAACAAGAAATTTATGTGAAAAATCTCATTAAATTCATTCTTGAAAGCTAAAAAATAAGGAGATTACAATGAGAAGTTTAGACGAATTAATTCATGATGGACAGTCGAATGTGTCTGTTATTTATGATTTTATAGTTGATTCAAAGAAATTTTAAAAGAAACAAATGACGACACAAAAAATTTTATGAAAAAATCAGTGTTTGAAAATATAGTTATGTAAATAAACATGAGTATATTAAAATAATTGATTTTATACAGAATTAAAGGAGTTTTTTGTGAGCGAAATTTTAAAAGTAACCAATTTAAACTATCGATACGATAAATCTAAGGGTGATATTCTCAAAAATATCAATTTTTCAATTAATTCTGGCGAAATTATTGCGCTAATTGGATCAAATGGTAGTGGTAAATCCACGTTGATGAATAACATTACCGGTTTCTTAAAACCAACATCTGGGACAGTCCAATATTTTGAGAAAGGTTTTAGTAAATATGATGTTAAGCAACCGTTTGCGTCAATCGGATACTCGCCTCAAATTCAGATGATGGATTGGTATAGTGATGTTTTTGATAATGTAATACTAGGTTCATTACTATTTGGAAACTCAATTAAGGAGTCAAAGCGATTATCGTCTGAAGCGTTGAAAAAAGTAAATTTAGATGCTCAGCAACTTATTAAAAAATTACCGGAAACACTTTCAGGTGGGCAACAACAGCGCGTACAATTAGCGCGGGCGATTGTTCATAATCCAGAATTTTTAATACTTGATGAGCCTACTGTGGGCTTAGATGTTGAGTCGGCAGAAATGTTCTTACAAAGTATTCAAGAAGCTAAGGTTACAGCACTGATTTCTTCACATGATATCAACATTTTAGAAAAATATGCTGATAAATTATTATTTATCGACAAAGGAGAAGTACTATATTTTGGTGACTTACAAACCTTCATTACAAAATATAGTACCCAAGGCTATAAATCAATTGTGTTTACCAGTGATCATACTCCAAAAATAACTGATGAATTGACTGCTCAAATCATCAATTTCAAGTTAGACAATAATAAAGTTGTCGTATTAGCTGAGGATGTTACGGAAACGGTAAAGATACTTATTAAGTATGGAACCGTCGATGAAATTCTTGAATTGAAAAAGAGTTTACGAGATATTTATTATGAAATGAAGGTGAGCAAATGATTAATGCTGAAGATTTTCGAAATAATAGTCATATTGGGATGATAGCGGCAGTTAAGTTTATGGTCATCTCAGAGTTCAATGCATATAAAACCTCCGTGGCGCAGTTGATTAGACAAATCTTAAGTCCAGTATTGTATTTCATTTTTTTAGCTCAAGGATTAGGGGCATTAATATCTAAAATTAGCTTTCTTGGCAATGATGTTGATTATAAAACGTATGTGTTTTTCGGGATATTTGCGTATATATTAATTAATTTTTTTAGTGAAAGTATCTATAGAACCACAGTAGATAAAAGATATGGCCTATTAGCTTTTAAATTGCAAAGTGGGATTAAACCTTTGTACTATGTTATCGGTGGCGGAATATTTTCTGCATTTAGTATGCTATGTCAGACATTAATTTTGTTTATGGTCGCCGTATTTTTTGGCATAAAAGTGCATATAACACTGTATGTGATGGCTGTTTTATTTGCAATCGTGTCGCTATATTTTTGGCGCTCGCTTGGTGTTCTAATAGCGATTGGTATCAAAGACTATCGCACAAGAGATTTAATTATGACTTTTGGGGTACTACCACTTTCTTTTGCAGCACCGGTGTTTTATTCACTTGATCATTCACCGCTCCTAATTAAATTAGTTGCTAGCGTTAATCCGCTTACTTACCAAATACAGGCTATCCGAAGTATTGCCTTTGGAAAATATTCAATATTCAATATTGGTATCTCTTTGATGATAACGATAGTGACAATTTTGATTACCAATGTCATTATTAATAAATTGAATATTTCACTTACTGAGAGGTGAATAGTGGATATTAAGTAGAGTTAGGCCTGTTATAGGCAGTAAATTAGATAAAACAAAAGAATTCGTTTGGCAGAGATGCTCGACGAATTTTTTGTTGGGAAAATGCAAACTAGCAAGCGTTATCGTGATAGTTCAATAATTTGACCCTCATAATTTGACAATGCTATCATCATGGCAGTTACAACTTTAAATTCACTTAAAGGAGAATGCTGATGTTTAAAAAAGTTTTAATTGCTGGTGGTGGTGTGTTAGGTAGTCAAATTGCCTTACAAAATGCAGTACATGGTAAAGAAGTCACCGTTTATGATATTTCAGACGATGCGGTCGCTGCTGCTAAAAAGCGCGTCGCTAGTTTTAAGGATTTACTAGTAGCCGATATTAAGGAAATTAGTGATGAACAAGCACAAGCTGATATTGCTAAAATTACGTATACTTCCGATTTAGCAAGTGCCCTTAAAGGAATTGATTTAGTAATTGAGGCGGTCCCAGAAAGTTTAGCGATTAAAAAAAATTTCTGGAATAAGGCGTCTGAAGCAGCTGATGAACAAACCGTCTTTGCGACAAATTCATCATCATTATTACCAAGTAAGATTGCAGAATTTGTTGATCGACCAACTAAATTTATCGCCTTACACTTTGCCAATATTGTATGGTCACATAATACTGCTGAAATCATGGCCCAACCTAAAACTGATGCTGATTTACCCGCGCAAATGGAAACGTTTGCCCAAGAAATTGGCATGGTGCCGATTTTAGTTAAAAAAGAACAACCAGGTTATGTCCTTAATACCATTTTGATGCCATTTTTAAGTGCCGGCATGCATCTTTGGTATCACGGAATTGCTGATCCAGATAAGATTGATAAGACGTGGATGATTGCAACCGGGTCACCATATGGTCCCTTTGGAATCTTGGATGTTGTGGGCCTTCGCACGGTTGGTAATATTTTAAAAACAAATCAAGATGCCGAATCACAAGGAATTGCTGAAAAATTGCAAAAAGAATTTGTTGATCAAGGTAAGCTAGGAACTGAAACCGGCGAAGGCTTCTACAAGTATCCTAACCCATCATTCCAACAGGCCGACTTTTTGAAGTAAAATAAATTTTTAATTTGGGGGAATTAAAGTGTTAACCAAAGTATTAGTAGCTGGTGGTGGTGTTTTAGGAAGTCAAATTGCACTCCAAAATGCAGTCCATGGTAAACAAGTAACGGTTTATGATGTTGCTGATGACGCAATCACTAAGGCTAAGCAACGGATTGAAAATTATAAAGATTTATTAGTGGCTGATATGGCAGCTATTTCTGACCAAGACGCCACTGCGCGAATTGCGACAATTAAGTAATATACTAGCAAGTTTAATTATAAAAGCTTAGTCGTTGTACAATGACTAAGCTTTTGTTTTTGCCAAGCATTAAATACGTGTTAAGTCGTTTTTTATGCATCTTATCTGTAATCTCAACATCACTTGTCAGTGAGTGATACAATAACTAATAAATATAATTAGGGGTGAAAGAAATGTTTAACTTAAGTGACTACATCGGTCCAATTCTGATTTTTTTGTTTATTTTGATGCGGATGTTACGTGAACAAGAATTAAAAGATTCGTTTAAAGGAATTGCTATTATTATTGTGATTGGCTTATATAGTTTATATAAGGCCTTACCAAGTTTGAATTTAAACTTAGCTACCATTATGGCAATTATTACTTCATGTGCTACCGGGATTGGTTTTGGGGTATTACGTGGGACAACCGTAAAAATTTATCAAGATACAAATACTGGTGTGTGGATGCGCCGCGGAACATTTATGACTATTTTAGTTTTTATCATTGGGATTGCAGTTAATGAAATCATTGCACATGTGTTAGTACATGGTATGAGTTCAATTTCAAGTGTGACACAAACTCTACACATGGGATTATC
This sequence comes from Periweissella fabalis, assembly GCF_012396505.1. GTDB lineage: Bacteria > Bacillota > Bacilli > Lactobacillales > Lactobacillaceae > Periweissella > Periweissella fabalis. Next base: position 48,372 of record NZ_JAAXPN010000005.1, on the reverse strand, counting down.
AATTTTAGGCGGACGGCTTGTACATTTAAGTAAGCGAGCTGCTGCGCAAAAGCGTCTTTAAATACTAGTTCATAATTAAGCATAGTAGATCGAAACATCTTAGTAAAACTAAGGTGTTTTTTGTTGTTTAACCGGTAATGTTTCACATGAAACACAAGCATAAAAGATGATTTACTTGACCCTGTAATGTTATTAAAGCTAAAAAATGCTAAAATATTAAGGACAATAACAAAGGAAAAGGGCAAATAGCATGGCAAAAACTGCAAAAGAAACGCCGATGATGCAGCAATATAATGCAATCAAAGCACAATATCCAGATGCATTTTTATTTTACCGACTCGGTGATTTTTACGAGTTATTTAACGATGATGCGATCAAAGGAGCACAGATTTTAGAACTTACATTAACAACGCGTAATAAGAATGCGGATAATCCGATTCCAATGTGTGGGGTGCCCCATCATGCAGCACAAAATTATATCGATATTTTAGTTGATAAAGGGTATAAAGTAGCCATTGTTGAACAGATGGAAGATCCAAAACAAGCCGAAGGGATGGTTAAACGTGATGTGGTTCAATTAGTGACGCCCGGAACCAAATTTGGAACCCAAGCGGATGCTAAAGAAAATAACTATATTACGGCTTTAACCCACACCCAAGCGCATTATGGGTTAGCCTATGCTGATTTATCAACTGGTGAAGAAAAAGTAACGACCTTAATGGAAAGCGAAGAGGTCTTTAACGAAATCCTTAATCTCCAAACTAAAGAAGTCGTCGTTGATGCCAGTGTTGAAGCTGCCATTACGGAAAAATTAGCTAAATTAGGGATTTTAGTGTCGCAACAACCAAATACCCCAACGCAAGCGGAAGTGAGCTTTTTAACGCAAACGTTAACGGATACTACCCAACAATTAGTTGCTAGTAATCTAGTCGGCTATTTAACTTTGACGCAAAAACGGTCCTTGGCGCACTTACAAGCATTTGTGGCCTATGAACCAATGCGTTTTTTGAAGATGGATCACAATAGTCGCTATAACCTCGAACTAACGCAAAACATTCGCACTGGTAAGAAGCAAGGTACTTTACTGTGGCTACTTGATGAAACCAAAACAGCCATGGGTGGTCGAATGTTAAAGCAATGGCTTGATCGACCTTTATTAACGCAAAGTACGATTATTAAGCGTCAAGCAATTGTGGCTGGCTTACTTGAAAATTATTTTGAACGAACAGCTATTCAGGAAGCCTTAGTTAAGGTTTATGATCTTGAACGACTTGTTGGCCGAGTGGCATTTGGTTCAGTTAATGGACGGGATTTAATTCAATTAAAAACTAGTCTACAGCAAGTACCAAAATTACGATCGGTTTTAAAAACATTGCCTGGCAATATTTTTGGACCATTAGTTGAACAACTCGATCCGGTTAGTGAGGTAACCGAATTAATTGTAACTGCCATCAATGAAGAAGCACCGCTATCAGTTACTGAGGGTGGTGTTATCATGGATGGTTATTCAGACCAGTTAGACCAATATCGCGATGTTATGAAGAACGGGAAACAATGGTTAGCCGAGCTTGAAGCTCACGAACGAGAAGTTACCGGAATCAATGGCTTAAAGATTGGTTATAACCGAGTGTTTGGTTACTTTATTGAAGTAACCAAAGCCAATATTGCTAAGCTAGATCCTCAGCGCTATGAACGCAAACAAACGCTAACAAATGCCGAGCGCTTTAGTACGCCTGAATTAAAAGAACGTGAAGCCCTAATTTTAGAAGCTCAAGATAAGTCAACGGAGTTGGAATATCAATTGTTTGTTGAAGTTCGCGAGATTATTAAGACAATGATTAGTCGTTTGCAATCTCTAGCTCAAGCTTTAGCTGAATTAGACGTACTACAGAGTTTTGCAGTTGTTGCTGAAACATATCATTTTGTACAACCGACGTTTACTGATGACGCCAATTTAGAGATTATTGATGGCCGACACCCAGTAGTTGAAAAAGTTTTGGGTCGTCAAGACTATGTGCCCAATGATATTATAATGGCCCCAGATAATAGTATTATGTTAATTACTGGACCGAATATGTCAGGTAAATCGACTTATATGCGACAATTGGCGTTAATTGTTATTTTGGCACAAATTGGTTCATTTGTACCTGCTTCAGCAGCTATATTACCAATTTTTGATCAAATTTTTACGCGAATAGGAGCTGCTGATGATTTAATTTCTGGTGATTCGACATTTATGGTTGAAATGGGAGAAGCTAATAATGCGTTAAAGCATGCTACTCCTAGCTCATTAATTTTATTTGATGAACTCGGTCGTGGAACGGCCACTTATGATGGGATGGCCCTTGCCCAAGCCATTATTGAATATGTTCATCAAAATGTGCATGCTAAGACCTTATTTAGTACGCACTATCATGAATTAACTGCATTAGCTGATGAATTAACCGGTTTGAAAAATATGCATGTTGGTGCCATTGAACAAGATGGTGACTTAGTTTTTGTCCATAAAATGGAAGATGGCCCAGCTGACCAAAGTTATGGAATTAATGTTGCTAAACTTGCAGGGATGCCAGATGCTTTACTAGTACGAGCTAAAGTCATTCTTAATCATTTAGAAAACCAAGGTACAGCAAGTTTGATTCAAGTTGAAACAAATTCGTCAACAATAGCAACCGAATCAAACATCGAGGCCAACGAAACGATTCCTACTAACCAGCAAGCTGTCACAGCCAGTGAGGTACAACTTGATTTATTTGCCCAGCCGGTAACGGATTCAAAGCAACAAGCGGTATTAGATGAGTTAAAAGGTATGAATCTAGCAATGATGACGCCATTAGATGCATTAAATAAATTATTTATGCTTCAACAAAAACTTTAATTAAAGGGGGACGTATGGCTAAGATACATGAATTATCAGTTAACCTGGCAAACCAAATTGCGGCCGGTGAAGTAATAGAACGGCCCGCATCGGTGGTTAAAGAATTACTTGAAAATTCACTTGATGCCCAGGCGACACAAATTGATATATTAATTGAAGCAGCTGGGACAAAATTAATAGAAATTATTGATAATGGAGATGGAATTGACGATGATGATGTTGAAATTGCATTTCGACGCCATGCAACCTCAAAGATAATTGATCGTCAGGATTTATTTAAAGTTCGAACTCTTGGTTTCCGAGGAGAAGCTTTACCCAGCATAGCATCAATTGCAGATGTTGAGCTAACAACAAGTACTGGTCAGCAAGCGGGAACTTATGTGCATATTAAGGGTGGTGAGGTACTAGCAAAGAAATCAGCTAGTGCCCGTCGTGGAACCCGAATTAAAGTTACGGAATTATTTTTTAACACCCCAGCACGGTTAAAATATTTAAAATCACAACAAACTGAGTTAGCAAAAATTGTTGATATTGTTAATCGACTATCGTTGAGTTATCCACAAGTCACGTTTCACTTAGTTCATAACGGTAAACAAATTATACGTACAGCGGGAAATGGCGATGTTAAACGAGTAATTGCTGAAATTTATGGGCTTACGGCAGCACAAAAAATGGTCCCCATAAATGCTGAAGATAATGATTTCCAGGTCGAAGGTTTTGTTTCACTACCAGAATTAACACGTGCTTCACGTGATTATATTTCAGTGCTGATTAATGGTCGTTATATTAAAAACTTCCAGATAACTAAAGCAATTATTAAAGGATATGGTAGTAAATTAATGGTTGGTCGGTATCCATTTGCGGTCGTTAATATTAAGATGGATCCACTGTTAGTTGATGTTAATGTGCATCCAACTAAACAAGAGGTTCGCTTAAGTCAAGAAGAGAGCTTAGTAAGTTTGATCACCCAAGTAATCCAGCAAGTTTTTACTCATGTGAGTTTAATACCTGATGGATATCAAAATCTGGCTGGACCAATTGCAACTTCATTAAATGACCAAGTAACACAAGAGGATGACAGTACTAAAACTATTGATTCAACAGATTTTATTAATCAGTTGAATCAGACTTCGATGAAGTATCATTTAAATCCTGATGAAACAAAAACACGAATAAGTAAAAGTAGTTTTCAAAAATTAGCTGACGTCGATGCTGAAAACACATTAATTAAGCCTGCTGTCACTCCAATTAATGTGTTAAGTAAAACAGATTTGAATAGTTCTGCAGTGAAAGCCTTTAAGACTAGATATGCAAACGAACCCCAAAATGAATTGGCTCAATTAATACCAGTAGATGTTACCAAAGAAAGGCAACAAACAGCATTAGAGGTTGAACCAAAAAACATTACAGAGATTGAACTATCTGCTAAGCCTTGGCCAAATTTACGCTATATAGGACAAATGTTTGGAACTTTTTTATTTGCAGAAGGGCCACAAGGGTTATATTTAATTGATCAACATGCAGCTCAAGAGCGGATTAATTATGAATATTATCGTGAAGAAATTGGCCATCTTGGGACTGCTAGCCAACAATTATTGATTCCTTTGGTTTTGGATTATCCATTAGTTGATGTAGTTAAAATCAATGATAAACTTACGCTTTTGCAAGCAGTTGGGCTGGATTTAGAAATGTTTGGTGATAATAGTTTTATTCTGCATCATCATCCAAGTTGGTTTGTAGCTGATCAAGTTGAAAGTACTACTCGAGAAATGATTGATTGGGTTCTACGTGAAGGTCAGATTACTACGGCAGACTTTCGTGAAAAAACAGCAATTATGATGAGTTGCAAGCGAGCTATTAAAGCAAATCAACATTTAAGTGATTTAGAGGCTAAAGAATTAATCAAAAATCTAGGTGTAACTAAAAATCCATACAATTGTCCACATGGTCGTCCGGTTTTAGTAACGTTATCATTAACTGATATGGAAAAAATGTTTAAAAGGATTCAAGATTCACATGGTTCTTGGATTGATTATGATGGTCATCCTTATTAAAAAACGACTACGGAAAGAGAATGGTTTTGAATAATGTATGAATATTTAACAGGAAAAGTGACCCTCATTTTACCAACACATATTGTGGTTGAAGTCGCAGGAATGGGATATAAGCTGTTAACGGCTAATCCGTTTATTTATCAAGAAGAGCAAATAGTGACCATTTATGTTGAGCAAATCGTTCGTGAAAATGAAATTTCATTATATGGGTTTGCTGATATCTCAGCAAAAATGTTGTTTAATAAATTATTGGGTGTTTCCGGAATTGGACCTAAATCAGCATTGGCGATTTTAGCTAACGCTGATCAAAGCGCCTTGATTGGTGCAGTTGAAAGCCAAAATGTAGAGTATTTAGTTAAGTTTCCAGGAATTGGTAAGAAGACAGCGCAACAAATTGTGCTTGATTTAAAAGGTAAACTAGCTGATATTCCAGGAGCTACATTGGATTTATTTAACGAACCTATAGCTATTCCTAGCGTTAATAAGGAATTAAATGATGCAATTTTGGCATTAGAATCATTAGGCTACGGTAAAACAGATATTAAACGTGTTGAAAAGCAGTTAGCTAAAGAAAAACCTACTGATACACAAACTTACTTAAGTTTAGGGTTAAAATATTTAATGGGCTAAGTGACATAATAGAATAAGTGTGAAAGGAGTGAGTATGGCAGAATTTGACGAACAAATCTACCAACAAGGTGTGCAAAATGATCAAGAAAATTCACTTGAAAAATCATTGCGCCCCCAAAAATTTGCTGAATATATTGGCCAAGAAGCGGTCAAAAATGAACTGCAAGTCTATATTAAAGCTGCACGTAGTCGCGAAGAAGCATTGGATCATGTCCTCTTATACGGTCCACCAGGTTTAGGAAAGACCACTTTGGCCATGGTAATTGCTAATGAAATGGAAGTTGGGTTAAAAACAACTTCGGGGCCAGCTATTGAAAAGACGGGGGATTTATTGGCATTATTAAACGAATTACAACCGGGTGATATTTTATTTATTGATGAAATTCATCGCCTCCCAACTACAGTTGAGGAGATGTTGTATTCTGCAATGGAAGATTATTTTGTTGATATTGTAATTGGCCAAGGACCAACAGCGCATCCTGTTCATTTTCCATTGCCACCGTTTACTTTAATTGGTGCAACAACGCGAGCGGGAATGCTTTCAGCGCCATTACGTGATCGTTTTGGAATTGTTGAACATATGAGCTATTATAATGTCGCTGAACTTGAGGAGATTGTTAAACGAACAGCTGATATTTTCCATAGTTCGATTGCAAGTTCAGGGGCTCATGAAATTGGGCGCCGATCACGAGGAACACCACGAATTGCTAACCGATTATTAAAACGAGTACGTGATTTTGCGTTAGTAGCCGGTAAAGAAGCAATCGATGTTGAAATTGTTAATCATGCTTTACAAATTTTAAATGTTGATCAAATGGGACTTGATCAAACTGATATTAAGTTATTAACTACTATGATTACACAATATAATGGTGGACCAGTTGGAATTGGAGCTTTAGCAGCTAATATAGGTGAAGAGATTGAAACTCTTGAATCAATGTATGAACCGTACTTACTCCAAATTGGCTTTGTGCAACGCACGCCACGGGGCCGCGTTGCCACAGTTAAGGCATACGATCATTTAGGATATATAATGCCAACAGAAAGCTAAGTTCGCGATTATTGAATGTAAGGTACCAAATTAGTGTAATGTACGCTACAATAAACTTAATGTTTTTTTAAAACTAGGACAAAGGAGTATTACAAATGGGATTATTTAACATTGTTATTTTAGTTGTATTAATCGGAGGGATGTTATTTATGACAACCCGCTCTCAGAAGAAACAACGCGATATGCGTAATGACATGATGTCAAAGCTTCAAAAGGGTGCACATGTAGTAACAATCGGACGGTTACATGGAATGATTGATTCAATCAATGAAGCTGATAAAACTGTTACGTTAGACTGTGATGGTATTTTCTTAGTATTTGATATGGATGCGATCGCAAAAGTTATTGATCAACCACACGTTGATGCAAGTACAGAAACAGTAATGGCAACTGAAAAGCCAGCTGTTACATCAGAAATGGCCGAAGAACCTAAATCAGATGATGCAGCAAAATTAACTGATCCGGCTGAAACTAAAGAAGTTTCAACTGATAAATAATTAGGATTTATAATTAAATAACTAACAAACAAATCCTTATGGGCTTAATGCGCCGTAGGGATTTTTTTGTTAATATGAGATAAGATAATGTTACTTTTTGAACAGGGAGCGGCAACTATGCGGAAAATAATTCATGTTGATATGGATGCTTTTTATGCACAAGTTGAAATGCGTGATAACCCCAAACTACGGCATGTACCGCTGATTTTAGCCAAAGATCCGGCTAAAACTGGTGGGCATGGGGTCGTTGCAACGGCTAATTATGTTGCTCGACAATTAGGAATTCATTCAGCAATGAGTGCAATAGAAGCTAAAAAATTAGCCCCAGAAGGTGTTTTTTTAACACCGAATTTTGTTAAGTATAAAGAGGTATCTGCACAAGTTCATGCTATATTCCATGAATATACTGAAAAAATTGAACCAATTGCATTTGATGAGGCATATTTAGACGTGACAGAGAATAAATTAGGTATTAGTAATCCTGTAATCCTGGCACATCGAATGCAACAAGAAATTTGGGAAAAATTGCATTTAACTTGTTCAACGGGTATTAGCTATAATAAATTTATTGCTAAATTAGCATCGGAATATAATAAACCAGTTGGCGTGACGATTGTTAGGCAAGAAGATGCTATTGAATTTTTAAGTAGGCAACCAATCGGTGCGTTTCGAGGGATTGGCAAGAAGACCTTACCACAAATGGAAAAACTAGGTATTTTAAATGGGTCAGATTTATATCAACAAACTGAATCATTTTTAATTCAACATTTTGGTAAGTTAGGTTACGATTTATATCGTCGTGTACGTGGTATTGATGAGCGGCCCGTCCAATGGCAACAAGAGCGTAAGTCAATTGGTAAGGAATCAACCTATTTACCACCACTTGAATTACCATCACAAATTAATAAGGCATTGACTAATTTAGCAACTGATTTAGTTAATGCTTTGCAACAAAATCAACGTCATGGACGCACTATTGTTTTAAAGATTCGGTATAGTGATTTTACAACATTGACCAAGCGCTTGACACAAACTGATTTTTATCCAAATGATATTGCAAATATGGTTAAAGTTGCTGAAGAAATTATAGCAACTTTACCATTTACGACGCAGGCAGTTCGTCTATTAGGAATTACGGTAACTAGCTTAGCACCAATTACGTTTGAAAATATAAATTTAGCACTTTTTGAATAATTAAGCCTTAAAATAAGGTATACTAAAATGTTAGGTGAATTTTAGCGAGTATAAATTATATAGATAATAAAAAATGAAAAGAGTAGATGCATGACGATTCAAGAGCAAATTATTGCCAAAATTGAGGAATATGACACGATTATTATTCATCGCCATCAACGTCCAGATCCTGATGCATTTGGATCTCAGGCGGGATTAGCAATGATTATTCGCAATTCATATCCAAATAAGCATGTTCATATTATTGGAAAACCCGTTCCTGGGTTGGCGTGGATTGCCGAAATGGAAACAATTGACGATGAAATATATGAAAATGCCTTAGTTATTGTAACTGATACTGCCAATGCGCCGCGAATTGATGATCAACGTTACCCGAATGGAAAAGAGATGATTAAAATTGATCATCATCCTAATGATGAGCCTTACGGTGATCTACAATGGGTGATAGCAGATGCCAGTTCAACATCAAGTTTAATTTATGAACTCGCTGAGCAATCACATGGTAAAATGACATTGAATGCAGAAGCAGCCCGTGTTTTATATGCAGGAATTGTCGGTGATACCGGACGCTTCTTATATTCTGTCGACAGTGAAACCATGCGGGTAGTGTCAGAACTGTTTAAGTTTGATTTTGATATTATTAATGTTAATCAAAAAATGGACGCAATTAGTCCGGAAGCAGCTAAGTTGTCAGGCTATGTGTTGCAAAACCTAAACATTGTTGAAAATGGCCTTGCTTATATGGTTTTAAGCAATGAACTTGTAAATTCATTTGATCTTGGTGAAAGTGGAACGGCTTTTGTCGTGCCCTTACCAGGTCGAGTTGATAGTGTCCGGACATGGGCAATATTTGAAGAACAAGATGATCATAGTTACCGTGTTCGTTTACGTTCCAAGGATATGGTAATTAATAATATCGCTCGTAATCATGATGGTGGTGGTCATCCACTAGCATCTGGGGCTAAGGCGCGTGATATGGATGAGGTCAATGATATTATTGATGAACTAGCCCGTGCTCTTAAACGATACAATGATCGTTTAATATAGAAAGGATTTAATTAATGACGAAACAATTTACTGATTTTAATTTAAAACCAGCAATTATGGACGCCTTAGCGGAAATTAACTTTAACACGCCCACAGCAGTGCAAGAACGCTTAATTCCAACGGTTATTAGTGGCCGTTCAGTTGTTGGGCAATCACAAACGGGTTCTGGTAAGACACATACATTTTTATTACCAATTTTTCAAAATCTTGATGTGAATTTTAACCAAGTACAAGCAGTTATCACAACACCATCACGTGAATTAGCCCAACAGATTTATAATGCGGCTAAACAAATTGCTAAGCACTTTGATACCGAAATTCGAATTGCTAATTACGTTGGTGGAACTGATAAGGAACGCCAATTAAAACAATTAGCAACCGCACAACCGCACATTGTAATTGGTACACCAGGACGGATTGCTGATTTATTAAAAACACAAGCACTCGATGTGCACTTTAGTAAGACATTGGTTGTTGATGAAGCAGATATGACCCTTGATTTAGGATTCTTACCTGAAGTTGATGCAGTTGCTGGTGCGATGCCAGAAGATTTACAAATGTTAGTTTTCTCAGCAACCATTCCTCAAAAGTTGCAACCATTTTTACGTAAATATTTAAGTAACCCAGTGGTGGAAGAAATTCCGGTAACAACAGTGATTTCACCAACAATTGAAAACTGGTTAATTTCAACTAAGAGTGCTTCAAAAAATGAAGTTATCTTAAAATTATTGACCCTTGGACAACCATACTTGGCCTTAATCTTTACTAATACTAAAGAACGCGCCGATGAATTAAGTCACTTCTTGCGTGGTCAAAACTTAAAAGTTGCTACCGTCCACGGCGGGATTGCACCACGTGAACGTAAGCGGGTGATGAAGCAAGTGCAAAACCTTGATTTCCAATATGTAGTGGCCACTGATTTGGCTGCTCGGGGGATTGATATTGAAGGGGTATCACACGTAATTAACGATGATATTCCGGCTGATTTAGACTTCTTTATCCACCGAGTTGGTCGGACTGGCCGTAACGGAATGAGCGGAATTGCGATTACGTTATACACGCCTGATAATGATGATCAAGTTGCCGAATTAGAAAATCTCGGGGTTAAATTCCAACCAAAAGCCATTAAGGGTGATCAAATTGTCGATACGTTTGACCGTAAGCGTCGTGAGAAACGTAATAAAACCCAAAAGAAGCTTGATCCAACAATGATTGGTTTAATTAAGAAAAAGAAAAAGAAGATTAAACCTGGTTACAAACACCAAATCAATCAAGCCATCAAACGTAAAGCACAAATGGATCGTCGAATTGAACAACGAATGGAACAACGTGCAACACGAAAAGCCAATAAGATTGCTGCTGATAAGGCGCGCGGTAAATAATTTTACTTGTCGAATGTTAGTTTGACTGGTAGAATAGGTAAGAATTACGTATTTTAAGGAGATAATTACAATGGCAATTACACCAAATGATTTAAAAACTGGTTTGACTATTGAATACAATAACGCTATCTGGCGTGTGATTGAATTCCAACACGTTAAACCTGGTAAAGGTTCAGCCTTCGTACGTTCAAAGTTAAAGAACTTGCGTACTGGTGCAGTTAACGAAATTACTTTCAGTAACACTTCTGAAAAGTTAGTTCCTGCTGAAATCTTGACACAAAAAGCTACTTACTTGTACGCTGAAGGTGACCAACATGTCTTCATGAACGTTGAAACTTACGATCAATTTGCATTGAACGAAGAAAACATCAAAGATGCTTTGAAGTTTATGCTTGAAGGTATGGAAGTTTCTGTTACTACATTTGGTAACGAAGTTCTTGGTGTTGAAGTACCAAAGGTTGTTACACTTGAAGTTAAGGAAACTCAACCTGCTATTAAGGGTGCTACTGCTAATGGTGGTGGTAAGCCAGCAACTATGGAAACTGGTTTAGTTATCCAAGTACCTGACTTTATCAATGCTGGTGACAAGCTTGTTATCAACACTGACGATAACGGTACTTACAAATCACGTGCCTAATTTTAATAATTTAAAAAGTCTGTCGTGAAAGCGAGAGGCTTTTTTGATATAATTAAAGCTGTATATCTAGACTAGTTAAACTAGTAATCCATGGAGGAGACTGAAATGGCAGAAGAGACAAATATTACACTTGCAAATGACGGTAAGGTTTTAGGCCATACTGAGGTAAACCCAAGTGTCCTAGAAGTAATTGCTGGAATCGCTGCGAGTGAAATCGATGGTGTGATTAAAATGCAAAGCTCAATTGGTAATCAAGTATCTGAATTATTTGGTCGCGTTGAGCATGGTAAGGGTGTTAAAGTAAGCATGAACGACGATACTATTATCTTTGATGTTTATGTTTATCTTGAATATGGTGTTAGTGTACCTAAAGTGAGCTTGAAGCTACAAGAACATATTAAGTCACAAATTAGTGCCATGACCGATTTAACAGTAGCAGAAATTAATATCCACGTTGAGGGTATTGTGCCTCAAAAGGCCGACCAACAACTTGATCCCAATAATTTGTTTGGGGATGATGAAGAAGAAAAAGGTGAATAATTGTGACTATTAGTCGACATCAAATACGTGAAAAAGCATTTCAAACGCTCTTTGCATTAGCTGGAAATTCAGAAGCTAATCTTGATACTCTTTACGAAGATGTATTGGAAGATATCGTACCTACTCCAGCTGTGCCTGATTACTTAAAAGAATTAGTAACTGGTGTTTTAAGTAATCGAGAAATGCTTGAACAAGACATTACGCCATTCTTAGCTAGTGGATGGACTTTTGATCGGTTGGCTCGTGCTGATCGGATTATTTTAGAATTGGCAATTTTTGAACACAAATATGTTGATGCTCAAAATGCAGTTCCAAGTAAAGTTATTATCGATGAAGCATTAAATTTGGCTAAAACCTTTAGTGATGAACGTTCACGTAAGTTTATTAATGGAGTTTTAGACCACGCCTTTAAGGATTAATAATTAAATAGCTATCTATAAAAACGACGTTGCATTTTGCTCGTCGTTTTTTAGAACATACTAACTAGGAGAAATACAATGGAAGCTTTAAAACAAAAAATTATTGCCAACGGGCGCGTATTACCAGGAAATGTATTAAAGGTTGATTCATTTATTAATCAACAAATAGATGTTGAATTAATGACGGCTATTGGGCAAGAGTTTGCTAAACGGTTTGCTAATCAACAAATAGATAGAATTTTAACAATTGAGTCATCAGGGATTGCACCCGCTATAATGGCGGCCCAAGCAATGAAGGTTCCATTAGTGTTTGCACGTAAACGTAAATCATTAACTTTATCTGCAGATATTTATGCTACAAAGTTATTTTCATATACAACGCAACAATATACAGATGTCATGGTAGATAAACGATTTATTCAACCAGGGGAAAATGTTCTAGTAATTGACGATTTTTTGGCTAATGGTCAAGCAGTTGAAGGTTTAATTGATATTCTTGAGCAAGCACAAGCAACATTAGCTGGAGTGGGAATTGTTATTGAAAAAAGTTTTCAACCTGGCCGTCAAACAATCGAAGATAAGGGATTTCAAGTCGAGTCACTAGTTAAAATTGCTAGCCTTAGTGATAACCAGGTTCGATTTGCAGATTAGAAAATATTGATTCACAAAAAATTACCTAATAATTAGATTTGTATAAAGGAATCGCTTACATTCTAGAAAATCAAGTGTATAATTGAGCTAGATTCTAACTATTCAAGGAGTGTAAGATTATGCAAGAATATAAGAACATTTTAGCGCCAGTTGATGGATCAAAGATTACTGAAAAAGTTTTAGCAACTGCGATTCAAGTTGCTAAACGTAATGATACACGTTTAGACATTTTAAATGTGCTCGAAATTAATCAATTTGCTGATGGCTATGGTGGTGCGGTGTCTGGTGACGTTGTTTATCGTATGGTTGATGAAGTTGAAAAACGTTTGAAAATTTATCAACAACAGGCTCTTGATGCTGGGGTGAAGGAAGTTGAAATTCATGTGCGATTTGGTAATCCTAAAGAAGTCCTTGCAAAAGACTTTCCAGCTGATCATGACACCGGCTTAATTGTGATGGGGACTACAGGAATGAATGCCGTTGAACGTTTAGTCGTTGGTTCAGTAACAAACTTTGTTACTCGCACGGCACCTTGTGATGTTATTATTGTTAAATAATTAAGGTATTTTTGGGGGATCGACTATTATGTTTTATTATGTAATGCCAAGTGACGATATTCGTCATAATTTAGCTACTGAAGAATACTTAATGTACAATCGTGAGTTTGATGAACCTTTAGTGCTTTTCTATTATGAAAAGCCATCAATTATTGTTGGGCGTAATCAAAATACACAAGAAGAAGTTAATCAAAAATTTATTGATGATCATAATATTGTAGTTACACGCCGGCGTAGTGGGGGTGGAGCTGTTTATCATGATTTAGGTAATCTGTGTTTTAGTTTTGTATTAGATACTAAAAATGCTGAATTTGGTGACTTTAAAACGTTTGTCTCACCAATTATTAAAGCTCTTCATGAAATGGGGGCTACAACTGCCGAAGTTTCCGGACGCAATGATATGATTGTTGATGGTAAGAAATTCTCTGGTAGTGCGATGTTTAAGCATGGTTCTAAAATTTATGCCCATGGAACATTAATGTTAGATGTTGACTTGGATGTGGTCACCAAAGCATTAAACGTGCCCGCTGATAAGATTGCTTCTAAGGGAATCAAATCAGTTCGTTCACGAGTTACTAATTTAAAACCTTATTTAGATGAAAAATATCAAGATTTAGATGTTATAGGTTTCCGGGATGCTTTATTAAAACACTTATTTGCCGTTGAAGATTTAGCCGATATTAAAGATAAAGAAGTTAAAATTTCAACTGCTGAAGAAGCTAAAATTGAAGAAATCTATGAAACGGTTTATAACAATTGGGATTGGGTGTATGGAACATCTCCTGCATTTACCGTCCAAAAGCGACAACATTTTGCGGCAGGGACAATTGATGCCCGCTTAGACGTAAAAGATGGTATCATTGATAAAGTTACTTTCTATGGTGACTTCTTTGGGACGAGTGATGTTTCAGAACTTGAAGCCAAATTTGTTGGGATTAAGTATAACCGTGAAGAATTAGAAAAGGTTCTTGCTAGTGTTGAATTAGGAAATTACTTCCTTGGAATTGATCACGCCCAAATTTTAGATTTATTAGCATAATTTAAATTTGAGGTAGATATGGTAAACAAAGTAAAACGAGTCGTGGGATATGGTATTTTAAACTTTATTTTATTTGCCATCGTTAGTTTAAGCTTTTCTGTTAAGGGGCATGTTGAATGGCATTCGCTGATAACGGTAATCGCAATTATGTTAATTGCATCTGCCTTACTGTATCGTAAGCAACCAATGGCAATTTATTTGATGGCGTTGGCAATGTTATTTATCGGTATTACAATTGCCACAGCACTTGTTCAGTTAGTTGTAGGTAAATTAGCATTACATGGTGTTATGCTTGGGGTAGGTTGGGTAAGTGTTTTACTTAATCTCATTGCCTTTGGCTTGTGGATTAAAGCTGCGGTGCAATATCGGCGTGCAGCAGGTATATACTTTCGGAAATAAAAGGATTAAATGATGGAAATTTTAGGTAGTGAATTTTTAGAAGTTGTAAAAGACCAACAAGTACTTGAAGTAAGTGAAAGCCTTGTTAATTTTAACGAACTTGATTTTACGGCGGCTTTTGCCGATTTAGATCAAAATATTAAGCACCAAAAGGTGACGCGGATTGCAATTACGGTTAATGAATTGGTCGAAGGCGAACCATTAACATTTAGTTTGGAAACTTCAGCTATTAACTTACCGGTCCGGTATACAAATGCTTTGACTAAATTAATTGATGAAGCAACGATGTATCCAGTTAACATTTATATGATTATCGAACATCCAATGATTTCGCAATCAAGTTTGTTTATTCAAAAAGCAGCTTCAGTTGCGGCTTATTTGGATGATCCAGCTAGCGTCCAAAAGCGAATTACCACGTTCTTTAATGACCAAGTCGCTTTAATTAAAGCTGGTGGCTGGGAAAGTTTGCTTGTACCGGTTGAAGAAGAAACTATTGTTGAACCAACTGAATAATTTATAATACGAGCAGGAAGCCTTCTGGAGAACAGACGGTTTCTTGCTTTTTATTTATTTAGATTAGATAAATAAAATTAATAAAAAAGGTCATTGCATCTTAAAAATAACTCTGATATAATAATTTCTAATGTAAATGTCCTTTAAAGGTCGACCAGAGAGTCACTAAGGTAAGTTAAAAATAACAGTAGGGATACTGTAACTTTATTTAAGCTAACCTGTAAACTCTTTGGATATTCCAAAGAGTTTTTTTGTATTTACAGCACCAAATAAAATTTCATAACGTCTATTTAAGAAACTCCAGAGAGAGCACAATCAGGCAATTAATCGTTACGATCACAACAATCGGAAACTGCCCTCTCTTTGGAGAAGGCAGTTTTTTTTTGAAAGGAAACCGACATGGTACAGTTCGCAAATTTTTTAAATATTAATGATTTATCAGATAGTGAGTTACACGAATTACTTACAAGCGCATATGCCTTCCGTGATGGTAAACAAGTAACGTTAAAACGTCCTGTATATACGGCAAATTTGTTTTTTGAAAATAGTACGCGGACGCACAGCTCATTTCAAATGGCAGAACAACGTTTAGGCGTCAAGCTAATTGATATTAATCCATCAACTAGTTCAGTTACTAAAGGTGAGTCATTAGGTGATACTTTAAAAACTTTGCAAGCGATTGGCGTTGATTTTGTAGTTATCCGCCACCGGTTAAACAACTGGTATGGTCCAATGGTTGAAGATAAAAATATTGAATTAGGCCTGGTAAATGCAGGTGATGGTAGCGGTCAACATCCATCACAAAGTTTACTTGATTTAATGACAATCCATGATCAATTTAAAACTTTTACCGGTTTAAATATTGGGATTATCGGTGACATCGCGCATTCACGTGTGGCTCGTTCAAATGCTGAAATTTTAAATCGCTTAGGCGCCAACGTCTTCTTCAGTGGTCCAAAAGAATGGTTTAATGAAGATTTCGCCGCCTTTGGTACGTATGTTGAGATTGATGAATTACTACCTAAATTAGATGTTGTGATGTTATTACGCGTTCAAACAGAACGATTGCAAGAAGATGATTTAAATGCCTTCACGGCGGTTGAATACCACCAACAATATGGCTTAAACAAAGCCCGTTATGATGTGCTTAAAGATAATGCCATTATTATGCATCCAGCTCCGGTTAATCGCGATGTTGAAATTTCATCCGAGTTAGTTGAAGCACCAAAGTCAAAAATTTTCACGCAAATGCACAATGGAGTTTTTGCTCGCATGGCAATTTTAAACGCTGTGTTAACAAGTAAAGGTTTAGTGGAGGAATAACATGCAACGTTTGATTAAAAATGGTCGCATCAATGGCCAAATTCAAGACATTTTAATTGAAGATGGCCGCGTAACAGCAATCGCAACCAACATTCAAGCATCAACTAGTGAAGTGTTTGACGCTCAAGGTAAAGATGCTTTACCAGGGCTCATTGACGTGCACGTCCATTTCCGGGAACCGGGATTTGAATATAAAGAAACGATTGCTTCTGGTAGTAAAGCTTCGGCCCATGGTGGTTTTACTAGTGTAATTGCCATGCCAAATTTAAATCCAGTCCCTGATACAGCGGATAAATTTGCAGCACAAATTAAGCGTAATGCGGAAAATTCAGTCATTAAAACATATCAATTTGCCCCAATTTCAGGTGGTTTAATTGATGATCATGTTACAAACATGGCTGAAATTGCGCAACACCATCCAGCCGGTTTTACCAATGATGGTCATGGAGTGCAAACATCAATGACGATGCTCGAAGCAATGCGCCAAGCTAAAAATTTGGATTTGCCAATTGTGGCTCACATTGAAGATGACAGTCTAGTAAACGGTGGGGCAATGAACGCTGGGGCAGTTGCTGATCGTCTCGGGTTACCTGGCATGGAGAGTTTGAGCGAATCAACCCAATTAGCTCGTGATTTAGTAATGGTTAAACAAACAGGAGTACATTATCATGTCGCCCACATTTCAACAAAAGAATCTGTTGAAATGGTGCGCCAAGCTAAGCGTGAAGGTTTACATGTAACGGCAGAAGTATCACCACACCACGTTTTATTAGATGAAACGATGGTTGAATTTGATAACCCATTTATGAAAATGAATCCACCATTGCGGGCAACGACTGATCGTTTAGCATGTATTGCCGGTTTGATGGATGGCACAATTGACATGGTTGCAACGGATCACGCCCCGCATAGTGTTGAAGAAAAAAGTGGTTCAATGAAGACGGCCGCGTTTGGGATTGTCGGGATTGAAACATCCCTAGCATTAATGTATACACACTTTGTGAAGAGTGGTCTAGTAAACTTAGCAACGTTACTTGATTGGATGGCGGTGAAACCAGCGCAAGCATTTAACTTAGCAGCTGGTAAATTAGCGGTTGGGACAGCTGCTGATTTAACAATCGTTGATTTTGATGAAGAATATGAAATTAAGGCATCTGACTTTATTTCAAAAGGCACTAACTCACCATTCCTTGGTGAAAAAGTATTTGGACAAGTATTAGCAACCTTTGTAGATGGACAAATAGTATACAGCAAATAGGAGAGAAGATATGGGATTACGATATTTAGTACTAGAAAATGGTTCAGTTTACCCGGGTGAAGGTTTTGGTTCACCTAAAACTGTACACGGCGAAATTGTTTTTAGTACAGGGATGACCGGTTATCAAGAAACAATGACGGATGCCAGTTACCTTGGCCAAATGATTACTTTTACTTACCCAATGATTGGAAACTATGGGATTAACAAGGATGATTTTGAAAGCTTAACGCCAACGGCTGATGCGATTATTACTCACGAGATTGCCCGCCGTCCAAGTAACTTCCGTTCACAAATGAGCCTGGCTGAATTTGCTGAGAAAAAGAGCTTACCAGGAATTACTGGAATCGATACACGAGCTTTAACGAAAGAAATTCGTGATTCCGGAGCGATGGAAGCCGTGATTGTTGATTCACTAGATGAAACAGTGGTGAAGGCTGCTTTTGCAATGGAACTTGCTTCAACGCAAGTTGCCGAAGTTTCAACTAAAACTATTTACCAAGCCCCAACTGATGGGATTGGTATTGCCGTGATTGACTTTGGAATTAAAAACTCAATCTTACGTGCCCTTGCTAAGCGTGGTGTAAACGTAACAGTTTTCCCAGCCACAGTGGACGCCGAAACTGTTTTATCAGCCAACCCAGATGGAGTCTTACTTTCAAACGGCCCTGGAGATCCAAAAGATGCCGCTTATGCACTTCCAATGATTCAAACTTTACAAGCTCAATTACCTTTAATGGGGATTTGTTTAGGTCACCAATTGTTCTCATTAGCCAATGGCGCAACTACTTACAAAATGAAATTTGGTCACCGGGGCTTTAACCACGCGGTCCGTGATTTACGTAAAGAGCACGCTGATTTTACATCACAAAACCACGGTTACGCCGTTGACGCCGATTCGCTTGTCGGGACGGATTTAGAAGTAACCCACGTCGAAGTAAATGATAAAACCGTTGAAGGGGTTCGCTTGAAGAGCCGCCCAGCCTTCTCAGTCCAATTCCACCCAGATGCAGCACCTGGTCCACACGATGCTGAATATATCTTTGACGATTTTATTGCTATGATTAAAGAAGCCAACAAGGGAGATAAATAATGCCAAAACGTACTGACATCAAGAAAATTTTAGTTATCGGTTCAGGTCCAATTGTAATTGGTCAAGCCGCTGAGTTTGATTACTCAGGTGCGCAAGCATGTATCTCACTTAAAGAAGAGGGTTATGAAGTTATTTTAATTAACTCTAACCCTGCAACAATTATGACCGACGTTGAAATTGCTGATAAGGTGTTCATCGAACCAATTACCTTAGACTTTGTTTCAAAAATCATACGGCAAGAATTACCAGAAGCCATCTTACCAACGCTCGGTGGTCAAACTGGTTTAAACATGGCTAAGCAATTATCTGAATCAGGTATTTTAGACGAATTTAATGTTGAATTACTTGGTACTAAGCTTGAAGCCATCGAAGAAGCTGAAGATCGTGAAGAATTTAAAATGTTGATGGAACGCTTAAATGAACCTGTTCCAGAATCAACAATTGCGGTGACAACTCAAGAAGCCCTTGATTTTGCTAATCAAATTGGTTATCCAGTTGTTGTCCGGCCAGCCTACACATTAGGTGGTTTCGGGGGTGGTTTTGCCAATAACGAAAAAGAATTAGCTGAAACGGCTGCCAATGGTTTGGAATTATCACCAGTTACGCAAGTGTTAATTGAAAAATCAATTGCCGGATACAAAGAAATTGAATTTGAAGTGATGCGTGATGCCGTTGATAACGCCTTAATCGTAGCATCAATGGAAAACTTTGATCCCGTTGGGGTGCACACTGGGGACTCAATTGTTGTGTCACCAGTCCAAACCCTTTCAGACCGTGAATACCAAATGATGCGGGATGTCGCTTTAAAGATTATTCGGGCCTTGAAAATTGAAGGTGGTGTTAACATTCAAATGGCATTGGACCCTCTCAGCATGCAATACTACATTATTGAAGTTAACCCACGAGTTTCTCGTTCATCAGCTTTAGCTTCAAAAGCAACTGGTTACCCAATTGCTAAGATGGCGGCTAAAATTGCCGTTGGATTAAACTTAGATGAAATCACTAATCCAGTTACTGGAACAACATTAGCTGAATTTGAACCAGCCCTTGATTATGTGGTTGCTAAGATTCCACGTTGGCCATTTGATAAATTTACAGCCGCTGATCGTTCACTTGGAACGCAAATGAAGGCGACAGGGGAAGTTATGGCGATTGGTCGTAACATGGAAGAAGCACTACTTAAAGCGGTGCGTTCACTCGAAATTGGAGTTATCCACGGTAACGAATTAAAATACGCTGATCTTTCTGACCAAGAACTTAAAGCTGCACTTGTACCAGCTCGTGATGATCGTTTATTCATGCTCTTTGAACTTATCCGTCGGGGTGTAACGATTGAAGAAATTCACGATATCACTAAAATTGATATTTGGTTCTTAGATAAGTTACTGCACATCGTTGAAATCGAAGCCCTTTTAGTTAATGACCAATCAATTGCGGCCTTAACTTTAGCTAAAAAGAATGGGTTCAGTGATGAAGCCATCGCTGGTTTCTGGAACAAAACGGCGAGTGAAGTACGTGCGATTCGAAAAGCTGAAAATGTGCAACCAGTCTACAAGATGGTTGATACGGTGGCCGCTGAATTTAAGTCAAAAACACCATACTACTATGGCACTTACGAACAACAAAACGATGTGATTGTTAATGATAAGCCATCCGTCCTTGTCCTTGGCTCAGGTCCAATCCGAATCGGTCAAGGGGTGGAATTTGACTATGCTACGGTGCACTCAGTCCGGGCAATTCAAGAAGCTGGTTATGAAGCCATCATCATGAATTCAAATCCTGAAACAGTGTCAACGGACTTCTCAATTTCAGACAAGCTTTACTTTGAACCATTAACGATTGAAGATGTTCTAAACGTGATTGATTTAGAACAACCAATTGGGGTTGTGGTGCAATTTGGTGGCCAAACAGCAATTAACTTAGCTAAGCCATTAGTTGAAAACGGTGTTAAAGTTTTAGGGACGAGTGTTGAAGCCCTTGACCGTGCAGAAGACCGGGAATTATTTGACCAAGTTATTAAAAAGCTTGCCTTACCACAACCTGTTGGTGCCACTGCGACAACCGTTGACCAAGCCGTTGAAGTCGCACAAAAAATCGGTTATCCAGTCTTAGTTCGGCCTTCATATGTACTTGGTGGTCGTGCCATGGAAATTGTTGCTTCAGATGATGATTTACGTGATTACATGCAACGGGCCGTGCAAGTATCCAATGAACACCCCGTCTTAATTGACTCATACTTGGTTGGTTCAGAAGCCGAAGTTGATGTTATTAGTGATGGTGAAACCGTTGTTATTCCCGGAATCTTAGAACACATCGAACGTGCTGGGGTCCACTCAGGGGACTCAATGGGCGTTTACCCACCACAAACAATGTCAGCTAACGTTAAAGATCAAATTATTAAGGCCTCAATTGCCTTAGCCAAAGAATTACAAACATTTGGTTTGATGAACATTCAGTTTGTTATCCATGATGATGTGGCGTATGTTATCGAAGTAAATCCCCGAGCATCACGAACAGTACCATTTATGTCAAAGGTTACTAAGATTCCAATGGCTCAAATTGCTTCTAAGATTATGTTAGGGACTAAATTAGCTGATCTTGGTTTTGAAACAGGTTTATACCAAGAAAGTGCGGGCGTACACGTTAAAGCCCCAATCTTTAGTTTCAATAAATTACCAATGGTTGATAGTACTTTGGGACCTGAAATGAAGTCAACCGGGGAAGTTATGGGCTCTGACATCACGTTCCCTAAAGCTTTATATAAAGCATTCTTGGCCGCTAATGTTTCAGTGCCAAAACATGGTAATATTATGTTTACAGTTGCTGATGCGGATAAACCAGAAGCAATGGGCTTAGCTAAACGCTTCCGTGCCCTTGGATTCCAAATCTATGCAACCCAAAATACTGCTAACGTCTTTGAAGACGGTGGTGTTAAGACACATGTAATGGGTAAATTGGCCGAATCAGATAACAATGCTGTTTCAGCTTTGAAAGATCGTAAACTGCAAATTGTTGTCAATACTATGGATAACAGCCGCCGGACTACTAATGATGGTGCTGAAATTCGTGAAGCAGCAATCGAAAATGCGGTCCCATTATTTACATCTCTTGATACAGTTGCCGCCTTCTTAGATGTACTAGAAGATCAAGCTTTAAGTTTGATTGCCCTTTAAGAAATAAGTTAAACGAGGAAAATATTCATGAAACCGGTTATTGTAGCCCTAGATTTTGATAATAAAGCCGCCGCCTTTGCATGTGTAGAACAATTGGCTAACTACGAAAATGTTTTCGTTAAAATTGGAATGGAAATGTTTTACGCTTATGGCCCTGAATTCGTGAAGGAATTAAAACAACTTAATGTGAAGATTTTCCTTGATGTAAAGATGTATGATATTCCTAATACAGTAGAGCATGCTGCTTTCCAAATTGGAAAGTTAGGCGTTGATATTGTGACGGTTCACGCCGCTGGTGGACCCGCGATGATTGAAGCTGCTAAACGTGGTTTACAAGCCGGTGCTGCTGAAATTGGCAAAGTAACACCAATGTTACTTGCAATTACGCAATTAACCTCATTTTCTGAAGCTGATGTGCAATACACACAGGGGATTAGCATGTCATTGCAAGATTCTGTGATTCATTTAGCACGGATTGCAGCTGCTTCAGGTGCCGATGGTGTAGTTGCTTCAGCCTTTGAAGCACAACTTATTCATGACAATGTAAAGCCTGAGTTTAAAGTTATTACCCCAGGAATTCGCTTAGCCGGGGATGATGCGTCTGATCAAAAACGTGTGGTGACACCAAAACGTGCTGCCGAATTTAGTAGTGATGGGATTGTGGTTGGCCGTTCAATTACTCAAGCCCACGACATGCGCCAAGCCTACCAACAAGTATTAACAGAATTTGAGGAGAAGTAAGATGAGCAACGTTGATTTAAATGCAATCGCCACTGAAATTTCAGCTGGTTTATTAGAAATTGGTGCCGTTAAGTTACAACCAAACGATCCATTTACTTGGGCTTCAGGTATTAAGAGCCCGATTTATACGGATAATCGTCAAACAATTGGTTACCCTAAAGTGCGATCAATTATCGCTCAAGGGTTGGCAACGTTGATTAAGAATAAATTCCCGGATGTTGAAGTTATTGGGGGTGTGGCAACGGCTGGAATTCCTCACGCCGCTTTAGTAGCCGATATTCTTGATTTACCAATGATTTATGTGCGCGCCCAACCTAAGGATCACGGTGCTAAAAAGCAACTTGAAGGTTACGATGTTACTGATAAAAAAGTTGTTTTGATTGATGATTTAATCTCAACGGGTGGCTCGGTCCTTGGAGCAGCCAAGGCAGTGACTGCTGAAGGTGGCAACATGCTCGGGGTGGCCGCCATCTTTACTTACGAATTACCAAAAGCGGATGAAAATTTTGCCGCACAAGGTTTAGAATACTTTGCAGTAACTAACTACTCAAACTTAATTAACACCGCGGCCAATGAAGATTACGTTTCACATGATGATGTTGAAATGTTAACTAACTGGCGTAATGAATTAGCAAAATAATATCAAAATTGGGAGATTTAATGATGGCAATTGATTTTAAAACAACGATGGCAAGTGTAGAATTTCCAAGTATTTTCTTGAATGCGTCTGGGGTTAACTGTATGACAGTTGCTGAAATGGACGAAATGATTAACGCAGCATGTACTGGTGGGGTTGTCACTAAGAGTGCCACACCACAACAACGTGAGGGGAATCCCCAACCACGCTACTACCAATTGGAACATGGTTCAATTAACTCAATGGGCTTACCAAATGCCGGTTTTCCATACTACTTGGACTATGTAACGAGGGAACATGCTAAGCCAACGATTTTATCAGTTGCCGGATTACAAATGTCTGACAATATTGAATTACTCCACAAAATTCAAGCTAGTGAATACACTGGTTTAACGGAACTTAACTTGTCATGTCCAAATGTGATTGGTAAGCCACAAGTTGCCTATGATTTTGAAGAAACGGATGCACTTTTAGCCGAAATTTTCAGTTTTTACACGAAGCCATTAGGGGTTAAATTACCACCATACTTTGATTTGGTGCACTTTGATCAAATGGCGGCCATCTTAAACAAATACCCATTAACGCACATTAACACCGTTAATTCAGTGGGAAATGGTTTATGGATTGATATTGATACTGAAAAAGTTGTTATCAAGCCTAAACAAGGTTTCGGTGGTCTTGGTGGCGCGATGATTTTGCCAACTGCTTTGGCCAATGTCCGTGCGTTCCGCCAACGCTTAAACCCAAGTATCAAAATTATTGGTACCGGTGGGGTAACGAGTGGTAAGGACGTCTTCATGCACTTATTGTGTGGTGCTGACATGGTTAGTGTTGGGACCGCTTTATTACATGAAGGGGTTGGTATTTTCCAACGCTTAACTGATGAATTAGCTACAATTATGGCGGAAAAAGGTTACACTTCAATTGAAGACTTCCGTGGTAAAGTTCAAGATTTCTAAATTAAAAAACGAGTTTGGCTTAGCCAAACTCGTTTTTATTTTCTTGGATTTTGAGGTTAGTTAACTTATTAAATAAATAATTACGTGTTTCTACAGTGCTATTTAGATATATCGCTATCGAAATTTCTGTTATAATTTAATAAATGTGGCGTTTAAAAGCCCCAATATTTTCCTGAAAGAAAGGTAGTAACGCATGCAATGTCCTAATTGTCATTTTAATGATTCGCGGGTTGTAGATAGTCGCCCGGCTGATGAAGGTCGTGCGATTCGTCGTCGTCGTGAATGCCCTAATTGTGGTACACGTTTTACAACATTTGAGCGGCTCGAGATGACGCGGCTGTTTGTAATTAAAAATGATGGTACACGTGAAGAATTTAACGGTGATAAATTACTACGTGGTTTAATTCGAGCGGCAGAAAAACGTCCAATTAAAAGTGATCAATTAATGCAAGTAGTAGCACAAGTTGAAAAAGATTTACGTAAACTTGGCGAGAGTGAAGTAACTAGTCAAATTATCGGTGAATATGCACTTAAGTACCTTAAAGATATTGACAAAGTGGCTTATATTCGCTTCTCAAGTGTTTACAAACACTTCGATAGTCTCGAAGTATTTTTACATGAGCTACATGACATTATTGACGAAAAATAATAATTTAAGGAGTATTAATGACTGATTTTAAACAACAGCTCAATCCGATGAGTGGCTTTATTTTATCTGAAGGTGCTAAGTTGACAGACTATGATCAGTCAATTATTACAGCCCTTTATCAACCAATTATTGGCCCAGAGGCAATGGTTTTATTAAATACATTGTGGAATTTAATTGACCAAAAGCCACTACTCTCAGAGCGAATTTTACACACCACACTGATGAATATCGTTAATTTATCACCACAAGCAATAGTAATTGCACGTGGCCGTTTAGAGGCGGTTAATTTAATGCAAACATGGCACAATGTTGATACTTTAGGTGAATATTATGTGTACGAAATGCATGCACCACTACAGCCACAGCAATTTTTTACTGATGAATTGATGAGTGTCTTACTGCTAAGTGCCGTTGAAAGTAGCTACTATCAAAAATTACAACAACGTTTCCAATTGCGCCAATTAGCTAAGATTGACGGCGAAAATATCTCCCAAAAAATTACCGATGTTTTTAATATTAATTCAGAAGCATTTAAAACGGTAGCAGATTTGCCAACTAATCCTGTGCAACGGCAAACAAATGCCACAATTGCATATGATGAAATAGTTACTAAAAATAAAGCAACTTTTGATTTTGAATTATTAGTCGATAGTTTGCAAAATACAGGAATTAATCGAAAAACATTAGAACTTAAAAGGAATATGTTATTTGCACTTCATCAAACCATGGGTATTAATGAATTGGAATTAAGTAAATATATCCGTAGAACAATGACATTTGATACTTTTGAAATTAATGATGATTTACTTAAACAGCAAGTTATTGAAGCTTATCGTCCACAAAATAAACAAGGCATAGAAACAAATAAAGTTGATGTATCATCAAGTACAAGCCTTAGTGAAAATGAAATTAGTTCATTACCGGTTGCTGTTCAAACTGTTTTACGAAACGCTCAGGAATTAAAGCCTCGTGAATTTTTACAAAGTATTAAAGAAGAAAAACATGGTTTTCCAACTACTAATGAGGTTAAGACAATTACCGATGTAATTGAGGCGAACGTTTTACCATTGGAAGTTGTAAATATCTTAATTTTTTATGTATTAATCACATTAGGTCGTGACAATATCAACCGGGCATATTTTAATAGTATTGCTAATACTTTAAGTCAAAATCGTATTACTGATGCATTAAAGGCATTAAAATTTTTGGGTAAGTTCCAACGTGAACAGCAAAACAAAGTAACAAAAAGGTATGCAAC
This sequence comes from Periweissella fabalis, assembly GCF_012396505.1. Taxonomy (GTDB): domain Bacteria; phylum Bacillota; class Bacilli; order Lactobacillales; family Lactobacillaceae; genus Periweissella; species Periweissella fabalis. The sequence continues at coordinate 21,796 of NZ_JAAXPN010000005.1, read as the reverse complement.
TGGTCGTGCTAATAAAAAAGTTGAAACGAAGCCAACCTATGTAGATACACCGGCACCTAAAGTTACAGCTAGCGAATTAGCTGCCACTAAGGCAAGTCTTAATCGTCTCAAAAAAAGTCGGCTTCAACAAGATAAAGTGCGAGGAGGGCAAGGATGATGGAAGATTTAGGTGCTAAATTACGTGGGTATTTAGCTACCCATAAAGAGCATGGTGCAGTTGTGCAAGCAGCATTACAAGAGGCTTTTAATAATCCAGAAGTTCAGGCGTTTTTAGCAGCACAATCAGTTGAATTACCACATGATTTCTTTGAAAAATCGGCCGCAAAGATTTTTGAATTCGTTAAACAAAAAAATAACTTGGCACAAGGTAAACAAACCATTGCACCTGGATATGTACCTGAGTTACGGTTAGAACAAGGTTATGCAACTGTTGTTTATCGGCCAACGCAACAAGCAATTATGGCAGATAAGTTACGTAAACGCCAAGCTAGGATTAAGGCAATTAATATGCCTAAAACGATTCGGCAAGCCAGTTTTGATAATTTTGATTTGGATGTAAGTCGCCAGCCAATTGTTGGTCAATTAGTTACATGGATTGAGAATTATCTAGCTAAGCCTAATCAATACCATCAGGGGATGTATCTTTACGGTAATTATGGTATTGGTAAAACCTACTTAATGGGTGCATTAGCTAATGAATTAGCTGATCATGGGCTTGGTGTTACAATGGTTCATTTTCCGACATTTGCAGTTGAAATGCGTAATTCAATTGCCAATAAAGAAACTAATACACTTGAACAAATTCAAGTTATTAAGGAAAGCCCAGTTTTAATTATTGATGATATTGGCGCAGAATCAATGAGTGCTTGGATTCGTGACGATGTTTTGGGTGTTATTTTGGAATATCGAATGCAAAATGAATTAGCTACATTTTTTACATCAAATTTTGATTTAAAGCAATTAGAACATGAACATCTAGCGGAAACTAAACAAGCAGTTGAACCGGTTAAAGCGGAACGTTTAATGCAGCGAGTACGTTTTTTAGCTAAAGAAGTTTTTATGAATGGTCATAATCGGCGTCTAGATGTTTAATATTTTTAATATTGGTAAAAAGAAAAGTGGTGGCGAAGCCATCACTTTTCTGTGTTTATTAAGGAGACCAAATGATCAAACAGAATGTAATTAATTATCTACGGCCTAATTCAATACGGCAACTTTTAATGTATATTATTATCATATTAATGGGGGTAGGGGTATTTTTGACCCGTTATGATGCACCATTATACCAAAATCATATTGTTGGGGTAGTGGAAACTGCAACGCAGCAAAGTAAACAAAAAACGACTGATCAATTTAATAACGTTGATTACTCTATTACACAGGTATTAAGAATTAAAATTTTAAATGGAGATCGTCACGGCCAAAAAGTTAAAGTTAAAAATAACTATTTTAAAAGTGGTGGTTTAAATCAAGCATACCGCCCAGGGCAACAACTATTTTTAAATCACGAGGCGGGTAATGATATTAGTATTATTGGTCAAAAACGCGATACTTTGGTTGCCTTAATGGCTTGGATTACGGTTAGCTTATTATTAATGCTAATGCGGCTACCAGGATTAATGACGTTAATAAGTGTCATAATTAACGTTACTTTACTATATTTGGCAATTAAGCTTGATTTAAATGTAACAAATATTAATGTTGTTTTTTTATTTAGTAGTGTTGGTATTTTAATGGCGTTTGTTACCTTAAGTCTGGCCTTAGGGTGGAATAAAAAAATGGCAATTACATTGACGGCAACTTTATTGAGTAGTGTAGTTGCCTTAATAATCGCCAATATTGTTATGAGCCTTACCCATCAACGTGGTTTAGAATTTGAATTAATGGATTATATTACTCAATTACCACAACCAATCTTTTTAGCAGAAGCATTCTTGGCAGCCTTGGGAGCAATTATGGATGCATCAACTGATATCATTGCAACACAATTTGAAATTCAAGAGGCACATCCAGAAGTTTCTCGGCGTAACTTATTTAATGCTGGTTTAGGGGTAGGACGTTCAATTATGGGAGCGTTAACCAGTGTCTTATTCTTAATCTTTATTTCTGAAACATTTGCTATGAGTTTACTCTATTTGCGTAATGGGAATACATGGGGCTATACAATTGAAATTAATATGGTTTTAGGGATGGTACAAACAACTATTGCTGGGATTGGAATTGTACTAGCAGTACCAATTGCAAGTGGCCTAGCAGCTTTCTTCATACGTAATAAGGAGGTTGCCTAATGAGTACAATGACGGCTTTATTTATTATTCTAGCACTGCTATTGATCCTAATAGGTGGCAAAATGGGGCTAGAAGCAATTGTTAGTTTAGTATTTAATTTTTTCTGGCTATTTTTAACGATTACTTTAATTGCATGGGGCTTTTCGCCATTAATAGTGGTTACGATTACAGGTGTGATTATTTTAGCCATGACGATTTTCCTAAGTGACGATAATGATCAAGTAACGCGAGTAGCATTTGCCACAGGGGTTGTAATTATGTTAATGTTGATTGCAATTATTGTACCAGTTGAGCACTTTGCGACGGTGCAAGGATTTGCCAATGAAGATTCAGATGCACTCGAAGGCTTATCTTTAAATATTGGGATTAACTTTTTACAAATTACAATTGTAGCGACTATTCTTAGTACACTTGGAGCAATTGCAGAAGCAGCAATGGCTGTTGCTGCTGGGATGCAAGAATTAATTAGTGACAGTCCAGATATTCCGACAAGCAAATTATTTGGCCATGGAATGCACATTGGGCAACAAATCATATCAACTGCGATTAATACTTTATTTTTTGGCTTTATGGGAAGCTTTTTAGGGTTAAGCATTTGGTTTATTCGTTTGAATTATGGCTTTGCAGATATGATTAATGCTAAAATTTTTGTATCAGAGTTTTTACTACTTATCTTTTCAATGATTGCTGTAATTTTAGCAGTACCATGTACCGCATGGTTTATGAAATTGGATTTACAACGGCAATCTAAAAGTAAAGTTTAATGCAATTATTAGTAATTAAATAATTAATATGATAGAGTATAAAAGGTATTAGATAGGTATGTGACGCTATTTAATATCTTTTTTGTTGTATATAATGTACAAAAATTGCATAGAAAATGTTTAATCTTCAATTAATTTTCTTACAATAAAATCTAATATTGTGATAGAAATATGGTATCATTAAAGTATATTGATTATTTTAGAAAAGGATGTGTCGTTATAATGAAATTTAAAAAAGCGGTTTTAGGTGTTGCAGCTGTTGCAACTGCTATGTTACTTGCTGCCTGTGGTGATAAGACTATCGCTACAATTAATGGGGGTCAAAAGATTACCGAAAGTGAATATTATTCAAGCTTGAAAGCAACTGCTTCAGGAAAGCAAGTACTTTCAACTATGATTATTAATAACGCTTTGGACGCACAATTTGGTAAGAAAGTTTCAGCTAAGGATGTTAATGCTGAATTTAACACTTACAAAAAGCAATATGGTAGTCAATTCTCACAACAACTTGCAGCATCAGGTTTAACTGCTGCTTCATTAAAAGAAAATATCCGGACACAAAAGTTATTAAACTTTGCAATGCAATCATACTCACCAGTAACAAAGAGTCAACTTGATAAACAGTTTAAAGCTTACCAACCAAAAGTGACTGTTCGTTATATTTTGTTGAAAAACAACGATGATGGTAAAAAACAAGCCGGTCAAGTTGTTAGCGATTTAAACAATGCTAAGGGTGACAAAGAAGCTGAATTTATCAAATTAGCTAAGAAATTCTCAACTGACCCATCAACTGCAAATAATGGTGGTTTATACACACCATTTGATAATACTGATACTAATACTGATCCTGCCTTTAAGGCTGCAGCTTTCAAGCTTAAGAAGGGTGAATATACTACAGAACCAGTATTTTCAAAACAATTTGGTTACTTTGTAATTTACATGAAGAGTGACAACAATAAACCAGAAAAGATAACTCCAGCAATCAAAAAGACTTTGGAAAAGCAAATTACAACTGCTAATTTAAATGACCAAACTAAGGTTTCTGCTGTAATTAAGAAGGTTATTAAGAAAGCTGATCCACAAATCAAAGATAACGATTTAAAGAATGTTTTACAAGCATACTTACAACCTAACTCAGCTGCTGCACAACAACAAGCACCTGCTAATCCAGCTGGTAACTAAAAATAAATAATAAAAAAGCACTGACGTAGTATGTCAGTGCTTTTTTATTATTTATTTTTTGGTTTATATTTATTAAGTTCAGCTTGAATACGATTAAGATGTTGCTGAATCCGTTCTAAACGTGGCTGAGTTTTAAATTCAAATTTAGCAACTGAACGTTCTAAATCGGTTTGTAAAGCTTCAAGTTGCGGCAAAGTCGCTTGTAATTGTTCGCTTGATACTTTAAGGCTTGAAATAGCTTGCTTAAGTTGGCTAACTTGAGCAATTAGTTGTCGAAAGTTTGATTGAATTTGGTTAAATAGGTGACGCCAACGATTATTTAATTGGGCAAACATCATCAAGTCCTCCTTTATTTGGTTAAGTGATTAGCAATGGCTTTTTGAACATCTCCGTATTGTTCAGGAGTGTATAAAGCTGAGTTGTCTGAAAATTTAATACTCATGTCATCGTCTGAACTGTATCGTGGAATTAAATGAATGTGTGAATGAAATACTGACTGGTAAGCAATTTGGCCATTATTATTAATAATATTCAGACCTTTAATATCACTATTAATCGCCTTAATAGCACGTGCTAATTCAGGAAGCTTCGTAAAGACTTTCGTAGCTAGATCAGTATCGTATTCAAAAATATTTGTAACATGCTTTTTGGGAATAAGGAGGGTGTGTCCAGGCGTAACTTGAGTAATATCAAGGAAGCCAAGAACATCATCATCTTCATAGACTTTGTAACTTGGAATATCACCGTTTACGATTTTGCAAAAAATACAATCTTCCATTAAAAAACTCCTTAAAAATATATTATTAGTTGATAATTTAATTTTAGCCCATTTATAAAACTATTGGTAATACTTTAGTGAATTAATTCTAACATAACTTAGATAATTGAGTATGGTATACTGATTTGATAGGATTATTATTGAATAGTTTAAACTAAAATTACTTTAAAACGAGAGGCACGGTAATGACATTAACAATTAATCATTTAGTTGGTGGATATTCACAAGTTCCTGTAATTAAAGACGTTAACTTTGAAGTCGCAGATCAAGAATTAGTTGCCTTGATTGGACTTAACGGAGCCGGTAAGTCCACAACTATTAACCATATTATCGGATTATTAACACCACAGCATGGTGATGTTTCAATTGATGGAACATCATTAATGGCTAATCCAGCTTTATATAAGCAAAAAATTGCTTATGTACCAGAACAACCAGTTTTATATGATGAACTAACACTTAAAGAACATTTAGAATTAACCATTATGGCTTATCAGCTAGATGACGCAACAGCATGGAATCGTGCTAATGAGTTATTGAAGATATTTCGTTTGGATAACAAACTAACATGGTTTCCGGCAAATTTCTCCAAAGGTATGAAACAAAAAGTAATGTTAGTTAATGCTTTTATGACTAATGCGGATGTATTTATTATTGATGAACCATTTATTGGCCTAGACCCATTAGCAGTTCATGACTTACTTGGCCTAATTGCAGAAGTTAAAGCTCGGGGAGCAGCAGTTTTAATGTCAACCCATGTCTTAGATACAGCTGAAAAAATTGCCGATCGTTTTGTATTATTGCATAATGGTGAAATCCGAGCTGACGGCACCTTGGCTTATTTACGCGATCAGTTTCCTGAAGCGGGTTCCTCTTTGAATGATATCTATTTGACACTTGCGAAAGAGGTCTAAAAATGGATAAATTATTTCAACAACGCCGACAAAAATACATGCAGAAAATGTTACGTTATCTACGATTAGTATTTAATGATCAGTTTACAATTGCGTTTGTATTTTTAATTGGTGGTCTAGGGTATTGGTATGCTGGTTTTTTGCAGACATTACAATACACATGGTGGGAAAAATTCATCGCCATGTTTTTAATGATTGGCCTACTTCAGTTTGGTAATTTAGCAACATTATTAAAGCCTGCTGATAAAGTATTCTTAATGCCACAAGAAATTAATATGGAACGGTATCTAAAAGCTGCACTGCGTCATAGTTTATGGCTGAGTTTGTTAGTTCAAGTAATCGGAATAATTTGTTTATTACCATTCATTGAGGTTGCATTTCAAGCTAATCTAATTGAAACATTATGGCTAATTCCAACATTTATTGTGTTTAAGAGCTTGATTTTATATGATCAAATGCAAAGCTATTATAGCCATCATAATTTATTGTGGTTACGAGTTGTATTACCATTATTAACGTTTGCTTTATTTGGTGTCCGACTTGATATGGCCTGGGCATTTATCTTTGTCCTACTTGTGGCGGTTGGGCGCTTAGGGATTCGAGATAAATTTTGGAGCGGTATTTTTGATTGGAATGAAGCAATCGAAATTGAAAATAGTCGGCAATTAAATATACTCCGTTTCTTTAATTTATTTACGGATGTTCCACAAATTGGTGGACAGACTAAACGTCGGCGTTGGTTAAATTTTTGGTTTGACCGACTACCCAAAAACCCACAACATGTGTATACTAATTTATACTGGCGTGGGTTATTACGAAGTAGTGAATACTTTGGTTTAATTATTAGACTAACCATAATTGGTGCATTAATTGCATATTTTGTACACAATGAAATTGTAACGCCAATAATTTTAGTACTGGTCTTATACTTAATTGGTATTCAATTGTTGCCACTTTATCATAAATATGATGAAATAGTATTTACCCACTTGTATCCTATTGATGCAAAAATCCGCCAACGTAACTTCAAGCAAGTGATAACTAAAGTGTTGAGTGTGATTGGGATTATCTTGCTTCTAGCTAATTTAATTGGTAGTGCTCCATGGTCTACTTTTTTTATTAGTATAGTGATTATTATTGTTGAAATTGTGCTTTTTAGTTACTGGTTAGTACCAAAACGAATTGCACGTAAAGAAAAGAATTATTGAAATAGAAATTGAGGAACTCAGATGCGTTTACGTCGAAAACCTTGGGCAGTAAAATGGCTTGCTGACCATGCTGATTTAGTTATTACACAAGCTAAGGCAGAAACATTAAAAAATAACTGGCAAAGTATTTTTCCAAAAGAACAACCAATTATGATTGAAGTTGGAACTGGGAAAGGTCAATTTATTATTGGAATGGCTAAAAAATTCCCTGACATTAACTTTATTGGGATGGAAATCCAAGAAGGCGCAGTAGCGGTTGCAGGACGAAAGGCGTTTGAAGATGCCGATGAACTACCTAACTTGCGTTTTGTATATGGGGATGGAGCCGGCGTTGATACATACTTTGCTAAAGGTGAAGTAGCTAAAGTATATTTGAACTTTTCTGATCCGTGGCCAAAGTCAGGACATGAAAAACGGCGATTAACTTATAAATCATTCTTACAAAGTTATGAAAATATTTTACCAGCCAATGGTGAAGTTGAATTCAAAACTGATAATCGTGGTCTATTCGAATATTCATTAGGCAGTTTTGCAAATTATGGCATGACTTTTGATAAAGTGTGGCTTGATATGCACAATGAAGATCCAGCTAATCTTGAACAAAATGTTGAAACTGAATATGAGCAAAAATTCAAAGTAAAAGGGCCAATTTACAAGTATTTAGGTCATTTTAACGCAAAGTAACTCCAAATATCGAATAAGGTAGATTCTACTTAGTGGAATCTGCCTTTTTTGCACGTGTAATTGCTTAATTATGATAGAATTGGACTAATAGTTTTAAATCATGTAATTTCGGTTGGAGATATTTAAAATGATAAATAACGATGAATATTTAAAAATAACCAAACAAATGGATAAAGGTTGGCGAGTAATTGATGAGAATCGGGTTCCATTTTTACGTAAAGTATTAAGTTGGCTTGATAATCCGGATCAACAATATAAAATTATTCATATTGCGGGTACAAACGGAAAAGGTTCGACGGGGGAAATGTTGAACCAAATATTGCAAGCAAGTGGTTATCGTGTTGGAAAATTTTCAAGTCCAGGATTATATACACACCGTGAACAAATTATGGTTGATAGCACTTATATCAGTTCGAACGAGTTTGTGACCGAATTTAATAAAATCCTAGTGATTTTAAAACAGCATGCTTTAGATATTCAAGCGTTATCGTTCTTCGAATGGTGGGTCATTATTGCATTAGACTTTTTTGCTACACAAGAATTAGATATTGCGATTATTGAAGTTGGCGTTGGTGGTGAACTAGATGCAACCAATGCCATTACAACTTCAATCGTTAACATCTTCACTAAAATAGCACTTGATCATCAAAATATATTAGGTGACAGTTTAGGTGCAATTGCGGAAGCTAAATGTGGTATTTTACGTCCAGGGGCCCACGTGATTAGTTATAGTGGTCAGCAAGCTGAAGTTCAAGCAATTATTGAAAAACGCGCACAAATAATTGGGGCCAAAATATATCATGGGCCACGCCCTAAGATTACTAGTTATAAAGTAACGCCAGCGGGAACAAATGTGAAAATTGATGATGACGCCGAAGTTTTTTTGAGCTTAGGTGGCCAATTTCAGTTACTTAATTTAAATACAGTTTTACAAACAATAAATGTCTTAAGAGAATTAGAATATGTAATTTCTACTGCGGCAATTAAGCAGGGGTTAGGTCAAGCAAGGTTACCTGGACGAATGGAATATGATGCGAAAAATAATATTATTCGTGATGCTGCACATAATCCAGATGGAATCGAAGCTTTAGTAGCTTCACTTAAATCGTGGCGCTTACCATTTAAACCAACGGTCATTTTAGGAATTTTACGTGATAAAAATTATATAACAATGCTAGAAACTTTGTTACCACATGTTGCACGTGTAATTGCAATTACACCTGCAAATCCAACCCGCTCATTGACTGCTGATGAGCTTGCAGCACAAATTTTAGAAATGGATGATAATGTTGAAGTTTCAGTTGCAGATGATCCGACTGCAGCCATTACAGTTGCAAGGCAAATTCGGGAGTCTAGTGATGCAATGATTGTTATCACAGGGTCTTTTTATACCTTGCGAGCAGTTAAGGGAATTAAATTTTAGAATTAACGAAAGAAGAGAATGCATATGGCCATTAGTTGGCAAGAAATTATTGATATTTTAACTAAGTATGAGTTATTAGTTAGTGTAGAGCGACCTAATGTTATGGAATTTAAAGCAATTGCATATGATTCGCGAAAGGTAAGTGCGGATACGTTGTTTTTTGTTAAAGGTAACTTCAAGCCGGCGTTTCTGACAAGTGCTATTGAAAGTGGTGCCCAAGCATTTGTTGCCGATAAAAATTATGCAGAAGGTGCTAACATAGCAGCAATTATTGTCAAAGATGTTCAAAAAGCAATGTCGCTTTTGAGTGCAGCATTTTATAATTATCCTCAAAATGATTTATTTATCGTGGCTTATACGGGAACAAAAGGTAAAACAACAGCAGCATACTTTACCCATGAAATTTTGCAAAATAGTACCCATGGAAAAACAGCACTTTTTTCAACTATTGATCGCATTTTAGGACCTAACGAACAATTTAAATCTGATTTATCAACACCAGAATCTCTCGATTTATTTCATGATATGCGCCGAGTTGTTGATAATGGGATGACACATTTGGTGATGGAGGTTTCTTCACAAGCATATAAAAAAAGCCGAGTTTATGGTTTACGATTTAATGTCGGTATTTTCTTAAATATATCACCTGATCATATTGGTCCACTAGAACACCCAACATTTGAAGATTATTTAGCTCATAAACTAATGTTACTTGATAATAGCGACCAAGTAATTATTAACGCTGAAAGTGATCATTTTGCGGAAATATACAATCGTGCTCAAAAGGGCCATGCGAGTGAAGATATATTTGTTTATGGTCACAAAGGATCTCAACCAGTTGTAAATGTGCAACCAGATGTTAGTTTTACTGGCCATGCAGATTTAACGCGAAGCCAACTTTTAGTTACAGCTCAAACAAGTAAAAGTAAGAAATTAGGTATTGCCGGAGAGTATAATTTAAACGTACCTGGTGATTATAATGAAAGTAATGCGGCTAGTGTTTTAATTGCAGTTGGATTGGCACATGCTGATCACCAAAGTATGGTTATAGGATTAAATGAAGTGACGGTTCCTGGTCGCATGGAGTCTTTTGCTACTAAAAACCATGGAATGGTATATGTTGATTATGCACATAACTATATTTCTGTTAAAGCATTACTCAGCTTCCTGCATCAGCAACATCCAGTAGGTAAAGTAATTGTCGTTTTAGGTTCACCTGGTAATAAAGGTGAATCACGCCGAGCTGGCTTTGGGCAAGCAGTGAGTGAAGAACAAGCAGATATTGTTTGGTTAACAGCTGATGATCCTCAATACGAGGATCCACAAGCAATTGCAGCGGAAATTGCAGCGGCTACTGACGAGACGGTTGTTGAATTGCACTACGAAATGGATCGACCAACGGCAATTAAGAAGGCTTTATTAATGAGCACGGATGATGATGTTGTAGCTATTGTTGGTAAGGGGCTTGATCCATATCAAAAAATAAATGGTGTCGATACACCCTATCGTGGTGATATGCAAGTGGCAAGAGATGTTATTGCAGAAATTGAGGCAAGCGTTTAAATTATTCTTGCTTAATTAAAATAAACGTGCTTTAATTAAAGCATAAATTAGTGATCAAGACACCTTCAATGGATATTTCTATTTTAAGAGAACGCAAAGCTTGGCTGGAACTTTGCGAATAGAAAGCTATTGTTGACTACTTGTGAAATGGCATAGCCAACTATGTTCGGGTTGTTTCCGTTATAAAACAGCTGAGGTTTTAGCTAGGAAAGCTAAAATGAATTTAGGTGGTACCACGTTTGTATATAACGTCCTTCATGACACAAATTAAGTGTCGTGGAGGACTTTTTTATTTTAAAAATTTGAGGAGCAAGTAGATGGCAGAAATTAAAATTACATTCCCTGATGGTTCAGTAAAACCATTTGAAAGTGGAATCTCAACACTTGAAATTGCTAAAAGTATTTCAACTTCTTTGGCAAAGAAGTCAATAGCAGGTAAGTTCGAAGGAAAATTTGTGGGCTTAAATGATGCATTAGCTAGTGATGGTTCATTAGAAATCATTACCAAGGATTCAGAAGAATCATTGGAAATTCTTCGCCATTCAGCTGCACATTTATTAGCTCAAGCGCTTAAACGGTTACATCCAGACACCCACTTTGGAGTAGGACCAGCGATTGCTAATGGATTCTATTACGATACTGATCGTCCAGCTGGCCAAGTGTCTGTTGATGAATTTTCACAAATTGAAGCTGAAATGAAAAAGATTGTTAAAGAAGATTTACCAATTGTGGGTCGTGAAATCTCACGTGCCGATGCGTTGGAATTATTCAAAAATGATCCATACAAGGTTGAATTAATTAACGATTTACCTGAAGATGAAAAAATAACAGTATATTCACAAGGTGAATTTACAGATCTTTGCCGTGGGGGCCACGTCGCTTCAACTGGTTTGATTAAGAACTTTAAACTTACTTCAGTAGCTGGTGCTTACTGGCGTGGTAAGTCATCAAACCCAATGATGCAACGAATTTACGGAACTGCCTTTTGGAAGGCTGCAGATGTTGATGCAGAACTTGCACGTCGTGAAGAAGCCAAAGAACGTGACCACCGTAAGATTGGTAAAGATTTAGACTTGTTCTTTACTTCACCAGAAGTTGGGGCTGGGTTACCAGTTTGGATGCCAAATGGGGCTACAATCCGTCGGACGTTGGAACGTTACATTGTTGATAAGGAATTACAACACGGTTACGAACACGTTTACACACCAATCATGTCTAACTTGAACTTGTACAAGCAATCAGGTCACTGGGACCACTACCATGATGACATGTTCCCACCAATGGATATGGGTGATGGTGAATTCCTTGAATTACGGCCAATGAACTGTCCTTCACACATTCAAGTGTACAACCACCATGTGCACTCATACCGTGAATTGCCAATTCGGATTGCTGAAATTGGGATGATGCACCGTTACGAAAAATCAGGTGCCTTAACTGGTTTATCACGTGTACGTGAAATGTCATTAAACGATGGACACACTTTTGTGATGCTTGAACAAGTTGAAGAAGAATTCAAATCAATCTTGAAGTTGATGGTTGAAGTGTATGCTGACTTTAACATTACGGACTATCGTTTCCGGCTTTCATACCGTGATCCTGAAAATACTGAAAAGTACTTTGATGACGACAACATGTGGATTAAGAGCCAAAAGATGTTAAAAACTGCCATGGACGACATGGGTCTTGACTACTTTGAAGCCGAAGGTGAAGCAGCCTTTTACGGTCCAAAACTTGATGTTCAAATCAAGACAGCTCTTGGTGGTGAAGAAACGCTTTCAACAATTCAATTGGACTTCTTATTACCAGAACGTTTTGATTTAACTTACGTTGGTGAAGATGGTCAAAATACACACCGGCCAGTTATGATTCACCGTGGCTTGATTTCAACGATGGAACGTTTTACGGCTTACTTAACTGAATTATACAAGGGTGCTTTCCCAACTTGGTTAGCACCTAAGCAAGCAGTAATCATCCCAGTTAACCAAGAAGCTCACGGTGCTTATGCTGACGAAATTATGCGTAAGTTACAAGTAATGAACGTGCGGGCAACGGTTGATACTCGTAACGAAAAGATGGGTTACTTGATTCGTGATGCCCAAACAAGTAAGGTACCATACACCATTGTAGTTGGGGATCAAGAAAAAGAAAATGGCACCGTTACAGTTCGTCGTTATGGAGAAGAAAAGACGACACCAATGGCTGCTAGTGAATTCTACGATGTTATCTTGAGTGATATTGCCAACTACTCACGTGAAACTAAGTAATTTATTTTCATACTATCTTTGGCCAATAGAAAGAATAAGCTATAGTTTTGATGGCGATATGTGGGAATTTGATAAAAATCCCCAGGTAAAAGAATAAATTAGAAAAGACCGATTTTGTAAAAAAGTCGGTCTTTTTCGTATTTTATGAAATTATCTATTCTTTGACTTTAGACAAAAAAACGAGTAAACTAACGACAATTATATTACTAACTAATTACTAGTGAATTTAATATTCACTTAATTATATGGCTGTATGATGTTTACAAGTTAATATATTAATATACTAGGAGGTTGCAATGTATAACTTAGAAATTACAGGGAAACTAGAAGAACGATTGATGAAAGCTGTTAAGGCTGGTGCCAAAATCTTACTTGATTTAGATGATGGGACAGGTCAATTTGCAACTGGTGCGGCTTCTTGTACAATGGATACTGCTTTTAGAATAATAATTGTCAAACAAACACAAGATACACCAGACTACCAACTTGAAATTAATTCTAATATTGGTAAAATTTATGTGAAACCACACTCAAAGGACATGCTTATATCACAGATGAAGCTTGCTTATATACCTCCATTTAACCAGTTAACTTTGAGTGGACTTGGAGAAGTTATTGATCCCAATGTACAAATAAAAAACTTATTTGATTGAAAATAGGAGAACTTCGATGATTAAAAACAAAGATGAGTTAATTAAGCAATTGGACAAGGAAAGTTATCACGTTACACAAGAAAAAGGGACTGAAGCACCCTTTATGAATAAATATGATAATTTTTTTGAACCAGGAATTTACGTTGATATTGTTGGCGGTCAACCACTATTTTCATCGACAGCTAAATATGATTCTGGATGCGGTTGGCCAGCTTTTTCTAAGCCAATTGATCGAAGTTTTATTCAAGAGCATCGAGATCGTTCTTTTGGAATGGAACGAGTTGAAGTTACTAGTGGACAAGCTGAAAGCCATTTAGGGCATGTTTTTAATGATGGCCCAACTGAACTTGGTGGGCTTCGATATTGTATAAATTCAGCATCACTAAAGTTCATTCCTAAAGCTGAAATGCGAGCACAAGGATATGGCGATTATCTTGACTTAGTTGAAGATTAATATTAAGTGATCATTATTAAGTAAGTGATAAATTAAAAAGTCGAGAGAATTTTCTCTCGGCTTTTATGTTTTAAAGAAGCTAATCTAAGAATGTATTGATGATGCTTGGAGGTATTAACTAGTTATTATATGCAATATGCCGAATTGATGTTGGCCATACAATGGTTGAAACTTTATTATCGATACTATGCAAAATAAGATTATTTGATGCCGATAACGTTAAATAACCTGAAAGTTGGTAAATATTTTCAGTGTAAAATGAAACATTACATTGAATGGTAATTTCAATATGTTCTGCTAATGCAATCTCAAGGCGATTAATAATTTCATCAGCCGACATTTGGCGAGCTCGTAATATTTTGTTATGCTTAGACATACGTTTAAAAAGTTTAAATTTGTTAGCGACGTGTGTAACATCGTTGGTAATCAAATTAAATGGCATTTGCATTTTAGCACCTCCAGGCACGCAGTATGTTTTACTTTTATATCATTATACGAACAAATGTTCTTAAATGCAAACTAAAAATCGAGGTAGTTTATTTTGAAAGTCTTTCAATCAAATCAAAATATCACGCAATTAACTGATTTTACACAATTATTAGCGTTTAATCTAGATAATGAAGTAGCACGTTTTAAATATATACAGCAACCGTTAGGTGATCAGATAAAACAATATATTGTAGTGGAGCAACAAAAGATTGTTGCAGTAGTAATTGTTGATATAACCACAAATATTCGAGTTGTTAAGCATGGATTAATTCGAAAAGGGGTAAGTAAACCTAATGTTTTTGATGCACTTAGTACATATTTTCAATCCTTACGTTGGTCAGGTGTCCAATACCAATTGGTAAGTAATTGGGATGAACACTATTTATTACAACGTGACTTCGAAGCGAATGGATTAATTTTTACGAAGAAGTATGATTATCCAATCTATTTTATATTTGGTGGTGGTGGTGCACATGGGGCTTTTCAGACAGGGGCTTTTGATGTATTAAAGGCAGCTGGTATTATTCCAGAAGCAATTATTGGAGTTTCTGTAGGAGCTATTACAGGAATGTCTTTAATGCATCTTGACAGTGCAACGGCACATGAGGTTTGGCAATTTTTAACAACCAAACATGTTTATGGGGTACCAGAAATTGGACCAACTAGGGAAAAGTTTACACGTGCAATGATTAATCAAATAATTTCGCGCGATTTCAAATCGAAACGCTCATTGTATAATCTATTTTTACCAGTTGCAACTAAAGAATTACAAAATCCCCAAGTAAAGTTTATGCTAATAACAACTAATGCCAAGGCTTTAACGCAAAAACTTATTACTGTTAATAAAGATATGACACCTCAAAAACTTGCACAATGGGTTGTCGCTTCAAGTGCATTTTATCCAGTTGTTTCACCAATGGAAATTGATGGTGATAGATATATTGATGGTGGTTATTCAAATGATGTACCCATTAATGAAGCTATTAAGCAAGGTGCTAAGGATATTTATATATTTGATATTCAGGGGATGGGGCGCTCACGGCGTTACCAAATTCCTAGAGATGTTAAACTACATTGGATTAAAACTAAATGGGATTTAGGTCCGATGTTAGATTTTAATCCAGTTAAGTCACAGGATAATTTAAAATTAGGTGAATTGGAGGCACAAAAATTTTTAGGCCAATTAGTGGGGGCACGGTACTTTTTTAGTGAACGTCCTAAGTTTAATACGTTTGACTGGGAAAACTTAATCGAGCAATTTGCTAGTACTGATTTTACAACCAAGTTTATTCCCCTGTTAAATAATCCAGTACTTGAACATTTATTGCGGTTAAAACTTAGTAAATTTCTTGGTAACAAAATTAAACCTAATCAGATTTCAGGTCAAATGTTAGTTGAATTTAGCGCATACATATTAGGCATCAAGCCGACTGAAACGTATACTCATCAAACATTTGTTACAGCAATCAAGCAGCATGCAAATCAAGCTAATATAATTACTAAATTTAATTTGCCAGCTGATGAGTGGAGCCTAGCGTATCTATATCAACACCCAGAAGTTATATTAATTGCAGTAATATATTTACTAGTTTAATGGCAAAAAAATGAGAAAAAATGTAAATTAAATGACATTTTTTACTATAAAAAGTCCTTTTTTTTTCTAATAAAAGTCAAAAAATTATTGAATTGATGCAATTAACTATCAATTCTTAGAAAAAAATGTTAAAATTAGAGAGCTTAAAAAAGATAGAACGAGGAGTTGCCGATGAGTAAGATTTTGGTCATTGAAGACGAAAAAAATTTAGCCCACTTTGTGGAATTAGAGTTACAACATGAAAATTATGAAACTGATGTACGAGATAATGGTCGTGCTGGTTTAGAGGCTGCTATTGCTAATGATTATGACGTGATTTTGTTAGACTTAATGTTACCTGAATTGAGTGGCTTAGAAGTCGCACGTCGATTGCGTGAAGTTAAAAATACGCCAATCATTATGATGACAGCTCGTGATTCAGTAATCGATCGTGTTTCAGGGTTAGACTATGGTGCAGATGATTACGTTGTTAAACCATTTGCAATTGAAGAGTTATTAGCACGTGTACGGGCTTTACTACGACGGATTAATATTGAAACTGAGGCTCATGCACCACACCAATCAACCGTTAAATTTAAAGACTTAGTTATTGAAAAAGAAAATCGGATTGTTCGCCGAGGTGATGAAGTAATTAATTTGACGAAACGTGAATATGAATTGCTACTTACATTGATGGAAAACGTTAATGTAGTACAAGCACGTGATGATTTATTGAAGCGGGTTTGGGGTTATGAATCTGAAGTTGAAACGAATGTTGTTGATGTGTACGTTCGATATCTTCGTAATAAGATTGATGATCCAGAAAGTGCACGTTCATATATTCAAACGATTCGCGGAACTGGGTACGTAATGCGTAGCTCAAATTAATTAGGATAAAGGGCTGGACAAGCGTCAAGCCCTTTTTTGGTATATTTAATGACACAAGAAAATGTTTATCGCCGTTTTTCCGTTAAATGGAAATGGGCATTAGGAACGACTATAGGAGTGTTTGTTGTTTTCTTAGTATTTAGTTTACTGATGTTTCGTGCGTTTACACAGAATGCATTAGATTCACAACATCAAGAAATTGATAATGCCCTTAATGCAGTGAGCCAACGATTTACTTCAGTAAATACACGTAACCTAACTTTGGACATGATTGAACCATCTTTACAGCCAGGTAATGATCATGTGCATACAATTTTAAATGATGAATTAATTGCTAACGTTGCCAGTAAAAATTTAACACTGACAATTTTTGACCGCCAAGGAGTACAACTATTTACTAGTCATACTAATTTAGTTGCTATGGAGCATAAAAGCCGCTTTGTAGGACAACGCCTAGTTAATGTTAATGGCCAACAATTATTAGTCGGCCGAGTACCGGTGTATGCTAAGAACTCTAATCGGATAGTTGGATACGTTCAAATAGTTGACAGCCTTGAACAATACCATCATATGTATATAAAATTAGTCAAAATCTTAGTTGTGTTGATGCTATTGGGATTAATGGCAATTGCATTGTGGGGTTATTTATTGGCTGATTGGTTATTAAGGCCAGTGGAACATATTGCTAAAACGATTGCTGAAGTTGAGCATGATCCCAAAACAACCGAGCGTGTACCAGATTTATTACGTAATGATGAATTATCAGATTTAGGTGTCATTTTAAATGAAATGGTTGATCGGATGCAACGTTATATTGACCAACAATCACGATTTGTCGAGGATGTGTCACATGAACTAAGAACCCCAGTAGCAATTGTTAAAGGTCATATGGATTTATTAAATCGTTGGGGAAAAGATGATCCACAGATTTTAAATGATTCGATAAAAGCTTCTTTAGATGAGATGAAACGAATGGAAACACTTGTACAAGAGATGCTTGATTTAACACGGGCTGATCAAGTTGAGATTAATTTCCGACATGAAGCAACGGATGTACAAGATGTCGTTTATCAAGTTTATAATAATTTTTCATTAATTCACCCAGATTTTAAGTTCAGCTTAGAGGATGATATTCATAAAAGTACAATTATATCGATGTATCGTAATCACTTAGAACAAGTGTTGATTATTTTATCTGATAATGCCTTTAAATATTCACAAGAGCGCAAGGAAATTCATTTTGCGATGTCGCGGACAAGTCGTGAAGTTCAAATAGCAGTACAAGATTTTGGTGAAGGGATTTCGCAAGAAGATGCTAATCATGTTTTTGATCGCTTTTATCGAGTCGATAAAGCACGTTCTCGTGAAAAAGGGGGGAATGGTCTAGGCTTAAGTATTGCTCAAAAGTTAATTGAAGGGTATGGTGGTTCGATTAGTTTAGAAAGTTCGTTAGGTCACGGTTCTATTTTTCGAATTACATTGCCGATTACAAATACCGATAAATAATAAATAATGGGGGAAACTAATGCAAGTACAAGTAGGGTATCGAATTCAAGTATGGGGGCGTGTACAAGGTGTAGGTTTTCGTTATCAAACACAACAACTTGCGCGTGAATTAGGGATTACTGGATTTGTAGTTAATAAGATTGATGGTTCAGTGTTAATTGAAGCTGAAGGGGTTGCAACGAATATTATTAAATTTATTAATGCGGTCAAGGCATCGCCATCTCCATTTGGTGAAGTTATGCGTAGCCAAATTGATAAAATTGATATGGTGGGTTATCAAACTTTTGAAATACGCTAAACGGAGTGTAATAAAAGGTACCCAGATAATGAATGAAATTAGAAAAAGACTGAATTGTGAAAATTCAGTCTTTTTCGTATCTTATGAAATTATCTACTTTTTGGAACATATTGCTAGTAGCAAATCAATACTAAAAAATAGTTATGCTAGTTTACTTTGTTTTTCGAAAACTTTGATCGAACACCAGCAATAACGGCTGGTAAAAGAGTAACAATAATAATACCAAAGATTACAGCTGAAAAGTGATTTTGAACAAAGGGGATGTTACCAAAGAAATAACCAGCACCAGTACCAATGATTGTCCAAGTTGTTGCACCAATGATTGAATACTTTAAGAATAACTTGTATTCAACACCTGAATTAGCAGCAACAAATGGTGCAAAAGTCCGAATGATTGGCAAGTACCGAGCAAAAATAATTGCTATAGCACCATACTTAGCAAAAAACGCTTCGGATTTTTGAACAGATTCACGCTTAATAAACCGTCCTAAAATGTGGTGATCCATCATAGCGTGTCCGATATATTTTCCGATAAAGTAATTTAGAGAATCACCAGATAGTGCAGCAATCCAAAATAGCAATGCAAATAGCCAAGGATTTAGATGGTAAATTGGGTTTGCACTAATTGCTCCAGCAGCAAATAGTAAAGAGTCACCAGGCAAAAAAGGTAAGATTACAGCGCCAGTTTCAATAAAGATAATGGCAAAGAGAATCGCATAAGTCCAATTACCAAACTGGGTTACAATTTGGATAACGTGTTTGTCGATATGGAGAATAAAATCAATTAGGTAACTCATTTTAGAATATTTCCTTTATCTTTTTTAGTTGTTATAATTAAGTTTACCAGATTTATTTGTTTTTTTTTGCTAAACTTGAGTAAGTTATCAATTTTAAGAAATAGAGGTTTGAGAATAATGATTGAATATCCCCAATTAACTCCTAACGAATACAAGGGACCAAAGGCAACTTTGCACACTAACTACGGTGACATTGAAGTCATCCTTTTTCCAACCCAAGCACCTAAAGCCGTTGAAAACTTTTTAACACATGCTAAAGATGGTTACTACGATGGTATTATCTTCCACCGCGTTATCAATGATTTCATGATTCAAGGTGGTGATCCTACTGGGACTGGTTTCAATGGTGAATCAATCTGGGGCCACAATTTTGAAGATGAATTTTCAGATGACCTCTTTAACATTAACGGTGCTCTTTCAATGGCCAATGGTGGTCCAATGACGAACGGTTCACAATTCTTTATTGTGCAAAATCAACACATGGAACCAGCTTTTGCTAGTCAATTAGCTGGGGCTGGCTACCCACAAGCTATTATTGATGCCTATGTTAACAATGGTGGTACACCATGGCTTGATCACCGACACACGGTTTTTGGTCAAGTTGCTAATGGCATGGACATTGTTAATAAAATTGCCCTTGTTAAAACAGATAGTGCTGACAAGCCACTTGAAGATGTTGTGATTGAAAATATCACGGTAAACGATTAGTAAAAAGTTACTACAATACTAACTAAAAAGATTCTAGCGGTAGCTAGAATCTTTTTTATTTCTATAGTAAGCTTCCAAGTAAATAGTATTAATTTTACAACTTGACTACCTATATAGTTAGAATATAGTAATTTGTGATGTAAACATGTATACTAGTTTTAGTAAAAATATTATTAAGCAAAGATATATAAATTATAAGTAAAGGGGGGCGAGAAATGTCAGAATATCGTGTTGGCATGCATGTTCATGGGAAAGTGACTGGTATTCAACCATACGGGGCTTTTGTTAGCCTAGATGAAAAACATCAAGGCTTAATTCACATATCAGAATGTAAGTACGGCTTTGTGGGAGACATTAATAAGTTGTTACAAATTGGTGATATGATTGAAGTAGTGATTCTTGATATTGATGAGTACACGCAAAAGATTAGTTTATCATTGCGTTGCCTTACAGAGCCACAAGTAACTAATTTGAGAAAACTAGAAAATGTACATCAAACGCACAAACATTATTGGACTAATCGGAATACAGTAATTGGATTTACACCAATTGAACAAAATATTGAACAATGGATTAGTGAAGGCTTGAAAGATACGGTAAAAATAAAGTAAGTTAGGTGGGAATAAAAATGTCAATGGTTGCAGGAACGATTGTAATGATCAATGATGGTATGCCACTATACCTAGTTAAGTATGTAGGAGAAATAGCCAGCTTTTTAACTGTCAAAATGCATAAACATGCAGGTGATACAGCATTAGGAACGTTGCTTAGGGCAATGCAAAAAGATTTTGACATCAATAATTTAAGGCTAGATGAGCTAGATAGCATTAATGTTGATAATCAGATTGGTTCATTATATGTATTTAATATAGTAGAACCAATCGAAATGTTACCTAATAATGGGTACAAATTTGTGGAAGCATCTAGTTTACATAGTCTATTAGAAACGGTTGATATGTCTAGTGCACCTAAGTTACTTTAACTTATTTAAATTTATTGAATAAAGAGCTTGCGTTTATTAATTCAAGGTGTTATTATTTAATAACTGTCCTAAACAATGATGTTTACGACAGCAAATTAAAATTAAAATTAAGTATTGACTTACTTTTTAAAAACTGATATTATATAAAAGTTGTCAGTTAATAACTAATATGATTCAAATTAAAATAATCAAAAAAGTTGTTGACATAACGGGATTAATAATGTATATTAGCTAGTTGTTGCTTCATTAGGAAGCACAAACGTAGATCTTTGAAAACTGAATAAAGTTTTGACAATCAAATGTGTAAGTACTTTGAAATTAATTTTCAGAGTTAAACAAATTTGCGAATGTCAATTTCGCTAGTAAATTATGCTTCA
>NZ_JAAXPN010000004.1 GCF_012396505.1 Periweissella fabalis | reverse complement strand
GGTAGATAGGTTAGAAGTGGAAGTGTGGTGACACATGTAGCGGACTAATACTAATCGGTCGAGGACTTAACCACGAAGTGGTGTCCGGTGTAAAAGATTTAAATGATAATATTCAGTTTTGAGAGATTAAGTATTTCTCAGAGACATAAGTGTGGTGATGATGGCGCAGATGATACACCTGTTCCCATGCCGAACACAGAAGTTAAGCTCTGTAGCGCCGAAAGTAGTTGGGGGATCGCTCCCTGCGAGGATAGGACGTCGCCATGCTTATATGTCCCGTTGGTCAAGTGGTTAAGACACCGCCCTTTCACGGCGGTAACATGGGTTCGAATCCCGTACGGGACATTTACAAAGTAAACAAACTTTGGTAAAATTAAATATCTTGGAAGATTAGCTCAGTTGGGAGAGCATCTGCCTTACAAGCAGAGGGTCACAGGTTCGAGCCCTGTATCTTCCATTCAATGGTCGCATGGTATAGTTGGTTATTACGCCCGCCTGTCACGCGGGAGATCACGGGTTCGAGTCCCGTTGTGACCGTTTCAAATGGCTCAGTAGCTCAGTTGGTAGAGCAATGGATTGAAGCTCCATGTGTCGGCGGTTCGATTCCGTCCTGCGCCATAGATTTATATTTTAAGTATGGTATAAATCTATTTTTAATATTATGGCGGTATTGGTGAAGTGGTTAACACACTGGTTTGTGGATCCAGCACGCGTGGGTTCGATTCCCACATACCGCCCTTTTATTGGGCTATAGCCAAGCGGTAAGGCAACGGTTTTTGGTACCGTCATGCGCTGGTTCGAATCCAGCTAGCCCAGTTGGTAATAAATTTGTTACCAAGTAGCTGAATAGATATGCCGTTGTGGCGGAATTGGCAGACGCGCTGGACTCAAAATCCAGTTCCTTCACGGGAGTGTGGGTTCGACCCCCACCGACGGCATTGTATAAAACGTTATGAATAAATATTCATAACGTTTTTTGTTATAATAAAATGAATTAAATTTAATATGGAGGCGAATTAAGGGCATGAAAATTACAGGTGTCATTGTTGAATATAATCCCTTTCATAATGGGCATAAATATCATATTGAGCAAGCCCGCCTACTGACAAAAGCCGATGTAGTTGTTGCTGTAATGAGTGGAAATTACGTTCAACGTGGTGAGCCAGCAATGCTAGATAAATGGACTCGAGCCAAAGAAGGACTTTTAAACGGTGTTGACGTTGTTTTTGAACTACCATTTGCAATGGCAGTTCAACCAGGCCATATATTTGCACAACAAGCTGTTAAACTGTTACATGCAGTTGGTGTCGACACAATTGTTTGCGGTGCTGAGCATCCCAATTATAACTTTATGAAGCTAGCTAATTTACCAATAAAAAACCATTCAGCTTTCACACAATATGATCAAACATATGCTACTACTTTTTATCAGGAATTATTTGAAAAGAGTGGAATTGAAATAAATTTGCCTAATGATATTTTATGTCTGTCATACGCCACGGCGATTACTGAATATGAGTGGGAAAAAGACATAAAAATCTTACCCATAAAACGTATTATGGCTAATTATCATCAAAATAACTTACCTAGTGGAAATATTGCAAGTGCGTCAGCTGTTAGGCAACATTCTCCACATGAAGTAAGGCGATATGTACCTGTGCAAACATTCAATGATTTAATAAATGTTAAGCGCACGAGCAATTTTAAAAGCACTTGGTGGCCGGCATTACAATATCGTCTTCAAACAGCAAGTATTGAAGAGTTAAAACAGATTTATCAAGTTACAGAAGGCTTAGAATACAAACTAAAAGAAACCGTCGAACGTGCAAGTAACTATGAAGATTTTATGCACTTACTTAAGTCAAAACGATATACATCAGCACGTTTACAGCGACTAATTTTGTACGTGTTACTGAATGTAACTGAGCAGCAAATGCAACTGGCTTTAGAGCAACCATTTTTAAATTTATTGGGAGCCACAACAACCGGACAACTTTGGCTACGAAAAATAAAGAAGCAAACTGAGATACCAATATTGAGTAAAATCGGTGCTAAAGTAAAGTCACAAGAATTTGCTTTACAATACAAAGTTGATCAGATTTTTACAACACTCGGGAAGCAACCAGTGCAAAATATTGGTCGAATACCATGGCGAATAAACAATTAAATGACTTTACAATAAATGCTTTGACTATAACGATATAATAAGGTATACTTGATTAGTTGCAAAAGGAGGGAACCAATATGAAATGGTCAATGCTTGAATTGAAAAAATTTAAAGAAGTACCTTTAAATTTAAGTGAAACTTTAGATCTAAAAGCTGATATTTTAGCACGATTTTCTGATTTCATTTTAGATATTACTCCTATTACAGTTCAAGGTTTCCTTGAATATAAAAATGAGGATGTCTATATCCATGCACAAGTTACTGGTAGTATGACGGTACCGTCTTCACGGTCATTAAAGCCCGTTGAAATGCCTTTTGACTTTGCAATTGATGAAACTTATACTACTGAAGAAAGTCATCTCGAACGTTATGAAATCACTGATTCAGTTATTGTGTTAGAAAATGATGTTTTGAATTTTAATGAAGCAATTGAGGAGTATTTAGTACTCCAGATTCCTTTGCAAATTTTAGCTGAAGATGAGGTCGTTGACGACTCTGACATGCCTTCTGGAAATGGTTGGGAAGTATTAACCGAAGATCAACTAGAAGCAAAAAAAGCTAATACAACTAATATTGATCCACGTCTCGCTAAACTCAAAGACTTATTCCCTGATCAGGAAGAAGGAGAATAGCAGACTCTTAAATTTGTAACACGCGTGGATATAAAATTTTAAGGAGGATACTCGAATATGGCAGTTCCATCACACAAGACTTCTAAGTCAAACAAGCGTGCCCGTCGTGGACACATCAAGCTTGTTGCGGCTGGTTTAAGCGCATGTCCAAACTGTGGTGAATTACGTAAGTCACACTACGTATGTTCAGCATGTGGTTTCTACGACGGTCGCGAAGTAGTTAAAACTAGCAAATAATGAATTAACATCAGATGCCTTTGGTATTTGATGTTTTTTTATTGCAATAAAAACATATTTAGTTTGACTTAAAAGCATAATAACAATAGAATATTATATGTGTATGAATCAAATTAACATCTTTGAAAAATTAAATTTATAGCACCCGAGTTATAAATTATGCACGCATGGAGGCATTATGTCTGGAATTTTGGCTAGTGTAGTCGCCGTGGCAGTGTTAGCATTAGTAATCGGTGGGGTGATTGGGTATGTGTTACGTAAGGGCACTTACGAGAAGACAATGATCCAAGCACACCAAACTGCCGAAGATTTCCTTGTACAAGCAAAAAAAGATGCTAAAACTTTGAAAAAAGAAGCATTAATTGAAGCCAAAGATGAAAATCACAAGTATCGGACTGAAATTGAAAAAGAACTCAAAGAACGCCGTTTTGAAGTTCAAAAGCAAGAAGATCGACTTTTACAGCGTGAAGCATCAATGGAACGTAAGGATGCGGCTTTAGAAAAACGCGAAACTGCGTTAGCGGCTAAAGAAGATAAACTTAGTCGTGAAAACGATAATTTACAAAAATTGCAACAACGTGCAGAGGCCTTGGTTGACGATCGTGAAAACGAGTTACAAAAAGTTGCCGGGTTAGAACAGAGTGAAGCCAGAGAATTAATTCTTTCTGAAACTAAGCAGCAATTAGCCCATGAACGGGGTATTTTAATTAAGGCTAGTGAAGAAGAGGCTAATGCAGAAGCAGAAAAGCGGGCTAAAAATATTGTGGTTCAAGCAATTCAACGCTCTGCAGCTGATATGGTATCAGAAACCACAGTATCAGTAGTCACTTTACCAAATGATGATATGAAAGGGCGAATTATTGGACGCGAAGGTCGCAATATTCGTACACTTGAAACTTTAACAGGGATTGATTTAATCATTGACGATACACCAGAAGCGGTTGTATTATCAGGGTTTGATCCAATTCGCCGTGAAGTTGCCAAGTTAGCCTTAGAAAAGTTAATTTTGGATGGTCGTATTCACCCAGCTCGTATTGAAGAGATGGTTGAAAAAGCTCGTAAAGAAATTGATGAAAAAATTCGTGAAATTGGTGAACAAGCTGTTTTCGAATTGGGTATTCATGGAATTCATCCTGATTTAATTAAAATCATTGGTCGAATGAACTATCGTACATCATATGGACAAAATGTTCTTACGCACTCGATTGAAGTTGCTAAATTATCGGGAATTTTAGCTGCTGAACTTGGCGAGGATGTTACTCTTGCAAAACGCGCAGGATTATTACACGATATTGGGAAAGCTGTCGACCAAGAAGTCGAGGGCTCCCATGTAGAACTTGGTATTGAGATTGCTACTAAGTTTAAGGAAAAGGAAGTTATTGTTAATTCGATAGCATCACACCATGGAGATACAATGGCTACATCTGTTATCTCAGTCTTGGTTGCTTCTGCTGATGCAATTTCAGCAGCTCGTCCAGGTGCTCGCTCAGAGTCACTAGAAAATTACGTACAGCGCCTTAAACAATTGGAAGCAATTGCTGATAATTTTGATGGTGTTGAAAAGTCATTTGCAATTCAGGCTGGCCGTGAGATTCGCGTAATTGTTGAACCAACAAAAGTTGATGATTTAGAAGCAACAATTATTGCTCGTGATGTGAAAAATCAAATTGAACATGATCTTGATTATCCAGGGCATATTAAAGTTACTGTTATTCGTGAAATTCGTAATACAGAAATTGCTCAATAAAAAAGTAAAAAAGCTTGCCAGTTGGCAAGCTTTTTTATTATTTAAAATTAAAAGGCACCTAAAGCACTTGCGGCACCTAAAACTGTTCCTAAAACAGTAATGATTAGCATTAAATAAACCATTACCATTGTAAATTTTTGAAAACCAGACTTTTTCTTCTTTTCGTACATTTTTCACACTCACTTAAATTATTTTCACTTGTGATTGTACTTTAAAAATATCAATCTTGCAAGGAAGGTGTTGATTAGGTATTCTTATCTTAGTTTTAAATTATCTTGGAGGTGGCCATAGTGGCACAGTCAATTTCTTGGCTAATATTACTGGGGATTTCTATTGTAGTCTTTACAGGTCTCTTCTTTATTCGTCGGACATTCTATCGATTTATTCCGCGTGAATTACAGATTGCAGATTTATTACCGCCAGTTTTAATATTAAATTTGCATGTTTTAAGCTTTCAAACAACAGGTTGGTCAGTTTTTCCATATTTAATGATTACATGGCTCACATTGTTATTAGCATTTGTAATTTATCGAGGCTTTATTACACAATCGTTTCGCTTTCGTAAAGATATGCTGACGTATTGGCGTTTTTCTACATTGGTTTTACCAATTATTTATATAATTTTTTTAGTAATAAACTTACTAAAATGATATTTTAGAATATCACAATTTATGAGTCTGTATAATACAGGCTTTTTTTGTAGTAAAAAATTAGATTATATTAATAATATCTATTAATTATCTATTTATTAGAAAGCTAGTGAAGCATTATAAAAATTTATAAATAAAAAATGTGGTGATTTGTGGTAGAGAGTGGGGAAATGTGGTAAATTTATTTGTGGAGTAGTGTGTGCAGAATTGGTTTTGAATAACTTGAAAGGCAAGGACTATGGCATGTTTGTAGGTGAATATAAACATAATATAGACGACAAAGGTCGTTTAATTATTCCTGCTAAATTTCGTAACCAACTAGGAGATAAATTTATCTTGATAAAATGGCTTGAGCATGCACTATATGGTTTCCCTGTAAATGAATGGGAAATCTTTGAAAATAAACTAAAAGCACTACCAATGACTAATAAGGATGCCCGTAAATTTCAACGTTTTGTTTTCTCAAGTGCAATTGAAGCTGAATTTGATAAGCAAGGACGCGTTGTGTTACCAGTAGCACTACGTGAATATGCAAATATTAGCAAAGCTACAGTTATAACCGGCTCAGGGGTTGGTTTTGAAATATGGGATGCTGCTACTTGGCAAACATACACTAGTGATGTTGCAGAAAACTTTGATGATATTGCTGATGGCTTAGTTGACTTTAATTTTTAAAAACGAGATAGGACAGAATATGACAGAATTTAATCACATAACAGTATTACTAAATGAAGCAGTCGAAGGATTAGCTATTAATCCAACTGGCATTTATGTAGATGGCACTCTTGGGGGTGGGGGACATTCAAAATTAATTGCCTCTAAATTGACTACCGGTTGTTTATATTCATTTGATCAAGATGATACAGCAATTAAATATAACGAAACTAATTTAGCCACAGAAATTGCTGAGGGTAAAGTTAAATTGGTAAAGTCAAATTTTAAAAATATTAAAAATGAGCTAGCTACCATGGGAATTAATGAAATTGATGGTATCGTTTATGATTTAGGTGTTTCGTCTCCTCAGTTTGACGATGGGCAGCGTGGCTTTTCGTATAATTATGATGCCCCTCTTGATATGCGAATGAACCAAGAACAAGCATTATCTGCTCGTGAAGTTGTTAACGAGTGGCCATTTAACGACTTAATGCGGATCTTAACTCGCTATGGTGATGAAAAATTTGCCAAGCAAATAGCACGTCTTATCGAAAAAAATCGTGCAGAACACCCAATTGAGACAACTTTTGAATTGGTTGAAATAATAAAAAATGCAATTCCAATGGGTGCTCGGCGACATGGTGGTCATCCAGCTAAAAAGACATTTCAAGCGATTCGGATTGCAGTTAACGACGAGTTAGGGGTACTTGAAGCATCTTTGGAAGCAGCATTTGATTTGTTAAAGGTCAACGGACGTATTTCTGTAATTACCTTCCAACCATTGGAAGATCGGATTGTTAAAACAATGTTTAAAGAAAAAACATCCATTCCTGATTTACCACAAGGATTACCAGTTATTCCAGAAGAACTTCAACCTGATTTTAAATTGGTTACACGCAAACCAATTTTGCCGGGTGAAGTAGAACAAGCGAACAATCATCGTTCACATTCCGCAAAATTACGAGTAATTGAACGGATCAAAAAATAGGGGGTTAAAATGAGTCAAAATACTGCACAATCTTTACCAAAGGTAAAACCAGACGAAGAGCGTTACTTACACTTAGTCACTGAACAACGCAAAATGGGTCAGACTAAATGGACTGGTCAAGAAATTATCATGGCAGCCATTTGTATTTTAGTTGTATTAGGTTGCTTAATTGGCATGGTTGCATCTTCGGGTGCAGTAAGTACGGCCAATCGAGATTTAGCAATTGCTCAAAATAAAGTTGATAGTATTGGGAATAAAAATTCAAATTTAAAGCAAGAAATTAATGAATTAACAAGTCACAATCGGCTACAAAAGATTGCTAATCACTATGGCTTATCACTCTCAAACCAAAATATAAGGAATGTAAGTAAGTAATGAATAAAAATTGGCAACGATTACTGAAGGGAAATAGTATTCGCAATAATAGTCGCTTAACAGGCATGATATTTTTAATAGTTGTGCTTATTATTTTTGGAACCCTCAGTGCTCGTTTCTTGTATGTGGCAAGTTTTAAGGAAGTCAAAGATCATGATTTATCGACAGCTGCTCGCCGAATATATATGCAAACGCAAGTCATTAATGCTCGTCGGGGTAATATTTACGATGCTAATGGAATGCTTTTAGCAGAAAATACAAGTACGTATTCGGTATATGCAATTTTAGATAAAAAACAAATTGGTTTAGATGGGAAACCTAACCACGTTGTTGATAAAGACAAGACTGCAGAAGTCCTTTCAAAGTATATTCCTCTCTCAAAGGAAAAAATATTAGCAATATTGAATCCAGATAATCCCAAATTATTTCAAGTTGAATTTGGAAATGCAGGTTCAAATATTTCAATTGAAACGCATAATCAAATTGTGGCAGCAAAACTTCCAGGAATTCAATTTACTAAACAACCTGCACGATTGTATCCTAATGGAATTTTTGCCTCGCATTTAATTGGAATCACTCAAACAAAGACTAACCCTAAAACTGGAGCTATTTCATTGTATGGTTCAATGGGAATTGAACGTGAATTAAATAAGTTTCTTGCAGGGCATAATGGAATTCGTGAAGTTAAAAATACACCAAGCTATACAATTGACGATAAAGCTAAAGGTGATCCAGTAAAAAATGGAGATCAAGTTTATACAACCTTAGATAGTAAGCTACAGACGTTACTTGAGTCAGAGATGACAACGTTAGATACTCAAACCGCCCCTGTTTCAGCTACAGCTACGGTTGTTGATGCTCGAACTGGTGCGATTGTAGCTACGACACAAAGACCAACTTTTGATGCAACAACACGCGATGGAATTGGTAAGCTATGGCAAAATTTACTTGTTGAAAATTCATTTGAACCAGGCTCAACGATGAAGGTATTTTCATTAGCAGCGGCTATTGATAGTGGTAACTGGCATCCAAATGAATTATATCAATCAGGAACATATTTGATTAATCATCAAAAAGTTACTGACTGGAACCCACAAGGGTGGGGGATGATTCCATACATTCGGGGATTTGCGATGTCATCAAACGTTGCTATGGCACATGTTGAGCAAATGATGGGGCCATCACTATGGCATAAGTATCTTAATGACTTTCATTTTAATAAATCAACTAATTCAGGATTAGCAAATGAATCGGCTGGTGGTATGCAATTTAAGTATCCGATTGAGCAAGCTAATACCGCATTTGGTCAAGGAATTCGAATTACACCAATGCAAATGCTACAGGCATTTACGGCAGTGGCTGGGAATGGACAGGAATTAAAGCCTTATTTTATTTCAAAAATTGTTGACCCAAACACTGGTAAGGTGATTTTTCGAGGTAAGCGGACAGTTATTGGTAATCCAATCAAAGAGTCAACTGCACAACAAGTTCGTAAGGTGATGGAAAATGTGGTTTATCAACCATATGGGACTGGGACAGCGTATAAAATTCCCGGTTTTCAAGTTGCTGGTAAGACTGGGACAGCCCAAATTGCTACGTCTCATGGTTATTCAGTGGGAGATGAAAATGTTATCCACTCTTGGGTTGGGATGGTACCAGCCAATAAGCCAAGATATATTATGTATCTTACATTAAACCAGCCTAAGAAAATTCCTGGTCCATTAACAAAACTGATGGCAGGGGTATTTACTCCGGTAATGGAACAAGCATTAAAAATGGATGCAAGTCATCAAACACAAACAGCAATTGCAACAATTCCTAAGGTGACCGGGTTGAATATTGATGAGGCACAGTCACAGTTGAAGCATGTTAAATTTAAACCAATTGTGATTGGTTCAGGAGCAAAAGTTACTGCACAATATCCAAATGCACAGACACAACAATTAAATAATCAACGTGTTTTCATTGCAACAGGGGGTGCTATTACAATGCCAGATATGAAGGGTTGGAGCAAAAATGATGCACTGATGTTTGCAACAATTGCCCATATAAACATTAATTTTAATGGTAATGGGTTCGTTGATAGTCAATCAATTAAACCAGGTGTAGATGTGCAAAGTAACCAACAGCTTACAGTACAATTGAAGTAAAGAATGAAAGATGAAAGTAATATAGGTTATAAGGGAGATTGAGAATGAATCCAACGAGTATAATTGGAGCGGCGCTTATTGGCTCGTTTGCAATTACATTTATTTTTATGCCGTTTTTAGTGGCTTATTTTCGGGCAAAAAAAGAAGGCCAAATGATTAAAGAAGTTGGTCCAAATTGGCATAAGAGTAAGTCAGGAACACCAACAATGGGAGGGATTTTATTTATTTTAACGGCAGTAGTGATGACATTACTTGTCGGTACTATCGCCCATAAACTCACAATAGCAATTATTGTAACGGTGCTTGTATTTTTAGGGTATGGTTTAATTGGGGCATTTGATGATCGTATTAAAATTTTTCATCATCAAAATGATGGCTTTTCTGCCAAACAAAAAGCCGGTTTACAAGTATTTGGTGCAGTAATTTTATTTTTAATTTTAATATTTACAGGTTTTGATTTTAAAATCGTAACTTGGTGGTGGACACTCCACCTAGGATGGGTATACTTACCAATTCTTATTTTTTGGATGGTCGGTTGGTCAAATGCCGTTAATTTAACGGATGGCTTAGATGGTTTAGTTGCCGGAACGTCAATTATTAGTTATGGTACTTTCGGTTTAATGGCTTTAAAAGTAGGGGCTACTGATATCGCAATGTTTGATTTTGCACTCGTTGGTGCTTTGATTGCATTCTTATGGTATAACAAAAAGCCGGCTCAAATTTTCATGGGTGATACTGGTTCATTGGCGTTAGGAGCAGGGTTAGCGATTAATTCAGTTATTTTACATAAGGAATTCGCGTTATTAATAATTGGTATTATTCCAATTATTGAGACTTTATCGGTAATTATGCAGGTAACAAGCTTTCACTTTTTTAAGAAGCGAATCTTTAAAATGTCACCAATTCATCACCATTTTGAAATGTCAGGATGGTCAGAATGGAAAATCGATATTGTTTTTTGGATTATTACTTTACTAGGCTGTGTTATTAGTTACAGTCTAACTTAGTTTTTGACATAACCAGGATTGCCTGGTTGTACATATTTAGTAAATAGCATTAGATATGAATTGGTGAGTTGAGGAAACAAAAATGGAAAAAATAACGCAATATCAAAATAAGCGAGTTTTAATTTTAGGATTTGCTAAATCCGGTGCCTCTGCAGCTGAGGTTTTAATACATTTGGGTGCAAAGGTCACAGTTACAGATACAAAAGATTTAACTGATGATGTAGCGGCTTTAAAGTTAAAAAAAATCGGCGTTGAGTTTACGCAAAATCAATCAGCTGAAGTGGTTAATGAGTTTGATATTTTAGTTAAAAATCCAGGCATTCCGTACACTAATCCCGTAGTTGTAGCTGCACAAGCAAAAAATATGTTAGTGATTAGTGAAATTGAATTAGCTGGACAAGTATTTTCGGGTGAATTAATAGCAATAACAGGTTCAAATGGGAAAACTACTACGACAACGATGGTTACGAAGTTATTAGCGAGTGAACGTGAAGCTGGTGTAGCCTTATATGCTGGTAACATAGGTATTGCTGCTTCAACACGAGCTATGACGCTTTCAAAAGATGACACATTAGTCATTGAATCATCTTCATTCCAGTTAATGGGTACTAATGAATTTCACCCTCATATTGCAGTCTTAACGAATATCTTTGCTTCACATTTAGATTATCATGGGACTCGCAAAAATTATATTGCAGCCAAGATGAAAATTACAGCTAATCAAAACCAAGATGATTTTTTTGTAGTTAATTACGACTATGAGGAGTTAGCGTTATTAGCACAATCATCCCGAGCTCAAATTATTCCATTTTCACGCCTTGGTAAATCAAAACTAGGGGCATATGTTGAAAATGATAAAATGTATTGGCAAGATGAATACATTATGGATGTTAATGAAATGGGGGTACCAGGCGATCATAACGTTGAAAATGCCTTAGCAGCGATTGCAGTAGCTAAGTTACATGGACGATCAACAAAAATGATTGCCGAGATATTGAAAACATTCTCAGGTGTCAGACATCGAACACAATTTGTTTTAGAAGCTGATGGTCGCAAATTTTATAATGATTCAAAAGCTACTGACATTGAAGCAACGCAAATGGCATTAGCGGGTTTCAGTAATCCCGTAGTACTAATAGCTGGTGGGTTAGATCGAGGTGATACTTATGAACGCTTAGAAGCTGATTTAGGTAAACACGTAAGAGCGGTTGTTGCCAGTGGTCAAACTAAAGATATTTTTGCCCAAAGTGCTAAAGCCGCAGGGGTTGAAAAGGTTGTCTTTGCTAAAGATGTAGTTGAAGCAGTACCAATGGCTTGGGAGTTGAGTGAACCAGGAGATATTATTCTTTTAAGTCCAGCAGCTGCAAGTTGGG
Source organism: Periweissella fabalis (assembly GCF_012396505.1). Classification (GTDB taxonomy): domain Bacteria; phylum Bacillota; class Bacilli; order Lactobacillales; family Lactobacillaceae; genus Periweissella; species Periweissella fabalis. The sequence goes on along the minus strand of NZ_JAAXPN010000004.1, from coordinate 122,661 downwards.
ATCAATATCCTAGTTTTGAGACCCGTGGTGAATTATTCATCGAAGCGGTTGAAAAGTTAACTAACAAAGAGGAGATTTAATATGCGTTTAATTGTCAGTGCCGGTGGAACAGGCGGTCATATCTATCCCGCGTTAGCAATGATTGATGCTTTGAAAATGCAAGACCCAACTGTTGAAATTTTATATGTTGGTAGTCAGCGAGGACTAGAAAAAAATATTGTACCTAAACGTGGAATACCTTTTGAAGAACTTGAAATTCAAGGCTTTCGTCGTAAATTGTCATTTGATAATGTAAAAACAATGATGCTATTTATGAAGGCCGTTGCCCGAGCAAAAAAATTAATTCAAGAATTTAAACCAGATGTTGTTGTTGGGATGGGGGGCTATGTTAGTGGAGCTGTGGTTTACGCAGCAGAACGGATGGGGGTTCCTACTGTAATTCATGAACAAAACTCGGTTGTAGGGTTAACTAATAAGTTTCTTAGCCGTGGTGTTGATGAGATTGGGATTGCTTTTGAAGCTGCACGATCACAATTTCCAGCTGGTAAGGTAACCTTTGTAGGTAATCCCCGAGCTCAAGAAGTTGTTCAAATGCATACGAATTTTAGTTGGCAAGAATTTGGTTTAGAAAATAAGCAGCCGACAGTATTAATTTTTGGGGGCTCACAAGGAGCATTAAAGATTAACCAGGCTACAATTGAAGCGATTGAAGAGTTCAATAAACGTGATTATCAAGTTGTTTTTGTTACAGGACAGAAGCGTTATGCAGGTGTATTAGACCAATTAAATGCAGAACATATTTTGGTAGGTAAAAATATTGTCATCAAACCATATGTCAATAATATGCCAGAAGTATTACCACATGTTGCAGCAATTGTTGGGCGAGCTGGGGCAACAAGCATTGCTGAAATAACGGCCCTTGGGGTACCGGCAGTCTTGATTCCGAGTCCATATGTTACGGCTGATCATCAAACTAAAAATGCTCAAAGTTTAGTTGATGCTGGGGCAGCTGAAATGATTACAGAAACTGAATTAAATGGTGGAAGTCTATTAAATGTTATTGACAATTTAATGGCTGACGATGTAAAACGTTTAGAAATGGAACGAGCTTCTAAACAATTAGGAGTACCTAATGCAGCAGATCAGTTAGTTAGCTTACTACAGAAAGCAATTTCTGATCGTCAAAAATAAACCTGGATTGGAGGATACTCATGGGAGACAAGCCGGAAAAGAAAAATCAAGAATCATCACCATGGGATATTCTCCAAATTGATGAAGCTAATAAAGAAAATAAATATAGTCAAATTGCTGAGGATTTATTTTTTAAACGGGATACGAAAAAAGATATTCCAGATACTAAATCATCAATGACGGACGAGCTTGTTACTGAAAAGATTAAATTTACTAAATCACCGGTTGAAAAAGATCAATTTCAATTTGTAGCACCTAAACTGGAAAGTGATGATTTAATAAATGATAATCCATTAATCGACGTACCCAAGGCACCAAATAAAATTTATGTACTATTCCAGACATTAGTTACAAATATCAAAGTAACCAAGTTGCAAAAGCAAACTAAGCAAGCATGGGCAACAATTGTGGCAATTGTCTTGCTATTAGGATGCTTTTACTGGGTTATTAGTCCAAATAGTATGGTTCAACGAATTGATGTTACCGGAGCACAAGATATCTCACCTAAAAAAATTGTTACGGCAAGTGGTATCAAAGTAAATCGATCAATTTTTGGAATAGCATTCCATGAAGAAATGATAAAAAAACATGCCCTTGCAGGTAATAATCAGATTAAAAATTTAACAATCCACATTGTTAGTCCAACGCATATCCAAATTAATGTCCAAGAGGCAATGCGAGTGGGATACATTTTGCGTCATAATAAATATTATTTAGTATTAGAAGGTGGCAAGATTCTTGAACAGCCATTAACAACAAATAATTTAGGATTACCTATTTACGAAGGATTTAAAAATTTAACATTATTCAATAAGACAATTGATAAATTTGCTACGCTAGATCTTCCGATTAGAGGTGCTGTATCTGAAATCCGCTTTTCACCAACTAAAGGTGATCCAGAACGAATTATTTTGTATATGAATGATGGTAATCAAGTAAATGCAACAATTGAAACCTTTGCTGATAAAATGGCATATTATCCTTCAATTGCAGCTCAGATGGATAAGCCAGGAATTGTTGATTTACAAGTTGGTGCCTATTCGTATTCTTATGAACAGATTGAATTAGATAAAGCTGCTGCTGAAGCTAAGAAAAAGGCTGAGGCTGCTAAAAAAGAGTTGGCTAAAAAACAAGAAGAAGCTAAAGAGAACGATAAGCAAACTGAGGTTAATTCAAGTTCAAATGATGCCGCAAATACAAATAATAACTAAGTTTTGACCTAAAATGGGTGGTTATTAAAAAATAGCTCAAATAGCAAAATGCCGTTGGAATTTTCAGTTCTAACGGCATTTTATATTCACTTATAGACACTTAAAATTAATTGCATTAATGTAAAATAAGCTGATGATTTTCTTGAACAATCCGATAGCCCCACAGGTTAATTAATTCTGATGTTAGATTATTTTGAAATGTAATGCGATAATTAATTGGTAACTGCTTAGTTTTTAGTATGAATTGACTAAGTGTTAAAGTAGTATGTTGTGGTATTGACTGAAGAGATAAATAGTCATTAGTAATGACTAAATGGGTTAATGGAATTAGATTTTTTTCAAAAGATACAAATAATTTGCTATCTGGATAGATACCAGTAGTTGAATTAATAAAATCATGCAAACGCATTTTTTTAGGTGCTCCGTCCAATTAATTTAGTTAATATGATACAATTTTATAGGCAACTTTTAAAGAGCTAATCATCTAATTATTAGGTTATAGGATGAAACATAAATAATTAAAAATAGGGAATAAAATATGCAATTAGAATTTTTAGGTACTGGTGCAGGTCAACCAGCAAAGTTTAGAAATGTTACATCAATTGCGTTAAAGTTGCTTGATGAACGTAATGCAGTTTGGTTATTTGATGTTGGTGAAGGGACGCAACATCAAATTTTACGGACAAATATTCGTCCGCGAAAAGTTGAAAAAATATTCATCACACACTTACATGGTGATCATATTTTTGGATTACCAGGTTTTTTGAGTTCACGTTCATTTCAAGGCAGTGATGCCACAGAACCATTAACAATCTATGGACCAAAGGGAATTGAAAAATTTGTAAAGACGAGTTTAGCAGTTTCAGAATCACATTTAACTTATCCTTTAGAATTTGTGGAAATTACAAAGCCAGGAGCCATATTTGAGGATTCTACTTTCAAAGTTGTTACAGATTTATTAGATCATAACGTCAATTCATATGGTTATCGTGTTATTGAGAAGGACCATCCGCGAGAATTATTAGTTAAGAAACTTCAAGATGATCATATTCCAGCTGGCCCATTATATGGTCAATTGAAAGCTGGTAAAACAGTTACATTACCGGATGGTCGGATAGTTGATGGAATCAACTATTTAGGTGAAGCTAAAAAAGGACGAATAGTGACTATTCTAGGAGATACTCGAAAAAACAATAATGCTGTTAGTTTAGCTCAAGATGCAGATGTGTTAGTTCATGAAAGTACTTATGGAAAAGGTGAAGGCCGCATGGCCCGTAATCATTATCATTCAACAAGCTTACAAGCTGCTGATGTTGCAATTCAAGCCCATGCTGATAAACTACTCCTTACCCATATTTCAGCACGTTATGCTGGCAAACTAGCATATGAGTTAGAAAAACAGGCACGTGAAGTGTTTGAACGTGCCCATGTTGTTAGTGATTTTGAAGAAATTGATATTCCAATTAGAAAATAGCAGAGGAGAGAAGTAATGATTGATTCACATTATGAATGGCAAGTCCTTACAAATGCGACTGATAGTGAAGATCAACAATTAGCAGAGTCATTAGGACTACCTATTGTGATGGTAAAACTATTGAAAAAACGTGGATTAACTTCAGCAACTGCAATCGAAACATTTTTAAATCCTTCGCCAGCAGAAATTAATGATCCTTTTATGTTACATGATATGGAACGGGTTATAGATCGAATTAATGAGGCGTTAATAAATGGCGAACATATTACCATTTATGGTGATTATGATACTGATGGAATTACTAGCACAGCAATTATGTATGAAACATTGACAATGCTTGATGCGGATGTCGATTTCTATGTACCAAATCGATTTACTGATGGCTATGGGCCAAATAAAGATGTTTATGAACGTCTGATTAGGCAAGGAACCCAATTAATCATAACAGTTGATAATGGTGTATCGGGACATGCAGCAATTGATTTTGCTAACGAAAATGGTGTCGATGTGATCGTTACGGATCATCATGAGATACCAAACGAATTACCTGCAGCATATGCGATAATTCATCCGCAACATCCGGAAAGTGAATACCCATATAAGTATTTGTCGGGAGTTGGAGTTGCTTTTAAGGTTGCTACGGCATTATTAGAAGAAATTCCACAAGAAATGATGGATCTAGTTGCATTAGGTGAGATTGCAGATCTTGTCCCACTAACTGGTGAAAATCGTGTTTTAGTAACATATGGCTTAAAAATGTTAGCCCAGACAACCCGACCTGGCTTACAAGCATTAATGGAACTTGCAGGAATTGGTTTACATGAAATAACTGCTGAAAAGGTTGCTTTTGGAATCACTCCTAGACTAAATGCAATTGGGCGGCTTGAATCTGCCCAATTAGGCGTTGAACTACTAGTTACACAAAATCCAGATGATGCCAGTAATTTTGCTCAAACAGTTAATCAACTCAATGATACTCGTAAGCAAATTGTAAATGATATTTTAGCTGAAGCTAAAAGCCAAATTGCGACAGTAGATTTAACATCACAAAAAACTATTGTTTTAGCTGGTGATGGTTGGCATGAAGGTGTTTTAGGAATAGTTGCGAGTCAAGTAGTTGAATTAACTAATCGACCAACGATTATTTTAACGCAAGCTAATGGTAAATTAAAAGGGTCAGCTCGAAGTATTGAAGGGTTTGATTTATTTCAAGCCTTGTCAGCCCATGATGACTTATTTAGTTCATTTGGTGGCCATGCTAGCGCAGCAGGTCTATCATTAGTTAGCTCTAATTTAGATAAACTTAAAGTTGCTTTTGAACACGAAGCAGATATTCAGAATATAATATTGGGAACTAAAGCACCATTGATAATTGCTGAAAAGTTACCGGTTGAAGCCGTTAATGAGCAACTATTAATGGCAATTCAACGGTTAGCACCATTTGGTAATGGTAATGAACAACCATATTTTGAAATTACCGGTATCGTTTCAGATATTAAACAAATTGGAGCTGAAAAAAATCACCTTAAGTTTAACTTATTAGCTAATGATGTGAAGCTAGCAGCTTTAGCTTTTGGGAAAGGTGAGTTGGGCACTGGATTGCTGATTGATAAAGCCCCTTTGAATGTTGTAGCAACGTTAACTGAAAATACTTGGCAAGGTCAAACAAGTTTGCAATTAATGGTTAAAGATTTGCAACAAGGTGGTCTTGCAATTATTGATCAACGAACCAATAAATTAAGACCAGATAATTTTAAATTAACTGGTCAATACGTATTCTTTAATCCCAAAGTAAAGACGCAACTGATGCCATATTTAAATACGGAAAGTTCGGCAGTATCCATTACTAATGGTGATAAATTAGTAAACAATGTGCCCACTATTTTAGTGGATTTACCAAAAAAATTAGCTGATCTTGAGTTGTTAAAAGGATATCAATTTAAAGAATTACGAGTAATTTTTTATACATCACAACATGTATATCTTGAATCATTACCGACAAAAGCTGATTTTGGAAAATTGTATAAATATTTTTTAGGTCATGCGAATATTCCGATTAGAGATGAATTATCTAAGTTAGCTAAATTTCTTCAAATTGGTGTAAATCAATTAAGTTTGATGATTACCGTGTTTTTTGAATTAGGATTTGTTAGAATAGAAAACGGTGTTTTAAATGTACTTCCAAATCCTGAACATGCTGATATAACTTCAGCGCCAAGTTACCAGGGATGGATTACAAAACAAGCTATTGAAAAAAGTTTAATTTACAGTAAAACAAGTGAGTTAACTAAGATATTAGAGTCATTAATATCTTAGTAAGATAACCATACGTAAATACTGTTATCAATGAGGTAGAAAAATGACATTTGATTTTAAAAAGTACATTGCAGCTATTCCTGATTTCCCGGAACCTGGGATTATTTTTCGTGATGTAACTCCCTTAATGGCCGATGGTGAGGCTTATGCTGCTGCTACGAAGGAATTTGTTGCTTATACAAAAAATCGTGGTGGTATTGATGTAGTAGTCGGCCCTGAATCTCGCGGATTTATTGTTGGGGGGCCAGTTGCTTACGAATTAGGAATTGGATTTGTACCAGCACGTAAAGTTGGTAAATTACCACGTGAAACTGTTCGTCAAGATTATGAATTAGAATACGGTGTCATTAATACATTAGAAATGCATGCTGATGCAATTAAACCAGGCCAACGAGTGCTAATTACAGATGACTTATTAGCTACTGGAGGCACGATTGAAGCTACGGTTAAGCTTATTGAGCAACTTGGTGGAATTATTGTTGGGATTGCTTTCTTAATTGAATTAGATGATCTCCATGGTCGTGATAAGTTAGCTAATTACGATATTTTCTCTTTAATGCATTATTAAAATAGCTTGTGACAGAAATTGGGCTACATTGAATATACAAAAAATGCTAGGTAAATCGAGCCCCATAAATTGGAGTGATATTTTAAGCGATTAATTGGATGGTATGGTTCTGGAATTCAACCGGACTCATACTATCCAATTTTTCTTTAATTCGTTTGTTATTGTAGTAATCCATAAATTCAATAACTGCTGATTTTAGCTCAGCGAACGTTTGCTATTGCTCCTGATGTACTGTGCACACTTTTAAAGTTCTGAAGAAACTCTCAATTACCGCATTGTCTAAACATGTAGCCTTACAGCTCATGCTTTGGATAATGCGGTTTTTTGATAACATAGTTACGAACTTATGATGTTGATATTGAAGTCCATGACAATATCTTTAATTAATTGAACGATTATAGGATCAGTTTTCTTGTAAACATGGTTAACTGCATAGTGAAAACTACTACTTGAAAGTCGTGCTGCCTTCAATAGTATTGCCAATTTAATACTTTAAGTTTAAAGGAATAATCAATACGTGTTTTTACTTTTGGACGATTTAAACCAGAAATTCCAAATGGTTCTAATTCATGAATCCATTCATAGATTGTTGCCGAACTTTTTTATCTGATATTTACGCAATACCACTGAAATTGGAACATCATTTTGGTACTCAAGAATTGCGTCTAATTTTGTTTTTTGAGAAAAATACATAAGAAAACCCCCTCGATTGGATTTACTCCAATTCGAGGGGGTCAGTTCACCTAACATTTTTTGTGTATATTAAACTTCTTAGACATAATACAGCAGCAAAGTATTACCACTTATATGCTATAGCTCAGCTTATTTATTTGGTGTTGAATTGTTATTGCTGCTATTTGGCTCGTTTGCAGGCTGTTGTTCAGGTTCAGAGTTAGATTGTGATGAGCTTTGACTGTTTGGTTCGATGCTACTTGAAGAACTACTTGAGCTAATCGAACTACTTGAGCTACTTGAACTAATCGAACTACTTGAAGAGCTGCTTGAAGAACTACTTGAAGAGCTGCTTGAAGAACTATCTATATCAGTATCAGAACTAGATGATGATTCAACAGCATCAGAGTTAAATGTACTTGATGGTACAACAGGAGTACTGCTATCACTAAATGATGCATTAGCAATTTGCAGTTCACGTTGACCACCACGACTAATTACTTGAACGTTACTTGGTTTGTCCCAATCTTGAGAATCAACGTCTTGCATAGCATAGCCCATGATAGCTTTGTAGATATAAAGTGGAATATCAGACATATAACCAGGAGTAATATAATTACCTGGTTGATTTGGTTGATCATATCCTGTCCAAACTGAAAGGACAAAGTTACGATTGTAACCAGTAAACCATCGATCAGATACAGCACCCGCAGGAACATTAACATCATCAGAGTAACCAACAGTCCCAGTTTTACCAGCTTCAAAAGTGCCTGGCACATGTGCTAATTGACCTGTTCCATTTTGACCTGTCATGACGGTTTTAAGCATATCAGTAAGCATATAAGCTGTAGATGGTTGCATAACTCGTTTTGAAGAAGAGGATACATCGACGGTTTTACCATCTTGAGTAACAATTTTTTGAATAAATTCAGGCGTATGATAAATCCCATTATTACTAAACGAACCATAAATACTAGCTTCTTGAAGTGTTGAAATATCAATACCTAGTGCAGAAGATGCATATAATGGATTGTTTAAACCAAATCGTTTGATAAATGATTTCGCACGATTAAGGCCAACGGTTTGTAAAGCTTCAACTGCTGGAACGTTACGTGATTCTGCTAAAGCATTTCTAATAGTCATTGGACCAACATAATTTGGTTCAAAGTCATGAACCTGGGTATTAGTACCTGGATAGAAATACTTTCTATCTACAACGGTTCGGTATGTTGGCCAGTTTAGGTATTCAATTGCTGGACCATAATCTAAGAAAGGTTTAACAGTAGAACCAGCTGAGCGATTAGTTTGATTAGCACGGTTCAAACCAAGAGCAGCAGTTTGTTGCCGACCACCAATTTGGGCAATTACATGACCGTTATTAGGATCAGTCATTGTTAGCCCAACTTGAAGATTAGCATTTGGGAAATTAACATAATCATTAGTATTAACGACATTATAAGCTTGTTTTTGTAAATCAAGATTTAAATAAGTATGAACTTTAAGGCCATCAGTTTCTGGTTTATATCCCATTTTGGTTAATTCAGCAAGAACTGATTGTGCATATGCATCGACAATTTGCTGAGTAGCAGGTTGTGTTGCACCACCAATCGTTGGATGCTTTTTCAAAAGGCCATCAGTAACAGGTACTTGTTTAAATTGTTGTGCTTGTGTAGCACTTAGCTTGTTATTACTTACCAATGCATCTAGGACAGTGTCACGTCTTTCCTTAGCAAGGTTTGGGTTGACGTAAGGATCATAGCGTACTGGAGATTGAGGCATCCCAGCTAGAAGTGCGTATTGGGGAATTGATAGTTGGTTAAGCTGCTTACCAAAGTAATAACGAGCAGCCGTCTTCATCCCATAGACACCTTCACCCATGTAAACTTTATTAATATAAAAAGTTAAAATTTGATTTTTTGAATAATGCTTTGAAACTTGCATTGCAAGCCATGCTTCTTGAGCTTTTCGTTTAATTGTCCGATCAGATGCCGCAGTAGAAAAGACCGATAATTTAACTAATTGTTGTGTTAAAGTCGATCCACCTTGGAGACCTAATGAAGACCCTGTTATATTGGCAAAAGTAGCACCTGCAATTCGACGAATATCAATACCACCATGTTGATAAAAACGACGATCTTCAATTGCAACAACAGATTCCTTTAATTGATCCGGTATTTGGCTAGCAGTTGCATAGTTGCGTTTCTGTGACCCCATTGTCCAAATAACATGGCCGTTAGCATCTAAAAATTCTGTTGAATTACTAGATGCTAACTTGGCCTGGGTAATGACAGGAGCTGAACTTACATAATAAAAGAAAAGTAAGGTTCCAGCAACAAGCCCGATATTGAGTAAAGCAAATAATGAAATTAAAACTTTCTCCCAAGTTGCAAGTGGACGTCTTTTTTTATTAGACTGCTTGTTTTTACGAACAGTAGGTTTTTTTTTACTAGCCATTCGTGATTGTGTTTGTTGTTCCGACATATTTTTGCTCCTAAGTCTTAGTTAGATAAGCAAGGTAGACTAATTAATTTGCTGTGCAATTAATTCATCTACCGCTTTGAGATAAGGTAATTCAGGAATTAATCCCGAAGAAATAGTAAAACCATGTTCCTTAATATATTGATAAGGAATTGATTTACGGCCACCAGATTGACTTTGTTGCCAAAAAGTAATAAGGTCACTGGCAGGTAATACGAAAGATTCATTGTACACCGCAAACTTGATGATTACAAAGCCAATTCCATTTTGCTTAATAATAGCATCTAAATGTTTCACCTGATGCTCATGGAAATTAGCCAGTGGGATAGCTGATTTATTTTGCGTTTCTTTAGCATCAAAGTCAATATAAAATCCTCGATAAATCCCATTATAATCGGTTGTAGATGCTTGTGCAAAATATGCTTCGTTAATTTTAGCCGCAGAGCGTTTTGGATAAGCAACGTTAACAATATTAATTGGTGTTGGTTTTTTATGAATAACTGCAATACCACGACTTAAATAAAAGGTATTAGCTGCATTAATCGTTTCCTCAAGAGTCATTCCTCGTTTACTATGAGTAATAACTTGTGGTGAAGAATTTGAACTTTTAGGTGCGGCAAATATATTGCCATTAGGATACTTAATCATCATTCGCCCCATTTCTAATTATACCTATACCCGATTTATTATACCAAATTTACAACTAACATGTTAAATGGCAATATGCCATAATTAAATATTAAAGAACTTAGTGATTGGAGACAACTTATGACTAGACTGTGGGTAACAGGTTATCGTGCTTATGAATTAGGCATTTTTAAAAAAGACGATCCAAAAATCAAAATAATTAAATATGCTCTGAAAGCTGAATTAATTAGGCAATTTGAACAAGGTGTAGACTGGGTAATAACTGGTCCACAATTAGGAATTGAACAGTGGACTATCGAAGTTGTCAATGAATTAAAGCAAGATTATGCGGTTAAAATAGCAATGATGGCTCCATATTTAAATATTGAAAAAAATTGGAATGACGAGAAAAAAGGGCAGTTAGCAAAATTAAAAACTCAAGTCGATTATTATGCTAGTGTCTCAATGCAAGAGTATCAAAATCCAAGTCAATTAAAAGGTTATCAAAAATTTATGGTGAATCACACAGATTGTGCATTAATGATATATGATCCGGAATTTGAAGGTAAAACTAAACATGATTACGCTCTTATAACCAATTTACAAATCTCAAAAAATTATACTTGGCAAACGGTTTCATTTGATGATTTGCAAGAATTTGCTATTGCTTTTGGCGAGGAGCAAGAAAGTGATAAGAATTATTAATATTAATAGCATTTTTTAGCTAAATTTGCTAACATAAAATAGAACTGAATACGGAGGATTAATGAGATTAATGGAAAATTTGCGATTAACTCCACAAGATATTGTACGAAAGGAATTTAAGCCAAAACGTATGGGTGGTGGCTTTGATCCTACAGACGTTGATACTTTTTTGGATGAAATTATTAAGGATTACGATACTTTCAATAAAATTCAGAATGAACTAGAAGACGAAAATCGTCGCTTACGTTCACAAATTGAAGAATTAAACAAACAGTTAGCAGTGGCAGGGTCACAAAAGACAGTTACGCCACAAGCAACTGGGACAACAAATATGGATATTCTTAAACGATTAAGTAACTTAGAACGTCGAGTGTTTGGGGCGCAAGTTGATGAACAACAAAACAGTGGTTCACATTTAATTTAGTTTGTGCTATAATGTTTATTACCGTGTGAATTTCTAGTAATCGCGCATAAGTTAACTTATGTGAGGAAAGTCCATGCTCGCACAAGCTGCGATGCTTGTAGTGTTTGTGCTCGGCGAAAAAATAAACCGGGGCACCATTTATGGTGACGGCGGAAAAAACGGCTAAGGCTTTGGCTATGCCCAAGTATTCCTGAAAGTGCCACAGTGACGATGCTGATTTGGAAACGAATCAGGTGGAACGCGGTAAACCCCTCAAGCGGGAAACCCAAACATATGGTAGGGGAGCTCGGCCTAGTGAATTGAAACGATGGTCGTGTTAGTAATAATAATTACTAGAAGATAGATGATTACTACTTGCTTAATTATGCATGAAGTTAAGTGAGAACATAACGTGGCTTACAGAAATTCACATCCATGCAGCTCGCTTCGGCGGGCTTTTTTTTGTGGTAAAATAGATTTATCAAATAAATCAAATAGGAATGTAAATAAATGAATGACAAAAAATTTAATTTAATGGCGACAGCAGCGGCTGGGATTGAGGCACTAGTTGGTAAAGAATTACGTGATTTAGGCTATGATGTTGAGGTTGAAAACGGTCGCGTTCGATTTCAAGGAACAGTAAAAGATATTATTCGGACTAATCTTTGGTTACGAACAGCCGATCGAATCAAAATAGTTGTTACTGAATTTGATGCAGTTACTTTTGATGAACTTTTCGAGCAGACTAAAGCTTACAAATGGGATGAATTATTGCCATTTGATGCTGAATTTCCTGTACAAGGCCGTTCACGCAATTCTGTTCTTCACAGCGTGCCAACAGCGCAAGCGATTGTTAAAAAAGCGATTGCAAGTCAGTTGTCAGAAGAATATCATGTGCGGACAATGTTACCTGAATCAGGTTCATTATTTCAATTAGAAGTAATGATTAACAAAGATCACGTCATGATTACCCTTGATACAACAGGTGATTCACTCTTCAAGCGAGGCTATCGGACGGAAAAAGGGGGGGCACCATTAAAAGAAAATATGGCTGCTGCATTAGTAACTTTAGCCCATTGGTACCCTGATCAACCATTTGTGGATCCCGTCTGTGGTTCAGGAACGATTCCAATCGAAGCCGCACTTATTGCCCGTAATATTGCCCCAGGATTTAACCGTGATTTTGCGATTGAAAAATGGGATTGGGTTGATAAACAAATTAGTGAAGATTTACGGGCAGAAGCTGATGAAGCTGCCGATTATGATATTGAACTTGATATTACAGGATACGATATTGATGAAAATATGATCGCAATTGCTAAATCTAATGCTCTTGAGGCAGGATTAGCACAAGACATTACCTTCAAGCAGTTGGCGGCCAAAGATTGGCATACTGACAAGAAAAATGGTATTTTAGTCGCTAATCCACCATATGGTGAACGACTTCTTGATGCTGATGCAGTCCATCAACTTTATAAAGAGATGGGTCAAGTATATCGACCAATGCAGACATGGAGTAAATATATTTTGACTAGTGATTTAGAATTTGAGAAATATTATGGTGAACGTGCAACTAAAAAACGTAAATTATATAATGGTGCTTTACGGACTGACTTTTTCCAATATTGGGGCAAAAAAGAACGCAATTAAAATTTAATAGTTAACTTAAAAAAAGCGCAGAAAATTTTTTTCTGTGCTTTTTTGTCGTTATAAAAAATAGATGCGTACATTATATGAGTATAAAAAATAATAAAGGAGAACTATATATGAGCACAGTGCAAACATTTTTTAAACAAATCATTACAGAGTATTTAGAAACTAACCTTAGTGATATTTATTTTGTGCCATTAGCATCTGGAGAATATCAATTAATGATTAGAACATCCACTAAAGTCATTAAAAAAAATATACTTTCAACTGCGATGGGTTCACAATTAATCACCTATTTAAAATTTTTGGCGAATCTAGATGTTACAGAACGACGACGACCACAGACGGGACATTTTACATTATCGGATTTTGAACAAATTAATTTTCGCATTTCAACTGTGGGTGATTATCAACAAAGAGAAACTTTAGTATGCCGTTTTATTTATGAAAGTCATGCTTTAGAGCCCAGTTATTTTTTCCCTGAACAATTTAATAGGCTTATCAAAAGAACTGAACAACCCGGATTACACATTTTAGCTGGCCCAATGGGAAGTGGTAAAACAACTACAATGTATGGATTAGCACAAGCACTTGTTGAACGAAATAAAATTGTTTTGACAATTGAAGATCCTGTTGAAATTAATAATCCTAATCTAATTCAACTTCAAGTTAATGATACAGCTAATATGACGTATGCTAATTTAATAAAAAGTGGATTAAGACATCGACCAGACGTTTTTGTTATTGGTGAAATTCGTGATACACAAACCGCCCAAGCAACAATACACGCAGCATTAAGTGGTCATACAGTGTTAACTACAATTCATGCCTTATCAGCAGATAATGTGAATATGCGTTTATTAGAAATGGGTGTTAATAGGGCATATTTATCAGCCAGTTTGCAATCAATAACATATCAACGTCTATTACCTGATTTAAAATCTAACTTACGTGCGTTACAAGTACAAATTTATGGACACGATATTTGGGAAAATACAGGAGAAAAATGGCATGAAAAATTGGTGGAGGCATTGGCCGCAAATAAGATTACCACAACAACTTTTGCAAACTTCAAAACGCTTGACGCTTAAAGAACAAGTAATATTCTTTGAATTGACAGCAGATTTATTGGCCGCAGGATTTCAGTTACAAAATGCCTTAGCATTCATGACAAAATTAAAGGGAAAACGATATAAAAGTGTAGTTGAGACAATGCATAGGGACATGGCTAATGGTCAAAGTTTCGCTAACAGTATTGAGCCATTTGTTGAAATGGAGATAAGTTGGCAGCTTGAGCTTGCTGAGGCACATGGATCGTTGGCTAATACAATATCGATTATTGCCCAAAATTTACAGCAAAGATTTATCCAGCGTCGTAAATTAAAGCAATTGATGCAGTATCCGGTAGTCTTAATTGTATTGTTGATTGCTATTGGATTTTTCTTGCGCTTTTATTTTATTGAACAATTAATAAAGTTAAAAGGGGATACGATTGATGAAATGCCCATGATGCATACAGATATCTTAGTCATTACACTCTTAATTTGCTCACTAATGATGATAATTGGCTATTATTGGCTTCGCCGCTTATCAGTGCCACAAAAAATGAAGCTTTATATAAAATTACCAATTGTGAACCATATTATAAAAGAACAAGTTAGTTATCAAATAAGCTTTACAATGGCATTGCTATTACAAGCTGGACATTCATATCAAGAAATTAGCGAGTTATTTTTAAAACTACCTAATACAGTGCTACTTCACCATATTGGGGTAACTATTCAGCAAAAGAGTAATGCTGGTGAAAATATGGCAAGTTTTATTAGTGAAGTACCATATATTCCAAAGGAGTTTGCATTATTTTTTACCCGTGGCAAAACAAATATTGAAGTTGGAAATGATTTGTTGGCATACAGCAAAGTTAGTTTTCAAAGATTAATTAAAAAATATGAGCGTTTATTAGCGATGATCCAACCAATAATGTTTATTTCAATTGCAATTGGCATAGTTAGTATGTATGCAGCTATGCTATTACCAATGTATAAAATGATAGGAGAATTTAAATGAATCCAATAAATTACACACATATAAAGCGTTCTCGAGCATTTACATTACTTGAAATGACAGTAGTATTATTAATAATCGGCTTATTATTGTTACTAGTTATTCCGAATGTAAGTAAAATTAGAGATAGTGCTAGTAACTGACAAACAACGGCGATGGTAAAAATGATTCAGACACAAGTTGACTTATATGTAGCTGAAAATGGTGAAAAAATCGTCACAATGGATGATTTGGTACAACAAAATTATTTAACAGATGAACAAGAAAGGCAAGCTAGCAGTGCTAAAATTTCAATTGATAATAATAATCATGTTATGGGGCCGGCAAAAAGACCATGAAAAAGCCGGCCGTAACACTAATAGAAATGGTAGTTGTTTTAATAATTATTGCGGGGGTTAGCTTTTTTAATTATTATATCCAGCCAAAGAACGTTAAAAATGAGCAGATTCGTTTTTGGCAAACTTTAGATTTAGAAATTCGGAATGCTCAAACTCAGGCTAAAATTAATAATTATATAAATACAATTATTTTTACCCGTAAGCAAATGATAATTACAGATAATAAAATCTACGAGAAAATAATTAAATATCCCGCTACAATACAGTTGGAAAATCCGCAACCAGTAACCTTACTATTTAGTAAGCAAAATACAAATCTTGAAGTTGTAACTTTTAGTGTTATGGAAAATGGTAGAAAAAAAGAGTATCAACTCAATTTTGGGTTAGAATGGGGGGCTTATAAATTTGAACCTATACCGGCCGGCTTATATCATGATTGAATCAATGATGACATTGATTATCATTATTGTGACCATTACATGGTATCTTACTACCCATGTGCAGATGATTGAACAAATTAAGCAACAAGAGGGACACTTACAATCATTGAGGATAGAAAAAGAGCAAAGCGATGAGAAATTATACACGTATTTACAAACACAGACCAGGGTTCACACTAATTGAAGCTTGTATTGGCCTAATAATTATTGGCTTTATAATTATGATTGTAGATTTTGCAATACCAACGATAAAAAAACATCCTACTTTAAATAATCCCATTAATTTAACGTGGCAAAATATGATTTGGTCACTTGAAGAAACAAATAACGCATTTAAATGGATTGAAATAATAGATGGTGGCAAAAGTTTAAAATTAACACGCTCAGTATCATCTCGAAAAGAATATGTGTTAAAGATGACTAAGAGTACAAACGCACTGTATTTAAGTGGTGAAAATGGCGGTTATATGCCAATTGTTTTTAACGTTAAGCAAGTTATGTTCCAAGAGCGTCAACATCGTATTTGGATAAAGGTAGTCTATAAAGACGGAGGAAGTAATGAAGCTTATCTGCTACTTGAAAAGCAACGGCCGTAAGCCTGGATTTGCACTTGGAATATTAGGGATAGTCTTATTTATCCTTGCTAGTGTTCAATTATGGCAAGTCTATAACTATCAAAAACAAATTCAATTATATAAAGAAATTTCGCTAGCGTATAAAATGAAAATTGCAGAAAATGAAATCAAAATACAAATTTTATCTGGTAGTCAGCAACGTGAATTCAGCATTAAAAAAATGGATATCAAAGTGGTGAATGAAACAATTATTTTTAATATTAATAAAGCTGATCGCATTGAACACAAATTTATTCTACCACAGAGGATAGAACCATAGATTGTATGCTCTTTATGTGGTAAACTATCGAATGTAACAATTAAGTTTAAGTCAATTAAAAATTAATAAAGATAGGAGGTGCGTAATTGGAGCAAGCACAAGTCGAAGAATTATATCGAGTACTTGATCAAGCAAGTCAATTACTAGCAGAGGATTTAGATAGCTCATATCTTGAGGCGCTAATTGAAATTTGTGAAAATATTTTACAAAAAACAATTCAGGTTGAAAATAATCAACCGTCACCTAATGTCGCTGAACGTTTAAAAACGTTACTTAATGGAATAAACCTTGACAAATATAGTGCTGATGATATTCGGCGAGGGATTGGTTTAGCTTACTTAAGGGCGGTTCAAGTCGATAATATTCAAGCTACGCACCATCAAACACCTGATTCAATTGCGACTTTAGTTACTTATATTGTAGCTAAAATAGTTAAGCCAAATGTAAAGGTTGATGTGTTAGATCCGGTTGTTGGAATCGGTAATTTATTAGCAATGGTCGTAAATTATCTAAAAGAATCTAACCAGTTGGCAAGTGTTAATGGTGTTGAAATTGATGATACCTTATTGGCATTAACTGGCATAAGTTTTGATTTGCAACATATCACTAATAATTTAATCGAAGGGGATGCCCGTGATGTTGAATTACCAGTAGCTGATATTATAGTAGCTGACATTCCATTATTACATCAAACTGATGCAATCGCTGCAGACACCCAGATAATTTATGCGGCAAATAAGTCTTTAAAGCCAGCTGGAATAGCAATTTATGTTGTCCCAAATAATATCTTAGAAACTGATAATGCAGCTGATTTTTTGAGTAGACTTACACAAACTGTGTATGTCCAAGGGATTATTAAATTTGCACCATCAACATTTAAAAATGAAAAAGCAGACAAGGCACTTCTAATTGTGCAACGGCAAGGGAACAATGCTCAGCAAGCAGCACAAGTTTTGTTGGCTCAAGTTCCTGCTTTAAAAGCAAAAGATGCACTACCAAAGTTTTTCGTTGAATTAGATCAATGGATTACTACATTATAAAATTTAATTAACTAAAAGGAGCCGTAAAAATGGCAAAAACAATGGCAGTAAACGCAGGTTCATCATCTTTAAAATTTCAATTACTTGAAATGCCTGCTGAAGAAGTTATCGCAAAAGGACAAGTCGAACGAATTGGTTTAAACGATTCAATCGTAACTGTTAAATATGGTGACGGTCAAAAATTTGAAACAGTTGAAGATATTGAAGACCACGAAGTTGCCATCAAAAAGATTTTGGATGCACTTTTGGACTTGAATGTTATTGCAGACTTCGAAGATATCACTGGTGTTGGTCACCGGGTTGTTGCCGGTGGGGAATGGTTTAACCACTCAGTTGTTGTTGACGATGATGTATTGTCAAAAATCGATCGTTTAGCAGCTTACGCTCCATTACACAACCCAGCGAACGCGATGGGTATTCGGGTTTTCAAGAAACTTTTACCAAACGCCGTTTCTGTTGCAGTCTTTGATACTGCGTTCCACCAAACAATGCCAAAAGTTAACTACTTGTACGCCTTGCCATACCAATACTACACACGTTACGGTGCTCGTAAGTATGGTGCTCACGGTACTTCACACCGTTACGTTGCCGAACGGACAGCTGCTTTGATGGGTAAACCACTTGAAGATTTGAAGATCATCACTTTACACCTTGGTGCTGGTGCTTCAATTACAGCCGTTAAAGATGGTAAGTCATTTGATACTTCAATGGGATTCACACCACTTGCTGGGGTTACGATGGCTACTCGTTCAGGGGATGTTGATCCATCATTGGTTTACTACATCCAAGAACGTGAAGGCTTATCAAATGAAGAAATGTTGAAGATCCTTAACTCTAAATCAGGTTTACTTGGAGTTTCAACAATTTCATCAGATATGCGTGATTTAGAAGACGTTGTTGAAACAAATGATCACGCGGCTTTAGCAATTGATATGTTCATCAACAGTGTTGTTAAATACGTTGGTCAATACATTGCTGAAATGGGTGGCGTTGATGCGATTACCTTTACTGCTGGTATCGGTGAAAACGCTGCTAACGTGCGTGAAGCAATTACGGAACGCTTAGCTTTCTTCAACGTGGCTATTGACGCTGAAAAGAACAACGTGCGTGGAGTTGAACGTGAAATTTCAACTGACGACTCAACTGTTAAAGCATTCTTGATTCCTACTAACGAAGAATTAATGATTGCTCGTGATGTTGAAGCACTTAAAAATAAATAATTAAAAAAGCATGCATAATTGCATGCTTTTTTTATGGTTAAATATGATAAAATGAGAACATCTTAATTTAAAAGTGAGGAATCATTGTGGGAAAATATACGGAAAATGACCTTCGAGCAGTCTTAAAAGAAATTTCATTATTAGAAGAAAACCAAGCCCTTTTAGGCTGGGACTCATTAACGGGCATGCCGGAAGATGCTGCTCCATTTCGGGCTGAATTATTAAGCTATCTTGCTGGAAAAAGTTTTGCCCTTCAAACCGGCACCGAATATGCGGATATGCTGACATATTTTGAAGCACATCCAGCTGAACTTTCAGCCTTAGGGCAACAATTGGTAATTCATGAACGTAAGAAATATGACTTGAATGCGAAAATTCCTACGGCCGATTTTATTGAATATCAAAAGATTACTTCTTTAGCCCAAGATGCCTGGACTAAGGCACGCGCCGCCAAAGATTTTTCAATTTTTGCACCATACTTGGCCCAAATTATTACGTACAAAAAGCAATTTATTAGCCTTTGGGATCAAGGTAGCACGACACCATATGATGTGTTACTAGATCAATATGAACCCGGATTGACGGTTGCTAAACTTGATCAAGTTTTTGGTGAGGTAAAGGCGGGCTTAAGTGAATTACAAGCCCAATTAGCTCACGGTGAAGCACCTGACAATCAAATTCTTAGTCGATTTGTCGCTAAACAAGCCCAAAGTGATTTTTCAATGGAATTAGCCCAAAAATTAGGCTATTCATTGAAGAAGGGCCGACTTGATGATACGATTCATCCCTTTATGGAAGCAATGAATCGTAACGATGCCCGGATTACAACGCGGTGGGATGAACATGATTTTCAAATGGCCGTATTAGGAATTTTACACGAAGCTGGTCATGGATTATTTGAACAAAATATTAGCCCAGAATTTGATTACACCCCATTTGAAAAAGATATGGCTATGAGTATTCATGAGTCACAATCATTGTTTAATGAAGTTATAATAGGACGTTCAGAAGAATTTTGGTGTAATGAATATCCGTTGTTACAAGCATATACGGGTAATACGTTTGCTGATATTGATTTTGATACTTTCTATCGTGCATGGATGGTAACTAAACCAACGTTAATTCGGACCGAAGCCGATCCGTTAACGTATCCATTACACATTATTATTCGGTATGAAATTGAAAAAGCCATTTTTAATGATGATATAAACGTAGCCGATCTACCAGCTTTATGGAATGCTAAATATGCTGAGTATTTAGGAATTGAACCAACTAATGATTTAGTTGGTATTTTACAAGATATTCATTGGGCTGGTGGAGATTTTGGGTATTTCCCTAGTTATGCTTTGGGGCATTTATATGCTGCACAATTCTTTGATGCTATGAGTAAGGAATTGGATTTACCTGCAATTTTTGCTAGTAAAGACTATACACCAATTTATACATGGCGTAAGGAACATATTTGGCAATATGGTGCCTCTAAGACGCCTCAGGAAATTTTATTATTAGCATCTGGTGAAACTTTAAATCCAAAATATTGGTTAGCACTACAAACTAAAATATATAGCAAAGTTTATCGTTTAGCTTAATGTATTGCAGTACATAGTAGATATGTACTTTTGATAAAAAGCATAGTTGTGACGTAAATACTATTTAAATAAAAATTCCAGATAGAAATGATTCTCATTTCCATCTGGAATTTTTATTTTTAAAGTAGACTACCCCAAGGCACGTTGACGTAGCTTTTCAAGTTGTTGGTTATTTAAAATAAAATGGATTACTGGTACTTCAATAAACCACATGATAATTTCTTTAATTGAGCGTAATTCAACTAATTTGGTTGCTGCATTACCAGTAAGATGATAAATCATGATCAGAGATCCAGTATTAAGTAGAGTATCTGAAATTAAAAGGACCAAAAAATTAGCGATGATAACGCGTTTCCAACTTACTGTTGGTTGCTGATAGAAAAAAATACCGTAAATTAGCATTGCACAAATAGCTGACAAGGTAAAACCGATAAAAAATGGGCTCCCTTGTATTAAAGTTCCGAGATAATCATTAATAATAGCGACCATAGTTCCAAGGATAGGACCAAACCATTTTGCAATTAAAGTGATTATAATAAAAGTAAAGGCAATTTTTAGGAAACTTGTTCCAAAAGTAAAACGACTAATAACTAGTTGTAAAGCTGATAAAGTACCTAAAAGAGCAATTGCCTTGGCGGATAATTGCGGATATCCAAACGTAAATGTTTTCATTTTTGAAAACCTCCTAAAATTGGAGGGTTCCACTATACAAGAAAAATACAGTGAATGCGAATATTGCACCGCGGAAAAATCCTTCGTTTGTGGCTCACATTCCGTTTCCACAACACTTAACGCGCAATATTCTACCCTGTTTATTTGTGCATGGCACTAAGTCATTTTAACTTATATAAGTTTATAATAAAAGTTTTTCTTCTATAAAAGTTACTGAAAATGACAAACAACAAACTTGTTATTTGTCTGTTATAATAAGACATATCAATCTTTGGAGGCTTCTTAATGGCAGAACAAAGCATTATAACAATTATGCATACCAATGATATACATTCACATTTTGAAAATTGGCCTAAAATTAGACGGTATTTAACTAGTCAACAGAAAATATTGAGTCTTGGTCAAAATGGTGTTATAACGGTTGATATTGGTGATGCAATGGATTTAGTCCATCCTTTAACGGAAGCTTCAGCTGGAAAAGCTAACATTAGTTTGCTTAATGAAATAGGTTATGATGCAGTGACAATTGGCAATAATGAAGGCCTGAGTTTACAACATGATAAGTTAAAAAATTTATATCACAATGCTAATTTTCCAGTAACAGTCGCTAATATTAAAGATTTACGAACAAATGAACGTCCAACTTGGTGTCATGAGGTTATCTATAAGCAGATGCCTGATGGTACACAAGTTGCATTGATAGGAATGACTGCACCATTTGTTGAAGCATATCCTTTACGTGAATGGGGAATTGGTAAAGTAGCACCAATTCTAGCTGCTATTTTACCTGAGATTAGTGTAAAAGCAGATGTAATAATTTTATTATCGCATTTAGGTTTACATGAGGATCGACGTTTAGCGAAAATGTTTTCGTGTTTGGATGTAATAATTGGGGCACATACACACCATCGACTTGAAAATGGTGAAGTGGTCAATAACACACTGTTAGCTGCCGCTGGAAAATGGGGCCGCTATATTGGTAACATTAGTTTAGTAATAGAGAACCATCAAATAATAAGTAAGGTAGCACGGTTAGTAGAAACAGCTGATTTGCCTGAGGAGAAAACTGATTTTGGTGAGGTTGAAGCTTTATTAAATTGTGGTCTAAATCAATTAAAAACAATTAAAGTTGCCAAGCTACCAATGACTTTACGGCGAACTGATAATACATTCATGGATGCATTATTCGCAATGCTAACAGCTAAGACAGGAATAAATGCAGCTATGCTCTCGACAGGGTTAATATTAGGAGACTTACCTGCTGGGATAGTAACTAAAGCTGATTTACTAACATTATTACCACATCAAATGTATATAATGCGAACAACTTTAATTGGTAAAGAATTGAAGCGTTTATTACAAGAAATTCATAAAAATTCTGAATTTGTTAGTTCATTTGCAATGGTTGGACTTGGCTTTAGAGGAAAAGTATTTGGTGATTTGCAACTTCGTGGAATGGAAATTGATATTCAAAAGGGGCAATTAACTTACCACAATCAATTGATTGATGATAATAAAAAGTATGAATTTGTCAGTTTGGATTATTATAAATATCTACCATTTTTCCCAACAATTGAGTTAGTTGGTGAAAATAAAATCATTATGAAAAAAATGTTAAGGGAAGATTTTGCTGAATATTTGATGCAAAATTTTCCAGTTAAGTGAGGAATAATAGTGGATCGAGAATCATTAAAAATTAAAGCAGAAGAACAGATTACACAACGTGCGGCTACAACTATTTTCGAAAATATAGGAACTGATCAATTTATGGTTAATGGTTTGACCATGAATATTTTACGAAATTATCGGGATGCTTTTGATGAGTTAAAATTTAAAGCCCGTTTTAGTGATATTTTAACTAAATATGACTATATTATTGGTGATATTGCCGCTAATCAATTGCGGTTAAAAGGATTTTATGCACCCGAAAATAAGAATATGACTAAAGCTAATTCAATTGATGCATTGGAAGATTATTTATTTGAATATATTAATTTTGGGGCGCCATATTTTGTAATTCAGAATCAAAATCCAGTTATAAGTAAAACTGATTTTGAAATGGCTACTCCAAGTAATTCAACTAATCGTCGGCGCAAAAAAAATAATCGAAGTAATCATCAAAATGAAGTTTCAGTGGCCAAGGAAGTTACGCACAAGCCAACTAGTCAACGAAGAACTAGTTCACGGCCAAGTTCAGCCAATAAAAATAGTAAAAATGGAGTAGCACAAAACTCTCAAAATAGTAATAATAAAAAGTCCAACGTTGAAGGACAAACTAATAAACGTCGCCGCCGCCGGCCAAACCAACACGCTCAACGTGCTGATATTAAAGAAGTAAAAAAACCTATTGGTGATGGAGTTGGGGTCAAAAAATCTGAGGCTAATGCTAAAGTAACGACTAAAAAGCCCAATCAACGTAAACGCCACTTTACAATTCAACAGAAGAACGAAAAATAATGGATAGATGTAATTTAATATGAAAAAATATACGGGCTACCTAATTGATCTTGACGGCACAATATACCAAGGTAACA
Source organism: Periweissella fabalis (assembly GCF_012396505.1). Taxonomy (GTDB): domain Bacteria; phylum Bacillota; class Bacilli; order Lactobacillales; family Lactobacillaceae; genus Periweissella; species Periweissella fabalis. The sequence goes on along the minus strand of NZ_JAAXPN010000004.1, from coordinate 98,575 downwards.
ATAAAGTTGATGGGGCTAAGGAGTTTATTGAACGTTTAAAAATACATAATATTGATTATTTATTTTTGACAAATAATTCAACTAAAACTGCTCCAATGGTTGCTGAATTTTTAACGCAGGTTCATGGGATTCCAACATTGCCTAATCAAGTATATACTTCAGCAATGGCAACTGCCGATTATTTAATTAATACATTAAAATTAACAAAAGGGTCTCGAGTATATGTGATTGGTGAAATTGGGTTAAAATCAGCTTTAAGTAACGCTGGGTTCCAACTAACAGCAAAGGAGCCTGAAGTTGTAATAGTTGGATTGGATACACAAGTAAACTATCAAATGTTTGAAGATGCAACATTAGCAATACGCCGTGGGGCCAAGTACATTGCGACTAATCTAGATACTAATATTCCAAATGAACGTGGATTAATCCCAGGTGCCGGGGCATTAAATGCGCTCATTATTACTGCAACAAATGTGCAACCGATTGAAATTGGAAAACCTAGTAGTCAAATAATTGAATTAGCAATGCAACGACTAGTAAGTAGTTTTGAACAAACACTTATTGTAGGTGATAATTATGCAACAGATATCTTAGCAGGAATTAATGCGCATGTTGATACGCTACTTACGTATACGGGTATTAGTACAAAAAGCCAAGTTGCTAAGCAAACAAAAAAACCAACTTATGAGGTAGATAGTTTAAATGATTGGTACATTTAGATTTTGGCTAGGATTTGTAAACCTATTACTGTGTATCATTGCTTTGGCAATTGCAATCACAATTAATAGTACATGGTTATATTACCTTAATGTTATTTTTGGTGATTTTTTATCTTTAGTTAATTTATCAGCAAAAACGATGATGCACAACTTTCATCAACTTATGGCGTATTTAAATTTTCCGTGGATTAGTGAATTAAAAATGGATAATTTTACAGATTCAAAAGATGGTTTAGAGCATTTTCGTGAAGTTAAAAAATTGTTTTTAATCAATTATATTATTTTGCTAATTACAATAACCCCAAGCATATTATTTATTAAAAATTTATATCAAAAACAGCAGCAATGGCGTTTATTATGGCCATTACAAGCTGTTTTTGCGGTTATTTTTGTAGTAGTTACAGTGATGATTATGCAATTTAATCAATTTTTTATTACCTTTCACAAATTGCTTTTTCGTAATAACGATTGGATTTTTTACCCAGTTCAAGATCCAATTATTAATGCATTGCCTGAAAGTTATTTTAATCAAAGTTTTGGATTGTTTTTTGTATTGGTTAGTTTAGCTTTGGCTATTTTATACTGTTGGGCACAGAATTATTTTAAAAAAAGGTCCAAATAGTTTATATTAACTTAACGATGAAGAATTAAATGTGAAGGCAAAGTGGTTTGTTGCGTACTAAGATATTGATTGAATAAGTCATCTAAGTTAGTAGTAACAAAATTTTCAATAATAATACCATTTTCATCGTTGTTACTGTCAAAAATAATGGCAGAAGGATTTTTTGAAATATTGTAGTAATTAGCAAATTGCTGATTTTTAATCAATAATTTGCTAATTTCATTGTTTTGCCGTTCTTCAGCAAACATTGATAAGTCAGCACCAAGATCATTAAGAACCTGTTCAACCATCAAATCAGAATAGGTGTTTTGACGTACTAACACTTGCTCTTGCATAGCTTGTAAGAACTTTCGTGCTAGATAACGTCCCTGTGAAAGTATAGCAACAAAATCAAGACTAAGAGCATAATCAATTTGAGAAAGAATATGAGTCTCACTATCGATATTTTGATGATACGCAGCATCTGTGGTTGCCAATGTAATCAATGGCAAAATGTGATAAGAGTATTTAGTATCGAGAGTATTTAGTACTTGAGTAAGTGCTTTTTGTGATTGAAAACTTTCAAATTGCAGGGGGGTAATAAAATGAAAGACTTCTAACAAAAGGGGAACCTCCTTTGGCAAGATAACAAAATAGTAAAAATAGGGGATTATCTTGCAAAATATTACTTACTTTAGCTCAAAGCATAGTTTAGCACTGAATATGTTAATACGCTATTAATTAGTCCTACGAATTAAAAAATTTGGTATGATTGGTAAGTTTGAACATAAAAAATAGAGGTGAGAGTGCTATAATTTAAGAATGGAATTTTATAAGTAGACGAATTGGAGGCTTGCCATGATTCAAGATTGGGAAGGTTTTTTATTACCATATGAACAAGCAGTTGCTGAATTGAAGGTAAAACTACGAGGCTTACGACCTCAATTTGATCAATTAAATCAACAAACACCGATTGAGTTTGTAACGGGACGGGTTAAACCTGCTGAGAGTATTAAAGAAAAATTGATTCGCCGGCATGTTGATGAAGAGCGAATTGAACAGGATTTACAAGACATTGCTGGCTTAAGGATAATGACCCAATTTGTAGATGATATTTATCAAATTGTTCATATATTACGTCAAAGAACTGATATGAAAATTTTAGAAGAACGAGATTACGTTACTAATGCAAAACCATCAGGTTATCGATCATATCATATTGTGATTGAATATCCAGTACAATTAGTTACCGGAGAGAAAAAAATTTTAGCAGAAATTCAAGTCAGAACAATGGCAATGAATTTCTGGGCTACGATTGAGCATTCTTTAAAGTATAAAAATAATGATGGTTTCACTGATGAGATTAGTGAGCATCTGCGTACTTTAGCAACGCAAGCGTATCAAATAGATGAAGAATTAGCACAAATTCGTAAAGAAATTCAAGCTAATAAAGAAGAGGAATAGGTAAGCAGCACATGCGAGTTGGTTTATACACAAACAATAGTATTCGATCGCAACGAGTTGTAAAGAATCTGACAAGCCTATTAGCTGCCAAAAATTTACCCATAGACAATGAGTATCCAGAGGTATTGATTAGTGTTGGTGGTGATGGGACGCTATTAGGAGCATTTCAAAAATATCAAGATCAATTAGATACGATTCGATTTGTGGGTTTACATACGGGCCATTTAGGGTTCTATACAGACTGGCGCGAATATGAAATTGAAGATTTGGTGGAATCATTAGTCAATGATAAGCAACAATGTGTCAAATATCCAATTTTAGAGACAACTGTGACTTATTTAGATGGTACTAAGGATGTAAAGCTAGCTTTGAATGAAAGTATGATTAAGCGTGTTTCGGGGACTGTTGTAGCTGATGTATATTTAGGTGATGAATGGTTTGAACGTTTCCGCGGTGATGGTATGGCTATTAGTACACCAACAGGTTCAACCGCCTATAATAAAGCTATTGGCGGAGCGGTTTTACATCCAAGTTTAGCGGCTTTACAATTGGCAGAACTTGCATCAATTAATAATCAAGTATATCGTACTTTAGGTTCACCTTTAGTTACAGCTTCTGACGAAATTATTAAGATCGTACCTAGAGATTCAGATGGGTTAATATTAACATATGATCAAGATTTAATTAATTCACAAGCAGTAAAAGAGGTCGGTTATCGTATTGCCAATCAGCGTATAGCATTCGCAGAATATCGGCACATGCAATTTTGGCGGCGGGTGAATGATTCATTCATTGGCCATTTAAAGGAATAAAATAATAGGATAGAAATAATGGAATTTACATGGAAAAAAGATAACGATATTGAACAGAAAGTAAAATCATTTTTAGGTAATCATGGTGTTAGTCACCGCATGTTTTCGCAAATAAAACATAATGGCGGGGATATTTTAGTTAACGGTGTTCATGGGCGAACTGTTGATTTTCTTAAAAAGGGAGATGCAGTAACAATTATTATGCCACCTGAACTAGATAATGATATCGTAGCTACAAGTTATGGTGTATTAGATGTCTTGTATGAAGATCGTAACTTTTTAGTCGTTAATAAACCCGCAGGAATGACTACTGTTCCAGGACGAGCAGATCGAGAAGATACTTTAGTTAATCGCGTAAAAGGTCATTTAAAGCAACAAGGAGCTACTGATTTGGTTCCACACGTTGTCACACGACTAGATCGATTTACATCTGGATTGGTACTGATTGCTAAGCATCGTTTCGCACATGCAATGATGGATAAGCAACTACAAGCACATACAATGAATAAACAATATTATGCAGTAGTTAGTGGTAGGGTACCTTTAGACCATGATTTGATTGATGCTCCTATTGGAAGAATGGACGATGATTTTATTCGGCGTGAAGTTCGTGAGGATGGCCGCTCATCGCAAACAGAATATTGGGTTGAAGATCGGACGCCTGATGCAACTTTGGTGCGTATTCAATTACATACCGGCCGAACACATCAAATTCGAGTGCATTTTAGCCATTTAGGATATTCATTATTAGGTGATGACGTTTATGGAGGCCCGATTGATCGTGGAATTACACGGCAAGCGCTACATGCGTTTTATTTAAGCTTTGAAGATCCGTTTACTCATCGAGTATTAGAATTTAAAGCGCCATTGCCTGGTGATATGCAGATATTATTAGATAGAAAATAAGTTTATTATCAATATATAGAAAAATAAAATGAATATTAAATAATTTTTGTTTTTTTAAAATAATTCTTTTAAATTTTATAAATCACCATTAAAATAAGGTAATAGTCATAAAAAGGAGAATAGTATTTTGGTCGTTACGCGAGAAAAATACAAAGTCAGACTTTATCTATCGGAGCTATTTGGTGAAGAAATTGAAGTTACAGGTGTTTATCGAGTTATCGATAAACAGAAGCGAATTTTAGTCGAGGATGTCCATGACAATAAAGGCCATTTTATTTCAACACATTTGTGGTTAAAAACTAATCCGGAGTTTTATCATTATTTAGTCGGAATGAAACTTCAACGAGGATCTAAAATTCAATTACGCGGCTTTGTAGGCACATATAAACGAAGATATAAAGATGACAATGGGCATATTAGATCAACAAATTCGGATGAATATACCCTCAAAAAGATAACATTAATTGCTAGCACTATTACTGAAGACAGTGAAAAATTCATTCGACCAGAAGATTTATACTTCTACTCAGTAATTGCTGTTAACAATGGTGATGAATTTGAATTAGGAAAGTTACAAAAGTATTCTGATGCGGTTGGTTATGCGCGCCAGGCACGTAAAAAAGGACGTGTCAAAGTTCGGCCTGCAAACGGAGAAACTCGTATTAAGGCGTGGTTTGGCCGTTTACGTCGTGACCATGGCTAAGGAATTTAAATACATTTTTTGCAATTATTTTAAGTACGAATAGTAAAAAACGAGATGTCAATTGACATCTCGTTTTTTACTATTCTGATACATTAGTTTTAGTAGTTAACAACAACTGCTTAACAAACTCTTTAATTTCTTGTCTTGCGGTAGTATCAGGATATAAATTAATTTTTAGGTTTTCAACACCTTTAATCCCATGAGCTGCACTTAATGCTGTTGCAAAGCTATCAACTGCTAAACAATAGTCGGATTCGTAAAATAAATCACCTGAGCCAGCGACACCAAAAACGACGTCAGAGAGATTAATTAATGCTAGATCATCATAAAAATCTAAGCCTTCTTCAGGTAGAGCACCGTTGTCATAAGTGTAAGGCACAAGAACAACGATATCAAAATTACATAGCGTTTGAACATCGCATAATGAAATTTCTTTTTTAGTAACATTAATATTATTTTCTTGAAAATCTTTAATTATTAAATCGGCTACAGCTTCATTATTTCCTGTGATAGTAGCATATACAACAAGTGCATTTTTCATTAGATACCTCACTTAATAAATTTTTCTTGATGTTGCTGTATTATTTGATAATACGTTGTTGTTGATAATTAGCTAATTGAGGGCTTAGAATATATTCAATTTGGGTTAGCTCGGTTTGATTTCTAGCACCAACCAAAGCATAGAGTTCGTGTAATTGAGTCTGCCAAGTTAGAATCTCATCAATTAAACCATGTTCTTTTTTTGAGAGTAAGGTATGCAAGAAATGGCCAGCTACACCGGTCATTTTGGCACCTAAAATTTGGGATTTTAAAATATCTAACGGATTATTAATGCCACCAGTAGCAAATAAAGTAATATCAGTGGGACTTAATTGACCTTCAATTAAAGATTCTAAAGTAGTTTGTCCCCAATCAAGCATAAAATCATAATTAGTCTTGTGGTTACGTTGATTTTCAATTGCGGCAAAATTAGTACCACCCCGGCCACCGACATTAACATATTTAACCCCAATGGCTGCCAATTTATTTAACGTAGTTTGACTAATGCCAAAACCAACTTCTTTAACAATAATAGGTACATTAACTGAATTAACAATACTAGCAATATTATCAAGCCACATAAAATCACGATCACCCTCAGGCATGACAATTTCTTGAGCAGCATTAATATGAATTTCTAGAGCATTAGCATTGATTAAATCAACAGCAAATTGAGCATCTTGAGCACTTTTACCAGCTCCAAGGTTTGCCAATATGAAGCCATCTGGATTTAACTTACGGACCACTTCAAATGATTCATAAGAGGATTTATCTTTAAGAGTAATAGATTGACTACCAACAGCCATTGCAAGTTGAGTTTCTTTAGCCACTTTTGCTAACTGCGCATTGATTTGCCCTGTTCGAAGTGACCCCCCCGTCATTGCTTCAATATAAAAAGGGACGGGTAATTTGAAATCAGGTAAAGCAACACTAATATCAGTATCAGCAACATTGATTTCAGGTAACCCATGATGAATTATCCGCAAGTCATTAAAATTAGTATTTAGACCACCTTTACGAATATTAGCTTCCGTAATTGCTAAGTGCTCGTCTTTTCGATGTGCATGTGCAGATTCCATAATTATTCCTCACTTTCAAGCAATATAGTCGGACTGGTATAAGGTTGAAGGCTTAGCGGAGTAATCCCTGCAGCCTGCCAACTGTTAATAATTTGTTCACGATTGGCAGTTGGGGTGATTAATGTGAATCCATTATCACCAAACCCGGCACCAGAAGTTTTAGCAGCACCACCCATATTCGTTGCAATCTCAATTAAGGTTCTGAGGAGTGGAGTTTCAATTTCAATATCTGTTTGTTCACTTAAAGCTAACAAAAACTCTCGGTTCAATGCAATTCCACGATTGATATCATCAAACTGATTAGTTAATAACCCATTTAACAGCATTGATACAGCTGCATTTGATCCGGCCAAAAATTCTCGATAAGCGGTATCATCAGCATAAGAAGCGGCTTTTTTTAATAAGTTCTTAGTTTTAGCTGGTGAACCGGTCCAACCAACTAATAATTCTAAGTTAAGGGGTGTTGGAATTGATTGAATGTTTAAGTCTGGCCATTCTAAATCAACTAAAGATCCATCTAAGAGGTTATTAGTTTGTTCAGTTAACCAAGTTCGATTAGGAGAATTGTAAGAAATCCAGCCAGTATAGACACTAGTAGCAATATCACCTAACGAACCATTACCTTGAACTTGAAAATGGGCTAAGGCAGCTAGTTTATAAATTTCGAGTGCTTGGAGACTCCGATGATGAAAAGCTAAAATAGCTTTTACAACAGCAACTGTTACTGCTGCTGAACTACCAAGGCCGAGTTTGATACCATTAGTGTGATCAAGCTGACTATCGATGACTAAACTAAAATTTTCAAATGCCCATTTATGTTTTTGGAAGTAATTAAAAGTAATTTGTAAGGCCGCTGAAATAAATTCTAAATTAGGGTCAACTTGAATCATTAAATGCTCGTTAACTCGTGTCCAGTTAATCACGGCATCTAAAACTTGTGTTGAACGGATTTCACCGACAGAACTTGCGTTTATATCAGCAAAAACGAACTTATCAACAGCAACTAATATTGCTGATTGACCAGGTTCTACGACGGCATATTCACCACCGATATAGAGTTTACCAGGTACTTTGATTTGCATATTTTATTCCTTATTATAAATAACTTATTCCAGGCCCAGGTTTTGCAATTTCAACCAAGGCACTTGGAAAGTTGTTTTTGATAGCATTACTAATAATTTGTGTATCTGCGCTTTGCGAAATAATTTTAACGTTTGGACCGGCATCCATTGTAGCGTATGCTTGAATACCTTGATGTCTTAGATCTTGAATGAGGTTTAAAATATTAAGCGTATCACCGTTAAAATATGTAAAGGCAGGTTTAGCAGTGAAATTCAAGCTGTGCATTTGTAAAGCATTGTGTTCAGCTAATTCGCCAAGAGCTTGGAAATCATTATTTGTAATTGCGTGTTTCATAGCAACTAGATCAACAGCTGATTCGGCAACCCAAGTATCATAAAAAGGTGAAGTTGCAATTGCGTGTTGCATACCTTGACGGCTGCCAATTTTTTTAGGTGAACCATCTAGGACAACTGTTAACATCTGAATATCCATTGTAACATTTTCTTGAATGGGATGGGCATAAGATGTTAAATCATCTTCACCAGCAATCCATTCTGTAAAGCCACCAAAAATTGATCGAGAAGCTGATCCAGATCCGCGTCGGGCTAATCGTGAAAGATCTTTACGATTCAAATCAAGACCAGCAGCTTTACTACTAGCAGCTGCTAAAGCTGCAAAACCACTTGCAGATGATGCTAAACCGGCAGCAGTGGGCACATGATTGACACTGGTAATATTGGCATACGCTTTTATTCCAGCCATTTGCCGAACTAAATCTAAAAACTCACTTGTTTTTGTAAGAGCTTTATTTTTAATCATTGTGTTATTTAAAAAAAGTTCATCTTGTTCTAATTGATCATCAAAAAAAACCGTAGTGTCGGTATAAAATTTATCAAGAGTTAGTGACAAACTACTAGTAGTTGGGATGATTAATTCTGAGTTTTTTTTGCCCCAATATTTTATCAGCGCGATATTAGTATGCGCTCGAGCAGTAACGGCTTTATTCATTAGTAAGTTGCTCCGTATTCATTTGATTAGCAAGCGGACTAATCCAATATTCTTGGGCACCGACTTCACTTAACGCTTGAGCAATATGCTTAGCATCAGTCAAGTTTCTTGCTAGTGCGATTATACTACCACCAATTCCTGATCCGGTTAATTTGGCACCTAGTGCATTCGTATCAATCGCAGTCTTGACCAATGTTTCAAGATGGGGGTGTGATACTCCTAAAGCACGTAGGTGAGAGTGTGCTTTAGTCATTAATTGCCCTAAACCAACTAAATCTCCAGTTTGTAAGGCATCTTTTGCGGCTGTGGCTGCCTCACCAAGATTAGAAATTAGTCGGCGGGTTTTAGATGGTTCTTCATCAAATAGACGCCTTACTGCGCTAACTGCTAAACCAGTTTGGCCCATAATACCAGTGTCAGAAATGACTAAATAACCTGGAACATCAATTTTAAAAGGTGTCACTTCCTTATTTTTAATAAAGAAGATTGGATCTTCAGAGCTACTCGTGGCAGTATCAATGCCACTTGGCGAACCGTGCGTAATCGATTCTTCAATATTAGCCATTTTTAATAAGATTGTTTGATTGAGGGGCTCTTCAAATAATTGATAGAATGCCCGGATGACCGCAATTGAGGTAGCCGCTGACGAACCCATACCTCTTTCTTGAGGAATTTGGCTATTAAAGGTTAATTCAAATCCTAAGTCCTGGGCATTAAATTTTTCGAGTAAAAATACAATTAATTGGCGGACACCCTCATATGCACCAGCCAAATCAGAAAGACTACCATTATAATATCGACTTTTAATTATTTGCTGTTGATCATGACGGATAATAATTGATACAACCATATTAATATTTAAGAGCGGAATTGCAATCGCTGGTTCTCCGTAAACAACCGAATGTTCACCCATTAAAATAGCCTTGGCATGACTTTGTCCAATTGCTTTAGTTAACATAAATTTAGTTCTTCTTTCATTACTCTGAGATACATGAGCAGAGCATATTTTTAAATATTTATTATTCGTTATAGAAATAATCCTAGATTATTTTATCGCAAATTAGGAAAACTAACCACTTTTTGTGGAACGTTTCACCCAAGTTTCATGTTTTTTTTGATAAAATGTATTTATAATTGTACATTAGTACTAAATTTCAGGATGGAGAGGCAGTGTTTTGTTATTAGAAAATCAAAAATTTGCAGTTGTTGACATTGAAACAACTGGCACAAATATTAAAGATGGTGCCCGAATTATTCAAATTGGTGCAGTCATTGTACAAAACAATAAAATTATTCAAACGTTCGCCACTAATATCAACCCTGAAACAGTAATTCCGCCAGCGGTTGTTCAACTAACCGGAATTACCGACGAAGATGTTGTAGACGCACCACTTTTTAGTGATGTTTCAAAAACGCTATGGCATTTCTTACAAGATACCATATTTGTAGCACATAATATTAATTTTGATTTCCCATTTTTGGTAGCTGAGTTTAAACGTGTTGGCTTACCCACGCTTGAAATCAAAGGGATTGATACAGTTCCATTAGCACAAATTTTATATCCAACGGCACCAGGATATCGCCTAGCTGATTTGAGTCAATATCTAGCAATTAAACATCTTCAACCACACCGAGCAGATTCAGATGCACAAGCAACAGCCCGGTTGTTTATGGATCTATGGCAAGTAGCTAAAGAATTGCCATTGATAACGTTACAGACATTGCAAAAATTTTCAAGTATTTTACCTCGTGAAACAAGCATATTTTTTGACGCAATTGTAACACAAAGACAGCAAAATCCTGATAATTTGGCTTCTAATTTAGTAGTAGTTAATGATTTAGTAGTTACTAGGCCAGAGGGAAATGTAATAAAAAAGCAATCGCAGCCCAAAAGATATCCAAACACGCAACGAGCAAAAGAACAGATTTTTAAAAGTGAGATTGAATATCGCGGTGAGCAAGCCAAATTTATGAATCTAATTTATAATAATTTTTCTCATTCCAATAGTATGGCAATGATGCTTGAAGCACCCACAGGAATGGGGAAAACATTAGGCTATTTATTACCGTTTGCTTATTTAAGTCAAGCAGATCGTAAAACAGTGATTTCAGTCCCTACATTTTTATTACAAGAGCAAGTTATGCAAGTTATTGCTCAAAAATTAAAGCCAATGTTACCATTTGATATTCAAGCAGTAATGTTAAAAGGACGACAACATTATTTAGATTTGACAAAATTCCGACATATTTTATTTAGTAAAGCCCCAAATTATGCAGATCAATTTTTAAAGATGCGAATTATTGTTTGGTTGACAATTACTACTACAGGTGATTTAGACGAGATTCAGATTGGTAATCCGAATACCTTTTTTCGGCAACAAATTGCGTATACAAGCAAAGATGACATTAATGAATTTGGTGAACTAGCATTTCATGAGCGTCAACAAAGTCAAATTAAAACTGCTAATATTTTAGTAGTTAACCATGCCTTTTTAGTTCAACATGCAGAAGAGTTTGTAGAAAAACCATTTTTAATAATTGATGAGGCTCATCAATTAGCACCTAGCGTCTTAAATGTTTCTAGAAATCAGTTCTCTTTTTCAACAGCACTTCGAAGTATTACCCAAATTCAGGGGATGTTATTAAATAATCATACTCGAGATATTTTTGATATGTTTCGAGGAAGCTCAGCTAATAATGATTTATTAAAAAAGATTAGTAGTGCTTCGCAAGGTATCGCTGAAAATTTAAATCAATTGTTGATGTTGCTATATCGGCACTTTTTGTTAAATGTCCAATTAGTTACAACGCCCATAGGTTTTGAAAAGCGGATTAGTTCACAGGGAATAGTAACTTTTTTTGAACAACATGCAGATTTAATTACACGCTTACAAAATGATGTTACAGATTTAAAACTAGCATTTGCCGGTTTAAACAATATCTTTGAAATTGAAAATCAGCGTTGGTTAGTTAATGATTTTGAACAAATGACAGCTTTTCAAGCCGAGGCTAATCAACTTGAAAAGCAGTTAGAAGTTTTTTGGGAGCTTCACACGCAAGTTTTGGATAATCCGGATAAAGGGGTTTTTTGGTTAAATAGTAATTCGCAAAATCAAACAACAAATCTGATTTTAAGTAGTTCATTAATTAATACAGAAGGATTCTTTACCGAAAAGATATATCCATACTTTCAGCCACCCATTTTCGTAGGGGCGACACTTTTTAGTTCAGCACGATCACAGTATGTATTTGATCAGCTAAATTTATCAAAGGAGCATGTCAAAGTTAAACGATTTGCAGATGATTTTCCATATGAAAAGCAAGCTCAGTTAGTACTAGTTAATGATGCACCTGATCCACGACAGACTAATCAGTTCATGTATAGTGACTATTTAGCACGTCAAATTCGGCAATTACTAACTAGTGTATCTAAAAAAGCATTAATTCTATTCAATTCTTTAACAACTATAGAGCAAGTTACTAAGTTGTTGCATGCAATGCCAGAATTACATCATTTTACAATCTTAGCTCAAGGAATGAGCGGTTCAAATAGTAAAATCTTACGTAAATTTAAAGATGAAGAACGTGTAATATTATTGGGTAGTGGTGGCTTTTGGGAAGGAATTGATATGCCAAGTGATGAAGTTGAATTATTGGTCATTACACGGCTACCATTTGATAATCCTGATACGCCATTAATACAAGCTCAAAATGATTTACTTGAACAACAGCATCGAAATCCATTTTATAATTTTAGCTTACCCAAAGCGACGCTGAGGCTCCGTCAAGGTATTGGTCGAATTCTTCGGACGCCTGATGCAATCGGAATGGTCATCATTTTGGATGCACGGATTGTAAATAAAAAGTATGGTAAAACTATTGTTAATGCATTACCCAAGAATTTACCGATAGTAACAATTACAAGTGCTCAAATTAAAACAACAACTGATGAGTTTTTTAAGCGCACACTCAAATAAAATACAACATTCACATAAGGAGTGAGCAATGGCAAAAACACTTTTATTAATTGATGGTAACAGCTTAGCCTTTCGGGCTTTTTATGCAATGCATTCCCAATTGGATCGAATGAAAAATCAGGATGGTTTGCACACTAATGCATTGGTAGCATTCAATAATTTTTTAGACACATTAGTTGATCCTATGCAACCAGATTATTGTCTTGTTGCTTGGGATGCAGGTAAAACAACTTTTCGAACAGAAAAATTAGATTCCTATAAAGGAAGTCGACAATCAACACCACCTGAATTGGTAGAACAATTTCCGTATTTAAGACAATTAGTTGAATTTCATGGTATTAAATCATATGAATTACCAGGTTATGAAGCTGATGATATCATCGGTACGCTCGCTAAATTAGGGGCACAGGCTGATTTAGCGGTAACCATTGTGACAGGAGACCGTGATTTATTACAATTGGTTGATGAAAATATTACGGTTTTAGTAACCAAAAAAGGAGTTACAGAACTTGAAACATTTGATCCAGCTGCCGTAATAGAAAAATATGATGGGCTAACCGCTGAGCAAATTGTTGATATGAAAGCACTTACGGGTGACACAGCGGATAACTATCCAGGAGTTACTAAAATTGGACCAGTAACAGCAATTAAGTTACTTAAAGAATGGGATACCCTCGAAAACTTGTATGAAAACATCGAAGCTTTGAAAAAATCAAAGATGAAAGAAAATTTAATTAATGATCGACAACAAGCTTTTATGTCACAAGATTTAGCTCGTATTAGAACAAATATTGAATTACCAATTGGTATTGACGATATTAATTATCGTGATGCCGATTATGAAGGAATCATCCCGTTTTATCAAATGCTTAATTTTAAGCAACAACTTGCTAAATTACATGCTGCTGGCTATGGCAAAAATGTGAATAATATGCAGCCAAAACAAGCTGATATTAAAATGCAAGCTATCACAGAAGCAAATCTAACTGAAGTGGCAGCATTAACTGGAGAAGTAAGCTTTTATCTAGAAACAACATCTCCTAATTACCATGTTAGTGAAATGGTTGGCTTTGCAATTGGAAATGATAAGCAAGGATATTTCGTTGGCCGTAGTGTTGATTGGTTATTAACACCTGCTATTCGCGATTTATTGACCAGCTCTACTATTAAGAAAAATGTATACAATGCTAAAGCTACAATTGTTTTGTTAAATCGTTTAGGGATAACATTACAAAATATTGCAACCGATATTATTTTAGCTGCATATCTTTTGGATACAAATACCAACGTTGATGATATTAGTGAATTGGCACAACAATTCGATTACTATGATATTGAAAGTGATGAATCGGTTTATGGTAAAGGTGCTAAATTTGCGATTCCAACTGATGATGAGATTTTATTTAAACATTTGGTAAATAAAGTCCATGCAATTAATCAACTTACACCTAAAGTAATGGCTAAATTAGTTGATCACGAACAGATGCCATTATATGAAAAAATTGAATTACCATTGACCTATGTCTTAGCCCAAATGGAGATAGCAGGGATTATGGTTGACACTGAGCAATTAAAAGCACAAGGAAGTAAATTAATTGAGCGCTTAAGTGAATTAGAACAGGCAATTTATCAAAAAGCAGGTGAAGAATTTAATATTCAATCACCAAAACAATTAGGTGAAATCCTTTTTGAAAAGATGAAATTACCTATTATCAAAAAAACTAAAACAGGTTATTCAACGGCAGTTGATGTCTTAGAACAATTAGCACCAGAAGCCCCTATTGTTGAGGATATTCTTCAATATCGCCAGGTTGCTAAAATCCAGCAAACATATATTGAAGGGCTATTAAAAGTGGTTCATAGTACAGATTCAAAAATCCATACACGATATATGCAAACATTAACACAAACAGGGCGGTTATCATCAGTTGATCCTAACTTACAAAATATTCCAATTCGCTTGGAAGAGGGGCGTAAAATACGGAAGGCTTTTGTACCCAGTCATGTTGATTGGCAAATTTTTGGAGCGGATTATTCACAAATTGAGCTACGAGTCCTTGCCCATATTACTGGCGATGAACACTTACAAGCAGCCTTTAAAGAAGATGACGATATTCATGCAGCTACGGCTCGACGCATTTTTGGTTTAAGTAAAGATGAAGAAGTCGATGGTAACATGCGACGAAAGGCCAAAGCAGTTAACTTTGGAATTGTTTATGGTATTTCTGATTTTGGTTTGAGTCAAAGCATTGGAGTTTCGCGTGCTGAAGCTAAAACAATGATTGAAACTTATTTTGAACAGTACCCAGGAGTTAATGCTTGGCTAAAGAGTGTTGTGGCTGAAGCAAAATTAAATGGATATGTAGAGACATTATCTAAGCGCCGACGGTATTTACCAGAAATTAATGCTAAATCATTTAACTTACGGAGTTTTGCAGAGCGAACGGCAATGAATACACCAATTCAAGGATCAGCAGCGGATATCATTAAATTAGCAATGATTAATATGCAAAGTGCATTAAAAGACCAAGGGCTACAAGCACAAATGTTATTACAAGTTCATGATGAGTTAATTTTTGAAGCACCAACAAGTGAAATACCAATCCTTGAAGAACTCGTGCCTAAAATTATGGATTCTGCAGTAAGCTTAGATGTACCATTAAAGGTTGAAAGTCATTATGGTCCAACATGGTTTGACGCAAAATAAGAGAAAATGAGGATAACTAATGCCAGAATTACCTGAAGTTGAAACTGTACGTCGCGGACTACTACGCCTAGTTCAAAATCGGCAAATTAAAACCGTAGAGTTATTATGGCCAAAAACAATAGAAGGCGACGTGCCAATGATTCTTAAAGAACTTGCTAATCGAACTATTGAAAATATTGATCGTCGTGGTAAGTTTCTACTATTTAGACTAAGTGGTGATGCCACTTTGGTAAGTCATTTACGGATGGAAGGTAAATATAATACTGTACCAGCAGGTACACCACCTGAAAAGCATGTATGTGTTGTATTTCACCTAGATCATAATACTGATTTATGGTATTTAGATACACGGAAGTTTGGACGAATGCAATTTGTACCGACAGGATTAGAAAATCAATTGGTACCAGGAATTAAAAAAATGGGACCTGAACCGACTGAAAATGATTTAACAGTCGCGTATCTAATTGAAATTATGGCTAAATCACGTAAAATTATTAAGCCCTTTTTACTTGATCAAAGTAATCTAGCAGGGTTAGGAAATATTTATGTTGACGAAGTGCTATGGCAAACCAAAATACACCCTGAACAGCCCGTAAATACCATTACAATTGCAGAAATTACAGCTTTACGAATTAATATTATTAATGAAATTAAGCGAGCAATTCAACATCATGGAACAACCGTACACTCTTATACAAATGCATTTGGAGAGGCAGGAGCTTTTCAAAATGAATTACAAGCTTACGGACGTAATGGAGAGCCTTGTTTACGGTGTGGGACTTTAATGCAGAAAATGAAGGTTGCACAACGGGGGACTACTTATTGTCCACAATGTCAGCAAGTGCATCAATAAAAGAGGAAAAGCATGAAAATTATCGGTTTAACCGGTGGAATTGCAACTGGAAAATCAACAGTAAGTAAATATTTAGCAGATAAAAATATACCAATAATTGATGCTGATATCATCGCTCGTCAAGTGGTGATGCCAGACCGACCATTACTGGCGGAATTGGTAGCATATTTTGGTACTAATATTTTATTGCCAAATGGGGCATTAAATAGGGCAGCACTTGGTGAAATCGTATTTAATGATTCTAAACAGCTAAAAATTCTCAATAAAATGATGGATCCAGCGATTCGACAGGCTATTAAACAACGGATAAAAGAACTGAAATTAGCAGGCTATCAACTAGTATGTTTGGATGCACCAACTTTATTTGAAGCAAATTATGAAAGTACAGTTGATTACATTGTAGTTGTATATGTATCACCTGCAATCCAGATATCACGTTTAATATTGCGTGATAAACTTTCAATGAAGGCAGCAAATAAACGCATTCAAGCACAGATAAGTATTGAAGATAAAAGAAAAATGGCTGATTATGTTATTGATAATCAGGGTGAATTAGATGAAACATATCGTCAAGTTGACCATTTACTAACGATTGTCAACAGTTTGTCATAGTAAAGTTAAATTTGGTATGGTATCATATTCTAATATATTTAGTTAATTGACAATTTTATTGGAGGATATGCGTAATGGTGAAACGCGGCATGCTAATCGTCTTATCTGGACCATCAGGTGTAGGTAAGGGGACTGTCCGTAAGGCAATTTTTGAACAAGGTGGTAATGACTTTGTTTATTCAGTATCTATGACCACACGACAACCACGTGAGGGCGAAGTAAATGGCGAAGATTATTACTTTGTTTCAAAAGCAGAATTTGAGGCTGAAATTGCCAATGGTGGGATGTTAGAATATGCACAATATGTTGACAATTACTATGGGACACCATTAAAATACATTAATAAAACTCTTGATGAAGGGTATGATGTCTTTTTAGAAATTGAAGTCCAAGGGGCTATGCAAGTTCGTGAAAAGATGCCAGATGGTGTTTATATTTTCTTGACACCACCGGATTTGAAAGAATTGAAAAATCGGTTAGTTGGTCGTGGTACAGACTCAATTGAAGTAATTGATAAACGAATTGAAACGGCGATTACAGAAATTAAAATGATGCAAAACTACGATTATGCAGTTGTAAATGATGAAGTACCATTGGCAGTTGATCGAATTAAAGATATTATTCGTGCCGAACACTTAAGTGTAAACCGTGTAATGCCAGAATATACAGAAATGATTGGAGAATTAGAACGATGATTTTATACCCATCTGTTGATAAATTATTGGAAAATGTTGATTCACGTTACAAGTTAATTTCGTTAGCTTCAAAGCGGGCTCACGAACTTGAAGCTGGTGCTAAGCCAACTTTAGAACGCTTTGATTCAGTTAAATCAATTGGTCAAGCACTTGAAGAAATTGAAGCTGGTGATGTTATCATTGAGCCAGGGACTGATGCAATTGCTGAAGCTACTAAATTACGTAAAAATGGGTTTAAATAATTAATTTTTAAATCAAGTAAGGCTTACTGTATTATATGTGACGTAAAAGATTCAAAGGTAGCGATGCCTTTGAGTCTTTTTTTACGCATCAAAAGGCATTAATAAAAATATATAAGCGAAAATTTACTAAATTTATTGCATTCAAACGAACAAATTAATGAATTATTGGTAGAATAGAGATATCAATAAAAATGGGGCGTGAATAGTATGATAGAAAATGCAAAAACGACAAATCCTGAATTAATCGGAAAACTTGATGAAAAGTTGGGATACTTATCTGATCTTCGACAAGCAATTCTTGTCCAAGATGATCGCTTAGTATTCGAGTTACTTGCACGGAAAAAATATCAACAGCAAGTATTACAACAACCGGGTAAAAGTAATGATGATTTAGCAGAGATGGTAGTAAATTTAAAACCGCAATTAAGCCACTTACTTGCTAATAAATTAATTGCGTATTTATCAGTGGCATTCCCATTCTTTTATTACAAAGAAATTGATGAGGGTGTATATCAAATTTACTTTGGTAATTGGTGGGATCGTCGGAGTTTTGGATATTTAGATGTATTAGATGTTAAATTTATTTTTGATAAAACTGAATACCAAAAATTAACTGACTCTGTCGCACTTGCCAAAGAAAATAAACGTTTAAATACTGAAAAAATTACAACACTTACTAAAAACAATGAACATTTACAAGAATTAGTAGATGGCCAAAGTCAACGTGATATGCAAAAAGGTAGCTTACGAGCACAAATTGATGAGGTAACCAATACGCGTCAAGGATTATTTGCAAATACTAAGCTTAAAGAACAGCGTGATGAGTTAGTTGCGCAGCTTGAAGAACTTCAAATCCAAGATGAAGAAGCAAAAAATGCACGTACACAAATTATTGAAAACAATGATCAGATTCTATTCTATTCGAAAGAAGATACAATTTTGAGTTACGAATATAAAAGTATTGTTGAAAAATTTGGAGATTTTGATGCTTTTGAAACAGCAGTAGATAAGTTGTATACCTCATACTTAGCGACTTTGATTGCAACAGAAGAAAAGGGGGCATTTGGTGATTATGAATAATCAAACAAATTTACCTACAGGGATTTTACCAAGTCAGAGTCTAGTTGATTATAATGCTGAAATTACACAAGCTTTACAAACTGGATTTGAATTTACGGAGTTATTAAATAAAACTCTGCAGACTAGTTCCGCAAATGAGCTTTTAAGTTCAATCCAAGGCTTGATGCAATTAAATCTTGGATCTAATCAAGTTCAATTTCCACATCAATATAGTACGGCTGATTGGTTTTTATTATTTGCAACACGCCTATTAGAAATTAATGGCGTTGATGACTTTAGTCTAGCGAGTGCGCCTGATCATGAAGAACTAGGTGTTTTTCTAGCTGGAACTGGAACTAAAGTACGTTATCAATTTAGTGAAGCAACAGTTAATGGAGCATATTTTACAGAGATTGAATCCGACAAACAGCTATTTTATCTTGATTTTGCAGCTCATAAATTGACATTTAATAGCCAAGATATTATAGATTTCTTTATGGTACAACCTGTAACCAAAATTTTGCCAGCAGAAAGTGATCAAGTAATTACTATTTTACTTAACTTTGCCAATGTTTTAGCAAAAACATTAGACTTTGAAATTGACTATAGTATTTTGGAAACAAATAATGATTATGAATATGAAACAGTTAGTTTTGATTTACCAAGTCAGATTCTTGATAAACTATTCATTGCTTCAGCAACTGCTAATGTGTTGATGCAACCTGTTGAAAGTGGATTTGGGGCACGATTAGTACTTACTGATGAATTGGAAGTTCGTTTCTTGCAAAATGATAATTATCAACAGATAAATAGTAATTGGCATTTTGAGGTTATTGATGCTCAAGGTAAAGCGTCATTATTAAATGTATTGGTTAATTTTCCGTTTATCCAACGATGGTATCTTGAAAATCGGAGTATCTTAGAAATCCAACCGGCACAACCAACAATTGTAGATGATGTTAAAGTCGAAGTTTTACAGCCACGGAGTATTTAACTATGCTAGATACAAATGAGCTTTTACGAGTTTCACGTGAGTATCATCGGATTGTACCTAACATTCGTAATACCCGCTTTCGTGGTGATGATTTACGCAAAATTTGCTATGAAAATTTAGATGTATTAATTAGCAGGGTTGCAGATGACGCTGGTTGGTTTAAATTTTGGGAAATAAAACAAAATGTTGACAAGATAAAGTTACTTACAGATTATGTGAACGGGTTGGATAGTATCTTATGGTTGGCACAAGTTGAGCAATGGATGCATTTGGTCGTGATTGAAGCTGATGAGATTGCTAAATTAATTAAATTTCCACATGGTGACTTAAATAATCATTATCTTGGTTTAAAAACAATGACGTGGAACTGTTATTTAAGGCATAGTCAAGATGATTATAAACACTTGTTCAAATCGTATTTGAAATTAGGCTTAGTTGAGCTTGAATTAACGCCTGATGAAATCATGGAATGCTTTAAAAAGTGTTTTAATAGACCAAGTACTGACTTAGATTAAAAAGTTGTGGCTTATACAGACAATCACAAGGATATGTATGGTATGCTAAAATAAAGTTTATTTTTAAGACGGAGGGGTCAAGTAATGACACGAAAAGTTACAGTATTAGGTAGCTTAAATGCTGATACCATCATGCATATTGAACGGTTACCAAAGCAAGGTGAGACTATGGCAATGTATGATGCTACCACAGCCCCTGGTGGCAAGGGCGCCAATCAAGCAATTGCTGCTGCACGGATGGAAGCTAAGACAACATTTGTTGGTGCAATTGGTGATGATCAAAACGGGCAAATGTTATTGGATGCAATGATTCACGATAATGTTGATATTACTAATATTAAAAAACGTGATAATATTGGAACCGGATCTGCTTTTATCATGCTTGAAAAAGATGGCAGTAATACTATTTTAATTCATGGTGGTGCTAATCAGTCATTATCAATTGAAGATGTCAAAAGTGCAACTGATGCCATCATAAATTGTGACATATTAGTTGCCCAATTTGAAACACCATTAGCAGTTACATTAAAAGCCTTTGAAATAGCTAAACAAAATGGGGTTTTTACAATACTTAATCCTGCACCAGCTAAAACAAACATCCAACCAGAGTTACTACATTTAACAGATTTGATTGTTCCTAATGAGACTGAAGCCGAAACGATCTCTGGTATACCAGTTACAGATGAAGCGTCGATGGTTGCTAATGCACTTAAATTTCGTCAATTAGGGGTCCCAAATTTAATTATTACAGTTGGAGCGCGAGGTGCATATTATAGCACTGTTAATGGTGCTGGATTTGTACCGGCATTTAAAGTAAAAGCGATTGACACAACAGCTGCTGGTGATACATTTATTGGTACACTAGCGTCACAACTAGAGCTAGATTTAAGTAATATTGTTGATGCCGTACGTTTTTCTAATCGGGCGTCTTCGATAACTGTTCAAGGAGCTGGGGCATTACCTTCAATTCCTAAACTCACGCAAGTCAAAGCGGCTTTTGGAGAGTAATTTTTTAGTTTAAAATTAGTATTAAGTTCAGGTAATATAGAAAGGGACGAACTTTAATAAGTTCGTCCCTTTCTATATTAAACGTTATAATAAAAAATCTCGTGAAATTTGCTGATATATAGTAATCATGGCTTCAAATTGATTTAAGTCAACATATTCATCAGCTTGATGTGCGATGTTAAAAGGTCCTGGACCTAGAAGAATTGTTTCAAATGAATTTGGTGCAAGGGTAAACTCAGACGCGTCAGTGGCACCAGTAAAAACGGATAATTCAGCAGGTTGGTGAAAATTGTTAGTGACTACCGTCTTTGCTATGTTAATCAGTTTAGCATTTTTATTAGTCTTAACAGGCACGAAACTATTATCGATGGTAAGGGTTAACTGCACTTTGTGTTTTTTATTTAGTTGGTTAACTATTTGTTTTAAACGATTAGTAACAGCCTGATTATCAAAGGATGGTGTTGGTCGGATATTACCACGTAAGTATGCATCTGCTGGAACGTTATTAATTTGTTCACCACTATGAAAAATAGTAATGGTATGGGTCAATGGACCGAGAATATCATCGATTGGGGCATCGTCAAATAAGGTTACTTCAGCATTTACGAAATTAATTAAGCCACTAATAGCATTAATTCCTAGTTCTGGAATAGATGAATGGGCTTGTCGACCTTTAGCGGTAACAGTATAGTTAAATGAACCTTTATGGGCATAAACTATTTTGGCATCCGTTGGTTCACCAACAATAAGACCACTTAAATCATCAGCGTAATGCAAAGTTGTCAATTGTTGAGCACCTTGAGCACCATTTTCTTCACCAATGGTCAAAATCAAACGAACACGACCCCTTAAGGGCACATGCTTGTTAGCTAATCCGATAAATGCATAAAGCATTGCAGTAACACCTGATTTCATATCAGCAGCGCCGCGGCCATATAATTTATTATCATGTATTTCACCAGCAAAAGGTGGATATTTCCAATCGGATAAGCTACCAGGCAGGACAACATCTAAATGACCTGTTAGACCTAAAACCTTATCAGCAGTAGTGGGTCCAATCTCAGCAATTAGATTACTTCGATTCGGAGCGTATTTAATAATTTTAGATGGAATACCATGTTCAGTCAGTTTATCTTTAATTAACAAAGCTATTTGTTCTTCACGATCATTAGTAGATGGAATTTGGATAATTTTTTGTAGAAATGATACAGCTTCATGCATAAAAGCACCCCTCGTTAGAATATTTTAACTTTATTTTAATATTATTCTAATTAGGGTGGATATGCAATGCAAAAGAATAAATATTAACTAGGAGAGTAAATATGGAATTACCAGTTGCTTTTATTGAAAAATATACAGCACTCTTAAAAGAAGAAGCTCCAAGTTTCTTTGCAGCATTTGATGCACCTGTTAAGAAAGCATACCGAATTAATCCTCTTAAAGAAAATCAAGCTATTTCTGATACACCCGATGACGGTCGATTGGATTATAGTCCATTTGGACATCTTGGAAAGGTGTATGGTCATTCGATTGACCATACAACAGGGTTAGTGTATTCGCAAGAACCCAGTGCAATGTTTGTTGGTGAAGTTGCTCACCCAAGCATTGGGGAGTTTGTATTAGATTTATCTGCTGCCCCAGGTGGTAAAGCAACACATTTAGCAAGTTATTTACAACAATCAGGATTACTAGTTGCAAATGAAATTATAAAAAAACGGTCTCAAATACTAGCTGAAAATATTGAACGATTTGGGGTGAAAAATACAGTAGTAACCAATGAATCTCCGGAACGATTGAGTAAACAGTTACCGCAATTTTTTGATAAAATTATAGTTGATGCACCATGTTCAGGTGAAGGTATGTTTCGAAAAGATCCTGATGCAATGCAATATTGGGATGCCGATTATCCAGCTAAATGTGCTAGTTTACAACGTGAAATCTTAGCGGATGCGGTAAAAATGTTAAAACCCGAAGCAGAATTAATTTACTCAACATGTACTTTTGCACCAGAAGAAAATGAGCAAATGATTGCTTGGTTACTAGATACATACCCTGAATTTTCAATTTTGCCAATTAATAAGCCAAGTGGAATTGATGATGGTCGGCCAGAATGGGCTAATGGTAATCCCGAATTAGCAAAAACAGCCCGTATTTTCCCAAACCATTTCAATGGTGAAGGCCATTTCGTTGCAAAATTGAAATGGATGGCCCAAGATGTTGAGCCAGTTAAGCAAACACTTGAAAGATCAAATTTAACAGCTGATCAACTTAAGCAATGGCAAGCATTTGCAAATGATAACTTAGCAATTTCTCTTGAGGGAACGTTGTTAACCTTTGGTGATCAATTATATTGTTTACCAACTGGAATGTTGACCGTTAAAAAGTTAAGTGTTGTCCGGCCAGGGTTACACCTTGGTACATTTAAGAAAAATCGATTTGAACCAAGTTTAGCTTTGGGTCTTACGTTGCAACCACATGAAGTTAAACAACATGTGATAATTACAAAAGATGACTGGGTTAAATATGTTCATGGGGATACCGTAATGTTACCAAGTGCCCCTACAAACGGTAATGGCTGGTATCAAGTTGTCATCAATGGTAATGGATTTGGCTTTGCTAAAGTTGTTGGTCAAACGTTGAAAAATTACTATCCCAAAGGTTTACGTTTTATTTATCGTGAGCAAGCGTAGGTGAAATAAAAAGGGTGTCTGGCCAAAGGTGTTTAGATACAGTATGAAACTAAAAAACCCGATCGAATTTTTTAATTCGTCGGGATTTTTTAGTTATATGCTAATGTCTGCCTTTTGAGGCATGGCTTAGCAGCAAATTACTACTGGAAAAGAGTTGTATCACACTCCACTTAAATTCTAACGACCTTTAGTGTTTTTGTGCACTGCGTGGGTCATTAAACCACCATAAAATTTACGGGCATGCTTATCAACCGTTGGCGTAACGCTACCTTGAGACGTTGGCTGCATTGGCGTTGGTGCAACTTTTGCTTGGGCCTTTAGCTGCTTTTTAAGCGCTTTGAGCTTTTCATCAACTAACGTAAAGTTTTGTTTATTGGTATCTGGAATAATGATAATTTCTTTTGAATTAGCTTGAAAATTATCAAATGCTATCTTATGTTGTGTTTGTGCATAGAAGCGAGCAATCCGTTCAGCAGCACTTTGAGCTAATTGACTATAGTGCAACGGAGTACGATTAAAAAGTGCGATTGTTTCATCTGGATTTGCATCATTGACTAAAATGTAGTAAAAACTACCATTAAGCGTAAAAAAATCTGCATGCCAGTTGATGACATTAGAGATGTCAGTTGGTAATTGTAAATCTTTGGGTACTTTTAAGTGAGTACTTAAAAGTTTTGAACTATGAATAACGAGCATATTATTAACCTATTCTATTTTATTTAATCAGTAATAATTATAGACAAACTAAATTATAGGTCAACTATAATATCAGTAAACATACTATCAAATTGGTATTTTCTGATAATTGGTGTAATTAATTGAAACATCACAAATTCAATGTTAAACTTCTAATAATAACAATAGTTTGGAGGAAACAATATGACAGGTGGGCAAATTGCTGGTTTAATTGCGGCAATCGCATTTTTAATTTTAGTAGCATTTATTGGTGTCTTTTTACTGCGTCTAACTAAAAGTATCAGCGTTGTTACTGTTAATGTCGACCAAATATCGCATGAAGTCGAAGAAATTTTAGCCAATGCCAATGAATTATTAACTGACGTAAATGGTAAAGTTAAGACAATTGATCCAGCATTTAAGGCAGTTGGTGACTTAGGTGAATCAGTTTCTAGCTTGAATGATGCAACACGTAATTTAACAACAAGAGTGTCAGGAGTTAGTACTAGTACTAAAGGTTTTACTGGTCTAGCATTAGCATCTCGAGTTTCAAAATCAGCATTCCAAAGTTATCGTAATCACCGTAAAAGTAAAAATACCAAATAAAATTTATTAAATTTTGTAATTGGAGGAAATCAGCATGGGAAAAAAATTAGGACTTTTAACCGGTTTAGCAATTAGTGGAGCAGCGGCATTTGCTGCTTTTAAGGCACTCACCCCACAAAAACAAGAGAAGTTAATTAAAGATGCACGTGCAAAGATTGATGATTTACGAGATAATGCAATTGACTACGCTTACTATGCTACAGATTTTGTTGAAGACATGCGTGAACAATTAGAAAAACGTAAACAAGAAGATGGGCATTATAGTGATATGGTAACAAAGTCACAAGAATTAGCAGGTAAGGCTAAAGAAAAAGCACATGATGTTGTAAGTGACGTTAAAGAAAAGATAAGTGGCAGAGAAGCAATTGAGCCTACACTTGAAAATGATGATATTGATCTAGAATTATCAGCTGAAGATGTAGCTAAAAAGCCAACTTTACCAACGACTAGTGATGTTAAAGCAGTATTTAAAGATGTTAAAGTTGAAGTTTTAAAGCCTAGACAGTCTGATTCTGAAAAATAATTATTGATATTTCCTATTAAATGGTTGATTGTTAACGCAATCAACCATTTTTTAATGTTAATTTGATATAATTGTTAAGCATAACTCGGCTATTGTAACAAAGATATTCGTTTAAAGGATAATAAACTTTAGCTATAATTAATGCTGTAGACTAATTTGGGAGCATAAGAGAAAATGAAAATTGCTTATAAATCTGATATAGGAAAATTACGTAAAACGAACCAAGATTTTGTGGGGACTTTTATCAACAAATTAGGTTATAAATTTGCAGTTGTAGCTGATGGTGTGGGTGGCCAAGCTGCCGGTGACGTTGCCTCAGCGATGGCAGTATTACATTTAGGTAATCAGTGGGAATTATCCCAAATTGAGACCCCATTATCGGCTCGTGAATGGTTAATTAACCAAGTTAAAGCCGAAAATTCGGCTATTTTAGAAGCATCTGAACGCTTCCGGGATTTAAAAGGAATGGCGACAACATTGGTCGCAGTAATGATTTTTGATGATGAATTAATTTTTGCAAATATTGGTGATTCACGTGGCTATATCCTGCATAATGGTGAATTTAAACAATTGACTGTTGATCATTCTTTAGTTAATGAGTTACTACTAACCGGACAAATTTCGGAAGAAGATGCAAAATTACACCCTAATCGCAATGTGATTACGCGTTGGTTAGGTGTCGATGATGATGCAATGCTAGATGTAATTAAATATCATACAAAAGTTGGTGATATTGTGTTATTAAGTACTGATGGTTTGACTAAATTTGTTAGCGATCAAGAAATTGCTAGTATTTTACAAGAAAAAGTTTCATTAGAAGAGCGCGTAGATATTTTAATTGAACGTGCTAATAATGCTGGTGGAAGTGATAATATAACCGTTCTATTAATTGAACGTGAAGAAGAGGTAATGTGATTATGATGCCAAATCAATTAATTGGTGATCGCTACCGAATTATGCGAACTCTTGGTGAAGGTGGAATGGCAAATGTTTATTTGGCACATGATTTGATTTTAGATCGTGATGTGTCAATCAAAACTTTACGTTTAGATTTAACCAATGATGAAAAAACAAGTAATCGGTTTCGGCGTGAAGCATTAGCTGCTACAGAATTAACGCATCCAAATATTGTTGAAATATATGATTTTGATGAAGAGGATGGAATTCAATATTTAGTGATGGAATATATTGATGGGATGGACTTGAAAACTTATATTAAACGTTATTTTCCTATTCCGTTACAGCAAGTAGTTCATATCCTAAAACAAGTTTTGTCTGCTGTTAGTGCAGCACACAAGGCAGGGATAATTCATCGTGATTTAAAGCCGCAAAATATTTTAATTGATAAACAAGGTAATGCTAAAATTTCAGATTTTGGTATTGCAATGACTAATTCAGAATTAGCGATGACGCAAACTAATACTATTTTCGGTTCAGTGCACTACCTATCACCCGAACAAACACGTGGTGGAATGGCGACTGATAAATCTGATGTATATTCACTGGGAATTATTTTATATGAAATGCTAGTTGGAAAAGTACCATTTGTAGGTGAAAATGCGGTTGCAATTGCTCTGCAACATTCACAAACGCAAATTCCAAACGTGCGTGATTTTGATGAAACTATACCACAAGCACTTGAAAACATTGTTTTAAAAGCAACAGCTAAAGATCCAGTTGAACGTTATTCATCAGTTGATGCCATGTTAATCGATTTAAGAACATCATTAGATGCCGCCAGAATTATGGAGCCACGATTTGTTCCTTCAAAAATTGATAATGATGAAACACGAATTATTCCTATTGATAAGATTCAAGCGGCACGACAAAATGTAAAAGCTAAAGACATTATGGAAAATGTAGGTGCTGACTTAGAAAATGATGAGCAACATAAAGGTCCTAAAAAGCATCGTAAAAGATGGCTTTGGATAACATTAATTATAGTAATTTTGGGTAGTATTGGTGGTGCTTTTGTAATGCTACGCCATGATAATGTTGTGGTACCTAATTTGGTAAACAAGAGTCAAAGCAATGCAGTTGCATTAATCCAACAAGAAGGATTAAAGGTTGGTACAATTACAAAATCTTCTTCAGCCAGTATTGCTAATGGTAATGTTATTAAATCCAACCCAAATTCTAAGAGGGTTGTTAGTCGTGGGACAACAATTAATCTGGTGGTTTCAAGTGGCAAAAAATTACAGCGTTTCGGCGATTATACCGGTGAAATGTTTGATGATGTTTCTAAAATATTAATATTAAAGGGGTATGATATTCAGCAAAAATCACAATCTTCCAATGATGTACCAGCTGGTGAAATCATCAGCCAAAGCGTGAATGCTGATAGTAAAGTTGATCCTGAGAATACCACCGTAACCTTTGTAGTTAGTTCAGGACCACAGACGGTAACTGTGCCTGATTTCACTAATCAAGATGTAACTGTTTTTTATAATTGGGCTAATCAAAACAGCATTAAAATATTGCAACCTAATACTAATAGTTCTGAAAATGTGCCGGCTGGTAAAATAATTTCACAGACAATTCCAGCTGGTCAAACAGCTACGGTGGGAGAAACAATGCAAGTCACGGTTTCAAGTGGTAGTAATAAGCAGAAACAAGAATCAAGTACTTCAGAGGACTCTCAAAGTCAAGAAACTACCACAGCTTCAAGTAGTTCTAAAGCAATGTCAACTAGTAGCCAAAGTTCAGTAAGCGGTAACAGTAGTTCAGTTAAATAGTCCGTAGTAAAGAACTAAACCTTTGAGCGGATGTGCGAAATTATATCATTTTATGGTAAAATTTAAGTTTAGTAGCACATGGAGGTGTGACGTGGTTTCATTTTGGAAAAAAAATAACGAAATAGATGAAAATAATGAATTAGAATTGGATTTGGAACATATTCCTAAGCATGTTGCCATTATTATGGATGGTAACGGTCGATGGGCACAACAGCGACATTTACCTAGGATAGCGGGACATAAAGAGGGGATGAACACTGTTAAAAAAGTTACTAAAATTGCTAGTGATTTAGGAGTTAAAGTATTAACTTTGTACGCTTTTTCAACGGAAAATTGGAAAAGACCCGAAACAGAAGTTAGCTACTTAATGGGCTTACCAATTAAATTTTTTGATACATTTGTCCCAGAGCTGATTGAAAACAACGTAAGGGTTGAAGTAATTGGTTATATTGATCAATTACCGACAGCAACACGAGCAGCTGTTGAAAATGCAATGGAGCAAACTAAAGATAACACAGGTATGATTTTAAACTTTGCGTTAAATTATGGTGGCCGTGCAGAGATTACAACTGTTGTTCAAGAAATTGCAAGTAAGGTCCAAGAGGGAACTTTACAAGTTGCAGAAATTACAACGGATTTACTTAGCAGCTCAATGATGACAGCAAAACTTGACCAATATCAAGACCCAGATGTTGTAATTCGGACAAGTGGTGAAATTCGAATTAGTAATTTTTTGCTATGGCAAGTTGCGTATAGTGAATTTGTTTTTTTAGAAACGCATTGGCCGGATATGAATGAAATAATTTTTAAACAGGCCTTAGTCGAATATCAACAACGTAATCGGCGTTTTGGTGGTTTGAAGAAGTAAATTTAGGAGAATTATATGAAAACTCGTGTAATAACAGCGATTGTCGCGTTATTAGTCTTTGTACCTTTGCTATTTGTAGGGGGTATTCCATTAGAAATTTTGGTTGCTGTACTAGGGGTTATTGCTGTAAATGAAGTTTTAGTAATGCGCAAAAAATTACTAATTTCATTTGAAGCAATTATTAGTAATTTAGCAGTTATAGTGGCAGTTTTACCCAGTGACTACTGGTCAAATAAATTACCATTGTTACTACAGCAACAAACTTTGTTATACATTTTCTTTTTGTTGATGTTAGCACATACAGTTGTAAGTAAGAATCATTTTACGTTTGATGATGCTGCTGTAATTATTTTAGCGGTGCTTTATATTGGATTTGGGTTCCATTTCTTTATTATGGCACGAAATATGCCTGGTGGATTAACAACGTTATTCTTTGCGTTGTTAATTGTTTGGATTACTGATTCAGGTGCTTATCTTGTAGGACGTAAAATTGGTAAGCATAAATTAGCACCACGTATTAGCCCAAATAAAACTTGGGAAGGTTCAATTGGTGGTACAGTTGTGTCAATCATTATATCAGCTATCTACTTAAAATTTTTCCCACAAGCATATGACTGGTCAGTAATGATTATTATCGCTGCTCTAGCTTCTATAGCTGGACAATTTGGTGATTTAATTGAATCAGCCTTAAAACGCTTCTATAATGTTAAAGACTCTGGTAAGATTTTGCCAGGTCATGGTGGTATCTTAGATCGCTTTGATAGTCTTCTAATTGTACTTCCAGTGCTTTATCTTTTAGGGGTAATTTACTAAACCGAAAGAGGGAAAAAATTTGCATAATACACTATTAACAATTATTACGTTTATCTTTGTTTTTGGGATTTTAGTTTTTGTTCATGAATTAGGTCACTTTTTCTTTGCGAAGAAGTCAGGTGTATTAGTACGTGAATTTTCAATTGGTATGGGGCCTAAGTTAGTTGCTTTTCGACGTGGTACAACAAGTTACACTATTAGAATCCTTCCAGTTGGTGGGTATGTACGTATGGCTGGCGCACAAGAGGATGAAAGTGATGAGCTTCAGCCAGGGACAATGGTAACCATTCAAACTAATGCTGCTAATGAAGTTATACGATTAAATGCTAGTCAAAAAAAACAAACTCTATTTCAAGGTATTCCGGTGCAAATAAGTGAAGTAGATCTAGTTGATGGCTTATGGATTAAAGGCTATGAAAATGGTGATGAAACTGAAATTAAGACGTTCAATGTAAATCATGATGCAACAATAATTGAAGCTGATGGTACAGAGGTTCAAATAGCACCTAAAGATGTTCAATTTCAATCAGCAAAATTATGGCAACGAGCTTTAATCAATTTTGCTGGATCACTTAATAATTTCATATTGGCTATTGTCGTTTTTGCCATTATTGGTCTGTTGCAAGGATTTGTACCTAGCAATTCAACGACTCTAGGTCACATTGTCGATAATTCTGTTGCTCAAAAGGCAGGTTTAAAAGAAGGTGATGCAATTCAAAAAGTTGCTGATCAACCCGTTAAAAACTGGACAGAATTACAAACAATGTTACAAAGTCGGCCTGGAAAAGAAACAAAGTTAGTAGTTAAGCAAGGCTCGATGACAAAGCAGATTACATTAACACCGGCAACTATTAAAAGTAATGGTCAAAAATTTGGCCAAATTGGAGTTCAACAAGTAGTTAAACGCAATATCAGTGACCGATTGTTGTATGGCTTTAGTGGTGCATATACAACGGCTGCAAATGTTTTACATGCCTTGGCCAATTTATTCCATGGTGGGTTTAGTCTAAATAAACTGGGTGGACCAGTTGCGATATTTGCTAATACTGAACAAGCAGCAAAAGCAGGCTTTATATCAGTATTACTCTTATTGGCATTTCTAAGTATTAATATAGGAATTGTAAACCTATTGCCGATTCCAGCATTAGATGGTGGTAAATTATTGTTAAATTTTGTTGAAGCAATTCGCCGTAAGCCACTTTCTGAAGATAAGGAAAATATGGTTCAAATTGCTGGATTTATCTTCCTTATGCTATTAATGTTTGCTGTTACATTTAACGATGTAATTCGTTATTTTATTAAATAAATTAAGTTAAGGGGTATTGTTTATATGAAACAATCCAAAGTTTTTATTCCAACTGTAAAAGAAACACCTGCTGATGCGGAAGTTATTTCGCATCAAATGATGATCCGTGGAGGATATATTCGTCAAGTTACGGCTGGTATGTATGCATATTTACCACTAGCACAACGTGTAATTAATAAAATTAATACAATCATTCGCCAAGAAATGGAGGCAATTGATGCCGTTGAAATGATGACGCCAGTCGTATTGCCAGCAGATTTATGGCGTGAATCTGGTCGTTATGAAACATATGGTGCCAATTTATTCCGTTTAAAAGATCGTCATGATCGTGATTTTATTCTTGGCCCAACTCATGAAGAAACTTTAACACAATTGATTCGTGATGATATTAAGTCATACAAACGTTTACCATTATCACTTTACCAAATTCAACCTAAATATCGCGATGAAAGCCGACCACGTTCAGGTTTGTTACGTGGACGTGAGTTTATTATGAAAGATGCGTATTCATTTGCTAGTGACGAATTAGGTCTTGATAAAACTTACCGTGCTATGGAAAGCGCATATATTAATATTTTTGATCGTGTTGGTTTAGATTACCGTGTCATTGTTGGTGATGGTGGTGCTATGGGTGGTAAAGATTCTAAAGAATTTTCCGCAGTTGCTGCAGCCGGAGAAGACATTATCGCTTATTCAGATGAAAATGATTATGCAGCTAACCTTGAAATGGCAAAAGATTACTATCATAGTAATAAAGCATTGGATGTTCAAAATTCTAAAGAGGAAGTTGCAACACCTAGCATTCACACAATCGAAGAAGTTGCAGCCTTTCTTAATGTTGCACCAACTCAAATTATTAAAACCGTAGTCTTCATTGCTGATGGAAATCCAGTGGTTGCATTGGTTCGTGGTGATTATGAAGTGAATGACGTTAAATTAAAAAACTTCTTGAATGTTGATACATTAGAATTAGCTACTGAGGAAGATACACAAAAGTATTTGGGAGCTAAATTCGGTTCATTAGGTCCAGTTGGTATTAGTGATGATATTCAAATTATTGCTGATGAATTTGTACAAGATATTGTTAATGGAGTTACCGGTGCTAATAAAGATGGTTTCCACTTTACCAATGTTAATATTGGCCACGACTATCAACCAAATGATGTATTAGATATTCGAATTGCTAAAGAAGGCAATCTTGATCCATCAGGTAAAGGGCATTTGGTATTTACCAAGGGAATTGAAATTGGTCATATTTTCAAGTTAGGAACGCGTTATTCAAAAGCTCTGGGTGCGCAAGTTCTTGATGAAAATGGTCGTCAAAAAGACATCATTATGGGCTGTTATGGTATTGGTGTTTCACGGCTACTTTCAGCGATTGCAGAGCAACAAGCAGATGAAAATGGTCTCGTATGGCCAGCTGCAATTGCACCATATGATATCCATATCGTGCCAATTAACTTGAATGATGAAGATCAACAACGAGTAGCTGAAACGGTTGAAAATACATTAGTTGGAGCAGGATTTGAAGTCTTGGTAGATGATCGTAAGGAACGTCCAGGAGTTAAGTTTGCAGATTCTGATTTGATTGGTTTACCAATCCGAGTAACTGTAGGTAAAAAAGCTAACGAAAATATTGTCGAAGTAAAATTACGAAAGACAGGTGAAACAATTGAGGTTCGTGTTGAAGAAATTCAACAAACAATTGAAATCTTATTGAAATCATCTGCAAAATAAAAAGACTGTAATGTTAAGTTATCGTAGTAGTTTACTACAATAACGCATTTTAGAAGTCCAATATATTTGAAACACGAAAATAAACCCTTGAGGAAATTCTTCAAGGGTTTATTTAGTGTACTATTAAATACTTTTTGATTTTTGTTGTAGCTTTTCTTAGAAAGGTTATTAACTAATACTACGAAATTCATAGTTACTTTCATGAAAATTATGGGTTGTAATATTAGCATATGGTGAAAAGAAATAATCTTTTGATGCTTTCCAACGTTGATAAGACTGTGGATTGTTCCAAACAGTTAATATGACATAATTATTATTATCGCTTTGAGAACGCTTTAATAAGTAAATAGCATTCAAATCTGATGATTTTGGTGCTGAAAACCAACTATTAATACGCCGCTCAAAAAGATTTAAGTATTCTGGATAAACCGTGATATAGTTATAATTAAAGAATCCATGCCAATTAATACTACCAAAGAAATTCTTAACATCATAACCTACACCAGATTTAAAGACATTTATATCGCCAGTAATATCGATGAGTTGTAGGTTAGAGGTGTCAGTACCATTTGGAGCGAGTGTTACAAATTTATGATTTGGAAAATTAGTTTTAATATCATTTAAGATATCTTTTGAACCATAGGTAACAAAGACTTGTTTAAGCATGTTTAATCCTCCCTTTGGGTTATCTTTAACTTAAGTATAGTATAAAATTTATAAAAAGCGAAGAAAGAGGTTAATAATGAAGTTAACAATTATTGGTTGTTTAGGTGGATATCCAGCAAATGGGAAAGCAACAAGCTGCTTTTTATTATCAAGTCACAATTTTAATCTGTTAATTGATTGCGGGAGTGGTGCTTTACTTGCTTTACAGAAAGTCATATCTCCGTTGCAACTTGATGCAGTTGTATTAACGCATTTTCATGCAGATCATATTGCTGATGTCGGTGTATTGCAACATTTTTGGCAGTTAGCTCCGGGTGACAAAAAGGTTCCATGGCTACCAATTTATGCAAGTAATCACGACATCGAAAATTTTAATAAATTAGATTGGCCTTATTCGACAAGAAAACAGGCACTTAACTTTTCAAAACCAATGGAAATTGGACCTTTTACATTAAGTTTTTTTAAAACAAAACATCCCGTGGAAACGTATGCGGTTAGGATTAAGGAAACTGGCAATCAAAATGAGTTAGTGTATACGGCTGATACAACTATTGTTAGTGGCTTAAACGAATTTATTGATGGTGCACATACGGTTTTAACAGACACTAATTTTTTTGCAAATCAAAAGGGTCCCCGTTGGCATTTAACAACTACAGAAACAACTGACCTTGCCAATAACACGCATGTTAAACAAGTTATTTTAACCCATATTCCACCATTTGGTGACTTAGATAAGCTCAAATATGAAGTAGCAAGTAAACTAATGCCTAATATTAAACTTGATGTTGCTGATGAAGGAGCTATTTATGAACTTTAATTCATGAAAGTAGTATAAATATTTAAAAAAATATTAATAATAAGGTTTACAATTCATTAGATATGAGCTTATAATATACGTAAGTTATTAATAGTTACATCGAGATTAAACAAAATGGGGGGTAATCTTATGGTAGTAACATTATATAGTTCATCAAGTTGTACATCTTGTCGTAAAGCGCGTAGTTGGCTAGTTGATCACGATATCGATTTTGTAGAACGTAATATCTTCAAGCAACCTTTATCAAAAGAAGAAATTAAAGGGATTCTTCGATTGACAGAGGAAGGAACTGAAGAGATTATCTCGACACGTTCAAAGGTCTTTACCGACCTTAAAATTAACATCGATGATTTGACACTAAGTGCGCTGGTAGATTTAATTCAAGCAAATCCCGCAATCTTAAAACGACCAATTATGCTAGATAATCGCCGATTACAAGTAGGGTACAATGAAGACGAAATTAGGTTGTTCTTACCTAGACATGTGCGAAAAGAAGAATTATTTAAGGCACAATTATTAGATCGAATGGCTTAATTAACTAATAATATAGAATAAATAAGTTACAGTGTTTGGTCGTAGCAACCGGATACTGTAACTTTTTTACTTTATACTTAACAATATATTTAATATAATATAGTGATAGTCCAGGCGAAAGGTTGTGATAAAATGAAATGTTCCCGCCTAAGTGAACATGTTTTACAAATCACTCTTGCAGGAGATGATTTAATAAAATATGGTATAAGTGTTGTTGAAATTGTACGTGGTGAAGTCGAAATGGAGACGATTTTTGAAGCAATCTTTAAAGATCTCGATGAAGAAAACCAACAATTTGATATTAAGCAAGTTGCAATTCAATTTGAAGAAAAAAATCAAATGCAAATTTTCTTAAGTAACACAGATGATGAAAATGGTTTACAATCTTTTGTAGTTTCACGAAATTTGGAAGCGCAAAAGAAATTTTTCTCAGGTGATGACGATGTATTTGAATTAGAGAGTGCATTAAACATTGATGATAATCTTGAAGATAATTTATTTGCTGAATTAAGTCATATTGCTGCGGCAAATGAAAAAGAAGTTAATCGCAGTGTTGAAAAAGGAATTTATTCACCGGTATTTGTATTTGACGATTTCAATGATTTAGTTTTATTGGCACAAAATTTTGTTTTTGATAATGCTGTTAGTGATCTTTTTAAATACAATGATCGGTATTATTTGACTTTGGATTTTGAATACGAAAATGCTATCTCAGCAAAGGTGGCTAAAACTATGTCATATGTACTTGATTATGCTGATGTTGCTCGAAATATTACTAAACCAATGTTAATTGAGCAAGGTGAACATATTATGGACGAAGTTGCCATTGAATTACTTCGTTATTATTTTAAAGCGTAGCAATACGCTTTTTTTGTCCGCTTTTTATTATTTTACGTAAGATATTTCATAAAAAGAGGAAGAACTAGTAATGTTATATGCACTTGTTGGTAAGAAGTTAATTAGAGCAGACGAATATGTGGATAATAAGCAAGCTTTTCGATGTACCGGATGTGGCGATGCAGTTCGTTTAAGACACGGATCAGTTAATATAGCTCATTTTGCACATATTAATAAACAATGTGTTTTTGAGAACGAGGCAGAATCGTATGAGCATTTATTAGGTAAACTACAACTATATCAAATTAGTAAAATAATTGGCCAGGCCCAAGTGGAAGTAACATTTCCATCAATTAAACAAAGAGCAGATATAGTACTTAAATATAAGCAGCAAAAGTTAATACTTGAATACCAATGTAGTCCAATTAGTATTGAGCAAGTTAAGAAACGTACTCAAGCATACCAAACACTCGGTTATAAAGTTATCTGGTTACTAGGCCCTAAATATGCACAAAATAAAATAACCAAAAAATTACTTACAAAATTTAATATGCCTTTGCTAAATTTTTATAATACCAAGACACAAAAAATAACAATTAGATATAATTTTAATGTAATCGATTTTCAAAGTATCAAATCAGCCACTCGTGAACTTGACTTACAAAGATTATTAGAAGTAGTAAACGTATCTAAAAACAAATTAATTTGGCAAGATATTGTAGTCAGCGATGACCTTTTAAAACAACAAGGATTTAAAATCCAGCAATTATTAGTGCGTAAAAATCTCGAATGGCTAAAAATCCAACAAGAATGTTATCAACAAAACCACAACTTAGGTGGTATTCCTTGGATATGTCATCCTAAAAGGAGTATGCCAGTTGCTTTGAATATGTCACATATTTTATGGCGGTGTCAGTGTATTTTATTTTTGGAAAAATACACCATTGAAAGTATTATTACAACAGCATCCTTGCAACAAATTTTTATTGCTATTGGTAGATGGCTAGATGTAGATTCCCGGTTTATTAAATATGTTGTTAATCAATTTATCATCGAATTAGTAACCAATAAATTCCTAATTAGTATTAGTAAAGGCGTATTGATGCTAAATAGTCATCCAACCTGGTATCAAAATTGGCAAGTTAAAACTAATTCATTAAAATTAAATTAAAATATACGATTATTCTCATTTTATGGTAATATGTAGAGTATCGATAGAAAAATTGGAGGACGATGATGTCAGAAGTAAAGCAATTACCAACCCGTGATGAAGTTGCAGAAAGCCAAACTTGGGATTTAAGCAAAATCTTTGCAAACGATGAGGCTTGGGAACAAGCATTAAAAGGAGTTCAAGTTGAACTTCCTGAAGTAGCTGAATATGCTGGTACTTTGGCAGATTCAGCTGATCAATTATTGGCCGCAACACAAGTAATTTTAGATGTTACGCGTAAAGTTGAAAAAATTTATGTATACGCGTCAATGAAATCAGACCAAGATACTGCTAATTCAAAATATCAAGGATACAATGCCCAAGCTGGTATGCTCTGGGCGAAAGCTAGTGGGGCTATTGCCTACTTTGAACCCGAAGTATTGGCTATTGAACCAAATACTTTAAATGAATTTATTAGCAGTAACGATAAACTAAGTGCCTATAAACACTTCTTTGATAAAATTACTGAAGCACGGGGACACGTCTTAACACCGAACGAAGAAAAATTATTAGCAGGGGCTAGTGATATTTTTTCAGCTTCAGAAAATACCTTTGGCGTTTTGGATAATGCTGATTTGAAATTTGGAATTGTCCAAGATGAAGAAGGAAACGATGTTCAACTTTCAAATGGGGTTTACTCACGTCATTTGGAATCAACGAATCGTGAAGTTCGTAAACAAGCTTTCACAACGCTATATGAAAGCTATGACCAATTCCAACACACGTTTGCATCAACGTTGTCACAACACGTGCACGGTCATAATTACCTTGCAGCAGTTCATAATTATGATAGTGCACGTCAATCAGCCTTAGCTAGCAACAGTATTCCGGAAAGTGTCTTTGAAACTTTAATAGATCAAGTAAACGCTCACTTACCATTACTCCATCGATATGTGGCATTACGTAAACGCATCTTAGGAGTTGATGAATTGCACACGTATGATTTATACACACCAATTACCGGTGAAGCTTCGTTGACTTATGATTACCAAAGTGCGGTTGCGACTGCATTAGATGCGTTAAAACCCCTTGGCGATGACTATCTTGATGTAGTTCAAGAAGCATTTGATAATCGGTGGATTGATGTTGTTGAAAACAAAGGTAAGCGCTCAGGAGCTTATTCTGGTGGGGCGTATGATACTGATCCATATATCTTACTTAACTGGCAAGATAACTTAGATAACTTATTTACGTTAGTACATGAAATGGGCCACTCAGTTCACTCATATTTAACACGTAAAAATCAACCATACCAATATGGTGATTATTCAATTTTCTTAGCTGAAATTGCTTCAACGACTAATGAAAATATTTTGACGGAATACTTATTGGAACGCGAAACTGATCCTAAAGTCCGAGCCTACATCTTAAACCACTACTTAGATGGTTTTAAGGGAACGGTCTTCCGCCAAACACAATTTGCGGAATTTGAACATTGGCTACACGAAGAAGATCAGGCAGGACAACCATTGACTGCTGAGATTCTTAGTGATTTTTATGGCGACTTAAACCAACGATACTATGGTCCAGATTTAGCTTTTGATGAACAAATTGCGCTTGAATGGGCACGAATCCCACACTTTTACTACAATTACTACGTTTACCAATATGCAACTGGTATGTCAGCAGCCACAACGTTAGCTGATAATATTACACGTGGTGATGCACAAGCAGTTGAAGCATACAAAAACTACCTCAAGGCTGGTAACTCAGACTTTCCAATTGAAGTTATGAAGAAGGCTGGGGTTGATATGACACAACCAGCATACTTAGAACAAGCATTTAAAGTATTTGAAGAACGTTTAAACGAGCTGGAAGCATTGCTAGGTTAGTATATATAGATAAAAATGGCCGAAAAATATTTCGGCCATTTTTTGCGTATTTTTTATTGAGCCCCCCATTTATAAAGGGTTTTCGCTATAATAGAAAGTAATAACTTGAAAAGAGGAGATGTTACATGGATTTAAGTGAGTTTTCACAAAAATTTGGAGCAGAATCCGCTCCAAATTATCGTTTTCGTGGTGAGCCATTTAATTTGAGTTTTACACGGTATGAAAATGGTAATTGGTGCATTAATCTAGCTGAGATTATTGAAGATGATGAGCCCATGTTGGCTAATGAGCTAACAGTTCCAATAAAAGCAAAATTAGCAGATGATTTTATAGCTTTAGCTAGCAATCAAAGTGAATATTTTAAATTTTTTCTCAATAATAATATAATTGTCAAACATCCATTTTTTATGGAAAAAATTGGGCAACCTGGTGAATTACGCCCGATGCTTAATGAAGCATATCAATTAACGCCTGATTTTATTGCTTATATTGCTAAACATAGTGGTTATTATATGACGACACAACGTGACGTAAATGTCAGTTTTATTTTAAATCGCCCCACAAGTGGTTTCACGCGTCTGATTTTTGAACGAGATGTACAATTACGTGAAAATCCAGATTTGGGAGTATCGGATAGTCGTGGTAATACACATCATGATAATGATAAAACTTCTGATACTAAAACTAATGTTGAAGAACAAATGACAGCAACCGAAATTTTAGATAATTTAACTTATTCTGTAGCTGGTGATGAAGTACCGGTTGATTTAAATGTTAAGCGCTATGCCGTTGATGGTAATTGGTATGTTGACATTAGAGCGCGGGATACACAAGAAACTTTATGTATTTTAACTAATCATAGTCAAAAATTAAATTCACGTTATCAGTTGGCTATTAATGTTCAAGATGGGCCAATGATTGGTGATCAAGTCACTGAAACCTGGTTAAATGAAACTAAATTATTTAAGCATATTGATGTGCATCAAGGTAAAGCAGAACTTAATAATATTGGTTTATTAATCTTAGAGGGTCAAATTTAATGATTAATGAAGATAAAATATTTCCATTATACGATGCAAAAAAATTTGCATTATGGGCTCAACAAGATCAAGGGCTACAAATTGTCACTGACTTACATGATGCTCAATGGTTAACTATTGAGGGGACAATGTATGGAATTGCAACCGGAAAGGCTCCTGGAGAAATTCAAGCGAATATTAAAGACTATTTAGAGCAATTTCCTACTTATCGAGCATTGACCGTTAATAAAAATAATTTTTGGAGTATTGTGCACGAAGCAACTGGATTAGTACGTGTAGTACCAGAAACTGAGATTGTTCGCACAATGATTTTGCAAAAGTTGACCCCAATTCAAAAAAAAGTTATTGATGATGCAGCATTTGAATTAGAGCCATATACTAAAAATCGTCAATATTTCACTTACCTTTTGTAAGTTTAAGTGGTATAATTTTCTTGTTGACTAAGTTATCCAATATAATTTAAAAAATTTTTAAATCGATCATTGGAGTAGGTATTAATGGCAAAGAAATCAAAAATTGCAAAAGCAAAACGAATCGAAGCAACCGTTGCTAAATTCGCTACTAAACGTGCTAAATTAAAAGCATTAGGTGACTATGAAGGATTGGCAAAATTACCACGAAATGCGTCACCTGTCCGGATACACAATCGTGATATGCTTGATGGGCGGCCACATGCATATATGCGTAAATTTGGTATGAGTCGTCTTAATTTTCGACAATTAGCACATCAAGGTAAAATTCCAGGAATTCAAAAGGCGTCTTGGTAAAATTGTATTAAGATATTAGTAGAGCATGTGCTATTAAAAGATCGGTGGAAAATAAAATTTCTATCGATT
Source organism: Periweissella fabalis (assembly GCF_012396505.1). Lineage (GTDB taxonomy): Bacteria > Bacillota > Bacilli > Lactobacillales > Lactobacillaceae > Periweissella > Periweissella fabalis. Next base: position 57,294 of record NZ_JAAXPN010000004.1, on the reverse strand, counting down.
TTTTTGTTTAAGATATTAGGATGCAAGGTTGATTTGGTAAAAAATAAAAAAAGTTTTTGGGCCCAAAACATTATTAAATCAACACTTTCATCAAAAATGTCTAAAAAAAATAGTTAACACCGTTGACAATAAACGATATATATAATATTCTTTCAACATCGAATATTTTCATGTTCGAAATAATTTTGGAGGATAATTATTTGCAAGTCTTAAATGCACAAGAAATTATGGACCTTATTCCAAACCGTTATCCAATTCTTTACATGGATTATGTTGATGAGATGGAACCTGGTAAATCAATTATCGCAACCAAGAACGTAACAATTAACGAACAGTTTTTCCAAGGCCATTTTCCTGGTAATCCAGTAATGCCTGGAGTGCTAATTATTGAATCATTGGCGCAAGCTGCTTCAATCCTTATTTTATCATCACCTGATTTTAAAGGTAAAACTGCTTACTTAGGTGGTGTTAACGATGCTAAATTTAAACGCATGGTTAAACCAGGGGATGTATTAAAGTTACATATTGAATTTGTAAAACAACGAGCTAATATGGGAATTGTTTCTGCAAAGGCAATGGTTGACGGTAAAGTTGCAACAAGTGCTGAGTTAATGTTTATTGTGGCACCAAATACAACTACAGCTTAAGACAAGTACTTGAGTATTTTCTTTGCATTAATTGAGGAATTGAAGTCTTATGATGAATGAATTAGCTGATTTAAATGCAAAGTTAGTAAAGATATTTAACGACGTTAGATGGGTTGAGGAGCGTAATCTTTCTCAGTCAAACTTTGCAGATTTAAGCCTTCGGGATATGCATACAATTGAAGCAATCTCGCTTGATGAAAATCAAACGGTTTCCCAAGTAGCACATACAATGTGTTTATCACCAGGCTCGATGACAAAAATTATCGACAAATTGGTCGCATTACTATATGTAAAAAGGATGCCAAGTAAAATTGACCGACGGATAACACACCTAGGTTTAACAGAAAAAGGGCAACAACTATTTTTAGAACATTTACACTTTCACCAAGCAATGGTTCAAGCTCTAACACGTGAAATGAGTGATCGTGAAATAGATGCTCTAATTCAAGGAATAATAAATGTCCAAAAATTTCTAAACCGTAAATAACCGTTTAACTCTGTGGAGAAAAATAAAAATGGCAGGAATTCGAATTCTTGAAACGGCACACTATGTTCCTGAACGTATTGTGGAAAATGAAGAATTAACGCATTACATGGATACTAGTGATGAATGGATTAGCAGTCGAACTGGTATTTCAAGGCGCCATGTGGTAACCACAGAAAATACTAGTGATGTCACTTTAAAAGTTGCACAGCAATTATTGTCTCAAGCCGACCTAGATGCAACTAAACTTGATTTTATTTTAGTTGCAACTATGTCACCAGATTATTTAACGCCTGGAGTAGCGGCCCAAGTTCAAGGAGCTTTGGGTGCTACTAATGCTTTTGCTTTAGACGTTAATGCTGCATGTGCAGGTTTTGTATATGCACTTTCTGTAGCGGATAAAATGATTGCACAAGGGCAATATGGATTAGTGATTGGTGCAGATGTGTTATCAAAGCTAATTGATTGGGATGATCGTACATCTGCTGTTTTATTTGGTGATGGTGCTGGTGGTTTCTTGGTTAAAGGGGAACCAATAAGCGCTATTCATGCAACTGATTTAGCAACGTTTGGGGTTGATAACCAAGCTATTCGGGCAGGTAAGATTGCAAATAAGAATGCCTTTGTTGGTGAAATTACACCAGCAGAACCATACTTTGCGATGATTGGTCGGGATGTATACAATTTTGCTACTCGGCAAGTACCTATATCAATTGTTAAGGCACTTAACAATTCTGGGCTAACCTTAGAAGATATTGATAAAGTCTTATTGCATCAAGCCAATGGTCGAATGGTCGAACAAATTGCCAAAAAACTTAAACAACCTTTGGATAAATTTCCAACAAATATTACCGAATACGGTAATACCTCGGCAGCATCAATCCCAATTTTAGCTGATGAATTAATTAAAAATCAAACCATTAAACGTGGCGATAAATTAGTTCTCACTGGTTTTGGTGGTGGCTTAAGCCTTGGAACAACAATTATTACTTATTAAACTAAAAAAATACATTAAATTAAAAGAGGAATTTATATTATGACTGAAGCACAAATCTTAGCAAAAGTAACTGAAATCTTGGCAGACCAATTTGATTTAGAAGCAAGCGAAATTAAGCCTGCAACTGACTTACGTAATGACATCGAATCAGATTCATTGGACATCTTTGAATTAATGAACCAAGTTGAAGATGAATTTGATATTAAGTTAGATGTTGAAGATGGCGTTCAAACTGTCCAAGATTTAGTTAACGTTATTAACGAACGTTTAAACGCTGCTGAATAATATCAAAAAAGGGGTCCTGAAAGTGAAAGAATTACATCCGTTTTACCAAGAACTCGGCCTAAAATATCCAATTTTTCAAGGCGGAATGGCCTGGGTTGCTGATGGTCATTTAGCGGCTGCAGTGTCCGAAGCTGGTGGGCTTGGTATTATTGGGTCTGGTCACTTTAATGGTGAACAAACTCGTGAGCAAATTCGAATTGCAAAATCAATTACTAGCAAGCCATTTGGAGTTAACGTAATGTTACTTAATCGGCATGTCAATGAGGTTCTTGATGCAATTATCGAAGAAGGCGTTTCAGTAGTTACTACTGGTGCCGGAAACCCAGCCAAGCACATTGATCGCTTGCACGCTGCAGGAATCAAAGTGATTCCAGTTGTGCCATCTGTAGGTTTGGCTAAAATTATGGAACGAACTGGTGTTGACGCTGTGATTGCTGAAGGGCTTGAATCAGGGGGACACATTGGTAAGTTAACAACCATGGCCTTAGTTCCACAAGTAGTTGATGCCGTTAATATTCCGGTAATCGCCGCTGGTGGGATTGCTGATGGTCGTGGCCTTGCTGCGGCACAGATGCTAGGTGCAATTGGTGTCCAAATGGGAACTCGTTTCTTAACAGCACAAGAATCAAACATTCACCGAAATTATAAAGATGCGGTCCTTAAAGCTAAAGATGTTGATACTTTAGTTACGGGATCATATGTTGGTCATGCTGCTCGAGTTCTTAAAAATAAGATGTCAAAAAACTTTATTAAATTTGAAAAAGCGGAATCCACTAAGGAAGAACCCGATATGGAAGCATTGGAACAATTAGGTAATGGTGCTTTACGAACAGCGGTTCAAACTGGGGATTCAGAACACGGTTCATTCATGGCTGGAGAAGTATCAGGAATGGTTAATGATGAGCCAACAGCAGCTGAGATTTTAAATCGTGTTTGGTCTCAAGCTAATGAATTACTTAACAACAAGTAAAAAGGAGTTTTATTAATGCCAGTTGGATTTTTGTTTGGTGGCCAAGGTGGTCAAAACGTTAACATGTCAGCTCATTTATATGAAAATTTTCCAAAGTACCGCGCAATTATTGATTTATCATCGACTGTGTTAGGTTATGATGTTTTGGCGAAATTACAAGATGAAGCAGCGTTAAAAACGACGAAGTATACTCAACCACTTGTTGTTGCGCATTCATTTGGTTTATATGAAGTTGCAAAAGATCAATTTACAGCACCAACTGCAGTGTTAGGACTTAGTTTAGGTGAATATACTGCCTTAATTGCTAGTGGTGCTTTAGACTTTGTAGATGGCTTACGTTTAGTAGCTAAACGGGGTCAATTAATGCAAGATGCAGTTGAAGCACTCCCGGGGACAATGGCTGCGGTGATGACCGAAGACTTTGCCTTAGTGGAAAATGTTTTGGCACACGTTCGCGAAAATGGCGAACAAGTTTTCCCCGCTAACTACAACAGCGGGCAACAACTTGTAATTGGTGGAAGCCCTGTTGGCGTTGAACAAGCAACCGCTGCACTGATTGAAGCCGGCATTAAACGGGTTATTCCCTTAAATGTAGCAGGAGCATTCCATACACCATTACTAGAAGCTGCTCAAGCTGATTTTGCCGATGTTTTAGCAACAATTGAATTTAAACAACCTATGTTTACCGTATTTAGTAATACCACAAAAACACCTTTTGATTTAGCAACAATTAAACAAGTATTGGTTGATCAATTAGTAAATCCAACTTTCTTTGCTCAAGATTTAGCCTTGATGGCCGAACAAGGGATTATGGAGTTTGTTGAATTTGGACCAGACAATACGTTAACTAAATTTGCCCGTAAGACGGTAAAAGATAGTGAACGTACTAGTATTTTTGATTTTGCATCATTACAAAAGGTGATGGGAGAAGAATATGCAGTTAACTGATAAAATCGTTCTCGTAACCGGTTCAACCCGTGGGATTGGCTTGGCAATTGCGCATGCATTTGCAAAAGCGGGGGCCCAAGTTATCTTACATGGCCGGAAACAACCGAGTGATGAGATTTTGGCCCAATTTGCTGACTATCAACACCAACCAGCTGTTTGTCTAGGTGATCTATCTAGTGAAGAAACGGTAACGGAATTGTTGGCAGCTGTTAAGGAAATTGGAGTTGTTGACATTTTGGTTAATAATGCCGGAATTACTGATGATAGCTTAGCGATGGGGATGAAACCCGCGCAATTTATGCATGTCATTCAAACAAATCTGATTGGGACTTTTAATTTGACACAACCAATTTTCAAGCAAATGTTGAAAAAACGGGCGGGAACAATTATTAACTTAAGTAGTGTTGTTGGGCTTGGTGGTAACATTGGCCAGGCAAACTATGCCGCAAGTAAAGCCGGTATCATCGGCTTAACAAAAACATTAGCTAAAGAAGGTGCCATGCGTGGTATCCGAGTTAATGCAATTGCACCAGGTATGATTGCGACTGATATGACCGCTGCTTTAAGTGACAAAGTACAGACAGAAATTTTAGAACAAATTCCCCTTAAACGATTTGGTGAAGCGCAAGAGATTGCACAGACAGCAATTTTCTTAGCTGAAAATGACTACATTACAGGTCAAACAATCGTGGTAGACGGTGGAATGATTGGATAGAGGTAATAAATAATGAAACGAGTTGTAATTACTGGACTTGGAGCAGTTACTCCACTTGGAAATAGTGTTGAGGAATTTACTGACGGTATCTTTAGTAGTAAGCTTGGATTCGGTGAAATTACTAAATTTGCTGATAACGAAACTGAAGTTAAATTTGTTGGAGAAGTTAAAGACTTTGATGCCAACCAATATGTTGGTAAAAAAGAAGCCAAACGGATGGATTTATTTTCACAATATGCGGTTCATGCGGCAACTGAAGCCATGAATCAAAGTGGCTTGTCAGATGCAAATATTGATAGCACTCGCTTGGGTGTCATTCTCGGTTCAGGAATTGGTGGTTTAACTACCATTCAAGAACAAGTTATTAAAATGCATGATAAAGGAATGCCCCGCGTATCACCAATGTTTGTGCCCCAATCAATCGTTAACATGGCGGCTGGTAATGTAGCATTGCGTTTTCACGCGCAAAACATCTCAACAGTTGTAGTAACGGCTTGTGCTAGTGCTACTAACGCGATTGGGGATGCTTACAATCGGATCCGTCTTGGCTATGCTGATGCTATGATTACTGGTGGATCTGAAGCGTCTGTTAACCGCATTGGGATTTCAGGGTTTGATGCTTTAAGTACATTATCACGTGCCACTGAGATTGAAGATGCTTCAATTCCATTTGATGCTAATCGGCATGGTTTTGTCATGGGTGAAGGGGCAGGAGTGCTTGTGCTTGAAGAACTTGAACACGCTCAAGCTCGTGGTGCCCAAATTTTAGGAGAAATTATTGGTTTTGGGGCAACGACTGATGCCTTCCACATGACTTCTCCTGAACCCCATGGTGAAGGGGCAACACGTGCGATGCAAGAAGCTCTACGTGATGCTAATATCCAACCAAGTGATGTTGATTACATCAATGCACATGGTACAGCAACTGGTGCTAATGATAGTGCCGAAGCACAAGCAATCGAAAACGTCTTTGGTTTGGAAAGTGGTGTGTTGACATCATCAACTAAGTCAATGACTGGTCACTTGCTTGGGGCTGCCGGTGGGATTGAAGCCGTAATTACAGCGATGAGTTTGATTAAAGGTCAATTACCCGTCAACGTGGGCTTAAAAGAAAAAGATCCAGCTGTTAAGATTCCACTTGTTGATGATTCTAATAAGCATACTGCAGCTAAAATCGCGATTTCAAATTCATTTGGATTTGGTGGTCACAATGCTGTTATTGCAATGAAACGGTGGGAAGCATAATGGAATTAGCAGATATTAAAGCATTGATTGCTGATTTTGAGGCTGGCTCAATCCGAGAATTGAACATTGAAGATGGAACATTCCATTTAGCATTAAGTAAAAACGACAATCAATCAACAGGGACATCAAGTGTAGCTACTATGCCTGCTACTGTTGCAACTCCAACAGCAGTTGCTAGCACACCTGTAGCAGTTGCAGCAGCACCAGCGGTTACTGAAAATGTTGAATATATCAAAGCTCCTCTAGTTGGTAGTGTTTACTTACAAGCTACTGAAGGTGTTGATTCATTTGTTGAAGTTGGTTCAGAAGTTAAAAAAGGTCAAACAGTTGCAATTATTGAAGCAATGAAAATGATGACCGAAATTAAGGCACCATTTAGTGGAAAAATTGCAGATGTATTAGTTAAAAATGAAGAAATCGTTGAATTTGACAAGCCATTGTTCAAAGTAGTACGCGATTAAAAATATAATGGGGTGCTCGGTGACGATCAGCCCATTTTTTTAAAAAAGAGGAAATAATTATGTCAGATGAAGTAATTTTAGATTCAGTTGCTATTCAAAAAATTCTCCCACACCGATACCCAATGTTAATGATTGATCAAGTTGTGGGACTTGAACCAGGTGTATCATGTACAGCAATTAAAAACGTTTCAGTTAACGAAGAAATTTTTGTTGGCCATTTTCCAGGAGATCCAGTCTTACCTGGTGCTTTTGTTATCGAAGCGTTGGCTCAAACAGGTGCAGTAGCCCTCCTTTCAATGCCTGAATTTGAGGGTAAGACAGCTTACTTTGGTGGTATTAAAACTGCCAAATTCCGTAAAATGTCAAAACCTGGTACACAATTACGACTTGAGGTCACTTTAGACAAAATCCGTGGTAATATTGGACAAGGAAAAGGAATTGCCTACATCGGCACAAAAAAAGCTGTTGATGCAGAATTGACCTTTGTGATTGGATAATTTGGAAGGTAAAATTAGATGTTTAAAAAAGTATTGATTGCCAACCGTGGTGACATTGCCACGCGGATGGTACGAGTATTGCGAGAAATGAACATTGCGTCCGTTGCAATTTATTCAACGGCTGATGCTGATAGTTTACATGTACAATTAGCTGATGAAGCAATTTGTGTTGGAGGTCCTAAACCAACAGATTCATACTTAAATATGAAGAACATCCTTAGTGCGGCAGTGATTACTGGTTCAGAAGCAATTTACCCAGGTTATGGCTTTTTATCAGAAAATTCAATGTTTGCACAAATGGTAGCGGATTTAAACTTGGTATTTATTGGACCTAAACCTGAAACCATTGACTTAATGGGGAATAAAGCTAATGCGCGTGAGTATATGCGAGAAGCAGGGATTCCTGTTACACCAGGGTCAAAAGGCTTTATTCATGATGCTGATGAAGCCAAAAAGGTTGCTGATGAAGTTGGATATCCAGTATTATTAAAAGCAGCAGCCGGTGGTGGCGGTAAAGGGATGCGTTTTATTGCTGAAGCAAATGAACTAGCACCTAAGTTTTTAGAAGCTCAAAACGAAGCTAAAAAAGCTTTTGGTGATGGTGCCATGTATCTTGAAAAAGTTTTGACGGATGTTTCGCATATTGAGGTTCAAATTTTACGTGATAATTTTGGTAATGCAGTTTATTTACCAGAACGTAATTGCTCACTTCAACGCAATAATCAAAAAGTACTTGAAGAAAGTCCATCTGTGGGAGTTTCTCCTGAAAAGCGTGCATATCTTGGTGAACTAGCCGTTAAAGCAGCTAATGCACTTGATTATCGTGGGACAGGGACGTTAGAATTTTTACGTGACAATAAAGGTAATTTTTACTTCATGGAAATGAATACACGAATTCAAGTTGAACACCCAGTTACTGAGATGGTTACAGGACTTGATTTGTTAAAGTTACAAATTGAAATTGCAGCAAATGAAAAATTAACTTTAACACAAGACGATATTCAAATTAAAGGCCATGCAATTGAAGTTCGTTTAAATGCGGAACAACCGGAATTAAATTTTGCTCCAAGTGCGGGACCTATTGATTATCTGTACTTACCCAATGGTGGTAACGGGGTACGAATTGATACTGATTTATTCACCGGTGCAGTTGTGCAACCATTTTATGACTCAATGATTGGTAAATTAATTGCTAGCGGAACTGATCGCAAAGAAGCATTAACTCGCTTACACAGGTTACTTGATGAGATTGTTCTTGGTGGTATTAAGAGTAACATTAATTTTCAAAAAGCATTAGTTCAAGATGAACATGTAAAAAGTGGTGCATTTAATACTAAATATCTTGAAAATAGTTTTTTACCCCAATGGTTAGCTGAGGTGAGTGAACATGAAACTGTTTAATAAAGAACATGCCATTCCCCAAGTTGATAGTAAAACGATTAACGATAAGATTCCAGATGGTTTATGGATTGAATGTCCTATTTGCCATAAAGCGATTTATCGCAGCTCGTTGACTGCTTTGAAAGTGTGTCCGGAATGTAATTACGGTTTTCGTCTAAAGGCTTATGATCGTGTTAAATTATTGACATCTTCATTTTCCGAAATTGACCATGATTTAGCTTTATCAGATCCTACATTTCCTGGCTACGCACAGAAACTTGAAAAAGCTAAGACAGCTACCAATTTGAATGAATCAATTTTAACAGGGATTGCGACCATTAAAGATACTAAATTTGCTTTAGGAATTATGGACTCAAGTTTTATTATGGGTTCATTGGGTTCGGTTACTGGAGAAAAGATCACACGACTTTTTGAAGTTGCATTAAAAGAAAAATTACCAGTAGTGCTGTTTACAGCGTCTGGTGGTGCACGTATGCAAGAAGGGATTATCTCTTTGATGCAGATGGCGAAAGTGTCAGCTGCTGTTGCAAAACACGCTCAAGCTGGATTGTTTTATATGACGGTACTTACTGATCCAACAACCGGTGGGGTAATGGCTAGTTTTGCGATGCAAGCTGACGTTATTATTGCAGAACCCCATGCATTGATTGGATTTGCTGGCCGTCGTGTGATTGAACAAACACTACATGAAAAATTACCAGCTGACTTTCAACGCGCAGAAATGTTGCAAACATGTGGCTTCTTAGATGCAATTGTTGCTCGTCAAGACTTACCAAGTACAATTAATGTGCTTATCAAGCAACATGGAGGTCAGGCGTAATGAATATTTTTAAACGTGAATTAACAGCTGCTCAAACAGTTAAGCTTGCCCGCGAAGATCGTTATACTGCACGGCAATTGATAGATGGAATTGTTAGTGACTTTTTTGAATTGCATGGCGATCGTCAAAGTTATGATGATCCATCAATTATTGGTGGTATTGGTTTCTTAGGTGAAACTCCAGTAACAATTATTGGTATTGATAAAGGACTTGAATTTGCAGAAAAAGTGCAAAAGCATAATGGTTCACCATTACCAAGTGGTTATCGTAAAGCACAACGTTTAATGGCGCAAGCAGCTAAATTTAACCGACCAATAATTACATTAATTAATACCCCAGGTGCATATCCAGGTAAGGAAGCTGAAGAAATGGGCCAGGGTCAAGCAATTGCTGAAAGCATCTTGCAAAGCATGCAGTTACCGGTTCCTGTGATTGCTATTGTTTATGGTGAAGGTGGTTCAGGTGGCGCTTTAGCGCTTGCTACTGCTAATGAAGTTTGGATGTTTGAGCATGCAACATATTCTGTATTATCACCAGAAGGTTTTGCGGCCATTTTATGGAAAGATGCAAGTCGTAGTGATGAAGCCGCTGAATTATTAGGTTTAACACCTAAGGATTTATTAAGCAATGGTGTCATTGAAAAGGTTATTCCGGATCAAAAACGTTTTGATCGATTAGCTGGAATGTTACGGACGGAATTAGTAAATACACTTACTAAATATCATAATTTAAATGGTGATTCGCTTATTGCTCAAAGAATGGAGCGATTCAATAAATTTTAGGTAAGCATGGTAAAAATCGATTATACGATAAATAATACCAATGAATCTACAAATTGAATAAATCTGTTTATTTGGTTAAGCGACTAGCTCGGGATGCGAGTTAGTCGCTTTTTTGTAGTTCAAAAGCTAATAGATGTAATAACAGTCAAGCTATGATTAATTTAGTGGGTGACCTTGCATTTTGATATTTAAATGTTTTAAAAAGCATCCAAAAAAACTACCTAACTATAAAGCTAAGTAGTCTGGTTGCAATAATTCAATTTTTAAGGCGAAAAGGTATACTATCGACTTTAAAGGTTTTGAGAACGTCACTTTGAATGTTCAAGATAACAATCTTTTGTCCTAGCTTAATCAAAGGCAAATTGTGGTTTAAAGCGTTTAAAGAGCATGTTGATGACAAGACCTAATATAATAGCAATCCAAAGAATATTACTAATTAAATTTAAGTTATGATATAAGGGTGTTAATTTTGGTAGTAATTTGATTTGAATTTGCTTAGCAGGTGTGTTAAATTCTAGCGTTCCACGTTTTGAAACCGTATATGATGTTTTTTTGCCATTCACAAACATCGTATATTGATTAGCATAATTTAAGATGGGTAAATCTAGATTAACATGTACTTTTTGACTTACAACGTTGATAGTAACAACATTATTACGTTGCTTAGGTTGACCGACAAGATGAGCTTGATTATTAGGGCTCAAAACTTGTTGCATTAAAATAGATTGCATGAACGGCACACTTTTTTGTGGCCAATAGTCAGTAGTTTTATACGTCAAATTTACTGTGTTAGCCATGGCCTCTAAGCTATCATAATTATAAATTTGCGTACCTTTAGGTCTTTGTGCATGGTGGGTAATCATTGCGGCAACCGTTTCTTTTGTAGGAACAACTAACGAGACAGCTGAGCTTCGATATATAGTTACAATATTAGCGTAGGTTGAGAGTTGAACCGCCAATATTGAAGCAATTGCGACACACAGTGGTATAAAATAATTGATTTTAAGTTTTTTGTGTATCAAATTAACCAAATGACCATAGATATAGGCTAGTAGTAGAGCAACGAATATTGAATTGAGGCCAATGAATCGCCATGGAAATTGAATTACCTTTATAAAACTATTATTAAAAATTGCCCATGGGAAAATATTTGTTGCAAGCATTGAAATAGAAATAGTAATGATAAAAATAAATTTATAAATAGGTGCAAATTTATTAAAATTCAGTATGCCATATATAAATACAAAAATGAAAAAAATACCTAATGATAAAGCAATTTGATTAGCCAAACTATTGGTTATTAATTGAGCGTAGCTAATGACATTATTAAAGGGTAATTTTTCTACAGTTGGTTGATGAATCAATTGATGTAATTTAAATAAATTAATAATAAATGGCATATTTAAAATTAACATAATAAGATATGCACAAAATATTTTCCAAGTTTTTACAACAATTTGCTGTTGACTAATACAAATTACAGCGATCCAAATTAAGGCCAAAATAAGTGTGATTAGCAATACTGATAATACGTGAACTGCAAGTACACCCGCCAAACCTAGTGCCAGCATGAACATACCTTGAATACTATTGAACTTCATTATCTTGTAAAAGCCAACTAAGATTAATGGCATAAGAAAAATTGCAGTCCATTCACCAATATCAAAGCGAGTGACAATATTTGACAATTGATAATTTGATAGACCAAAAGCAAGTGCAAAAATTATAGCTTGGCCTTTATAATTATTAAAGGCTAAAAATGAATGGTAAGCAATTAAAAAGCCAACGAATAAGATAAAGAATATCCCGACATAATAGCTGGTAATGAGATTATGGGTGAAGAAATTAAAAAACAAAAAAATATATAAAATTTTATTTGGATAAAAATTTTGTACGGCCGATCCAATATTACCGAAAGTATTAAAACTATATAAATTGCTAGGATTATTGTGTTGTGAAAAATCTGCATTAAATTCTAAAATTCTACTGAATATAAATGACGAATCATCACCAATAAACATAGTTCCATGGTGTGCTAAAACAAAGACGGTAATAAATGAAACTAATAAAAAAAGTAAATAGCTAAAGCTTATTTTTAATTTTGACAAAGTATTCTTTTCCTCTCTGAATATTTAAATATAATAACATATAGATAATAAAAATTGAATATTATACACGATTGTAAATAACGTATAATATTATAAAAATAATTTAAAATCTTGCCTTACAGACAATTTGTAGTATGATACAGATATATTAGAACATTATAATTTAATCTGTACTATTTTGGAGGAAACTATTATGCCACAAGCAAAAGTTGAAAGTTTTGAACTTGATCACACAGCAGTTAAAGCACCTTATGTCCGTAAAATTATTGTTGAAAATGGACCAGTTGGTGATAAAATTACCAACTTTGATTTACGCTTAGTACAACCAAATGAAGAAGCAATTGGTATGGCAGGATTACATACAATTGAACACTTACTGGCCGGATTGTTACGGACTCGAATTGATGGAGTCATTGACTGTTCACCATTTGGTTGTCAGACTGGATTTCATCTAATCATGTGGGGTGAACAAGATAATACAGAAGTGGCTAAAGCTTTAAAATCAGCTTTAGAGGAGATTGCAAATGTAGTAACTTGGGATGATGTTCCAGGTACCTCAATTGAAAGTTGTGGTAATTACAAAAATCATAGCCTTTTTAGTGCTAAAGAATGGGCTAAGTTAATTTTGTCACGTGGAATCTCAACAGATCCATTTGAGCGTAAAGTAATTTAAAAAAGCAAATCAAGATAGGAAGTTACGTTTTCCTATCTTGATTTGCTTTTTAATTGTTTAGTTTTTGAAATAATAGCTTTGATATTAGCGAAATAAACCAACTTAATATAATGCCAAATACAATACCAATTGCTAAATTATGCGTTATAACAACTATTATAATTGTTACAAGCATAACCATTACTTCAGATATCGTTAACTTTTGCATCTTAATCAACTTAAGCGATGCCCAATCAAAAGTAGTAAAGGCAACTGTAATCATAATTCCGATTAGAGCTCCTGTAGGGATTTGGGCCATTAAGCCTTTTAGAAAAACAATCATTACAAGTAATGTAACACTAGCAGTTAATGTTGAAAACCGTTGACGGCCACCCGATTTAACGTTAATTACTGCTTGGCCAATCATTGCACAACCTGCCTGCCCACCCAAAAATCCAGTCACTATATTGGCTAATCCTTGCGCTTTAGCTTCCCGTTGACTGTTACCTTTAGTTTGCGTTAGTTGGTCAATAAGTGGAAGTGTCAATAAAGATTCCGTCAACCCCACAATTGCTAATGCTACAGCTACGGGGAATATAATTTTTAAACTATGGAAACTCCACGGAATGTTTGGCAGCCCTGGATGTGGGAAGCTAGTTGATAGATTCCCCAAATCCCCAACAGTTTGTAGCTGAATTGGTAATAGGGCCGTTACAGCTGTCATTAATACGATAACTATTAATGCCGGTGGGATTACTTTTGTTATTTTAGGTAGAATATACATTAGAATAATCGTAGTGATAACCATAATATAAGTTGCTATATTTTGGTGCGGTAGTTGTTGTAATTGAGCTAATAAAATTAAAATCGCTAAAGAATTAACAAACCCCATCATAATTGGCTTAGAGACATATTTTACAACTTTATGAATACCTAAATATCCTAAAAATAGCTGAATAAAGCCAGTTAAAACAGTGGCTGCAAGCATGTATTCAAGGCCGTAATATTTAATTATAGTTACTAAAACAAGTGCCATCGAACCAGCTGCCGCGGAGGTCATGGCTGGCCGACCACCAATAAATGAGGTTACAAACGACATGATGATAGCTGCATAAAGAGCATTAATGGGGTTAATACCAGCAATAATTGCAAAGCCAATGACTTCTGGTATTAAGGCAATTGCAGTGACTAAGCCGGCGAAAAAATCGCTTCTAAGATTTGATAACCATTCAGTTTTTGAGATGCTAAACAACATAAGTTACTCCTGTATCCTTAATAGTTACTAGTTTTTTCAATAATACGTTAGTTAAAATAAACTTTAATACAAGAAAAAATAGCGAAATTCTATTGAAATTTTTAGTTTCATTAGTATTTCGCATATTTTTTAGAAATATTAAAAATTTAAGTACAAATCAATAAATCATACTTTCTTATAAATTGCTATTCTGTAATTGAAACATTACTTTCCGTTTGGACTTTGATTAGTACAATTTGCTTTTTTGAATCGACTTCAAAATTAGCTTCAGCTACAACTGGCATGGCTTGTTCAATTTGTTGGGATAAAAAACCTGCTTCAAGATTAAAATCAGGTTGTGTAGGGTTAGCTAAGAAACGATTTTTAACAAAATCACCACTTAACTGCCATATTTGTTGATTCCCTTTTTCAGAAAGTTTTGTAAGTTCGCCAAAACCAGCGTTTAGAAAGAAGATTGTCATTTCTTGATCAAGTGAGACTTGATAAGTCCGTGCTAAATTTTTCCCTGCCCAGTATGAAATGCTGGACGTATCTTCTTGTAAAATACCTGGAATGAGTATATCTCGTAACAAGTTGATAGCAAATGGAGTAGGGGTTCCAGTTGCACCAACTAAATTATCATAAGTGTGCGCGTCCATCGAATTCTCCCAATAATTAATAAATATAATTTTAGCAAAAATTAGTTCATATTGTTAGCTAAAATAGTTAAGAAATGCTAATAACGATTAATTAATAACTTGAAATAAAAAATCGCTAAAAATAGTTTTGATTAAAGTATAATATAATTAATAACATCATGATTAGAGGTAAAAAAATGACAGCACAAGCAATTGGTTATATTGATTCAGGTATTGGAGGCATTACGGTCGCTCGTGAAGCGCTTCGTCAATTACCACATGAGGTTGTATATTACGTAGGTGATACAGCAAGAATGCCGTATGGTCCTCGTCCAAAAGAAGAAGTGTTAAAATACACTTGGGAGTTAGTTGATTTTCTTGTAAAAAAAGACATTAAAATGCTTGTAATAGCTTGCAATACAGCAACTGCTGCTGCGTTACCAGATTTACGTGCAAAGTTAGATATTCCCGTGATTGGTGTTATCGCACCTGGAGTTCGCGGGGCATTTCGGGCAACACATAATAAAAAAATTGGTGTCATCGCCACTGCCGGAACAGTTAAATCGCAAGCCTATGCCAATGCTTTGCGACATAAAGATAATTCCGTATCAGTTTCGCAATTAGCATGTCCAGAATTTGTCGAGATTGTTGAAGCTAATCAGTCTGACTCAGTAACGTCTAAGCAAGTTATTGCGGACAAATTAACATATTTTGCTGATAAGGATATTGATACATTGGTATTAGGATGTACACATTTTCCATTATTGGATACGACAATTACTAATGTTATGGGGGAGAAGGTTACTTTAGTAAATTCAGGTGCGGTGGCAATTGAAAATGTTTCAGCAATGCTTGATGAATTAAATATTAGTAATACTAATCCAATTGATCGTTCCAAAGATGAATATTATACAACTGGAGATGTTGCGAAATTTCACACTTTAGCAAGTCGTTGGTTGCAAAATGACAATTTAAATGTACGACACTTAACAATAACTACTACTGGTCTTAAATTGGAGGATTAATTATAGTATGACAGATAAGAAAATTATTTTGGCAACTAATAACGCTGGGAAGTTAAAGGAATTTAAAACACTATTGGCACCAAAAGGAATTGAAGTATTAGGTTTAAGTGATCTTGATCAACATATTGAAATTGCTGAGACAGGAACTACTTTTGCTGAGAATGCACTTATTAAAGCAAAAACAATTGCTAATTTAATGCAAACATATCCAGTTATTTCCGATGATTCTGGCTTGATGGTTAAGCCATTGAATGATGAACCTGGTATTTATTCTGCACGCTATGCTGGTGATCATGATGATGCGGCTAATATTAAAAAGTTACTCGGCAAGCTTGGTGATTTATCATTTGAAGACCGCAAAGCACGTTTTCATGCTACAATTGCAGCGGTTAAACCCAATGGACAACAATTAGTTGTCAGTGGTGAGGTTGAAGGTTATATAACATTTGAAGTTCGTGGAATTGGTGGCTTCGGATATGATCCCATTTTCTTTTCACCTGAATTAGGTAAAACCTTTGGTGAGGCAAGTGCACAAGAAAAGAAACTTATTAGTCATCGCCGACGAGCTATTGATGCCTTCTTAGAGCAATTTGATGAATGGTGGACAGCGTAATGAAATATTTATTTATTAGCGATGCACATGGAGATCGTGAAATTTTAGTGAAAATTTTTTCGGCTAACAAGGACCAAGTTACACAAATATTTTATAATGGTGATTCTGAATTAGCATCAAACGATGAGGTTTTTAACAATGTCATCACCGTTGCAGGGAATATGGATTTTGATCGGAAATACGAAATGAGTAATCATTACCAAACTAAGGAACAAAGTATTTTTCAAACGCACGGTCATTTATTTGGTGTTAATTATGCACTGACTAAATTAATATTGGCAGCCAAACAAGTAAGTGCTCAAATTGTAACTTTTGGGCATACCCATCAACTTGGGGTTGAAATGATCGATAATATGTTAATCATCAATCCAGGTTCAATAAGTCAACCACGAGGACAATATGCATACTTGGGTGGAACATATGCGATTGTGACAGTAACTGGGCTTACATATGATGTCCAATATTATGATCGTCAAATGATGGCAATCGCAGATTTGCATTTTATATTTAACGTAACAATATAGTGTTACCAATGGAGCGGTCTAATCAAGGTATTGGATCGCTTTTTGATTAAAAGGTAACCATTTGTATAAGACTTGGAGGAAAATATGGCCTTAGAATTTTTATATGGTGAAGCTCAATATGATCATCGACAAGCACTTTTAGAAACTATTAAACAGCGTATAACCACCCAAGCTAATCTACAAGCATTTTACTTGGTACCTAACCATATTAAGTTTGATGCTGAAGTTGACGTGTTGACACGCTATGGAAAATTAAAGCATGATGATATACAAGTAATTGCTGAAAGCCAACTGCAAGTTTTTTCAATTTCACGCTTAGTTTGGTATTTTATGGCTAATACCGCAGTATATCAACGTGAACGAATCAGTAGTACTGGTCTATTTATGCTAATACGACAAGCATTAACAACCGCAGCTGATGAATTAATTTTGTTTCAAAGATTAGGTCAAAAGCCGGGCTTTATTGATCAACTCGCTAATCAAATTAGTGAGTTACGCTTGTCACAAATTACAGCTCAAGATATGGCAGAATTATTACCAGCTACAAGTGCCGACTATGAATTAAATGCCAAAATGCATGATTTAACAATTATTATGAGTTTGGTAGAACAGCAAGTCGCTAATAAAATAATTACGAATACTGATTTATTAAATACTTTTGCAGATTGGTTAGCAACGGCTAATCTTAGTGGGATGCAATTTTATTTCGAAGGGTTTTCTTCATTTACTATCCCCGAGCGGCGGGTGTTAGAAATGTTGATTTTAAAAGCAGATGTCAGCATAGCGTTAGTAACTGATAATCTGACAATTAATCCAACTGGTGATTTATTTAAACGTACTAAAACATTAATACAAGAATTGACGAGTTTTGCCAAGTTACACGGGATTGATGTCACTAAACAATTGGTTAATCAGCATCGTTGCTTGAATGCTGGTATCAAAGCATATGAACGTATCTGGATTGATAGCCATAAGACTGGCCAATTAGTATATGGTACTCAAGCCGAAAAGCAAGCTGCTCAACAAGCAATCAAGGTATTTGCTGCCGATTCGCTGCAAACTGAGGTTGAACAATTTGCCCGATTGATTCGACAAAAAGTACAAGCAGATACAAGTTATCGTTATCGTGATTTTCTAATTGTTGCTCGTGATTTAAACCAATATCAAACTATGATTGCACCAATCTTTAAAAGATATGATATTCCCATTTTTACTGATTTGGATTTTGCAATGACTAACCATCCATTGGTTGAATTTATTCGTTCATTATTGGCATTATCAGTGACTAATGATTTTCAATATTATTCATTAATGCGATTATTAAAAACCCAATTATTACGGCCGACTTCGATGAACGAAGAGCAATTTCGGCAAGCCTTAGATGTGACAGAAAATTATATCCTTGCTTTTAATCCACGGCGCTCAGAATGGATGAGTAATGAAGATTGGGTATATACAAAATCAAGTGGCAGTGAAGATGATTGGCAACTGATTTCAGCAGATGCTGAAATTAATCAAAAAATTAATAGTATTCGGACATTTGTTACAGGTGCTCTAACTGATATTCGGCAAGCTTTAGGTAAGGTTCAAACTAATCAAGAGGCGGTTACTACGTTATACAATTGGCTAGAAGAATATGGTGTTTTAAATGTTCTAAAGGAATGGCGGCAAAATGCCTTAAATAATCAAGATTTAATTCAAGCTAAGCAACCGGAAGAAGTATGGCAAATGTTAATTCAAACATTTGATGAAATTGTTGAATTAATGGGGAATCAGTCATTTGAAATTAAGGCGTTTACAGATATGTTAGGCGCTGGTTTTAGTGGCGCTAAATTTGCAGGTATTCCAGCGGCAATTGATAAAGTTCAAATTTCAGAAATGGGAATTACACAAAATGATAACTATCGAGTTGTTATGGTTCTAGGTGGGACCCGACTTAACCTACCAGCACAATTGCAAAATCATAGTTTATTGAATGATCAAGATCGAATCGACTTTGAAAAATATCGCACGATACTAGATAAAGAACTTTATTTACGCGATACAAGTCGTGAACAAATGGCAGCAGAACCATTATTAGCATACTTGAGTTGGACTCGTGCTAAAGATAGTTTGATTTTAAGCTATCCAGTTCAAAATACAGATGGTCAAATTCAAAAAATATCACCATATATTGCACGCTTGATTAAAGCTTTTGAATTACCAATTAAATCATTAAGTAGTCAACCTAAGTTGGCCCTTGCTGGAAAAGATTGGTATCAATTTATTGGGACACCACGCTCAACATTGAACCATATTGGAAGTATTAAACGAAAGGCACATAATGAAAAACAGCTTTTACCAAGTAGTTGGCAAGCACTTGAAAATTATATTCGCAAAGTTGAGCCACTCGCAGATAAAATTTTTGCAGCAGTCAATTATACTAATCAAAGTGAGCAATTATTACCAGAAATTGGCCAACAACTATTTGGTGAAACATTAAATGTCTCAATTTCACAACTCGAAAAGTATTATCAAAATCCATTTGCATATTTTTTGGAGTACGGCTTACGGTTAAGGGAGCGGCCTGTTTTTGAATTAAGTGCGGCCGATACTGGCCAATTTTATCATGCAGTATTAGATCAGGTTATGAAAGTCTTAATTGATCAGCATAAAAAACCTGGGCAAGTACCAATTGCTGAACTACAAGGATTGGTTCGTCAAGAATGTGAACAAATTTTGGCAGATCCGGCGTTTAAAATTTTAAAAAGTTCTGCGCGGCTACAATTTATCCAAAGCCAACTAATTAATACTTTAGTCCAAGTTTTTGGTAATTTAGCACACGCTAGTAATTTAGATAATAGCCGACCTTTTGAAACAGAGGTACCATTTGGTTTCCGCCGTGGTGAAAATGATTGGGAGCCCCTTGAATTTATTCTAAATAACGGTCGCAGAATGCGAGTTCGTGGGAAAATTGACCGTATTGATACTGATATTGTACAACAAGATCTATTTGTTAATGTAATTGATTACAAATCTGGTGAGAAGAAATTCAATTATCGAGATGCATATTACGGTTTAGCTTTACAATTATTAACTTACTTAAATGTTGTTAAAGCAAATGCCAATAAATTCAAGCAAAATATTAATTTAGGCGGTGCGTTATTTGCCCATATCGATAATCCAAAAATTAAATTGAATGATCTTGATGGACAAATTGATGATGTTTTATCAGTTGCTAGTCTGGATTTAATTAAGGCTAAACGAACTCTAAGTTTTAAATATAATGGCTTACTGATTAAAGATGAGGATTTTTTGTTATCGCTTGATGATGAAATTCAAGAAGATCGTAAAGCTAAACATTATAATTTCAGCTTTAATACCAAACAACAGTTGAACAAAACGGGTGATTTAATTTTACCAGAGGACTTAGAATTACTTTTAGCCCATAATATCGATAATTTAAAAGCTGCCGGTGAAGCAATTTTAGCTGGTAGATTCCCGATTGAACCAGTTCGTTGGAGTAATCAAAAAACAGCTTTACAGTATTCACCTTATAAGCCGATAATGAGCTTTGATGCATTAATTGATAATAAATATAATCAGCTAAATAGCTTAAAAGCAAGTGATGTTTTGGCTCTTTTAGCAAAAGAACAAGAGGAGCGTGGAAATGCCTGAATTCACATCTAATCAAAAAGCAGCCATTAAGCATGCTGATCATAATATTTTAGTATCAGCATCGGCCGGATCTGGTAAAACAACAGTATTAGTTGAACGAGTTATTCAAAAATTATTAAGTACTGATAATCCGGTTAGTTTAGATCAATTATTAATTGTAACGTTTACAGATGCTGCAGCAAAGGAAATGCGTGATCGAATTGAGGTTGCATTAAAAAAAGGCATAAGTGAAGCTAGTCAAGAACCGATCGACAATGAACGGTTACAAGCATTACAAGAGCAGTTGCTAATTTTACCAACTGCAAACATCTCAACGCTACATGCATTTGCATTACGCTTAATCGAACATTATTATCACGTAATTGATCTAGATCCGCAATTCCGTTTGTTGGCAGACACTGCAGAAGCCGAAATGATGCAAAACGAAGTCTTGACGAGCTTATTTGAAGATTTGTATGCTAACGAAGAATATTTTCCAGAATTAGTACAGTTATTTGGGAAAAAAGGTGACGAGGGCATAACGGAAGCGGTACTACGCTTGTATAATTTTGCTAATGCACGTGCGGATATGGATGCGTGGCTTGATAATTTAGCACAACGCTATGTTATTACTGATAGCTATACACAATCAGCTTTTTACCAAAAGCAATTACGGCCATTAATCTTACCACGACTTGAACGAGCAAAAGCTAGTTTACAAGCTGCTTTTGCCGAAGTTGATGCATATAGTGACGACAAAAGTGCTAAAAAGCGTGCCGAGTTTATTGCTGGTGAAATCATCCAAGTTAATGACTTACAAATCAAATTCAATGATCCCACAAGTACTTGGGATGAATTACGTCAGATGTTTAATGCTCTTGAGTGGCGAGCCATTGCAGGGCGTAGTTCCAAAGATACTGATGAGTTAGTCAAAGTAGCCTTGGAGCGAGCTAAAAATTATCGTGAACAGGCTAAAGAACAACTACAGGCGCTTAAAGACAGTTATTTCTTATTAGATGAAACAAGTCTGTTGGCGGTTACTAACAAAGTAGCTAAGGCAACTGATCATTTAGTTACTATTGTTAAAGCTTTCAATACACAATTTAGTGCGTTTAAGCGTCAAAAACAAGTTCTTGATTTTAGTGATCTTGAACATTTTGCATTACAAATTCTACAAGATGAAGCAACTGCTAAAACACTCCAAGCTCGTTATCGTGAGATTATGGTTGATGAATACCAAGATATTAATCCACTACAAGAGACATTATTAACGAGTTTAAGTAATGGAAAAAATATGTTCATGGTGGGGGATGTTAAGCAATCAATTTATGGTTTTCGCTTAGCTGATCCAAGTTTATTCATGGCCAAGTATCAAGCATATAAACCTTGGAAAGATGAAAATCAACCGGCCCCAATAAATGAACGAATTATTTTACCTGAAAATTTCCGTTCCCATAAGAATGTTACTAATTTTACTAATATGATTTTTACTCAGATTATGAATCAGACACTTGGTGATTTGGATTATGATGGCAGTGCTAAATTAGTGTATCAAGCTAAAATTTATGAAGAAGTTCCGCCGGTTGCAGAATTACTAATCTATCTAGATCAAGACGAAGAAGGTCAAGCTAAAACAGTACCTTCTTCTGATGATTTTGATACTAATGATACGCCTGAAGAATTAAATAATGATAAGACTAGTGCACAACTTTTGATTATGGCTGAAAAAATTAAAAATTTAGTTTTAAACGGTGGTCAGCGATTTGATAAAGAGTCACAACAAATGGTTAATGTCCATTGGGGAGATATTGCTATTTTGGAGCCAACACGCAAAATGAATTTAAAATTGGTGGAAATTTTTAAAGCAGCTGATATCCCAGTGGTAGTTAATGATGCTGATAATTACTTTCAAACTGTTGAAATCAATATTATGTTGAGTCTATTACAAATCATTGATAATCCTAATCAAGATATTCCTTTGGCAGCTGTTCTACGTTCACCAATTGTTGGCCTTGGTGAAAATGATTTGGCCCGATTACGTACTCAGGATATGCAAGGTAATTTTTATGTTGCAGTTACCAAGTTTATGCAAGCATATGCTGATAGCACAAATATTATTACTGATCCAGCAATGGCTGCGATTTATGAAAAATTAGCACCTTTTTTTGCTCAATTCAAAGTTTGGCGGCAATTAGCCACCCAAAATCAATTAGTGGACTTAATTTGGCGTATTTATGAAGAAACTGGTTATTTTGAATATGTTGGTGGGATGCCATCAGGAATTCAAAGACAAGCTAATTTACATGCGTTATATGAGCGGGCTAAGACGTTTGAAACAAGTAGCTATATTGGCCTATTTAGTTTTATTCAGTATATCGAGCAATTACGTAAAAATGAGAAAGATTTGGCATCAGCAGCTGTTGATACTAGCGAAAACGCTGTTCAAGTAATGACTATCCACGCATCTAAAGGGCGAGAGTTCCCAATTGTTTTCCTTCTTGACGCAACGCATCAGTTTAATGTGTTAGACTTAAATAAAGGACTATTGATTGATGATCAAGCTGGGGTTGCCTTGCCATATTTGGAGCCAACTCAACGATTACAAATTGATTTACCACAACAAGCATATATTAAAGATTTAGCCAAGCGACGGGCTTGGGCTGAAGAATTACGAGTGCTTTACGTAGCGCTTACACGAGCTGAACAACAGTTATATTTAGTAGGTGCCTATAATAGTAATAAGCAACTACAAAGTCGATGGGGGGGGAGTAATCATCAAGAAACAATGTTTATTGATGATTTAACTCGTTTAGGCGTAAATAATTTTATGGATTTGGTGGGCTTGGCCTTATTAAGGCATCCTAATTTCCCTCAAGAATTATTTACTGACATAGAAATAAAAAGTCTTCCTGCACTCAAAGATGATCATAGTCAATTTATAGTCCACACATATGATCGGTCACAAGTGTTAGCATTAACTACTAGTCAAGTTGGTACTGAAAGTATTACCACACAAACACAAGCTCTTGAAATAGATGTTGATGACGCACAAAAGGTTGCTAAAGCTCAAGCAATTATGGCATATCAATATCCACATCAAATAGCCACACAAACAACTGCTTATCAAAGTGTTAGTGAAGTTAAACGATTATTTGAAGATCCAGATAATTTAGACACAATGCAGATTAAGTTGACAGCCGATGGTTTTGCCAAAGCTAATCGATTTGTTGATGAAAATTTTGCAAAGCCCAAATTTCTGGAGCATGCTACAAAACCAAGTAGTTTGGCAGTTGGTTCAGCAACGCACTTGGTATTACAAGCTCTTGATTTACAGCAAGTAGTTGATAAAACCGCCATTTTAGCATGTATTAATCATCTGGTAACTCAAGGTGCAATACTTGAAGAAGTGGCAAAGCAGATTAATACTCAAGCATTGGTGCAGTTGTTTACCACACCATTTGGTAAATTATTAATACACCAAGCAAATACAGTAAAACGTGAACAACCGTTTAGTATGTTAATGTACGCACATGAATTATATCAAGGATATACAGGAGGTGAGGAACGGGTATTGATTCACGGTATTATGGATGGATATGTTCTGACAGAAGCTAATGAAGTGATATTGTTTGATTACAAAACGGATTTTGTTCCTAAAGGACAAGTCGATGTTTTAATCGAACGCTATCAGGGGCAACTCAATCTATATGCAGTTGCTCTTGCAAAGATAATGAAACGACCAGTAGATAAGAAATACATCGTCTCATTAGCACTTGGGCAGGTCATTGAAGTGCCATAAATGAAATCTATTTTCAGTTGTTACAGATAAGTATAATGCTCAATTTTTGATTAAATAAGAGAGAAAAAGTAGCTGCTATACACATCAATAACTTGAATTGGAGGATATAAACATGGCTTTAAAAGGACATAAAGTAGTTGTAATTGGAGATGGTGCCGTTGGTTCAGCCTATGCATTCGCAATGGTCCAACAACAATTAGCTGAAGAGTTGGTAATTATCGATGTTTTCAAAGAGAAAACAGAAGGTGATGCTTTGGATTTAGAAGATGCGACTGTTTTTACAGCTCCCAAAAATATTTATAGTGGTGATTATTCAGATGCCCATGATGCTGAATTAGTAATAATTACAGCTGGTGCACCACAAAAGCCAGGTGAAACAAGGCTACAATTAGTCGATAAAAATTTAAAAATTATGAAGTCAATTATTGAACCCCTAATGGCTTCAGGATTTAATGGAATTATCGTTGTGGCTGCTAACCCTGTTGATATTATGACATATGCTGCTCAAAATTTTCGGGCTTATCAAAGGACCGTGTTTTTGGTTCAGGAACATCTCTTGATACCTCAAGGCTACGAGTAGCACTCGGTAAACAATTTAATGTTGATCCACGCTCGGTTAATGCTTACATCTTAGGTGAACATGGAGATTCTGAGTTTGCTAATTATGATGAGGCTGATATTGGTGGCCGGCCACTAAAATTATTTGCTAATGAGGATAATTTATCGACTGAAGACCTTGAACAAATTTTATATCAAACAGCCCATAAGGCTTACGAGATTATCAATCGTAAAGGGGCTACTTATTATGGTATTGCAACTTCACTTGCACGGATTAGTAGGGCCATATTACGCGACGAACATGCAGTGTTACCAGTTGGAGCTTATTTAAATGGCCAGTATGGTTTAAATGATATCTATATTGGGACACCAGCAGTGATTGGTGCCCAAGGGATCATTAAGGTAATTGAAGTACCGTTGTCAGATGTTGAATATGAACGGATGCAGGCCTCAGCTAAGACACTAAAAAATATTACTAAAGATGCCTTTACAAAGCTATAAATTATTAATTCAAAATTTATAGCCTATAACAATAAAATTAATTCAAATCTTTGGATTAATGAGTTAGAATAAACTTATCCAAAAGAATTCTATTGCAAAGCGTACGTTGTAGGCTTCTTCGGATTATTTACACAAATAAAAAGCCCTAGACTTGAGCAATCTAGGGCTTTTTGTGTAATCTAAAGATTGAAACTTAGCTTACGCTGACATCAATGATTTCAACGTCCATGCTTGCACCATTTGGAAGTGGCACACTAACCTTATCACCAATTTTATGGCCATCAAGTGCCTTAGCGATTGGTGATTCATTTGAAATCTTACCACTTAAAGGATCAGCTTCAACCGCACCAACGATTGAATAAGTTTCAGGTTCTTCATCTGGAAGTTCCTTGAAAGTTACATTCTTACCAATTGAAACTTCATCAGATGCAATGGCATCGCTATCAATGATAACGGAGTATTGCAACATATTTTGAAGGGTCTTAATACGACCTTCAACAAAGGCTTGTTCATCCTTTGCTGATTGGTATTCTGAGTTTTCGGATAAATCACCGAATGAACGAGCAATTTGAATCCGTTTGGTAATCTCACCACGTTTATTGGTAATCATATCATTTAATTCTGCTTCAAGCTTTTCCTTACCATCAAGGGTCATTGGAAATTGTTTATCTTCAGCCATGAGTTTCACGTCCTTTTCTAAATATAGCAAGATTAATGTAGCATGCAAACGATGTCATGACAAGCCCCTTTTATGGTTTTAGCCTAAATTAGGTGATAATTAAACTAATTCAAAGCCTTTATAGCAAGTGCTAGATTAACTATTTTTCTAAAAATAAGATTGTGCTATACTGACATGAGAGAGATTGCAGGATATGTTAATGAAAGTAGGCCGAATAGATGCAATTGACGATTACAGATCAGGCAAGCAAGTGGTTTCGAAACGAAATGGATTTGGCACCAGGAAATGGGGTCCGTTTCTATGGTAAAACTTATGGGGCAACCAATGTCCATAAAGGTTTTTCAGTCGCAATGTTGCGAGATGATTATCCTAATAAGCCCGTTATTTTAGTTGAAAAAGATGGTATTAATTATTACGTTAATGAACGTGATGAATGGTTATTTAATGATTATCATCTCACTGTAAATGTTAATGATGATGAAATTGGGCCAGAGTATAACTTTAGTTAATAATATGATGTAATCAACAAAAAACATGATGAATCAATGGGGATAATTAAATGAATTTAGATGAATATTTAGCAATGCAAGCAGAAATTAATCCAAATTATGAAGCTGAACTCAAATTGGTTCAAGAAAAGCATGCAATTTACACAGAGGCTACTAAACGACCTCGAGCACGTAAGCGTTTATTAATTAAGCTTTTAGATGCTGAGATTGTACGAGAAACAAAAAAATAAACTGGCCACGATTTATTAGGCGTAAATGGAGGAATTAGATGGTTTTTGCAGCAGCAGATGATCGATACGAAAAGCTCCCATACCGGCGAGTTGCAGACACGGGGATGATTTTACCAACATTGTCATTTGGATTATGGCGTAATTTAGGCGATGAAAAACCGCTAAGTAATTCACGTGAAGTAATTTTGAAAGCATTTGATAATGGAATTTTTTCATTTGATAATGCTTCTAACTATGGGCCAACTGCAGGAAGTGCAGAAGAAACTTTTGGTGCGGTATTTGAAAAAGACTTAAAACCGTATCGAAATGAGTTAGTAATTACTACTAAAGCTGGTTTTCATATGTGGCCAGGTCCATTTGGCGAATTCACTTCAAAAAAGACAATGGTTCAAGCTCTGGATTTATCATTAAAGCGAATGCATTTGGATTATGTTGATATATTCTATGCACATCGGTTTGATCCAGAAACAAATATCCGTGAAGTTGCTGAAAGTATGGATTTATTAGTGCGACAAGGTAAGGCTTTATATGTGGGTGTTTCAAATTATACAACTGAGCAATTTAATGCCATTGCTGAAATATTTTCAGAACTTGGAACGCCGTTTGTTGGTAATCAAGTGTCTTATAACATGTTAAATCGTGAAATCGAAACTGATGGTTTGTTGGAAGCTGCAGAAAATCATCATGCAGGCGTAATTGCCTATGGCCCATTAGCAGAAGGCTTGTTAACAGATCGCTATCTTAATGGCATTCCTTCAGATATGCCATTACATTGGTCAAATAAGTTAATGCTTGATCAAGTCCCAGAGCAAGTTGTTTCTAAGTTAAATGCTTTAAACGACTTAGCTCATGCACGCGGACAACAATTATCACAGTTAGCACTAGCGTGGCTACTTAAAGATGATCGAGTACCATCTGTGATTATTGGAGCATCAAGTGTGAATCATTTATTAGACAATGTTCGTTTTAGCGATAATATGACATTATCTGATAGTGAAATTAAAATAATTGATGATATTTTATCTGGAAAATAATCGAAAAAGTGGCCCTAGGCTGCTTTTTTGTTTTCTAGCCAGATATAGGAATTAGAGAAAAGGGTTACGACGTGAGTTTAAATAAACAGGAATTATTTGTTAAGTTACTTGAACAAATCAATTTAGCAGACAGGGATCATTCAATTTATCAAGACGCTCGAATTGAAAGTGTGATAGTACATGAAATTTCAGAAACTTGGGAATTTAATTTTGCAACACAAGACTTATGGGCAGTACCAGTGTTAACGCAATTTATTGTTAATTTACAAGCAGCCTTTAGTAAGATTGCCAAAGTCAAATGGAACTTTATTTTAGATAACCCGATACAATCCAATCATGACCTAGTGATGGCATATTGGCCGTTTGTAGCTCAATTTGCGGAATTGTCAGGTGGCATGCAACAGATGATAGTTGATGCAACTACAATTGAGCACGGACAAAAGTTACAACTTAAAGTACAAAATAAAATTGCAGCAAGTTATTTTAAACAAACAGGAATTGCTGCAATTAGTGATGCTTATCGTCGTTTAGGTATTAATAACATAAATTTTGAAGTCTTAGTTGACTTGGAACTAAATGAAGCAACCACGCAACAATTACGTGAAGCACAAATGCAAAAAGAACGTGAAATTGCACAGCAAGCTCAGGCAAAAATGAGCTCAATTGGTGCAAATGGTGACGTCAAATTATCGCTAGGACGTCGAATTGCTGATGATGCAGAAATTACACAAATGATTGATATTAATCAAGAAGAACGTTCAGTAGTGGTTGAAGGATATATCTTTGATTCTGAAGTACGTGTATTAAGATCAGAGCGGCAATTATTATCACTTAAAATAACGGATTATTCAAGCTCGTATTTAGCTAAGAAGTTCTCACGAGATGATGACGACACAAAATTCTTTGATAATATTAAGCCGGGAATGTGGGTTCGAATTCGTGGATCAGTTCAAGAGGATACTTATCAGCATGATTTAGTGATTAATATTTATGATATTCAAGTTGTTGAACATGAAAGTCGTAAAGATACTGCTCCAGAAGGAGATAAACGAGTTGAATTGCATGTACATTCAAATATGTCAGCAATGGACGCAACAAATAATATTGGTGATTTTGTTAAACAAGCTAGCAAGTGGGGCCATCAAGCAATAGCAGTAACAGATACAACTGGAGTACAGGCTTTTCCAGATGCCTTTGCAGCAGCTAAGAAAAACGATATAAAAATGCTATATGGGTTTGAAGGCAATCTCGTTAGTGATGGTGCAGAAATTGGGATTAATCCTAAACATGTTGCACTAGATGATGCAAATACGGAATATGTTATTTTTGACGTTGAAACAACAGGTCTATCAGCGATTTATGATAAGGTAATTGAATTATCAGCTGTAAAGATGATTAAAGGTAATGTTGTTGCAGAGTTTGAAGAATTTATTGATCCTGGTTTCCATTTGTCAGAAACGACAACTAACTTGACATCAATTACTGATTCAATGGTACAAGGCTCAAAAACTGAAGCACAAGTATTTCGTGAATTTCGTGAATTCTACGGAGATGCAATTCTTGTTGGACACAATGTTACATTTGATTTGGGATTTATGAACACGGGTTATGACCGTCACGGTATGGAACCAATTAACAATCCAGTTATTGATACCTTAACGTTAGCACGATTTTTGTATCCAGAATTAAAAGGTTATCGCTTAAATACTTTAGCCAAAAAATTTGGTGTTAATCTTGAGCATCATCACCGGGCCATATTTGACTCGGAAACAACTGGTAAGTTAAACATGTTGTTCTTACAAGATGCTAAAGAAAAATATAATATAACATTTCATGATCAATTAAATGAACATATGACAGATAATGATTCGTGGAAACATGCTCGGCCAAATCACGTTTCAATCTTAGCTAAAACTCAAGCTGGTCTTAAAAATATGTTCAAACTAATTTCAACTTCTAATATCAGTTATTTTTATCGTGTACCACGGATTCCGCATTCATTGTTAAATGAATATCGTGAAGGCCTCCTAATTGGGACAGGAGATAGCACTGGGGAAGTTTTTGAAGCAATTATGCAAAAAGGAATGACCAAAGCTAAGGAGTTAGCACGGTATTATGATTATATTGAAGTGCAGCCTAAAGCAGCGTATGCTCCATTAATTGAAAGTGAATTAATTGCTGATGAAGCTAAATTAGAAGATATTATTTCTAATTTAGTTCAAATCGGACATGAACTTGATATTCCAGTAGTAGCAACTGGGGATGTGCATTATCTTAATCCTGAAGATCGTGTCTATCGTGATGTGATTGTTAAATCTCAAGGTGGTGCTAATCCGCTTAATCGAACAACACTTCCAGATCTGTATTTTAAGACAACCGATGAGCTTTTAAATGAATTTAGTTTCTTAGGGCCAGAGGTCGCACATGAGATTGTGATTGATGCACCAAATGCATTGGCAAATATAATTGAAGATATCAAACCATTAAAAGATAAACTGTATACGCCAAATATGCCTGGTGCTGATGAAGAAATTGAACGGCGAACGTATGCAACGGCATGGGATTTATATGGTAAGCCATTACCAGATGTTGTCCAAAACCAAATTGATAAAGAATTAAAGTCAATTATTTCTAATGGATTTTCAGTTATCTACTTAATTTCGCAACGATTAGTTGCAAAATCTAATAAAGATGGATATTTGGTTGGCTCACGAGGATCTGTTGGTTCATCAGTTGTGGCAACATTTATTGGAATCACGGAAGTTAACCCATTACCACCACATTATCGTTGTACTGAATGTAAACACAGTGAATTCTTTACTAAGGGGGAATATGAATCGGGATTTGACTTACCTGATAAAGATTGTCCAAATTGTCATATTCGAATGGTTGGAGATGGTCAAAATATTCCGTTTGAAACGTTCCTTGGTTTTAAAGGGAATAAAGTACCCGATATTGATTTGAATTTCTCAGGCGATTATCAACCCATTGCACATAACTATACTAAAGTTATGTTTGGAGAGAATAATGTTTTCCGAGCGGGGACGATTGGAACGATTGCTGATAAAACTGCCTTTGGATACGTTAAAGCATACGAACGAGAATCAGAGATAGAGTTACGCTCGGCTGAGGTTGAACGTTTAGCTAAAGGTGCAACAGGGGTTAAGCGAACTACAGGCCAACACCCAGCTGGAATATTAGTTGTGCCTGATTATATGGATATTTATGATTTTACACCTATTCAATTTCCTGCTGATGATGTTAATGCAACGTGGAAGACAACCCATTTTGATTTCCACTCAATTCATGATAATATCCTAAAAATTGATATTTTAGGACATGATGATCCAACGATGATTCGTACGCTCCAAGATATGTCCGGAATTGATCCACATACAATCCCAATGGATGATCCAGGCGTGATGAGTTTATTTTCAGGGACTAGTGCCTTAGGAGTTAGTCCTGATGCGATTTATTCCAAGACAGGGACTTTGGGAATTCCTGAGTTTGGAACACGATTTGTTCGTGGTATGTTAGAACAAACTCATCCAAAAAACTATTCTGAGCTATTACAAATTTCCGGCCTATCGCATGGGACTGATGTATGGCTAGGGAATGCAGATGAATTGATTAAAGATGGTACGGCAACGATTGCTAACGTTATTGGGACCCGTGATAAAATCATGACTGATTTAATCAACTATGGGATGGAATCTGAATCAGCCTTTCAAATTATGGAAAAGGTTCGTAAAGGTAAAGGAATTAGTGATGAATACCAAGCTGAAATGCGTGCAGCTGGGGTACCAGAATGGTACATTGATTCATGTTTGAAAATTAAATATATGTTCCCCCGAGCCCACGCTGCGGCTTATGTTTTAATGGCCTTACGGGTGGCATATTTTAAAGTTTACTTCCCAACGTTGTACTATAGTGCTTATTTCTCAGTGCGAGCAGATAGTTTTGATGTAGTAGCGATGGCCAATGGTAAGGATAGTGTTAAAGCTGCTATTAACGAACTTTACAAAATGGGTAATGATGTTACTGCTAAAGATAAAGAAACATTAACTGTTTTAGAATTAGCTAATGAAGCTTTAGAACGTGGTTTGAAATTTGCTATGGTGGATTTAGAAAAATCAGATGCATTGGATTGGTTGATTGAAGGTAATACATTGATTGCTCCTTTCAATGCTTTGCCAGGGCTGGGTGATAATGTTGCGAAACAAATTATTGCAGCCCGAGCCGATCAGGAATTCATTTCAAAAGAAGATCTAAAATTACGTGGTAAAGTGTCATCGACTTTGATTGAATTTATGACTACCCATCATGTATTAGATGGTTTACCTGATGAAAATCAATTATCATTGTTTGATTTTTAAAATAAAAAGAAGTATTAGAAAAGTCCGACAATTTTGATAAATAAAATAGTAGTAAAAATCCCAGAGAAATTTGTTTCCCTGGGATTTTGTGTATATTGAACTTTTGAAAAACATTTTACAAATTACTACTAAAATTAATTTAGCTATATTCCTTTTTTTAATTACGCTTACGCTTAATTATAGAAAAACTAATTGAGTATATTAGCGCAAAAAAGCTAATTAGACTGCCAATAATTAAAAATGGCGGTGTATATTTAAGTGTAACAGTATGGTGGCCAGTAGTTAATGGTATCGCAATGAACATGTTTGCGACGGTTTTAGTTGCTGTTGGTTGACCGTCGACAATAGCGTGCCATCCTGGGATTTGAGGGATGGTAGTCATTAATAATTGATCTGAATGTGGAATTTCAATATCACCACTAATCTTACGTTGGCTAAAATGAGAAACTTGCCAAGTGTGTGCCTTAAGTTGTTGGGTTTGTGCCTTTAGTAAGGGTGCATTTAATTCATACAAATTAACATCTTGCAACCATAATGTTGATTTCTTTAATGTGAAAACTAAGGTTTGCGGTTGATGTTGGGCCATATTAGTTAAGTTAAGGACAATAGGTGCTTTAAATGCATCATTAGTATGCAAAATACGACCATTCAAAGTGATGCTAACGACATCTGGAGTCAAATTGGGTCCCAATGTTAAGTAATAAGGGTTATTGTCTTGTGGAATAAACGTAGCAGTTAAAGTGGTTGGTTTAACTAGATTTTTAGGCGTTAAGAACGCACCATTAACACTTTGTGGGCGATTTGTATTAGTTGTATTAAAGTTTAAAAATGGTAATTCAGTAAACAACGTTTGATTTGGTTGACCAACTAAATTATTCCAAATAGTTGTTTGATTTACTAATGGATTACCATTTTTTAGATGTGTCTTAAGAGCTGCAGAATTAGCAGCAAAACCTAGTGGTAGTGCATTAGGATTTTTATAAATTGTAACATTTGCAGTTTCTGCATGAAATAAATCGCTAATCAAATCAGGCCGTTGTGTATTTTGCATCCGTGCTGGTGCACCTTGTACGGTTGCAAAGTGTGTTGAAGCGTCTAAAAAATATTTAAAACCGAGTAGATTATCAGTTAAGACAGTACCATTATAATACGTAGCATAATTATCGCCATTAGGATTACCAATTAATCCCATAAAGTCACTAGTCTTTTTTGAAAATGATGAGCTAAATGCTGAACCACCAAAGTAATCTTGCATGAAGGGGTCACCTTTTGTACGTGAATAGGTTTGACCAACTCGGAAAAAATGTTTAGTTGTGTCTGGAAGCGTAGCAAGTGCCTTGTGGGTTGCCTTAACCTCAGTTTGATACTCTGTTTTAGTAAGATAACTAAAGTTATTGAGACACCAAATAGCATTTGTGCTAACCTCGGTGATAGTTAATAATAAAACAAGCCAAGGCCAAATTTTGATACGTGGTGCAAGTAATAATATTAAAGCTAAGAGTGCAAAAGTTGCTCCTACTAATATTTGAGGCCAACTCATAAAATTAGTTTTATTAAATGTAAAGGCGACAATGATAAAAGCACTAGCAAAAAGCCCAGTTAATACGACAAAAGGTTTGAACTTTAAAGGCTCAAAAGAGTTCAAGCTAGTTGCTGATAACCAAAGTAACCAAAATGACCACAAAAAGCTAAAGCGATATGGGTACCAGACAGGAAATTGTAAACCATGCCAAAATAAATCTAATGGTGCTAAGAACATAGAACTAAATAAAAACAGGGTTATCAAGCCAGCAATTAAGCGATTTTGCCAACGAAAATTTCGATTAAGAAAATATAAAATTGCCCCGAAAACACCCACGCTTGCAATAAAGATATTTGGTTGTCCTGTTGGCATTTGGTCAAAATTAAAGCTCCCAACAAACATTTTACTAAAGAAAAATAACGGATTGTATTCAATCCACTTGCCGATAGTAGTTTGATTATATTGGCCTTTACCTTGAGTTAATTGAAAAAAGGTTGGTAATAAGACTACCGCTGCTAAGGCAACACTTAGTAATGAACCATTAACGAAGCGGATGAAAGATTGTCTAATAGTTACCCATTGAAAAGGTTCGCGTGAATTAGTCCAAATCCAGTAGAGGATTAGAAAAAGAGCTACCATGTATGCCATGTAATAATTAATAATTAAACTTAATGTGAACGGTATGACATAATATCGGTATTTACCGGTTGTTAATAATTTTTCAAGACCATAGATGATTAAAGGTAGTAAAATTAAAATATCTAGCCAGAGTAAGTTTAATTGATATGACACCATCCATCCCATTAGGGCGTACATGAGACCAAATGTTGTTGCTAGCCAGCCAGTTTGCCAATGCATCTTGCGAACCACCCATGCCATTGAGAGACTTATTAGACCGTATTTCAATAAGGTTAATATTAAAATTCCAGTAGGAAGAATTTTGGGTGGGAAAAATAATAAAATTAAGTTTAAAGGACTCATTAGATAGTAGGTCCAAATTCCTAACATATCACCACCAAGGGCATTGCTAAAAGAATATAACAAGGTTGCTGGATGGTGTAATATCGTGTTGCGCATCAGGGCAAACATATCTACGTATTGCTGGCCTAGATCAACTGTTAAAATGGTTGAGTTCCCAAAAGGCATCATATGACGAGTTACAAAATAAGAACCCATTATGATAACTGGTAGCCAAAAAGCTAACCATAACGGTAAAGTTTTGACACTGAAATATTTTTTCATGTTCGATTTTAATGTTCCTTTTTTTGTTTTAAGTTAAGATAACTTTACCATAAAAAATTAAAACAACGTATAAGACCATCACTGAATACACTTCAGTATGTTACAATAAATAACGTTAAATGCTATCAGATAGTGATTTGATATCAGGTATAAGAAAAAATAAAATTTAAAAATTGCACAGTATGGTGTGTGATTTAATTGGTGGGAGATACATGGAAAATCGTTTTACACGCCGAGCGCGTAAGAAAAAAGGCTATCGTTCAGATTTGCCATTTCGGTTAAATTTGATTTTAGCAGTCGTGTTTGGTTTATTTGCGGCATTGATTGGTCAATTGTATTATTTACAAGTCTCAAAAGGGGCATTCTTTGTAGCAGATGTTAATCGAACTGATACATTAGTTGAGACAACTAATGTTCAACGGGGGATGATTTATGATTCAACTGGACAAGTGTTGGTTGGAAATAAAGCCTCAAAAGCAATTTCATATACAAAAGGGGTCAATGTCTTAAGTAGTCAAATGTATGACACTGCCAATCGTTTAAGTAAGTATTTAAATGTTGATACATCACAACTTGCGCAACGTAGTGTAGCTGATTATTTACTAGCAGATGATAAAACAACTAAAGAAATAAATGCTCGGATAAAAAACTTTAAAGATCTATCGCCAAATGCGCAATATAAAGCCGAATTGAATGAAGTTTTTAATCATCCAAAGCGTTATGAGTTAACACCCGAACAGCAAAATGCAGCGATGATTTTTCAAAAGATGACCGGAGCTTATCAACTATCAACTACTTATATTAAAGAAGGTGGGGTTAGTGATGAGGCTATCGCTCAGATTGGTGAACATTTAAGCTCGATGCCAGGTATTACCATCTCAACTGCTTGGAAACGTGATTATCCACAAGGAAAATCAATTCAAGCCGTTATTGGAACGGTTTCTTCAGAAAAAGTAGGGTTACCAGCTGAAAACTTAAACGTGCTACTTAGTAAAGGTTATTCACGAAATGATTCTGTTGGACAAAGTTATCTTGAAAAGCAATATGAACCAGTATTGAAAGGTACAAAAGGGCAGACAGAATTTGAAACCGCATCAAATAATAAAATCTTAAATGCTGTTGAAGGTTATCCTGGTCGAAAAGGTGATAATTTAGTATTGTCAATCAATGCAAAATTCCAAGCGGCTATGGAAGATACTTTACGTAAAAATCTTTCTGGTGGATTAACATCTGGAGCTTATGCTGTAGCAATGAATCCATATACTGGTGGAATTTATGGTATTGCTGGGGTAAATCGCGATCCTAAAACTGGTAAAGTCACATCAAATGCTTTGGGTGCAATTAATCAATCAATTGTTATGGGATCGGCAGTAAAACCAGCTATGGTTACTGGTGGTTTGAAGTTAGGTGTTATTACACCAAATAATAATGTAATTAGCGATCAACCAATTAAAATAGCTGGAACTGCCCCAATGAGTTCTGATTGGAATAAAAATGGTGTGGTACCAATTACCGCACAAACAGCATTAGCACTATCTTCAAACTCGTATATGATGCAATTGGCATTACGCGAAGGTGGTGTTCAATATCATCCAGGGATGGGATTGAAGAATCTTAATCCAGATTTATTCACGATTATGCGAAATAACTTTAATTTATTTGGTTTAGGTGTTAAGACAGGAATTGACTTACCAGGTGAGTCTGCAGGGATTGTTGGGCCAAGTACCCGTGCTGATTTAGGTAAAGCTTTAATGGAATCATATGGTCAATATGATGCATATACTGTCTTACAATTGGCACAATATGTTTCAACGATTGCTAATGGTGGTTATCGGATGCAACCACATGTTGTCCAATCTATTATGTCATCTAACTCCCAGGGTAAATTAAGTAATTTACAAACAACAATTCAACCAAAAATCTTGAATTCAGTTGGTTGGACACCTGCACAAAGAGCAGTTGTTACAGAAGGAATGCAACAAGTTGTTGCTGGTCCAAATCCTCGCCGTACAGGGCAAGCTTTACAAAAAGTTACTCCAACTCCATATGCAAAAACGGGGACAGCAGAAACTTTTACTGACGGGCAACCAACGTTGACATTAAGTTTAATTACTTATATTCCGGGTTCAAATATCGCAATTGCCTTGGCTATGCCTAGTGGACCACAATCTAACTTTGGGTCAAACTTGAATATTAATATGGCAATTGATATTTATGATGCGTACTTCAAGTATGTTGAAGATAAATCAACTGTTGCAGGATACACACCTAGTGAAGGCGAAAATCAAGAAAAAACAATTAGTACTAGTAATTGATTTTGATATCTGGTATTATAGTTTGAGTTGAGGGAGCGTGTGCTAAGAGATTAGCCACCCCCCTAGATTTATTGAGAAATTAATACTGGAGGGTTTTGACATGCGCATTAACATTACTTTAGAATGTACTGAATGCGGTGAACGCAACTACTTGTCAAATAAGAACCGTCGGAACAACCCTGACCGTCTTGAAGTTAACAAGTACTGCCCACGTGATCGTAAGGTTACTTTACACCGTGAAACTAAGTAATTTAATTTACTAACAAAAAAGTACAATGAGTTTACTCATTGTACTTTTTTTGTCTTATTTATGGTAGGTCATAAATGACCAATGAATCTCAATAGTTTTGTTGGTTGATTTAATGTGGCGTGCTATAATATGTAATACCAAAAAATTTATTATGAAAAGAGGTTTACCGTTTTG
Organism: Periweissella fabalis; assembly: GCF_012396505.1. Taxonomy (GTDB): domain Bacteria; phylum Bacillota; class Bacilli; order Lactobacillales; family Lactobacillaceae; genus Periweissella; species Periweissella fabalis. Next base: position 19,423 of record NZ_JAAXPN010000004.1, on the reverse strand, counting down.
GAACCTGGTCCGTCTTATTTAATTAATGTTGTTGTCATTGTATTAGTGTTAATGTTAGCCGTTTTATTCACGCTAACTGAGTATGCATTAGTACGTGTACGAGTTAGTGCCTTGCGTGCTCTTAAAGAAGGGCGTAATGGTTCAACACGTTTAATTGATGCTGCAATTCATATGACTGAAAATTTAACTGAGTATCTTTCAACAGCCCAAGTAGGGATTACTTTAACAAGTCTTATTCTTGGGTGGATTGGGGAAGTTACGATTGCTGATGCAATTGTTGCTACTGGAATTCTACCAGCAAATGTTGCGCAAGGTATTTCGTCAATTATAGCTATTTTATTATTTACAGTGATTCATGCTGTGTTTACTGATTTAGTGCCTAAAAATATTGCGATTGCTGATCCAGTTAAAATTTTGTTGTTTATTGTACGACCTGTACGTTTCTTCCATATTGTGTTATACCCTTTGATTTTTATTTTAGATCGAACTGCCAATCTGTTTACACATTTACTTGGCTATCCAACGGCTGCAGATGAAGATATTTACTCTCAAAATGAAATTTTATCGTTATCTAAAAACGCGGCTAAGGCTGGGGAATTGGATGAAGAGGATCTAACTTTTATGGAGCGCGCTTTTGATATGAATGATAAAGTGGCGGTAGATATTATGGTCGATCGAACATCAATGTGTGTGGTTGATGTAGATACGACTATTCACGAAGCACTTGAAATATACATTCAAGAACGTTATTCACGGTTACCAATTATCGCAGATGGTGATAAAGATAAAGTTATCGGATACGTGTATACTTATGATTTAATCCGTCAGGGACGTATTAATGATTCAGAGCCAGTTGTTAAAATTATGCGTGATATTCCTGCTGTACCAGAAAATATGGATGTTCACGATGTCCTTAAGGTGATGGTTGCTAAACGTGCCCCAATTACAATTGTTGTTGATGAATACGGTGGAACTTCGGGATTAATTACTGATAAGGATATTTATGAAGAATTATTCGGTTCTGTTCGTGATGAAATTGACGACGTAGCGGATGATTATATTCAGAAGTTAGGCAATTACAAATATAAAGTAAGTGGTAAAGTTTCACTTTATGATTTGGAACGTTATTTTGACGTGAATATTAAAGATTTTGAAGAAGATGAAGCAGTTACTCTGACAGGTTATGTACTTAATCATGAGCCAGATTTTCGCACTGGCGATGTAATGCATGTGGCCAATTTTGAAATTAAAGCCTTAGATTACGATAATGCGTACATTAATGAGTTTGAAATTACAAAGTTAGCGCCAGAAATCAACGAAGATATTGAAGAGTAATTTAAAAAGGATGGTAAGTTTATAAACTTACCATCCTTTTTATTTTTGTTGTAAAGAATGTTTTGTTATTGTAAAGTCTTTTATAAAAGTTCATTTTTAGCACTTTTAAATTTAAATTTTTTTAAAAAAGTCCGTAATTTTCCAAATAAAATTCCTGAATTTATAAAAAATGTACATAAAACACGAACTATACACTTGCTAAGTTATAAATGTTAGGGTATGCTATTAGAGGTTTGTTATTCAATAGATATTGATGAAGAGGTATATATATAATGGCTGGAATTGTTGTTGTTGGAAGTCAATGGGGTGATGAAGGAAAAGGTAAAATTACTAATTTCCTGGCCCAAGATGCAGATGTAATCGTTCGTTACCAAGGTGGAGATAATGCTGGACACACGATCGTGTTTAACGGTCAAAAGTTCGAATTGCGTTCAATTCCATCAGGTATTTTTGACGATGATAAACTTGCAGTTATTGGGAATGGATTTGTGTTAAACCCACAATCTGTCCTTGAAGAACTTGCATACTTAAATTCACAAAATGTGAAAACTGATAATTTACGGATTTCAGATCGAGCACAAGTCTTGTTCTCATACCACAAGTTAATTGATGTCTTACAAGAAGAAGCAAAAGGTGATGATAAAATCGGAACGACTGGTAATGGTATCGGACCTGCGTACACTGATAAATACGCACGGGTTGGTATTCGCGTTTGTGATTTACTTGATCGTGATGTTTTATCAAAACGGTTACACGCCGTGGTTAGCCAAAAGAATGAACTATTAACAAAAATTTATAACCATGCACCAATTGATGCGGATGCATTAGTCGAAGAATACTATGCTTACGGTCAAGAATTGAAGCAATACGTCACTGATACAGCTTACTTAGTTGATGAAGCCTTTCGTGCCGGTAAAAAAGTTTTATTTGAAGGTGCCCAAGGGGTTATGCTTGATGTCGACCATGGTACTTACCCATATGTAACGTCATCTAACCCAATCGCTGGTGGGGTGACGACTGGGGTTGGGGTTGGTCCAACAAATATTACCGATGTTGTTGGAGTTGCTAAAGCATACACTTCTCGTGTTGGTGAAGGTCCTTTCCCAACTGAATTGCTTAATGAGACTGGTGATCACATTCGTGAAGTTGGTCATGAATATGGAGTTGTTACTGGCCGTCCACGTCGGATTGGTTGGTTTGATTCTGTTGTAATGCGTCACTCTGCCCGGGTGTCAGGTTTAACTAAACTTTCAGTTAACTGTATTGATGTGTTAACTGGTATTGAAACATTAAAAATTGCGACCGCTTACGAACTTGATGGCAAAGAAATTAAGTACTACCCAGCAAGTTTTAAAGATTTAGAACGAGTAACCCCAATCTATGAAGAATTGCCAGGTTGGACAGAAGATATTACTAGTGTTACAAAACGTGAAGACTTACCTAAAAACGCCCAAGCTTACTTGAAGCGAATTGAGGAATTAGTTGGTGTTGAAATTGCAACCTTCGCAGTTGGTCCTGATCGGGATCAAACTAACGTATTATTAAATGTTTGGACAGGAGAAAAGTTTTAATGATTGATCGTTATTCACGCCCAGAGATGAGTGCCATTTGGTCACTTGAAAATCAGTATGCAAGTTGGTTAGAAGTTGAAGCAGCCGTCGTTAAAGGATGGGTTGAAGAAGGCCATATTCCTGCAGCCGACTATGATAAAATTCGTGCCAATGCAACTTTTAGTGTTGAACGTATTGCCGAAATTGAAGCAGTTACGCGCCATGACATGGTCGCATTCACACGCAATGTTTCTGAATCATTAGGTGATGAAAAGAAATGGATTCACTATGGTTTAACAAGTACAGACGTCGTCGATACAGCGCAAGCATTACGCTTAAAGCAAGCTAATGCCATTATCTTAGCTGATTTAATTAAGTATCGCGATGTCGTTGCTGAAATGGCACTTAAGTACAAAGACACTGTTATGATGGGGCGGACACATGGAGTGCATGCGGAACCAACTACTTTTGGTTTAAAAGTCGCTCGTTTTTATGCCGAAGCCGTTCGCAATATTGAACGCTTTAAAACTGTGGCGGCGGCTGTTGAGACTGGTAAACTTTCAGGAGCTGTAGGAACATTTGCTAATGTTCCTCTTGAAGTTGAAGAAGTTGCAATGAATGAACTCGGTTTAAAACCAGCTTTAATTGGGTCACAAGTTTTACCACGTGACTTACATGCAGACTATATTAATACTCTGGGCTTGATTGCGACAAGTCTTGAAAACTTTGCTACGGAAATTCGTAGTTTACAACGTTCTGAAATTCATGAAGTTGAAGAAGGTTTTGGTAAAGGCCAAAAAGGTTCTTCAGCTATGCCTCATAAACGTAATCCTATTGGTTCAGAAAATATTTCTGGCTTGGCTCGGGTTGTGCGTGGCCACATGGTAACCGGGATGGAAGATATTACGCTCTGGCATGAACGTGATATTTCACACTCTGGTGCGGAACGAATTATTTTAGGTGATACCACCATTCTTGTTGATTACATGCTTCACCGCTTTACTAGTATTTTAGAAAACTTAGCCGTTTTCCCAGACACGATGTTAGCTAATATGGATCGAACTTACGGTTTGATTTACAGTCAACGACTCTTATTGAAATTAATTGACGCTGGTTTAAGCCGTGAAGCTGCTTATGACACTGTACAACCAATGACTGCCAAATCATGGGACGAGCAAGTACAATTCCGTCCTTTGGTTGAAGCAAATGCAACTGTGCAAGAATACTTGAGCGCTGATGATATTAATGACGCTTTTGATTACAGTTACCACTTGAAGAATGTTGATGCAATCTTCAAACGCGTTGGTTTATTAGATTAACCACAAAAGGATTATAAATAATGGATATTCAAATTGATCGCGTAATTATGGATGAAGATCAAATTCAAGCAGCGGTAAAAAAAGTTGCTGGAGAAATTCGTCGAGATTACGTCGGTAAACGCCCTGTAATGGTACCTATCATGAAAGGAGCGGTTGTTTTTACGGCTGACTTACTCCGTGAACTTAGCGACATTGAATTTGATTTTGACTATGTTGATGTTTCAAGTTATGCTCATGGTGAATCAACAGGCGAATTAAAAGTTGAAGTCAATGTTCGTAAAGATATTACCAATCGTGACGTGATTTTGATCGATGAAGTTATCGATACTGGTTTAACAGTTGATTTCTTAATTAAGGAATTTACTAAATTGGGTGCAAAATCTGTTAAAACAGTGGTTGCCGTCGATAAAAAGGCTGGGCGTAAAATTGAAATTGAGGCCGATTACGTTGGGGCCGATGTTCCTAACGAATATTTACTCGGTTATGGGATGGATTTAGACGGTTCACACCGATTTCTTCCACAAATTGTCGCCATTAAAGCTTAATGTAAGAATATTTGTGGCATAACTATTTTTATATAGTAATTTGCGACCAAAATATGGCTCAAAGGTGTAATATATAGAAAAATCTCAGGAGAAATTTATTTTTTTCTGAGATTTTTGTTAGTTTCTTCTCAATACTGGCCAGTCTTTAGTATGCTACTATTAAAATACATTCTTGGCTTGTACCGTACTCATATTTCGTTATAATATATTATATTAAAAAAATGAGGTGATATTAAGATGGCATTTACACAAGTAGCCCAATTAACAGGTGATACTGATACTTACGAAATTAGTCCCCAAATTAAAAAATATGCATTGATGGATACAGGATTTGTACAACAAGCAAATGGTTCATTTCAATTACTACGCCAACTTGAAACTTCTAAGGCATTTGCTGATTCATTTAAGTTAAAAGTCGTTGTTAACGCAGAATTAACTGGTTTTAAGATTAAAGTTGTTAACGCCAAGGGGACGGCCGTCATTAATATTTTTAATCACCAAAATTCAGCGGCCTTAAAAGAACAATTTGGCTATTTTGTTGATGAATTGATTGCCCGCGATATTTTAATTCGTAAATAAACTAATTTTTTGCTTTTAAATGATTTCAAAAGCTTAAAAAAATGGTATTATATTAGTTAGTAAACAAGTCATAATTAGAACTGAAATTAGAGACGTTTTGGATGGTGAAAAAAACGCAGATCAATTATTGATGCTCTTACGATGATTGTCCTAGCAATAGGACCGTTACTCAGCGTTAACGAGTATTTAAGAGGTAATCGATTTAGATCGTTGCAAGTAGAGTGGTACCACGTGGATAGCGTCTCTACATGCGATGGTCTTTTTTTATTCTATTTTTTGAAAGTGAGACATTTTTAACATGAAAGAATTATCATCAGCCGAAATTCGGTCAATGTTTCTTAAGTTCTTTGAAAGTAAAGGACATAGTATTGAACCTTCCAAGTCATTAGTACCAGTTGATGATCCAACTTTACTTTGGATTAACTCTGGGGTAGCCACTTTGAAGAAGTATTTTGATGGCTCAGTTGTTCCAAATAACCGTCGAATTACTAACGCTCAAAAGTCAATTCGAACTAACGATATTGAAAACGTGGGCCACACTGCGCGTCACCACACTTTATTTGAAATGATGGGTAATTTCTCAATTGGAGACTACTTTAAAGAAGATGCTATTCCATGGGCGTGGGAATTATTAACATCCCCTGAATGGTATGCTATGGATCCAGAAAAATTATACATTACCGTTTATCCAGAAGATACTGAAGCAAAAGAAATTTGGCTTAAAACTGGTGTGCCGGCAAGTCATATCTTTGATGTTGCGGACAACTTTTGGGATATTGGCCAAGGTCCTTCAGGTCCCGATTCAGAAATTTTTTATGACCGTGGTGAAGAATTCTTAGATATTCCGGCTGATGATCCTGAAAATTACCCTGGTGGTGAAAATGAACGTTACTTAGAAATTTGGAACATTGTCTTTTCACAATTTAACCACACGCCTGAAAATACTTATGAAGAGTTACCACATAAGAATATTGATACCGGGATGGGGCTTGAACGGGTGGTTTCAGTATTCCAAAATGCTAAGACAAACTTTGAAACAGATTTATTTATGCCAATTATTAAAAAGGCTGAAGAACTTGGTGACGGCGTTAAATACGGTGATTCACCAATTACGGATATTTCATTCAAAGTTATTGCCGATCACGCTCGGGCGGTAACCTTTGCGATTTCTGATAGTGCCTTGCCTTCAAATGAAGGTCGGGGTTACGTTATTCGTCGTTTACTCCGCCGTGCTGTATTACACGGTCGCAAACTAGGCATTAATGGTGCATTCTTAACGCAATTAGTGCCAGTAGTTGGTCACATCATGGAATCTTACTATCCTGAAGTTTTAGCCAATGCTGAATACATTGAAAGTGTTGTTTTAGCTGAAGAAAAACGCTTTAATGAAACTTTATCAGATGGCTTAAAGATGTTAAACGATGTGATTGCAAATGTTAAATCATCTGATAGTGATGTTATTGCTGGTAAGGTGGCCTTTAAACTTTACGATACATATGGTTTCCCATATGAATTGACCGAAGAATATGCGGATGACGAAGGTTTGAAAGTAGATCGGGCTGGCTTTGATGCAGAAATGCAAGCCCAACGTGAACGTGCCCGTGCTGCCCGTAGCGATGCTAAATCAATGGGCGTGCAAAACCCATTATTAACAGACTTACACACGGAATCTAAATATGTTGGTTGGACAACTGAAATCGTTGAAGACGCGCAATTAGCTGATATTATTGTTGATAATGAATTGGCCGATACAGTGCGTACTGGTCAAACGGCCGATGTTATCTTTACGCAAACACCATTCTATGCGGAAATGGGTGGTCAAGTTGCTGACCGTGGCCAAATTTTGACGTTAGCTGGTGAAGTTGTTGCGGAAGTAACTGATGTCCAAAAAGCTCCCAACGGCCAACACATTCACTCATTAAATGTTTTAGCTGACATGAAGAAGGGTGAACACTATCAATTAGTAGTTGATCACAAATTCCATGAATTAGTTTCTAAAAACCACACTGCAACCCACATGCTTGACCAAGCGCTACGTAATATTTTAGGTGGCCACACGAGCCAAGCGGGTTCATTAGTTACACCGGATTACCTCCGTTTTGACTTCTCATACAACGGGGCCGTTCCAGCTGAAAAGCTTGATGAAATTGAAGCACTTATTAATGAAAAAATTGCCGAAGCTTTACCAATTTCATGGATTGAAACGGATATTGAATCAGCGAAGAAACTTGGGGCCGTAGCCGTCTTTACGGAAAAATATGGTGAAAAAGTCCGCGTGGTTTCAATTGGTGATTTCAATGCTGAATTTGATGGTGGAACACATGCTAATAACACGAGCGAACTTGGCTTATTCAAGATTGTAAGTGAATCAGGAATTGGTGCGGGTATCCGTCGGATTGAAGCAGTCACAGCTAACGTGGCCTTTAAATTGACGAAGGAACACGAAAATCAATTAGTGCAAATTGCTAATGCCGTGAAAGCACCACAATTAAAAGATGCTCCTGAAAAGGTCTTGGCATTACAAGCTCAAATTAAAGAATTAGAACGTCAAGTAACTAGTTTAGAAGCTAAAATTGCTAATTCAGCTGCTGCTAATATTTTTAATGATATTAAAACATTGGGAACGCACTCAGCAATTATTAGCCAAGTTGAAGTTTCAGGAATGGAACAGTTACGGGCAATTGCTGACCAATGGAAAGAAAATGCGAGTTCCGATGTGTTAGTATTAATTGCCAAAACTGGTGAAGACAAGGTTAACTTAATTGTTGCGATGAGTAAGCCAGCCATTGCAACTGGTATCAAGTCAGGTGATTTAATTAAAGCGATTGCACCATTAGTTGGTGGTAACGGCGGTGGTCGGCCTGACTTAGCCCAAGCCGGTGGTAGTAACCCAGCTGGAATTGCCGATGCCTTAGCAGCAGCAACTAGTTGGTTAAATGAACACTAATAGATAATTGCTTTAATAGATGTTAAATGCCAAGTTTTAGGTATTTATTGTATACATGTTCTTTGTTTACGTATACAATGTTCATAGTAACGTTTTAGTCTGGAGGTAGCTATATGAGTTCATTAGACGAGACAACATTCTTTGATTTTGGTAATGTACAACCAATTGATGTACATGATACGCTTCAAACGGTTTACAATGCTTTGGAAGCCAAAGGATATGACCCAATCAACCAAATTGTTGGTTATCTTATTTCTGGTGATCCTGCGTACATCCCACGTTTGAATGATGCCCGAAATCTTATCAGAAAGCACGAGCGCGATGAAATTATCGAAGAGCTTGTGAAGAGTTATTTAAATAAATGAGTCGATTATTAGGTTTAGACGTTGGTTCCCGTACCGTTGGAGTAGCAGTCAGTGATATCATGGGATGGACTGCCCAAGGGGTTGAAATTATTCGAATTGATGAAGATCAAAAAGAATTTGGAATTGAACGCATGAAAGAGCTTGTTGCGGAATACAAACCAGGGGGATTTGTCCTTGGATTGCCTAAAAATATGAACAACACGCTTGGTCCTCGGGCCGAAGCAGCCCAAGCATATGGTGATTTATTAGTAGAAACATTTGGTTTGCCAATTGATTTTATTGATGAACGCTTAACAACGGTTGAAGCTGAACGGATGTTGGTTGAAGAAGCTGATACATCACGTAAAAAGCGGAAACAAGTTATTGATAAGTTGGCTGCAAGTTTAATTTTGCAAAATTACTTAGATGCAAATGGTAAATTAACGAAAGTATGAGGTATGCCCTATGGCTGAAGAACCACAAGAACAACAAATCACACTAGTAGATGAAGATGGAACAGAAACTTTATTCAACGTCCTCTTCACATTCACATCTGATGAATACAACAAGTCATACATCTTGCTTTATCCAGAAGGTACTGAAGATGACCAAGAAGTAGATATCCAAGCCTTCTCATTTAACCCTGATGAAGATGGTGAAGCTACTGAAGGTGATTTACAAGCAATTGAAGATGACGCTGAATGGGACATGGTTGAAGAAGTGTTGAACACTTTCTTAGATGATGATGGTAACTTTGAAGCTTAATGTACCGTTTCTAGTGGTCAAAATTTGATTTTTAGAATAAAAAAGACTGGTAGATTCGATTTTGAGTCGCCGGTCTTTTTATTTAAAGAGAACGAGGAAAATACAGAATGCATACGTACGCTATTACTATACTTAATCAAACTTTTATTGGTGATCAACCTGAACCATTTTTTGATGTAGTTACTTTTTTAGCTGAATTATCAGAAAATCAAACCCAAGATATTGTGTATTTGAAAAAACTAGCAACTGAGACACAATTAATGCCTAATTATGATGATGGTAGTGGACAAATGGTTACAGAAAAAGTTGCTAAAATCTTAGATGTCTATGAATTAATTGATGAAGTTCAATTTGAAGGTAATCCCGAAGTTAATAGTCGGCAAATTGTACCAGCTAAACCGATGGATTTAGACCAATTTTTAGCAACCTTTTATAGTGATTATGTTTATGAAGATGATTTTAAAGATTAACAATACGAACATGGGCGAACATTAGTTTGAAAAACCTTATTTTTTCAAGTATAATAGGCAATAACTAGAATTTGAGGAATAAGGGGTGATACAATGGCACGTGGCGAAAGTAAACAAATTGAGGTTTTACGATTTATTTACGAAAAACAAACCCAAAAAGGCTATCCGCCAACAGTTCGTGAAATATGTGAGGCGGTTGGTTTAGCCTCGACGTCAACGGTACATGGTCATATTGTGCGATTGCAAACCAAAGGGTATCTACGTAAAGATAGTACAAAACCACGGGCAATTGAAATTACCGATGAAGGTTTAGATATTTTAGGAATTTCAAGTAACCCAGGCCAAATTCCAGTAGTTGGTTTAGTAACTGCTGGTACACCGATTTTAGCGGTTGAAGAGCAAGCAACTGAATTTTTCCCATTACCAGCTGATTTATCAGCTTATGACGGCGATTTATTTATGTTGAATGTAACAGGAACGTCAATGATTAATATTGGGATTTTAGATGGTGATCAAGTGATTGTTCGTAAACAAAATCAAGCTGATAATGGTGATATAGTGGTTGCCTTGACTGATGAGGATGAAGCGACTGTAAAACGCTTTTTCCGTGAAAGTGGACATTTTCGTTTGCAACCAGAAAATGATACAATGGAACCAATTATATTGGATACAGTGACAATTTTAGGAAAAGTTGTGGGCTTGTATCGTAATTCAGTATACTAACAAGGTAGGTAGTTACATTGGAACGAGAACAATTACGTCAGCGGATTAATGAGTTATCCGCAAAACATAAAGCAGAAGGTTTAACTGCAGAAGAAGAAGTTGAACGTCAAGCCTTACGTGAAGAGTTTTTAGCTAATTTTAGAGAAGCTTTTCGATCACAAGTAGAAATGATGCAACTTTTTGATAAAGCTGGAAATGAAGTTACACCTGATAAGGTTAAAGATATTCAACGCAAGAAGGGGCTACGCGACGATTAACCCTTTTTTTCTAAAGCAGAATAAAGTAAACTAAATATATTACAAATATTGAGGAGTTAGCTTACATGTCATTCTTAGCTGTTGTTTTAATTATTTTAGCGCTTGTAATTGGATTTGTGGGTGGTTTCTTTGCCGCTCGTAAATACATGGAAAATTACTTGAAGAACAATCCACCAATTTCTGAAGAAATGGTGCGTTCAATGATGATTTCAATGGGTCAATCACCTTCACAAAAACGTTTGAAACAAGTGATGGCTTCAATGAAGAATCATACTAAATAATAAAAAAGCCGGCTGATGAATTTATTTTCATTAGTCGGCTTTTTGTATGCTATTCTTTTGTTACTTTAGGTTTGGGGTCAACGTATTTGAAACTTGGATCTAAATCATAGTCAAGTTTATCAAAAGATGTTTGTAATTTTTGGGTAAAAGCATTGATGTTTTCATTATCAAGTTTTTCACGTCGTTCAACATAAATTGGATCACCAAACATAATTGAGACATTATTACGTTTGAAAAGTTGTGAAAATTTGACAGGGCCTTGATATACTACAGGGACAACCGGACGACCAGATAGTTTAGCAATCATCATCGTGCCAGCCTTTAACTCACTGCTATGCCGAGAACCAGTTGGGAATATAATTAATCCTAGATCTTCACTTTTAAGATTTTTTACAGGAGTCTTAATTGCAGAAGGCCCTGGGTTTTGCCGATCAATTGCGAAGGCATTGGCATGAACTAAAATCCAGCGTAAAATGGGATTTTTGAATAACTCAATTTTAGCCATGAAACTAAACTTAAGCGGTGCACCAGCAACTGCAAAAAACAACGGATCCCACCAAGTGCGATGGGGGCCAGCTAAAATGAAAGTTCCTGCTGGAAGTTTATGGTGGTTGTAAATTTTGGTTTTACCATTAATAATAAAAAGTAGAAAACGGACGATTATCCGTGCAATAGAATAAAACATTATCTTGGAGCTCCTTTAAAAAACTTTTATACTTTTTAAGTATGCAAAATTCAGCTCCTTAAAGCAAGTAGGGAAATTTTTATGACAAAAGTACACTTAAAATCTGACGAACGAATTGATCAATTATTTAGTCAAAATATTCAAATAATTCAAAGTGCTAGTGTTTTTGCTTTTTCATTAGATGCCGTTTTATTGGCACATTTTGCTAAAGCACCTAAAGGCGGACGCGGGCATACAGTTGATTTATGTGCCGGAAACGGTGCAATTGGCCTTTTTTACTCGCAAAAAAGTATCGGGAATATTACAGAAGTTGAATTGCAACCGCGCTTAGCTGACATGGCAACTCGTTCAATTATGCTAAATAATTTAGAAACTCGAATAAATGTGCTAAACATCGATTTAGCAGATACGTTAAGTTATATCAAAAGTGGAACGGTTGAAACGGTATTATGTAATCCACCTTATTTTTTAAGTAGTGAAACATCTCAAAAAAATCCTAATGAACACTTGGCCATTGCTCGACATGAAATTACGACAAATTTGGATACTGTTTGTCAAGTGTCTAGTCGATTATTGAAAGATAATGGCAAGTTATTCATGGTTCACCGTCCCGATCGCTTAGTTGATGTTTTACTTGCAATGCAAGCTGTTCGAGTAGCACCAAAACGTATTCAATTTGTACATCCAAAAGTGGGTAAGGAAGCTAATATAGTTCTAATTGAAGCAATCAAAAATGGTAAGAGTGGTGGAGTGAGGGTGTTAGATCCGCTAACCGTATACGACATCGACGGCCATTATACGCCAATGATTAAGCAGGTGTTATATGGAGAATGATAAAGCTTATTATATGTATGTAATTTTAACAGCAGATAATATGCTATATACAGGTTTCACAGACAATGTTGCTCGCCGATTTGCAACCCATCAGCAATATAAAGGGGCAAAATTTACAAAAATTAAAAGTAAACATCCACTAAGATTGATTTACCAAGAAGTTTTTGATAATAAACATGATGCACTTTCAGCTGAATGGCATTTTAAACATCAAACTCGTGCTAAAAAAGAACAATATTTACGTAGTCATGGTGTCAAAATTTAAAATAAAAAGTAGCTAATTTTTACTTGCATCGACTAATTATATTTGGTAATATATTAAACGGTGTTAAAACCAATTCACACCTTAATCAATGTCGACTGGGTTGCGAGCGATCGTCCAGCTACAAATGCGATTAGGGGAGGAATAAACAAACTTTTGGAGGAATAACTCATGGCAGTTATCTCAATGAAGCAATTGCTCGAAGCCGGTGTCCACTTTGGTCACCAAACTCGTCGCTGGAACCCTAAGATGAAAGAATTTATCTTTACTGAACGTAACGGTATCTACATCATCGACTTACAAAAGACTGTAAAACTTGTTGACCAAGCTTACAACTACGTACGTGACGCTGCTAAAGACGGTGCCGTTGTATTGTTTGTTGGTACTAAAAAGCAAGCCCAAGACGCTATTGCTGAAGAAGCAAAGCGTGCTGGTCAATTCTACATCAACCACCGTTGGTTGGGTGGTACTTTGACAAACTGGAATACTATTCAAGCGCGTATCGCACGTTTGAAGGAACTTAAAGCTATGGCTGAAGATGGTACTTTTGATCGTCTTCCTAAGAAAGAAGTTGCTTTACTTGTAAAGCAAACTGCTAAGCTTGAAAAGTTCTTGGGTGGTATCGCAGATATGCCTAAGATTCCTGATTTGTTATTTGTTGTTGACCCTCGTAAGGAACAACTTGCTGTTCAAGAAGCACACAAGTTGAACATTCCAATCGTAGCTATGGTTGATACTAACGCCGACCCAGATGACATCGATGTTAAGATTCCTTCTAACGATGATGCTATCCGTGCCGTACGTTTGATCACTGCTAAGATGGCTGACGCAATCATCGAAGGTAACCAAGGCGAAGACCAAGTTGATGAAAACTCATTTGGTGCTGATGATTCAGTTGAATCAATCGAAGAAATCGCTGCCGTAGTTGAAGGCGACAACGCTGAAAAGTAATTAAATGTTTAGAGTAGGCTGTCACAATAGTTTTGCTAGATTAATCTGGCTAACCTGTGGTAGTCTATTTTTTTGAAAAAAAGTAGCTTTCTGGCTTTTTTTAACTGCTATTTTGGCAGATTTAAGGTACAATTAAAAAAGATAATAATTATTGATAATAACGATTTTAAGGAGATTTAATAACTCATGGCTATTACTGCTACTCAAGTTAAAGAATTACGTGAAAAAACAGGTGTTGGTATGATGGACGCCAAAAAGGCGCTTGTCGAAGTTGATGGAGACATGTCAAAAGCTATCGACTTACTCCGTGAAAAGGGTATGGCTAAGGCTGCTAAGAAGGGTGACCGGATTGCTGCTGAAGGTATGACTTATGTTGCTGTTAAGGATAACGCCGCAGCTATCGTTGAATTAAACTCTGAAACTGACTTCGTTGCCGGTAACAAAGAATTTAACGACTTATTACACGCTGTTGCTAACGCAATCGTTGAGTTCAAACCAGCTGATGTTGAAGCTGCTTTAGAACTCAAAGTTAGCGATTCAGAAACTCTTAACGACATGATTATCCACACTACTCAAATTACTGGTGAAAAGATTACTCTCCGTCGTTTTGTTATCGTTGAAAAAGAAGCTTCACAAAGCTTTGGTGCGTACTCACACATGGGTGGCCGTATTTCATCACTTGTATTGCTTGATGGTGCCGATGCTGAAACTGCTAAGGATGTTGCAATGCACGTTGCGGCTATTAACCCACAATTCGTTTCACGTGACGAAGTGCCTGCAGATGTTGTAGCACATGAAAAAGAAGTTCAAATGAACGCTGAAGATATGGCTGGTAAGCCAGAAAACATCAAGGAAAAGATTGTTGAAGGTCGTTTAAACAAGTTCCTTGCTGAAATCTCATTAGCAGATCAACCATTTGTTAAAGATGGTGACCAAACGGTTGCTAAGTACGTAGAATCAAAGAACGGTTCATTAAAATCATTCATCCGTTACGAAGTGGGTGAAGGTATGGAAAAGAAAAACACTGACTTCGCTGCTGAAGTTATGGGCCAAATTAACTAATTTTAATAAGTTAGTTATTTAAAAGAGGCGCGCATTCGGGCGCACCTCTTTTTTTTAAGAAAAATGGGACGTTAAAGAGATTTACTAAAGGAGCATTAATACGAATGAGTGAAGTTAAATATAAACGTGTTTTAATGAAGTTAAGTGGGGAAGCCCTCGCTGGTGATCAAGGACGTGGAATTAATCCTATTTTTGTGAAGCAGGTGGCAGAAGAAATCAAAGAAGTACATGATTTAGGTGTTGAAATTGCTATCGTTGTTGGTGGTGGTAATATGTGGCGTGGAGAAGCAGGTGCTGAGCTTGGAATGGAGCGTTCGCAAGCTGATTATATTGGAATGCTAGGAACAGTTATGAATGCTTTAGCATTACAAGATAGTCTTGAAAATCTAAACGTACCAACACGTGTCCAAACTTCAATTGAAATGCGTCAAATTGCTGAACCATATATTCGTCGTAAAGCTGTTCGCCATCTTGAAAAGAATCGAATCGTTATTTTCGCTGCAGGTACAGGTTCACCTTACTTTTCAACTGATACTACGGCAGCTTTGCGGGCAGCTGAAATCAATGCAGATGCAATTTTGATGGCGAAAAATGGGGTTGATGGAGTTTATTCCGCTGACCCACGTACTAACCCTGAAGCCGAAAAGTTTGATACATTAACACATTTGGATATCTTAAATAAGGGTCTTCAAGTTATGGATTCAACTGCAAGCTCATTATCAATGGATACAGATATGCCATTGATTGTTTTTAACTTTAACGAACAAGGAAATATTAAACGTGTAGTTGAAGGTGAAAATATCGGAACTACTGTTAAAGGAGATAAATAAAGATTATGGCAAATGCAATTATCACTGATGCTCAAGCACGCATGGAAAAAGCGGGTGAAGCACTCCAACGTGAATTACAAAATATTCGTGCAGGTCGGGCCAATGTTGGTTTATTAAACCGTGTTGAAGCTGAGTACTATGGAGCGATGACACCACTTAATCAAATGGCCTCAATTCAAGTTCCTGAAGCGCGAGTGCTTTTAATTACACCATATGATAAATCAGCTTTGGATGCAATTGAACATGCGATTTATGCTTCGGATTTAGGATTGACACCGTCAAATGATGGGACATCAATTCGCCTAGTAATTCCTCAATTGACTGAGGAACGTCGTAAGGAATTAGCAAAAGATGTGAAGGGTGAAGCTGAAAATGCAAAAGTTGCGGTTCGTAATGTACGACGTGACGCGATTGACACTCTTAAAAAGCAACAAAAGGCGAATGAAATTACAGAAGATGATTTGCATGATTTAGAAGATCAAGTACAAAAAGCAACTGATGCTGCGGTTAAAAATATTGATGCAATTGCCAAAGATAAGGAACAAGAATTGTTAACTATCTAGTTTTGAGAATTGCATTTAAAAAGCGATTTATTAGTACTCAAAAACGAGTATTAATAAATCGCTTTTTTATTTATTTAACTTATGTAAACATAAATTATTATTTAGTTGAGTTATGTTTCTTATTTAAAATAAAATTAAAAAAATAATATATTTATGATTTTTTTGAAAAAATCAACTAATAAGATTGGCATATTTATTGGAATTTCCAATTAATTTAATTTTTTTTTGAAAAATTAAAAAAATATGCTGATTTTTACATAAGATATCCCAAGTTTGCGAAAAAAAAATTAGTTTGTATTTTTGATGCAATAATTAATGCATGTTCTAAAATAAATTTACTGTGGGGGATTTTTTATGTCCAAGAAGAACAATTATTATAAATTAATGCATGAAACAAAGTATGAACACTTTAAAATGTATAAGGCTGGTAAGCAATGGTTTGTTGCCGGTATGTCATTATTTGGGGGTGTGTTAGGAGCAAGTGCGGTGGGTACGCAAGTCGCGCACGCCGATATTTCTAACGGAAATAGTGATACTGCAAAAGAAGTTGATCAAGGGGCGGTGCTGGCCACGCAACAAACGGCCACAATTCCTGCTGCATCAACAAGTACTTCAGCAGTAAATACTAGCACTAGTCAAAGTACTTCGACTTCTGAAAGTTTATCTAAGAGTATTTCAGAAAGTATCTCAACAAGTACTTCAGCTACTAATGCAAGTACAAGTAAGAGTGCATTAGCTAACAGCACTTCAAATGCATCAACAAGTATTTCAGAAACAAGCACAAGTACATCAGATGCATCAACAACTAGTACAAGTACATCAGAAGCGTCAACAAGCACATCAACAACTAGTACAAGTACATCAGAAGCGTCAACAAGCACATCAACAACTAGTACAAGTACATCAGACGCATCAACTAGTTCAAGTAAAGCAGCAACCAGCACTAAAGGGTCTGCTTCAACTTCTAACTCACTTACAAACAGTACGACTGTTGATGAAGTAGCAGCTAACAAAACCGCTACTGCATCAGCACAAAAAGCATTAGCTCTTGCATTGCCTAAAAATGCAACAGTTACTGTTGATGCAACAACTCACGAATTGAGTATTGTATTAGCAAATGATCAAACACCAAGCACTGCGATTTTAAATGCTGCCCAAGCATATGCAGAAGCCAATGGTTTGGTTGTTAATTTTAACCACCGCACAGTTGCAGATACTACTACCACTAAACCTACTAACTTTGGTGATTACAAGAGTTCAGTACTTACATACTTGAATCAAAATAAATTAGCAACACAAGCACAAATTAACTCTGCACAATTCCAATCAGTATTAGCTAATAGTTACAAGAGCTTCTTAGCACAACCAAAACAACATGATGCTGTTGCGGCTAGTGGAATACCAGGGCCAATGCAAACACCATCAGATCCAGCAATTTGGTTTCTTGTGTATTTAACTGGTGGATTTACAACATCACCAAAACAAGTTACGAATACAATTGTTAACACGAGCACAACCGTGAAAGCATCGTTTAGCCGATCAGCTTTTGAATTCATACTTGGACAGTCTCATTATACATGGTACATGTATAACCCTACTACAAAAAAATGGGACATAGCACCAAATGATAACAAAGCGACACAGCCTTCTATACTAAATTTAAATCCGATTGGAGATTTAGTATATACACCCACCCAAACAGGGACTTATTATTTCCAATTAAAAAACAATGTTAGCGGATTAATTTATAATTTAAATTATTACTCACAGGTTATTCAAGTTAATGTCTTTGACAAATCTCAAAATGCAACGAAAATTACTACTAATGTTGATCAAAGTTACTTGTATTACAACGGTCAACAAACACAAGCAAATGCTAATGTTGGTAATGGTACAGGTGACGTTAAATGGACTTCAGATAATGAGTCCCTTGCAAAAATTGATTCTGTAACTGGGGTGATTACGGCCAACAACGCAAAGCAATCAGGGGTTGTAACATTTACAGCAACTATTACAAATCCAGATGGCAAAACACTTTCAAGTAAAGTGCAAGTAAAAGTCGGTGGAGGATTGGATAACCAAACTGTAACAGCTGGTTCAACCGCAACGTTCCCAATCCAAGGTACTGTTGCACCTAAAAATGCAACGATTGTTTATCAATGGTATCAAGTTGGAGCAGGATCATTTGGTAGTAACAAACTATTAACTGATCAAACAGGATCAACATTAGTATTGAACAATGTTGCACAAACTGCTAACGGTACACAATACTATGCTATTATTAAAGTTACACCTATTGATTCTAAGGGTAAAGCTGGTGATACTTCATCTTTCCAAACTAATACAGCTACCTTGACAGTTGTTTCTAATACACCAACAAACTCAACTTCAATCTCAAATAGTACATCACAATCAACCAGTAGTAGTACTTCTATTCCAACAAGTACATCAAAGGTTGTAAGTGATAGTGATTCTATGAGTACTAGTGATTCTACCTCACAAAGTGATAGTACTCTTGCACCTTCACGCTCAGCGAGTGCATCATTGTCAGATTCAGAATCAACAAGTACTTCAGAAGTTAAGTCAACTTCAATAAGCACTTCAGTATCTGACTCAGAATCAACATCAACAGTCGATTCAGCGTCAACAAGTGCTTCAGAAGTTAAATCAACATCATTGAGCACTTCAGTATCAGATTCAGAATCAACATCAACAGTCGATTCAGATTCAGCATCAACAAGTACTTCAGAAGTTAAGTCAACTTCAATGAGTACTTCAGTATCTGACTCAGAATCAACATCAACAGTCGATTCAGATTCAGCATCAACAAGTACTTCAGAAGTTAAATCAACATCGTTGAGTACTTCAGTATCAGATTCAGAATCAACAAGTGCTTCAGAAGTTAAATCAACATCATTGAGTACTTCAGTATCAGATTCAGATTCAGCATCAACAAGTGCTTCAGAAGTTAAATCAACATCATTGAGCACTTCAGTATCAGATTCAGAATCAACATCAACAGTCGATTCAGATTCAGCATCAACAAGTACTTCAGAAGTTAAGTCAACTTCAATGAGTACTTCAGTATCTGACTCAGAATCAACATCAACAGTCGATTCAG
>NZ_JAAXPN010000003.1 GCF_012396505.1 Periweissella fabalis | reverse complement strand
GTCAATGGTGCTTTACCACCAGTCAATTCTTCTGCTTTTTCAACTGGAATAAATACAGGTCCTTCTAAATATTCGTGTAAGTCTGAACCACAAATCCCAGCCCAGGCAACACGAACAACAACTTCGTTATCCTTTAATGGTTTCAATTCCACTTCTTCAACTCGAACGTCTTTAACACCGTGCCATACAGCAGCCTTCATGATTAAATACCTCTTTTCAAATTACGTTAGATTTTAGAAACTTCACTAAGGATCAGCCATTTTCATCATAGTTAATTCTTATAACTACATAATACTACTTAAACTAAACAAAAAAAACCTTTTGCCTAGCAATTATCACTTTTTTAGTAAACGCTTACAAAAATAGCAAAAAAGATTGTTTTTATTATCTCAAGCCATTAAACTAGCTTTAAAATATTTGGAGGTTTTTGTAATGACTTTAGCGTATGATGCAACAACGTTAGCCCAACATATTCGCAATCATCAAATCACTAGTTTAGAATTAATCGAACAAACCCTAACTAAAATAGAGTCAATTAATCCCAGCCTAAATGCAATTACTCATTTACGCATTAATGAGGCGTTCAATGAAGCTCGCTATTACGATCAAAAAGCTAGTTCCCGTCCCTTTGCGGGTGTTCCTATAGTTATTAAAGATTTGGGTCAAGATTTGGCTGGCTTAGCGGCTACATCTGCATCTAGATTATTTAGTCACAATATTGCTAAAAATACTGACAATTTTGTCCAAGCAATTATTGACGCGGGGTTTGTCATCCTGGGAAATACTAACACACCAGAATTTGGATTTAAAAATATTACTGATCCTACCCTTTTTGGCCCAACATATAATCCATGGAATCTGGATTATTACTCAGGTGGATCATCTGGTGGTGCTGCAAGTGCACTTGCAGCTGATCTACTTAGTATCGTCACTGCTAGTGATGGTGGTGGTTCTATTCGTATTCCAGCATCATTTAGCGGTCTTATTGGACTAAAGCCAACCCGTGGTCGTATTCCTGTTGGCCAAAATAGTTGGCGCGGCTGGCAAGGAGCTTCAATTAGTTTCGGTCTAACACGTTCAATTCAGGACACAGCGCAACTCCTTGATTGCTTACAAACATATCAACCTGCGGCCCCGTTTAGTACTCCTATTTTTGAATTAGGCTTTACGAACACTTTTAAGCATGCTTTATCTCCTAGAATAAAAGTGGCGTATAGTTTAAAATCACCCGTTAAAACTATTGTAAGTGATGATGCAATTAATGCCGTCTTAGAAGCCGTAGCATTTTTAAATCATCATGGTATTGACACAATCGAAGTTGATAATCCCCTTGATGGAATTGCTATGATGGAAAGCTATTATGTTATTAATGGTGGCGAAACTGCTGCAATGTTTAATACAATTGAAACCACACTTGGGCGTAAGCTAACAAGTGCTGACATGGAATTAACGACATGGGCAATTTATCAGGCTGGATTACCTTTAAGTGCCATCGATTACAGTGATACATTAGCTACTTGGGATCGTGCAAGTTTCGTAATGGATAATTTTCTACAAGAATATGATTTATTTTTAACTCCTACAACAGCAACTACTGCACCTAAAATTAAAAATCAACCATTAATTTCATCTAAAACTATAGAGAAAATGCTTCATGTTACTGAACTTTCAAAACAAGCTCGCTTAGATTTAGTCTATGAATTTTTTGCAGATAGTCTAGCATTAACACCATTTACTCAACAAGCTAATTTAACTGGACAACCTGCCATCAGCCTACCCACAAAGATTGCTAGAAATGGATTACCACTCGGAATCCAATTTACTGCTCGTAAAGGGCGTGAAGATTTACTACTTAAAATTGGTTATTTATTTGAACGAGAACAACAGTTTAAATTTTTACATCCAACCATGCTTAAATACATCTGATTTTACATTTGCCTTAAAAATAGTTAAACTGTTCTTTGTGAACTAAAAATTAACATTTGGAGGCTATTATGTATTTTAAGCAAGCAACTGCTACTGATTTCGACACTTTACTGACTATTTTACAAGACGGGCGTGCCCAACTTGCCGAGGCCGGTATTAACCAGTGGCAAGGAGACTATCCTAATGTTGAGCAAGTAAAGGCAGATATTGCTGCCGGTAACGCATACTTATTCAATGATGATACCAATGAAACTGTTGGTACTGTAACCGTCCAACCCGCTCCTGATCGAGTTTATGACAATATGGAAGGTTCTTGGTTGATTGACACTGATTCTTATTTGACAATTCACCGTTTAGCCATTCACTCAAGTCATGCTGGTAACGGTTATGCAACTAGACTCTTTACCCAAGTCATTGAACATATCATTACTGATCACCCTGAAATTAAAAGTCTACGCGTTGATACTCACGTTGATAATTTAGCAATGCAACGGATTATTACTACTAAATTAGGCTTTGAAAAAGTTGGTACCCTTACTGGAATTTATCATCCTGAAGATAAGTGTTTTGTTTACGAAAAAGTTATTTAAAGTTTCGAGCACACTTTGTCCCTTTGCCTAGAAAGGCACTTGAACCTTTAAATTCACTTTGTTTCACATGAAACATCAATAACTAGCAGAAAAGCAGGCTACGTATTAAACTACGTAGCCTGCTTTTACTATGTTATAATAATTCTCGTAATTTGTGCCGTTGAACTTTACCACTTGCGGTTTTAGGAAGTGCATCTACTTTTATAAACTCCACAGGAACTTTATAATGTGCTAAATGCTGTCTACCAAATTCATAAAGATCTTTGATATTAAGCTCACCTTCACTAATAATAAAAGCAACTGGAATCATCCCCCAGTCATTATCACTTTTACCTACAACTGCAATCTCGTACATTCCAGGATATTGGCTATACGCGTGTTCAACTTCGTCTGGAAAAATATTTTCTCCTCCAGAAATAAACATGTCATCTCGACGACCTTTAATAAATAAAAAACCATCTTCATCAATAAATCCTAAATCACCTGTTTGGTACCATCCATCTGGTGTTATTTTACGGGCAAACTCAGATGCTTGATTCAAATACCCAACAGTTAAATTAGGTGCTTGTAATTCAATTTCGCCAACTCCTTGCTCTGAATTAGCTAAGCGAATCTGAACTGGAAATAACGGTTTACCAACTGAACCGATTTTTAAACGTGCATCTGCAAAGTTTAACGCTACAATCTGTGATGATGTTTCTGTCATGCCATATGATTGGATAACCGCAATATTTTGTTGCTCACATTGCGCTAATGTTGTTGGATCAATTGGCCCACCACCAAGTAAAAAACATCGGAATTTTTTATTATAACCGGTCATTGGTACTAGTGGTAGCAAGCGTTTTAGCATAGTTGGTACCACAGACATAATCGTTATAGGCTCCATAGTTAATCGCTTCGTAACCGCTATATCGTCAAAGTGACCAACCAAGTCAACACCCATCCCATAAATTAAGCTTCGCATCATAATTGATAAACCACTAATATGAAACAAAGGCACTGCACACAACCAACGATCATCTTCTGCCAAACCAAGATTCAAAGCTGATCCCATCGCTGAATAAAAGTGATTTTTAAATGTTTGTAGTACTCCATGTGGATTCCCTGTTGTCCCTGAAGTATACATAATTGATGCAACTGCACTTTCAGAAAAATCAGTGATTACTTTAACTGGTGTTGATAAAGTACTACGAACCTCGGATAGTAAATATATCTTAACCGGTAAATCTGCCCATTCCGATAATTTTACTGCTAGCTCATCATCAATTAATAACGCTTCTACATGAGAATCTTGTAGTTGCCGCTGTAATTCATCTTTAGCAAGTCGAAAATTCAAAAGCACCGGCTGGATTCCCAACTGTTGAACTGCCATAATTGTTAAATAACTAGCAGCTGTATTTTTAGCTAAAATTGCAATTCGCTGATTGGTCGTCACCGCCAAAGTTGTTAATTGACCTGCAATCTTAATGACAGCTGTCTGTAATTCTTTGAAAGTCCAACTTTGTTCTGCGACGGTTAAAGCGATGCGTTCAGGATTTAAACTCACCTGTTTTGTTAACCAATTTTGCAATTCATTGCCTCCAGTTGTTTATGGGAATTTAGGAAACTTAGAAAAGTCTGGGGTCCGTTTTTCATTAAAGGCATCCCGACCTTCTTTGGCTTCATCACTTGTGTAGTAAAGCATCGTTGCATCCCCAGCAAATTGTTGAAGACCTGCTAAACCATCAGTATCTGCGTTCATAGCTGCTTTGATGAAACGTAGCGCAGTTGGTGACTTAGTAAGCATTTCGTCACACCATTCTAAAGTTGCTGTTTCCACTTCAGCCAATGGTACAACTCGGTTAATCCAGTTCATTGCCAAAGCTTCTTCAGCAGTGTAGAAATGATTTAAAAACCATACTTCTTTAGCTCGCTTATGACCCACAACACGGGCTAGATAGCCTGACCCATAACCGGCATCAAAGCTACCAACCTTAGGACCAGTTTGCCCAAACATTGCATTATCAGCCGCCACAGTTAGATCACAAACTAATTGTAAAATGTTCCCACCACCAACGGACCATCCTTTAACCATAGCAACAACTGGCTTAGGAATAATGCGAATTAAGCGTTGTAAATCAAGCACGTTTAACCGTGCGATATCATCTGGACCCACGTAACCACCGTTACCACGAACACCTTGGTCACCACCTGAACTAAAGGCTTTATCACCAGCCCCTGTGAGAATGATGGTCCCAATTGTGGCATCATCTCGACAAATTGAGAAGGCTTCAATTAATTCGGCAATTGTCACCGGGGTAAAGGCGTTGTGTCGTTCAGGCCGGTTCATCGTCAATTTAGCAATTGCCCCAGTTCGTTCAAATAAAATTTCTGAATATTCTTTAACAGTTTCCCATTTACGTGTTTCCATTTTTCTTATCCTTTCACGTACAATAATATATAAACCTACTATAGGAGTGTAACTTATGAATTTACTTGATCATTTAAACATCCACATTGACGCCGTTGACGCTCACAAGACTATCATTTCTGTTTCAGTCACCGATGCCCTAAAACAACCCTATGGCATCGTGCATGGCGGGATTAATGCTGTACTAGCTGAAACAGCATCTAGCCTAGCTGCCAATGCGTATGCACCTGCTAATTTGGTCGCAGTTGGTGTCAATATCAATACAAATCATCTCAGACCGGTTGTAACAGGTCAACTAATTGCTACTGCTACACCGATTAGTTTAGGCCGTAATCTTCAAACTTGGCAGGTTGAAATTAATCAAAAACCCAGTAATAAACTAACTAGTACCAGTACTGTAACAACCATGTTGCAAGCTAAACCTACGAATGTTTAAGCTATCACTCAATTTTAAATTACTATATTTATCTTATAAAAGTTATTACGCAAAAAGCAAGTAAAATAGCATTTATATATAAAATATCAATGCTTTAAAAATCAGCACTTACTAATTATTTATAAGTAAAAAAGGCTACAAAAAAGCTAGGAAAATTTATTTTTCCTAGCTTTTTCTATATATTTCGAATTTATTGAACTTCTAGTCCATGTTTTAGTAATAAATTAATATCAAAAATGATTTTATGATTTTTAATTATACACTATTGAATATATTGTGTTAGAAACATTAAAAAAGGCACAATTAATAATGATAAAACAGTAGTTTCTGTTACCATAATTGCTGCATAATCAACATCTGCTTTGTATAAGCTAGCAATAATTGGCGCATTGGTCATGACTGGCATCGCTGATTGCAAAATAAAAACTTGCTTCATTAAAAGTGGTAACTTTGTTGGTATCAACAATAACGTCATTAAAATTGGGGCCACTACAAAACGACCTAAAATAATCAATATATTATCACGTCGTAGTTTTAGTTTAGCTAAACCAGCATTAGCAACCGAATAGCCAATAAAAATCATTGATAGTGGAATTGTCAATCCCCCAAGGTAACTAAGATCCTGGTTAATAAATGTTGGCATTTGTATGTCACATAATACTAAAATCACACCCACAATAAATCCCATTAATGGTGGTGAAAAAATCTTACCTAAGGTTGCCTTCCAATCAAATATAACTGGAACTGCTCCATCTTTTTGAATTAAATACACCCCTAATGTCCAAAAAATTGTCGTATTAGCCATGTAATAAATCAAAATATATGGAATCGCTTTGTCACCAAACAACGCTTGATTAATTGGTAAACCAACAAAGACCGTATTTGAATTGAAAAACATTGATGTAAATAGACCCCGATGCGATCGTTTTATCTGGAAAACTTGCACTAAAATCATCGCTACAACCATTAGAAGCATCATCGAAATAACTGGAAATCTTAAATCAGGGATAATTGCTAATAGTTCATGGGCCTTAAACTTTTGCGTTATAGTAACCACCATATAAGCTGGCAATGAAATTTGGGTTACCAATCGTGTCAATAAGCGTGCTGACTTATCATCAAACCAATTACGTTTTGTTAGAATATAACCAACAGCAATCATAATCAAAATGATTAAGACTCCTGAAATACCATGCAAAAATACACTCATTAGTGACCCCTATCGTTCTTTCATAATTTGAAATACAGCAAATAAGAATAATTGAACTAGGACAAAACAAAATACAAAAGCAATCATATCGGGTGTAAAAGCATGTTTTATTTGCATTAATGTTCCGTGAAAATTAGTAATTAAATCAGTTGTATTTAATCGCTTGTACCGACCAAGATATATTCCTACCGCAGACATAAATGACAAAACACCATAGAATAAAACTTGAATACTAAAATCTGGATCACGAACAAATCGTTCAAATACCAACGTTGCACTTCCTAATCCAAATAGGACTCCAGAAAAAATTCCTAGTGCCAAAATCGCATAGTGTGCATATTGATATGCAGTAACAATATTCGTACCAATTGATGATAAATGAATAAAATCTGTAATCATGTACATTGTATTAGGATAAAAAGCGAGCCAAACTAAACCTAATATTCCTGCGATAATATTGCTTTTAGTATGTTTAATAGCTAAGCTAATATCAAAAGGAATTAATGCTAATGTCACATTAACAATTAAAAACATATATTGGTTTTTAGTCACATACAAAAAACCAAGAAACATAATTACTAATATATGTAACAGGACAATTTGTGGAAATTCTTTCTTTAGCAAATTGCGACCTCCTTGTATAATGCTATTAATTTCTATCATAACCCGTAATCTCAAGAAACCAAAATATTTTTAAATTTATTAAGCAATCTTTAGACCCTTATAATTACAAACAATAAGTTAAAAAAGTCAGTCATTTAAATTGACTGACTTTTTTTAATCACCCAATATGTTACGAACTAATTTTTGTAAATTAGGGATAACATCCATCTCAAACCATG
Source organism: Periweissella fabalis (assembly GCF_012396505.1). GTDB lineage: Bacteria > Bacillota > Bacilli > Lactobacillales > Lactobacillaceae > Periweissella > Periweissella fabalis. The sequence goes on along the minus strand of NZ_JAAXPN010000003.1, from coordinate 156,736 downwards.
GGTTCTTCTTTAACCATCGTTGATTCATTGGTGATGGATGCACAATTGGAAAATATTTGGGTTGATACTTAGCGTAATCTCGCACAACTTGGGTTAGTGTTTGTTTACTATTTAAGTGTAAATAATACTTCTGTGCATAAGTACCAACTAAAATAATTAATCGCACTTGAGGCATTAATGCTATTAATTGTGGGTGCCATTTAGCCGCAAAATTCTTTCGAGGTGGTCGGTCACCACTATTGCCTTTACCAGGGAAGTAAAAATCCATTGGTAAAATTGCAAATTTACCTGAATGATAAAATTCATCATCTGATACTGCTAACCATTGCCGCAAACGTTGCCCACTTTGATCATGCCAAACAATTTGGCTTGCTTGTGCTTTTTTACCTGGGGCTTGACCAATAATTATAATTTCCGCAGCTGGGTTCACAAAATATAATGGATCAATGCCCGCCTGCGTATAAAGTTGATTTTCAGCATCGTTTTTAATTGCCATAAAAATATCATCAAATTTATTCATGACACACCTCACTTCAACATTAACTAGCTATTGGCCTTACTATATCACTTTTATCAATACCATGCTTATTTATGACTAACTGATCGCCAGTAAGCAAAAACTCCAATAAGAACAACGGCTCCAATTGTAATTAAAACTGCTGGATTTAAAAGAGTACCTTTTTTACTAGCCTTTTCATCATTTGCTGTAGCCTCATGATGCTTGGTTTTGCGTGTGGCACTACTTGAATCTGATGTATCATCGATACTACTTGAATCTGAACTTTTACTGGTACTACTTGACGCTGCCGTTAACGCTGAGCTACTTGATGCTTCTTTTGTTAATGAATTACTTGATGCTTCCTTTGTAGATGACTTTATTGGTTCACCGGTAGCCGCTTGTTTTGAAGAACTATTTGCTACTATTGATGAACTACTTGGAATATTATTTTCTGATGAACTTAATGTGCTTTCAGTAGATTGGTTATTGGTCTCATTAGAATTACTACTTGGAATATTGTTATTACCAAATCGGAATTGAAATTGATAACTTGAATTTTGACCTGAAAGTGAGATAGATCCATTTAATTGACGTTGTAAATCAGCTGTATAAAAAGTTACTTGTGAAACTTTGTCATCTTCTGAATTACTAAGTACATTTACTGCTACTGGACTGCCATCAATTGTTAGTGAAGTAATTTGACTATTAGAAACTGGTCCAACTAATTCAATATTAAAAGTCACTTTATAACGTGAGCCTAACGCTGTTATTTGAGCAGGTTTATCAAAAAAAGGATCAATTGATGATGCTTGATTCGTCTGAGTATCAATAATTGAATAACTTGTTTGATACGTTGCTGCTTGAATTTGTTTTGGTATCATTACAAGACTAACCGCAACAATGGCTGTTGCAATTAAATTGGCAATAGATAATTTCTTTACATTCATTTTTATTTATTCCTCTATTCAACTAATTACTTTAGTTATTTTTAAAAATAAATTATACCATAATGTATGGACCTATATACTACCGTTTACTGTAATTTAGCCGCAGCAATTGCCTGCCCAAAACTGGTATCAGTATAGCTATCTATTGCTATTTTTAAATCATCTATTTCTAAGTCTGCACCGAATGTATTAATACCTGGTTGTAACTTTAAACCGTCATGAAGGCTGGATAAAATCAGTGGATTAAAACCAAAATCAGTTACAATCGCTGCCACTTTCTTAACTGCAATTGCATCATCACCTGCTACTGCAATTGCTTTAATGCTACTATTTTCAGGATTAACGATGCTTGATTCATCTAATAAATCGTGATATCCCATATGATTAAAAGCTTTAACTATATAACTACTGTTAAAGTATTCTTGAACTAATTCACTTGTCCCATATTGTGGATTATTAAAATCATCACGTTTACCATCCACTTCCCACCAATAATTCATAGCATCTAAAACAACTTTACCCATGAACATATCTGAATCAAGTTGTGCAAACTTACTTAATGGCAATGCTAAAATGATATTATCATTTTGTTTAGCAACCTCTAAACTTGTCATCGCCTTGGCACCAGGTGCTAATACTGCCATTGTTAAACTAATTTTTTCAGGTGATCCTGAACCGGCAATAGCAACTTCGTATCCCGCTTGTAAACCAATTTGTGCTAAAACAATTCCTAATTTACCAGCGCCAATAATCCCAATTTTTTTAGTCATTAATTTCCTCCGCTAAGATTTGTCTAACTTGTGGAATAACCTCTTTAGCGTACAATTCAATTGTTTGTTGCCGCTCAGCTGGTGTTTGATTCCCTGCACTATAAACTAAATCAAACCGATTAACCCCTAATCCTTTAATTGCACGTGCAATTCTTTGTGCGACGGTTGTGGGTGAACCAACATAATACGAACCAGTTGCTATTTCCTTTTCAAAGCGCTCACGTGTCATAGGTGCCCACCCACGTTCTTGGCCAATTTTATCCATTTGAACACGTAATGACCGCCAAGCGATATCATAAGCAGCTTCATCTGTTGGCGCAATCACACCATGTGAGTGCATGCCAATCGGATATTTTGGTGTACCTAATTGTTCCGTTGCTTTTTCATATAATCGCATATAAGGTTTAAATCGCTCTGGTGAACCACCAATAATCGCTAACATAATTGGTAAGCCGTAACGAGCTGCACGAATAATTGACTCTGGTGAACCACCGACCCCTACATAAGCTTCTAGTTGGCCACTTTCAGTTTTAGGAAAGATTTCCACATCATTTAAGGCCGCACGGGTTGTTCCTTGCCAAGTTACCGGCTTTTCTGTTAATAACTTACTAAATAACGCAAGCTTTTCTTCAAATAGTATCTCGTAATCTTGCAAATCAAATCCAAATAAGGGAAATGATTCAGTAAATGATCCACGCCCTAACATCACTTGAGCTCGACCATGTGAAATCGCATCTAATGTAGCAAATCTTTCAAACACTCGAACTGGATCATCCGAGCTCAATACCGTCACTGCTGTTGATAATTTTATTTGTCTGCATAGCAATAGCTGCCAATATCATTTCCGGACTTGAAATAGCATAATCTGCACGATGATGTTCCCCAAGTGCGATAATGTCAACACCTAATTTATCTGCTAAAATCGCCTCAGCAATAACTTGTCTAATTGCTTGTGCATCTGATAGCATTTGATCTTGATCATCAAGTGGAATATCACCAAATGTGTCTAATCCAAATAAAATCTTTTCCATATTAATATCCTCTTTGTATTTCACTTATTTTTAGTAAGTATAACATGAAGACTTAAATTCGCAAAGTGTTTAACTATCTTGGTATTAACATTGGGAATTATTTGCAGAATAACTACTAAAACAATTATAATAACTATATTAGGAACTTATCAAAGTGAGGTTAGTAAAATGAAAAAATTTATCTTAGCTATCCCTATTGCTTTCCTTGGCTTAAGTTTAACTGCTTGCGGTAATAACCAGCCTAATCAAGTTAGTGATACAACCAGTAAAATTAGTTCCAATGATACTAGTAACTCCAATAATGAACAGCACCACAACGAACGTTCATCTTCAAGCTCTAGCAATAAATCTGTAACTAGTACACAAACACCTTCAAAACCAGCAACAACAGATAATCGCATTGGCCAATTAAATACTAAATTGGTAGATGTCCTTGGTAAAATTGCATTACCTCAAGTAGATGGTTTAAATAAAGGTAGTGCTAATTTGAATGTACGGTATACTGGTGATACAAATAATTATCAAATTTTCTATAGCGTTGGTAACCAACCACGACCTTTTAATGCCGCTAATCTTAAAAATGAAAATCCATATGCTATATTTCAAAAACAAACATTTAGTTCAGTAGACCAAGCTGCTCAACAAATTAATTATATAAGCCCTGATAATAATCAAGGTTTACCTTCAACCGATTTAGGTAGTGGCATTACGGGGTATTCTCAAATGGGAGCTGGTAATATTCATCTGGTCTGGAACGAAGGTAATTGGTCGTTATCAGTGCATGCCATTAATATTGAAAATCAAGATCCAAAACCAATGGCCAAAGAAATTGTTACACTATTAAATACTTATCGCTTGCCTATCCCTGATAAACACGGTCAAGTTCAGCTTGATGTCAATATTAATCCTGGTGCCCGTGATCAAATAATTAGATGGCAAGCCAAAAATGTTGTTTATACAATTACTGCACATGATCCAAGCACGGCTATTAAGTTAGCTGCAAGTATCAAATAATTTTTTATCTACAAGGAGCACATTAATGGGCATTGAACCACTTAATACCACATCAGCTTTCCATCTTCAACCAACATATCCTGGCCAAGCATCAGCTACTGATAAAAATGCATTTGCTGCTGCCTTAGCTACTACTGACGTACCACAAATTGCCACGATTCATTGGGGTGATACCTTATCAGCTTTAGCCGCCACGTATCACACTACCGTTGCACAATTAGCTACCATCAATCATATTAGCAACCCTGATATGATCTATGCTGGTAATCAATTAATTATTCCTAAAACCACTACAGATGAGACTGTTAGTCTTCATAATCAGGCCCAAGCACCAATGCAATCAGTTAAGCCTGTTAGTACTAATAGTGGCAATACCAGCAATACCAGTATTGTTCCTACCCTTAATCCGGCTGAACATGCTGCTCGTGATTACATTGTTACTCATGAATCGCATGGTAGCTATACTGCTCGAAATGGTAAATATATTGGTAAATATCAACTAGATCAAAGTTATTTAAATGGTGATTTTTCGCCTGCTAACCAAGAACGTGTTGCACAAACATATGTTACTCAACGCTATGGTTCATGGACAAATGCAATGACCCATTGGCAAACTCACCATTGGTATTAAAGAACCATTTAATAAACGATAATCAAAAATGACCAAGGCACAGTTTACCTTGGTCATTTTTTTATAAAAAAATTATCAACTAAATATATGGTTTAAACTTTAAATGGATTAAAGAATCGCCCACCATTAAATCTAAATAATGCAATCCCAATCAAAATAACAATAATAACTACTAATAATGCTAAATAATCAATTTGACTTAACTTATGATCCATATACCATGTCCGCTTTTTATTGCGTCCAAAGCGTCGTAGTTCCATTGCTTGGCTAATTGTATCAATCCGCTCTAAACTAGAAAAAATTAATGGCATCAGTATTTGTGTAACCCCTTTGAGTCGAACACTTAGCTTAGCCTTCTTAGAAAGTTCATATCCCCGAGCTTGCTGTGCTAGACTTATTTGACCATATGTTGCTTGAACATCCGGAATATAGCGAAGCGCTAAAGCAATTGCATAACTAATTCGATATGATATTCCTAATCGATTTAAACTTGCAGCAAATTCACTAGGATTTGTTGTGATCAAGAAAATCAAGGCTAAAGGGACTGTCACAATATATTTAAGGGCTAAGTTTAGCTCATAAAATAGTTGTTCTTGTGTCAATGTAAAATAGCCATGGTTACCTAAAATCAAATGTCGTGTACCATAAATATGAACACCGTATTCAGGTGCAAAAATATACACCGTTATTAAGTTAAGCAGTGAGAATATTAAAATTACTTTCACTACTAAGCTAATTTGTTGCCATTTAATTTTAGCTTGCTTAAACACAACCAGCGTTAGCATCATCACAACCACGATAAAGCGAGTATCATAACTAGCCATCGTGATTATTGATAAACCAATAAAGGCTAATAATTTAGTTGCTCCACCCAAACGGTGCAACCACGTATCTTGCGGGTCATACCCAAATAATTGATTATTCATTTTGACCTCGCATTTCGTATTTGATTACCTGTTCAGTGAAGTTAACTGGATCAAGCTTAAATCGCTGCGCTAACTTATAGAGACTAGTTTGTGCTAATGAAGCTTCTGCAACCACTTGTTCATTAGCTAAAATGGCGGCTGGTGTATCATCAACTAAAATACCACCTGATCCTAATGCAATTGTACGATTAGCATATTCTAGCATCAAGTGCATATCATGCGTCACAAATATTAATGTGACTCCAGTAGTTGCATTTAAATGCTTCAAAAATTGCATCATTTCTGTATAGTGTGCCCAATCTTGTCCCGCTGTTGGTTCATCTAAAATTATCATTTGTGGTTTTAAAACTAAGATACTAGCGATAGTTACTCGTTTCTTCTGACCAAAACTTAAAGCTGAAATAGGCCAGTTTCTAAAAGCATACAAACCACATATCTTTAAAACTTCATCGACACGGCGAGTAATTTCAGCTGATTTGATACCACGTAGTTCAAGGCCTAATGCAACCTCATCACGAATCATAATCTTACTAATCATGTGATTTGGATCTTGCATAACGTAGCCAATTTTATCCGCACGCTCTTTCACTGATAATGTTGCTAAATCTATGCCATTAAACTTAATAGTTCCAGCATTAGGGCTCACAAAGCCCGTAATTAATTGACTTAACGTTGTCTTACCAACTCCGTTTTTACCAACTAAAGCTACCATTTCTCCTTGGTTAATTGCTAAACTAAAATTCTTAAAAATTTGTGGTCCATTGGTATACTTAAAATTAATATTTTCAAGAGTTAATAATGGTAAACCATTTGATTTATCTGGTGTTACTGTCGTATGCGTTTGCCAAGCTTGTAATCTTTCACCTAAACTTGGACTATTAATCTTAGCCATATCGCTTAAATCTTTAACAGATGCTAACGGTACTTGAGCGGCTTTCAAAGCTTCAATGTAGAGCGGTTCCCGCAAACCAACCTCTTTAAAAATAGTTGTTTGTAGTATATCTTCTGGATGTGCATCAGCTACAATTCGACCGTTACTCATTACAATAATCCGATCAACTGGTTGTGTTAAAACATCTTCAATTCGATGTTCAATCATTACTACTGTCATCCCCAGTTGTTGATGTAACTCATTAATTAATGCCATTGCCTGCTCACCAGCTGCTGGATCTAACGCAGCTAACGGTTCATCAAATAATAAAATTTCACCTTCATCAATTAAGACTCCAGCCATAGCATTACGCTGTTTTTGACCGCCTGATAAGGTTTGTGGATTTTGCATTAATTGTTGTTCTAAGTCAAGTTTGGCTGCCCATTCTTTAACCTTGGTTTTCATACTTACATTATTTACTGCATCATTTTCTAAGGCAAATGCAATATCTTCAGCCGCAGTTAATGATACAAATTGTGTATCTGGATCTTGTAAAACCGTCCCAACATGCAAAGACAAATCAAAAAGGTTAGCATGATTAACATCAACACCCGCTACTGTAACTTTACCTGTTAAAGTCCCAGATATAGCATGTGGTATCAAACCATTGATTAAGTTACCTAAAGTCGATTTGCCTGAACCAGAGGGACCTACTATCAAAACTTTTTCACCGCGTTTAATTTTCAAATTAATATCATATAAAGTTGGCTCTGCTTGGCTATCATATTGAAAGCTAACATTTTCAAAGTTAATTACAGTATCTACTGTAGCTTCCTGTGCTGATTGCGATGGTGCTTTTAAGGTTCTTTGTGAACCAGCATCTTCATGCACCAAACTTCCCTTTTGTGTCCGTGACTTGGCGTATGCTACTAGTAGTATTGTCCCGATTACACCAGTTGAAATACTATTTGAAATACTAGCAATAATACCTTGCACAAAAACTTTAGTAGCTGGTTCAGAATAAATTATCATATCTAGAATTGGTGCAACAATTGCCCAACCAATAAAATTAATAACAACTTGTATTACATTATAAATAGCAATTTTACGTCTTCCAAATTGGCCACTCTCAATATCTAGATAATTTTTCAACAAACCAATTGCCAAGCCGATTAGTCCGGTAGTAAATACCCACGACCACCATGGACTACCAAATTGAGTAGCATCATTCAAGGCATGACCAGCAAATCCAATAATAAAAGCAGCAGTTGGTCCAAAAAGAACTGCGAAAAATCCTAAAAAACCGTACGACGTATCAATACTCGTATTAGGGAAAAATGTTGGAATCGAAACCCACCGTTTTAATAAAAATAAAATAGCAGTCCCAATCCCAATAGCTACAACCGTTCTAACGCTTAACCCCTTACGTTTCGTTTTCTTATTCACTTGTACTCCTCTCATAATCTCAAAATATCTCTTATACCCGAACATAATATGTATATTAAGATATTACTATAAAAATGAAATGCTTTGCAGTCTTTATTGAGGTATACCGAATATAATTTAAGAACTATTAATATTTTGATAATAATATTAACTAAATAAACGATAAAAAGGCCCAAGGAGTATCCTTGAGCTTTTTTATCGTTTATTTAGCGCACCACAATTGCTTGATATGCTGCCAATGTGATTTTATTTGCTGTATTATCTAAAGTTGGCAAATTATTTAAAAGTACCTCATCAAACTGATATTCAACGCTAACATTTTGATTGTCTAAATTAACAATCAATGTCACTTGCTTTGCAGCTAGTATACGCTGATAAGCAACAACATTAGCACCTAAGTTAATAGGTTTTAAGGTGCCTTCAATCAAAATATTATGAATATCAGTCTGCCGTAGTTGACCTAATTGCCGATAAAAGTTAAGGACAGATGTTTGATCAACATCCTCAGCGACTACATTAATATCATCTCGATCATCACCCATTGGTAACCATGGCGTTACTGTTGAAAAGCCACCAAATACACTGTCATCCCATTGCATTGGTGTTCGGGCATTATCACGAGACTTTGCATTAACTGAAGCCAAAGTCTCACTCATACTCATCCCAGCTGCCAAGCCTGCATGGTAGTTATTAATGGTTGATACATCGTTAAATTCTTCAATTGAATTGCGATGTGCATTTTTCATACCAATTTCTTGACCTTGGTAAATAAATGGTACTCCTGGTAAATAATAATACATTGTTGCCAAAGCCTTAGCAGCGGTTGGTGTTTGATCAGCTTTATTAGGTACTAGTTTTGATAACACTCGTGGCTGATCATGATTTTCAAGTACATTAGCAGCATGGCCCCCAATTGTATGGATAGCTCGTTGACTATTGAAAAGAATCTCCTTCAAATCAGGTACCGTCCAATTAGCACGACCACGAAACCACTCATCAACATTTTTAACATCGATATTCATGTAGCTAAAATCAAAAATCATTGAAAAGTAGCCATCTGGGCCAATATACCTTTTTAAATCAGCTTCAGGAACACCGTATGCTTCACCAATCGTGACACAGTCATATTTATCAAATGTTTCTCGTTTTAATTCATCTAAGAAAAGATTAATTCCAGGCCTATTTTGGCCTTTTTTTACGACACTAGCCATTCCATCATTAGCATCAGGTTCGATACTAGCCCAGTCTAAGTCTTTCTTTAAATGAGTAATCGCATCAATCCGAAAACCACCAATACCTTTATCTAACCACCAATTTATCATTTGATATATTTCTTGGCGTAACTCTGGATTTTCCCAATTTAATTCAGGTTGTTGTGGTGCAAAAGTATGGAAGTAATAATTTCCTGGTTCACCTGGAACTTCTGTCCATGTTGATCCACCAAAAATACCTCGCCAATTATTAGGCACTTTACCATTATTTGTTTGTTTAAAAATATAATAATCTCGATATTTGCTCTTTGGATCAGCTAAGGCTGCTTTAAACCATGCATGTTGGTCAGAAGTGTGATTAACAACTAAATCCATAATAATTTTAATATCACGCTGCTTAGCTTTTATCAATAACTCATCAAAATCAGCCATCGTCCCAAATTGAGGATCAATAGCTTGATAATCAGATATATCATACCCCATATCTACCATTGGTGATTGGTAAATCGGTGAAATCCAAATCATGGTAACTCCCAAACTTTTTAAGTAATCTAACTTACTAATAATCCCTTGTAAATCACCAATACCATCAGCATTTGTATCTTGGAATGAACGTGGATAGATTTGATAGGCAACTTGATCTTGCCACCATTTTAGTTGTTTTGGCATTGTTTTACTCCTTTAAATTATTTAACCGTTGCTGCTAAGTGTTCTTTAACTCCAAATGAAGCAAAAGCACCGATAATCAAAAGCATCCCTGCAATCAATAACATACTTGGCATATGATCATGTAGTAACGGGAAGATTGCAAATGAAGCAACCGATGCCACAATTTGTGGTAAACAAATTGACCCATTAAACAATCCTAAATACGTACCCTCATTTTGCCCTTGCAACGCAGTGGTAAGATACATAAATGGAATTGACGTTGTCGTTACCCAGCCAATACCAATTAAGACAAATGATAAAATCAATGGATATTGAGTATGAATAAAGAAAATTGATGCAAAACCAATCCCACCTAATAAAAGACCACCAAAGTAAGCCACTTTACGTTGACTTGGATGAGTATTTGATAACACAAATCCCCACACTACTGAAGCGACTGCTTGAACTGCTGATAAAATACCAAACCAGTTACCAGCTGCTTGATAAGCAGCAGTGGTTGGATCATTAGTATGCCAAACATTATCCGCTACAGCTCCAGTACCGTAAGTCCAAAGGTATTGGAATGCACCCCAGCAGAAGAATTGTACAATTGTTAAGGTCCAAAAAACTTTAGGTGCTGACTTTAACAGTTCAAAGAATCCTTTTTTCTCATTTTTTTGTTCATTAGTAACACCATGGTACTTTGCATATTCAACATCATTATATTCATGAACGTTTTTTATCGTGAATAACGAACTAACAACTAATAAAATAGCACCAATATAAAATGCATAAATAACAGAATCTGGGATACGCCCCTTAGCAGCAACGTTTGCAACCCCAATTGCTGTTAAGCCAAAAGGTAATAATGTTGCTAAAATACTACCAATGTTACTCCAAATTGATTGATATGACCATGCATAATTTTTTTGATTATCATTAACAGTATCACCAATAATCATTTTAAATGGTTGCATAGCGACGTTTGAAGATAAATCCATAAATAAAATTGCAAATGCTCCAAATGACAACGCAGCTAGGGAGTCATATCCAAAGCCAAATGAGCCTGAGTTAGGTAGCAACATCATCATAATTACTGATACAAACGCACCAATTAATAAATAAGGTAAGCGCCGGCCACCCAGTTTGGGTAACCACGTCTTATCTGAGAAATAACCGACTAATGGTTGGACAAATAAGCCCACAAGTGGTGGTAGAATAAAAAAGAAGCCTAATTTAGTTGGATCTGCTCCGATGGTTTGAAATATTCGTCCCATGCTAGAACTTTGTAATGAAAAAGCCATTGAAACACCCAGATTACCAAATGTCATTAGCATGATTGTTTTTTTTGAAAGAAGCGGTAAACTACGAACATGATTAGCACTTGCTTGCATCTTAATTTCCTCCTAGAAATTAATTTATTTTAAATATCTTTGACTACTTCATTAATTTACCGCATAATGGAAACGCTTACAATATTTTAAAACGTGTTACCGGTAACAAGAATTTTAAGGAGAATATGTCCATGACAACTTTGACTGATATTGCTCGTGAAGCCCATGTATCAAAAATGACTGTTTCACGGGTTATCAATCACCCTGAACAGGTCTCTGCTGATGTGCGTGAACTAGTTGAAAAAGTGATTGATAGCCTTGGTTATACACCTAATCGCGCGGCCCTTGCGCTTACTCAAAGCCGCCATTATGTAATTCAATTTTTAATTTTAGAAGATATCGAAACTGTCGAACCATATTATGCTAAGTTACTAATCTACCTAGCTGAGGAATTACAACGGTTAGGTTATAGTTTAGAAATTGGGCATAACCGCCAAGTTGAAGTTAATCACGTCGATGGTTTAATTGTTGTGGGTGGCCGCCAAACTGACATTCCATTTTTGCAAACTCTTGGTAAACCCGTCGTTACTTATGGTTCCCTTGGCCCAGCAATTCCATTTGTCGATGTTGATAATTCACTTGGCACTTATATGGCGACAACTTATTTACTGGAACAAGGAATTGAAAATATTTATTACGTCGGGGTTAAACTGCCAGAATACTTTGCGCTAGCACGGTTAGTCGGTTATTTGGGGGCCATTAATAAATTCCAAACCCCACGACATGTCCACCAAATTTTAAATAACGAAAAACAAGCTTTCCAACTAATTCGCCATCTCGATATCAAACCCAATAGTGCCTTTGTCGCCGCCACTGATCGGATTGCAATGGGCTTATTAAATGGCCTGGCCCTTAACAAAATTAAAGTGCCCGAGACCGTTAGTGTAATTGGTTTTGACGGTATTTTTTTAAATCAAATTACTAGTCAACGTTTAACAACTGTCCAACAACCCCTCAAAGAAATCGCCCAAGCGCTAATTGACAGCCTGTTAGTGCAACTCGAAGGTCAGCCTGCTGAAAATCGATTATTACGTCCGCACTTGGTCTTTGGTGGCACTACAAGCGATCATCAGCCAAATTTAGTCCCTTTGGTGGAGACTTGATAATCCACTAAAATTTTATCCTATGCTAGACTAAAATAAACACTTAATTAAAGGAGTATCGTCAATGAAATATAAATTTGGAGCCTTCCTACTAGCAACTCTTGGCGCTGGTTATGCCTACACTAAATACCAAGCGCACAAAGAACACCAAAGTCAAAGCAGTTGGTTAATCAGTGATGCTATCAAGGTCCTCAAGCCATTCCCACCAATCAAGTCCGTGGCTGATTATCAAAAATTATATCAAGCGAGTGAACAACCCTACGTCGTACCCAAAAACGTTCAATTACAATTTGGCTTTAAAGCCCGCCCTGATAATGCCGATATCATCGAATTAAACGAATTCAATGAAGATAATCAACGCATTATTTTCTATGTTCATGGTGGTGCCTATTGGATGCAACCAATTTATTTCCACTACGCCATGCTTCATCACCTCGCCAAAAAACTTAACGCGCGGATTGTCATGCCAATTTATCCCAAAGCACCGGCGCACCACGCTCCTGAAGTGCATGCCATGATTCTAGATACGTACCAACAATTACTTGCTGAAGAAGGGGTCAAACCCGAAAATATTACCTTTATGGGGGATTCAGCTGGGGGTGGTTTCCAACTCGCCTTCATGCAAAAATTACGTGATCTTGATGTGAAGTTATTACCTAGTCGGGCGATTTTATTATCACCTTGGTTAGATGTTACAATGACTAATCCCGCAATTGATGCAATTCAACCGCTCGATCAGATGTTAAATACTGGTCAAGTTCGCTTCCAAGGTGAAAAATATGCCGGTCCTTTAGCACCAAGTGATCCCTTGGTTAGTCCCATCTATGGTGATTCAAGTAACTTACCACCAATTGATGTCTTTACTGGTACCCATGATATTTTATTTGCTGATGCCAAACGCTTTAAAGCCCTTGCCCTTGAACATGATTGGGATGTTAACACGCATATCTATCCTAAAATGCTCCATGTTTTCTCATCTTTACCAATCATTCCCGAAGCAAAAGAATCATTAGCTGAAATTGTTAACATAATTAAAGCTAACGATTAACTAAAAAGAACCCAAAGCCGCTGGCTTTGGGTTCTTTTTAGTTAATCAATCAATTTTGCTTGTTTCAATAACTCTTCAATAAATGTTCCTTCAATTTTACGGCGGCCAATCCGCTTCGCAAAGCGTGGTACCGGAATATCAAGTTCATCAATTGTCTTGCCATCACTAAGCACATAAATTGATTTTAAAAGTTCGCGAATATCATAAACTGATGCAAAGACTTCTGGGACGCCACGTTCAACATCTAGTAATTGGTAAACGGCTTCCATGGCTGTCCGGACTGAATATTCAGTCGTAAAGACCGTATCACGTTCTGTTTCCGCAAAGTTACCAATAAAGGCTAAGTTTTTTGAACCATTTGGGATTACCAATGGGCGATCACCTGGTTCACGTTTCATAAAGTATGACGTAATAAATGGCATGTACGTTGGTACGACATTACATGAATTAGCGGCAAATTCTTTAATTCGGTGGGCGGGTACCCCTAAGTGATAGAACAATTCTTGGGCAATTTCTTCACCAGTACAATCAACAATTTTCTTATTAACGTAATTACCGGGTTCATCAGAAAGTAATGCGTAGACCCACATAATTGTTTCATTGGGATTTTGTTGCTTAAAGTGGGGTTGGCGGTGCACACAGAAACTCATTAACCAATTTGAATCGCGGACAGTGACAATTCCCCCGGTCACAATTTTACCTGAATGGGTGTCGCGATTAGTTAAGCGTTCCAAGTACGGAATGACATCTTCATTTTTAAGGGTTACTGTCGCTGAAATATACCAACTTTGGGCTGGTAAATTAGTACTAAATACATCTGGTTTCCCAAACTCTGGTGATTGTTGAGCTAAGTTTTGCCATAATTGCCAACTGGCCCCCATATCAGGATTAGGAATGGCTGGTTGGTGGTGACTACCATGCGTCGTACTTTCAGTAATCGAACCATTGGTTACAAATACTAAATCATCAGGCGTTAACTCGAAAGTTTTTTCAGTCCCTGCTTGGACTAAGAAAATGCGTTTAGCAACTTTTTCGTCACCATTAATTTCAACTTCGACATTCTTGACGATGGTATCGTATTGGAAATCAACCCCATGATTTTCAAGATATTTAATCAATGGTAATACGAGTGATTCATATTGATTGTAACGCGTGAATTTCAAGGCGGTAAAATCAGGCAAGCCCTTCACGTGGTGGATAAAGCGCATCACATACCGACGCATTTCTTGGGCTGAATGCCACCGTTCAAACGCAAACATTGAGCACCAGTAATACCAGAAATTAGATGCAAAAAACTCATCTGAGAAAAAGTCTTCGATACTTTGACCAATCAAGGCATCTTCTGGTGTCATCACCAATTTGATAATTTCAGCGGTGGCTTTACCTAATGTAAATTCACCATCATCTGGGACTTCTTGACCTTTTTTGTAAATTAACCGGCAATTTGATGAATTCGGATCATCTTTATCAAGCCAATAAAATTCATCTAAAACGGAAGCATCCGCAACTTCAAGTGATGGAATTGAGTGGTATAAATCCCATAAACATTCGAAGTGGTTTTCCATTTCGCGACCGCCACGAATGATAAAAACCCTATCTGGATTTAAAGCCCCATCAAGTGAGCCCCCCGGAATTGCTAATTCTTCAAAAACATGAATCCGGTCACCTGCCATATGGCCATCACGAATTAAGAATGCGGCCGCCGCTAACCCTGCCAAGCCACCCCCAACAATATACGCTGATTTTTGATCAACACCGACTGGCTTTCGTGGTCGTGCAAATGCTTCATAGTTACCATTTGAATAGTACATATAAATTCCCCCTCGGTTTGCTTACCTTAAAATAAGTTCATGTTTCAATGTTAGTCTAGCAATTTCCTTCCTAAATTACCAAAAATAAGACCCCGCCGATTTTCGACGAGGTCTTATTAATTATTTAGCCATTTTACCATGTTGCGTATTTTCAGTAATATGGTGGATTTCTTGTTCAATTTCTTTAGTAACTTTACTTGGATTATAGTAAATCTTGTATAGAACGGCACATACTAATGGTAAAATACCGGCTACTAAGTACATTTCTTGGAATGAAATGAAGTTTTTCAATTCACCTAAAATGTAAGGCCCAATCCCAATCCCGAGGTCAAGGCCGATAAAGTAAGTTGAAAGACCTAGACCGATTTTGTGGGATTCCGTTCGTAATGTTTTTAAGACCACTGCTTGTCCATTTGACATAAAGGTTCCGTACCCTAAACCAACTAGGACCCCCGAACCAAGTAATTGCCAACCAACCGTGGTAAAGCTAAGAGCAAACAACCCCAGTGTCAAGAAAATATAGCTAGGATACATCACACTATCTTCGCCAAAGCGATCAAACATCTTCCCAGACATTGGTCGTGTCAAGGTAACTGCACCAGCATAAACTAGGAAGAAGAATGAACTGATTTGGACTAAATGAATCACTTCAGCGTATGATGCCAAGAATGAAAGGACACTTGAGTACGCTAGCCCCATCAACAAACCGATGAATGAAATAAATAACACTTTGCGTTCCATGAACGTGTTGAGTTTACAACTCTTCATCGTTGCTAAGTGTTCGGCATTAACTTCGATTTCTTTAACCGGTAAGATAAAACTACCGAGTGTTGAAAGGACGATTAAGATAATTGATATAATGATAATTGTGTAGAAATTAGTGTATGTGAGTAGTAAAAGACCAATCAATGGTCCAAAGGCAGCGGCTAAACTCGTACTTAAACCGTAGTAGTTAATCCCTTCACCCCTTTTTGAAAAGGGAATGTATTCCGTAACAATCGCATTAGTCGCCGTTGAAACCATCCCATAACAGAACCCGTTTAACAAGCGAATTGCAAATAAAATAGCTAAATTAGGCATGTATAGGTAAGCAGCGGTCGTAATTAGGTAGGCAATTCCTCCATAACGCAGAATATTCTTCCGACCAATTATTTCCAACTTTTTACCGATAATCAGGCGGGCAAATAACGTCCCAATAATATAAATTCCTGAAGCAAGCCCGGCTTCCGCAAGACTTGCATGTAATTGCTTTTGGGCAATCACAGCGATAATAACAATCAACAAGTAGTAAACTAAGTAAACCGCAAAGTTGATAACCGTGACACTAATAAAATTCTTATTAAATAAATGCTCTTCCTCTTCCATAGTGATCCTCTCTAATAAATAGGCATGGTTTAAAATAACTTTGCTTTTAATGATTATCAAACATTAAACATTACTTTAAACCATTTGATATTATTGACTATATTATCGAATAAATGTTATAGTCAAGCATTAAAGGGCTTATAAAATAATTTTATATGTAGGCTCTAAATCCTTGCTATATATGGAGTTGAAAAATGTATCTGCATGATTTTGAATATTTTAATCAATTAATTTTACAAAAAAGTTTTTCGAAAGTGGCAGAACACTTCAATGTAAGTCAACCTACCATCAGCAGTGCGATTAAACGACTCGAAAAAGAATTAGACACAACACTCGTCATTCGTGATCGTTCACATAACGAATTGATTGTTACCCCAAGTGGGCAACAATTTGCACAGCATGTAGCCACTATTTTAAATGAGTGGCGTGTTAGTAAAGCCGAAATTGAGCGTCTTAATCATGAACAACTTTTTTTTGGTATTCCACCTATTATTCAAAATAGCTACTTCGCTAAAATTGCACATGCCTTACAACAACGACATATGTTAGCTGATATTACACTTGTTGAAGCTGAATCGAGTGTGTTAAGACACCGCTTATTGGCCGGTGAAATTGATTTAGCACTATTAGGAACTATTACTACTGATAATGATCCTGAAATATCACGTACTGAACTTGGGCGTAGTCCCTTTCGGATTTTTCTTTCCAAAGATCACCCATTGGCACAAAAAAAGACTGGGATTTATTTTGCCGAATTAAAAAAAGAAAATTTTATTATCTTTGCCTCTAGCTTTGCACATACTGAAGCTATAAGAATTATGGCACATCAAAATCACTTTACCCCAAAAATAATCTTTCAGTCACATGATGTTAACTTTCTAATGAATATGGTTGCTGAAAATGTTGCTATTACTTTACTCAGTGAAGTTGCTACTCCTAACCGTGATGATATCGTTAGCATCCCAATTCTTGATATTGAACAGCCAATCTTCATCACTAGTCTGGTACATCGAACAAATCATATGCTTACTCCAACTCAGCAGGCTTTATTATCAGTTATTGATACGCTCTACCATAAATAAAAATTGACCAACAAAATAAAAGGAACTAGGCCTTATTTTTCAGCTGCAATTACTGCTAAAAAATAAGGCCTAGTTCCTTTTTGTTCTATTTATTTTGTTGTTGAATGGCTTTGCGAATTACCCGACTCAATTTTGGTACTATAACTACAAATAATATCGCAACTATCACCACAAACCCTGCTCTAAGTGGCGTTGGGTGGGTTATAAAAGCCCCAATACTTACGAATAATAATGCTAATAAAGCCATTTAGTCCTTCTTTCTGTTTATCCTTTAATATCAACAATCGGTGGTACATACGTATCCATAAATTGGTAAATTTCATTTAGTGAATCCGAAAATAATAATTTATCAAAATCTGTCTGAGTTAAAAACTCATGACTAACCATTTTTTGAAACATGGCCCGCAAATCGTCATAGTAACCATTGACGTTATAAAAAGCACATGGCTTTAAATTATCACCAATACGCATCCATGAAAATGCATCAACTATTTCCTCTAAAGTTCCAGGCCCACCTGGTAATGCCAAGCAACCATCACCCAATCTTAACATTTCTAATTTACGTTCAGAAATATCTGGTACAATTCTGACATCCTCTAGACGTTCTAAAATTGTGCCCATATCAGCTAGATTTTGGGGGACAATCCCAATAACACTACCTCCTAAATCAAGCACTTGGTTAGCCAATACACCCATTAAACCATACTTACCGCCACCATACACTAATCCAAGATTTTGGTCAACCATCCAGCGGCCTAATTCAACCGTTACTTGTTGATACACCGCTTGATTGCCAAAAGATGCGCCACAGTATACTGCAATTCGTTTCATCTTTGTGTCTTCCTTAATATTAATGTTTTAAAAATTCATGAACAACTTTATTATATGTTATAGGTACTTCTAATTGTGGTAAATGGCCGGCCCCTGGAAAAATGTGATATTGTGCTAACCCAGGAAGAGCTAATTTGGTACATACCTGGGCATGACTAGCATCCCACAATGGTGATGCACCACCAGCTAAATACAATTGGGGGACTGTTAATGAAGCAATCAAATCACGCCAATCCTGGGTTAAATGGTTACGTAATAATATTTGATTACCTTCAAAGTCAAATGGATGACTCTCGTGTTCTGCCCGGAGATTATCCTTTACAGCTTCAGCAATTGGTAGTTGGGCCATTTTAGTTTGCATAACCGTTGCAGCCGCAAGTGCCACATTCTCCCAATTAAGATTTAAGACACCATATTGCCAATCTCTTGAATTCATTGGATATGGTGATTCATCAGTCGTAACGATACATCTAATTTTAGATGTGCTGTGTAACATACAATATGACCAAATAACCGCCGCGCCCATTGAATGTCCAATTAAGGACACATTATTTAGTTGTAGATAATCCATTAGTTCTGCTAAATCTTGTCCTAATCGAGCAATTTTTAAATTAAGTTCTCGATGCGTTGAATGCCCATGGTTTCGCGCATCAAAAGTTATTACTCGATATCCTTGCTTAATAAAAAATGGTACTTGCTGTTGCCATTCTTCTTTAATACCAGAATAACCAGCTAGAAAAACTAATACTGGCCCATGACCTTGATCAGTATACGCAATTTTTATTTGATCGCTTGTCGTGAATTCCATCTCGCCCTCCAGTATACTTATTTTTATTTGATCGCTTGTCGTGAATTCCATCTCGCCCTCCAGTATACTTATTTTTATTTGATCGCTTGTCGTGAATTCCATCTCGCCCTCCAGTATACTTATTTTTATTTCCTATTATAGCTAAAAAAGTCCGTGAAAGTAATCAACGGACTTTTTTAATATCAATATTCTAACCTTTTAATTAATAACTGATTTCTTACTTTCAATAGTTTTAGATTTAGTTATCATCGCCCGAACTCCATAAATCGCACTTACTAGTACTAAGTATAATACCCCAACGATTACTGAAATACGTGTTTCTTGATTAATAAACATAAATATAACAACTACTGATAAAATAACTAAAGAAAAATAGTTTGATATCGGAAAGAATGGCATCTTAAATGGATGCTTTTCAAGTTGATTTGTATGATCACGTCGAAATTTTAAATTACTAATTAAAATAACAAACCATGGTACCATTCCTGGTAAAACACTTGAACTATAAACAATTACAAAAATATTTGATGAACTAGCAATTGGTAATTCATTTAATAACATCCCAATCAACATTCCAACTGATAAAACAATTACCGGTACATATGGTACTTGGAATCGTGATAGCTTGGTAAATGCTGGTGAAGCATCATGATTATTACCTAATGTGTAAAGCATCCGACTAGCACTAAACATTCCAGAATTGCAACCTGACATCGCAGCAGTTAACATTACAAAGTTAATTAAACCCGCTGCAATTGTGATTCCCACTTTAGTAAATGTTTGAACAAATGGTGAACCAATTGAATTCAACTCATCCCATGGATAAATTGTTACAATCACAAAAATAGCACCAACATAAAAGATTAATACCCGACCAACAATCGTGCGAATTGACTTAACAATTGCAGCTTGAGGATTTTTAGCTTCACCAGCTGTTAAGCCAATCAATTCAATACCTTGATATGCTCCCATAACTAATGATAGTGCAAATAAGAAACCTTTAATTCCACCTGTAAAAAATCCCCCATGGCTCCATAAATTACTAAAACCAACTGGTTCCCCATGATTACCAATTCCAAACAAAATAACACCTAACCCCAGAACAATCATCATTAGAATAGTTGCAACCTTAATAAACGCAAACCAAAATTCCATCTCGCCAAATGCGCGAACTGAAAATAAATTAGCCCCTGCCAATGTTAATACGACAATTATTCCTGCTATCCATGATGGAAAGTTAGGCCACCAGTAATGTAAATAAGTTCCAACTGCTATTACTTCACTAATTCCCACAACTAACCATTGAAAAACATTACTCCAGGTGGTTAAAAAGCCCGCAAAAGGATGGATGTATTTACTTGCATAATTAACAAAAGACCCTGTCGTAGGATCAACATATAGCATTTCTCCTAACGCGCGCATAACAAAATATAAAATAATCCCGGCAAATGCATATGCCAGTAGTGCCGATGGACCAGTCCACTTTATAGTTGAACCAGCTCCCATAAATAAACCAACCCCAATTGTTCCTCCCAATGCAATCATTTGCATATGTCGTGATGATAATTCACGTTTTAAATTCTTATCTGCCATATTCCGTTCCTCTCTTTTTTGGGCAAAAAAAAAGCGCCCCTAGATATAATTAATCTAGGGGCGCTTTTCGCACGGTTCCACCCAAGTTCAGTAGTCCAAAAACACTACGTTTAGTATAAAGTCCTACAACTCTTATTGGGATAACGACCAATAACCTCGCTAGTATTTTCCAATCAACATGTACTCAACTAGGCTCGTAGGGAGATTTCAAATAGCTAGTACCAATCACTCTCATCAACGTGATCTTTCTGGAGATACCGACTAAATTACTTAAACCTACTCAACGCTTTATTTATTAACCAAGAGTATACAAGGTAAATCAAAATTAGTAAACCCTAAAGATTATAAATCAATTAACTTTTTAATGTATTTCTAGTTTTTACTCTCTAAAATACTATTTGCTGTAGCTTTATTATTCCTCTTAACTACTTCTTTAAGCCAAAAAACAACTGTTAATACGGCTAACACAACAATTCCAACAATTACTGATATTCGGGTTTCAGGATTAACTAACATAAATCCTAAAATAATAATTAACGCTATCAAAGCAAAATAATTAGTAATTGGGAAAAATGGCATTTTAAATGGATGTTGCTTCATCAAGTCAGGATTAGCACGGCGGAACTTTAAATCACTAAGTAAAATCACAAACCATGGTACCATCCCTGGTAAAACACTTGAACTATAAACCACAACAAAGACATTTGTATTTGAATGCAGAAACATTGGTGCTAGTTCATTTAAGACTAAACCAATTAACATCCCTAATGCCATTACAATAACTGCAATGTAAGGTACATTAAAGCGTGACACTTTGGTAAACTTTTTTGATATTTCATTGTCCATCCCTAAGGTATATAACATTCGACTTGAACTAAAAATACCTGAGTTACATCCTGACATCGCAGCTGTTAGCATAACGAAATTAATTAACCCAGCTGCAAATGTAATCCCAACCTTTGTAAAAGTTTGGACAAATGGTGATCCTAATGCACTTAATTGATTCCAAGGGTAAATCGTTACAATTACAAAAATTGCCCCGATGTAAAAAATCAAAATTCGAAAGACAATTGAGTGAATTGATTTAACTACTGCAGTTTTAGGATCTTTAGCTTCACCAGCTGTTAAACCAATAATTTCAATTCCTTGATATGAAGCCACAATGATTGATAATGCAAAAAAGAATCCTTTAAAACCACCTGTAAAAAATCCTCCATGGCTCCATAAATTACTGAAACCAATAGGTTGCCAATGATTACCAAATCCTAATAAGATTACTAATAAACCTAAAATAATCATTGCAATAATTGTAAAAACTTTAATCGAAGCAAACCAAAATTCCATCTCACCAAAAGCTTTAACTGAAATTAAATTAGCCGCAGCTAAACTAATAATTACTACAATACCAGCCGTCCAAGTTGGAAAATTAGGCCACCAATAATGTAAGTAAGCTCCTACTGCGATTACCTCACTGATACTAACAACTAACCATTGAAAAATATTACTCCAAGCTGTTAAATAGCCAGCCAATGGGTGAATATATTCATTAGCATAATTTACAAATGACCCTGTCGTTGGGTTAACATATAACATTTCACCTAAGGCGCGCATAACTAAGTATAAAATCAGGCCAGCAAATGCATAAGCTAAAAGGACTGATGGACCAGTCCACTTAATGGTGGCAGCGGCACCCATAAATAATCCTACTCCGATCGTGCCACCTAGCGCAATCATTTGCATATGTCGTGATGCTAGTTCACGTTTTAAATGTTTTTCTGCCATGATATTGAACCCTCCTCTTCTTCAAATACTCAACTTATCAAAAACCATTAATAAAAAAAACACCCCTGGATATAATTCCAGGGGTGCAATTAGCACGGTACCACCCAAATTTAACAGATAGGCAAAAAAGCCCAATTAGCCTATCGATAACTTTAACTATTAGTATAACGGCTAATAACCCCGACAGCGCTTTTTGTTACCATAATCCTGCTGTTACTCATAGGTAGTGTTCACAATGAGGCAATCGATCAATTTCCATTAGCATGATCTTTCTGGTGACTTTCCCAAAGTTACTCGTCCTAATCAACGTGTTTTTGATAAAGGAGAGTATACTAGTTATTAAGAGATTAGTAAACCAAAAAAATTAATTTTTTTTAATATATCTTTCTAAGTGCTATTAATATAAGTTTTAAAATAAAATAATTTATTTAAACTAATTTATGATTTTAACCAAACGGAGGAATGACATATGCCACAAACTTCTGGTCGAATGAGTCCGTCAGAAATTAAAGCTCAGTTAAAAAATACCGATACTACTATGCTACAAATGTTTAATTTTGTCTTTAATAGTGTTTTAAAGCGCAAAAACCTTTTATTTTTGAATATTGGCTTACTTATTATAATTGCCGGACTTAATTTTATTATTCCACAATTCACTAAGAATATTATCGATCATGCTTTAGCCTTACATCAAGTAAACACGTTATGGTTTAACATATTAGGCCTATTAGCAACAACTATTATCTTAGGACTATTGTCATTTACTTCAAGTTACATGATGCAAATTTTATCTCAACAATCAATTAAAGAGCTTCGTCTTAAAACATACAGTCAGATTTTGCAACAAGATTATGCTTTTTTTCAAAATTCAAAAACTGGCGATTTGATGGTTCGTCTTACTAGTGACATCAATAATTTACAAGCATTGATTTCTAGTGATAGCTTGGGCTTAGTTGGAAATACATTTACTTTTATCGTTGTCCTTATTTTTTTATATCTTCAAAACTGGCAGTTAGCTCTTTTAGTCAGCTTGACATTCCCAATTTTATTTATTACAATTCGATTCTTCCGTAGTCGAATTCGTGAAGCTTACAGTAAAGTACGGTCAATGAATTCACAAATCTCCAATCAGTTACAAGCAACTTTAACTGAAATTGAATTGATTAAAAGTTATACTACTGAGGAAACTGAAACCAAAGTTTTCGCAGATATTGTTGATAAAACAAATGACTATACTCTTGAAGCAACTAAGTGGCAAGCTATCTTTCAACCGTTATTATTGTTAATTAATACTAGTGGAACAGCAATTGTTTTAGCTTTTGGGGGCTATCTAGTCATTAAAGGTCAAATGACAATAGGGGATTTAGTCGCTTATCTTAGTTATGTAACCTTACTTCAAAATCCAATTAATTCATTTTCACGCTTGATTAATATTTTTCAAACTGCTCAGGTTTCTTACGATCGAATTCATGATGTAATGAATATTGATGCAGCAGTTATTGAACCAAGTAACCCAACCGAATTTCCTGAACCGTTAACAACTGGTATTACATTTAATAATGTTAGTTTCCAATATGAACTTAAAACAGCTGATGCACTAGAACATATTAATTGTCAGATCCCCGCTGGTAAAACAACCGCATTAGTTGGGCGCTCAGGTGCTGGCAAGTCAACTTTAATCCGGCTATTAATGCGCCTATATGACGTTACTGATGGCACAATCTCTTTTGACAAGCAATCAATCACTTCTATTGCAACACACGATCTTCGCCGTCATATTTCACTAGTTAGTCAAGATGTAATCATCGTCGACGGAACAATCGGCGATAATATTGCCTATGGAACACCTAAAGCTACATCTGAAATGTTATGGCATGCTGCCAAGCAAGCTGACATAGCTGAATTTATTACTGGTTTACCCGCTGGCATGGATACCGCCGTTGGTGAGCGTGGTATTAAATTATCTGGCGGTCAAAAGCAACGACTTAGTATTGCTCGGGCATTATTAAAAAATGCTCCGATTGTTATTTTAGATGAGGCTACTGCAGCGTTGGACAATGAATCTGAAAAAACAATTCAACATGCTTTGGACAATCTTATGGTTGCTAAAACATCAATTGTTATCGCTCATCGCTTAAGTACTGTTCATAATGCTGATCAAATTCTCGTTATGGATCATGGTCAGATTGTCGAACGTGGAAATCATGCTAGTTTATTAGCACAAGCAGATGGCGTTTATCGGAAATTATATGATGCCCAATTTGAATAAGTAAATATGTTTAATAAGTATATTTAAAGTGAATTTTACTAAAAATACGTCCATCAACTACTCCAAAAGGCTGGTAGTTGATGGGCGTATTTTAGCTTATAATAATGATTTAATCTATAAGACTTGCTTGCATAACTTTGGTATTTGCTACTTGCTGATGCCAAATCTCAAAACTTGCTGCCCCTTGCCCAACTAACATAGGTAAGCCCCCTAGTGTTTGATGATTTGTTGACTTAGCAAATGTTAAAAATTGCGTTTGTTGATGCTTGTATACCAAATCAATTACTAGTGCTTCTCTGTTTAATATCTCAAACTCATTTAACGGTAAAATACTCACGTTATCACGTAAGCCGACACTAGTCGCATTGATTAATATATCAATTTCTGCTAACTGATTATGTAAACTTGCTAATGGTTGCAATTCAATATTAAATAACTCTTTTAAATCTGCGTAATGCACATTAAACTCGGGACTTTCTCGATTAAAAATCCTTAGATTTACTCCAACTGGAGCGGCATCAATTAACGATTTAGCAGCACCACCAGCACCGATTAAAGCTACATTGGTACCTGGTTTAAGTAATGGTAAACTTTGCCAAAAACCGATCCCATCTGTTGAATAACCAATTAATTTTCCTGCTACATTTTTTACAGTATTAACTGCTTGAATATTAGCAGCTGATACATCGAGTTCGTCTAAAAATGGAATAATTGCTTGTTTAAACGGCGTCGTAACATTAAACCCCGCTACATTGCTAGCACGTAACCGGGTTATAATGTCTGCTAACATTTCCCCTGGTTCATTTAATAACGTATAAGTTGCGGCAATATTTGCATTTTTTAATGCTGCCGTTTGCATTTGTGGTGATTTTGAATGGCCGATTGGATCACCAATTAAACCATATTTATCCATGCATTTGCTCCTCATCAATTTTACTAATAATTTTCGCTACAATTTCCTGGGGTGTTAAACCATTAGTATTGACAGTTAAATCGGCCACTTCTTGATAATGGGTTTGTCGCATTTGCCATAATTCGTGTAACCCCTGATCAGTTAACTCGGTCATTAATGGGCGTTGCTCGCTATCTCCTTTTAACCTAGCCATATTAATATCAAAATTACTTGCTAGATATATAACATAGTAATTGCTACGTTGTATTAATATTTGGCTTGTTGCTAATGTTAAGACCCCTCCACCACTACTAATAATAGCTTGTGGTTGTTCAAGTTGCATTTTTAAAATTCGTTGTTCAACATCACGAAACCGTGCTTCGGAAAATTGACGCATAAACTCCCCTGGTGTCAAATTGGTTACCTTAGTGAATTCCACATCTAAATCAATAAAGGGCTCATTTAAAGTATTGGCTAACAATTGACCAGCAGTCGTCTTACCAACCCCCATAAAGCCAACTAATATAATTTGCATTATTACTCCCATATTTATTTCATAAAATGTTCTAAATCTTCAAAAAATGTTGGGTAAGAGATTCCTACACTATCAGGATCAGCCAAATTAACTTCACCATCAGTAATTAATGCTGCAATTCCTAACATCATCGCAATTCGGTGATCACCATGTCCATTGACAATTGTTGGTCTTTTAACAACTAATTTAGTTGGTCCATTAATAATAAAACCATCTTTGGTTGCCGTTATATCTGCACCTAATTTTAGTAGTTCATTTGTTACTGTAGTAATACGATTAGTTTCTTTAACTGCTAACTCTTGTGCTCCACTAATAATTGTTTTGCCATTGGCTTGGGTTGCTGCTAATGCAATAATCGGTAATTCATCAATCATTGATGGCACTTCATTACTACCGATATTTATCGCTTTTAATTTCTTTTGATACCTAATTATTATATTAGCCATTGGCTCTGCAGCTACTAATTTTTCAAGTTTGAATTTAGCTCCCATTTGATGTATGGCTTTTAGAATACCAGCCCTAGTTTTATTTATATTAACTTTTTCTAGTTTTATAACACTTTTAGGTACAATCATTCCTGATATTAACCAAAAAGCAGCTGCTGATATATCTGCGGGCACCTCAAGCTCAGTAATATGTATTATTTGCCCACCAGGAATCCTGAATGTATCGCCCTCTCTTTTAACAGTAATTCCAAAATCAGGTAACATTTGCTCAGTATGATCACGGGTTCCAAAACTATCTGTAATTGTCGTTGTCACGCCCGCAACTAATCCAGCTAATAAGACTGCATTCTTTACTTGAGCTGAACCAAGCGGTAAGACAAAATTAATTGGTTGATGTTGAATACCGCGGACAATTTTTAATGGTAAATGGCCATCGATACTTTGAATTTCTGCTCCTAAAGCCGTTAACGGATTAATAACACGTTGCATTGGCCGCATTGATAGACTAGAATCACCAACTATTGTCACTGGTAAATTTAAGCCCGCAAAAACACCTACTAACAAACGCGTTGAAGTACCAGAATTTCCCATATCTAATACTAAATTTTCAGGCCGCTTAAAATTGTCCATCCCCGGGCTATCAACATAAATCGTGCCATAGCTGTCAACATTAAAATCAACGCCTAAAGGTCGTAATGCATTCATTGTACTAGTAATATCAGCTGACATAAGTGGATTTTTAATTATGGTTTGACCTTTTGCTAGAGCCCCCAAAATTAAGGCCCGATGTGTAATACTTTTATCACTAGGACCACGAAGTTCACCAATTAAGCCATCGTTAGCTTTTCTCAATCTTTGCATCAATTCCCCTTCTATAATAGTAAATTCTAAAAATTTTTAATTTCTTCACGATAAACTGATAACTGTTCCTTTAGACGATTGAAATTATCACAATCAAACTTATCTAAAATTGCCTTAGCTAATTCAATTGCTACCATATGTTCAGCAATAACCGCCGCGGCTGTGACAGCTGTCGTATCAGAACGCTCAATACTCGCTTTATGCTCGATATGCGTATCTATATCAACTGAACGCATTGGGCGATATAAAGTTGGAATTGGTTTAACTACTCCACGAACAATAATCATTTCACCAGTGGTCATCCCACCTTCAAAGCCGCCCATATTATCGGTGGCCCGATAAAATCCTTGCTCCTCACTCCATAAAATTTCATCCATTACTTGACTGCCAAATAACTGAGCATGGTCAAACGCTTCCCCAAAATCAACCGCTTTAAAAGCATTGATGCCCACAATGGCACGAGCAATTTTTGCATCTAATTTAGTATCAGCACTAACGTAAGAACCTAGCCCAGCTGGCACACCCGTTGCTAATACTTGAACCATCCCACCAACTGTATCTCGATTACGCTTAGTTTCATCAATCAAAGTTTGTATCTTAGCATCAGTTTCTGCATCTAACGCCCGAGTCGCAAAACTTTCAGTTACTTGGCGTACTTCGTCTAGTGATTCGTATTGCGTTAAAACTTGAGCATCCCCTTTAACAGGACCCACACTTAAAACAAACCCATGAACATCAATCCCTAATTCTCGTAATAATTTTTTAGCAACCGCTCCAACAGCTACTCGCATCACAGTTTCACGAGCTGATGAGCGTTCTAAAACATTTCGCAAGTCATCTTGATGTCGATATTTCATACCACCAATTAAATCAGCATGCCCAGGACGCGGCCGCAAAACTTTACGCAAAGTATTTTCCAAAGTAGCCGGTTCATCAGGGGCCATAATGGCGGTCCAATTATTATGATCATCATTATGCACATTCAACGTAATTGGTGAACCCAATGTCATTTGGTGGCGAATTCCAGACATAAAGGTCACAGTATCAAATTCAATCAATTGGCGTCCTCCACGACCGTAAGCATGTTGTCGGCGCGCTAGTTCCAGATTGATATCCTCGCTAGTAATATGCAAGCCTGCTGGAATACCTTCAATAATCGCAATTTCTTCAGGGCCATGACTTTCCCCTGCCGTTATATATCGCATACTTTTCTCCTTTATACTTGTCTCTTTGGTTACTAATTATAGCAAATTGCAAAAGTTATTTGGCAGTCGACTAGTTAGATATTAGTAATAATTATTATTACTGATATCACTATCTTGCAAGCAGCGTGCTACGCCTCTAGCTAGCCAAAACGTGCTCTGCAGGTCAGTCATCTAGGCGTATACAAAAAAATTCCCTGGTACGTTGCACCAAGGAATTTTTTCTAGTACGCTACGATGTCTAAACGACCCGCAGAGCACTCTTTATTTTACAACTTACCATGCTTCTTCTCAGCAATTTCAAACATAATCCAAGCCATCAATCCAAAGACGATTGGGCCCGCTAATGTCCAAAGACCACTGAAGTAGTCATGTTGTTGGAATGGTTGAATAATTGTTAAACCAATTGAAATCACAATCAAAGCATCGGTAATGATTGTCACAATCCAAGTTGAAGTCTTTGATTTATAGAAAATAAATGGACGTTCAATATCCTTTAATTTCTTGAAGAATGGGAAAGCTAATACCAAGAATACATATGGAAGTGATGATGCCACGTTACCCATATTCGTTAACACCAAGTAAAGTTGTGAAGCATTCTTACCACCAAATGAGATTAACAAAACAAGTACCGCCACAATAATTGCTTGTGCCCAAACGGCTGTCGCTGGCACACCGTGCTTGTTTAATTCCGTAATTTTCTTAGGCCATACTTTGGCAGGTGTTCCTAAGATAAATGACTTTAAAGGTGCAAAAGTCAAAACAAAGAATGAACCCATATAAGCTAAGAACATTGAAATCCCGGCAAAACGAGCAAATAAATTCCCCATCGTTACCATACCACCGTGAGATAAACCAAAGACACTACCAAATTGATAACCTAAGTTGTTCATCAAGACATACACAATGTTACCTAAGTTAGCAGCTTTATCATGACTTAAGTCAGTCCAGTTAGTCGTTGCACCCCATAAAAGAATTGAAAGTGCGTAACCAATTCCGATAATAGCTGTGGCAAAGATAGTCGCCTTAGGATAGTTCTTTTCAGCATGATCAACATCATCAATGATTCCACCCATTTGTTCCAAACCAGCATAAGCGAAGATGGCATAAAGAGCAAAAGCAATCATTTCAGGAACCGTATTGAATCCAGGTGCTGTTGAAACAATAAATGATTTAGCATGAATTGGTTCAGCAAAATGGCCACCATGTGCAAATACAACTACCAATGAAATTACTAGTAAGATTACATTTAATGCCATTACAGCTGTTCCACCAATTGTTGAAATCCGTGAAATTGATTTAACTCCATTAGTAACAAAAAATGCTACTACTAAAACAAATAATACTGCTAAAATACCAATTGTTTTACTACTGCCTAGTCCAAAAAGTGACCAAGAACCAGTTGTATCATGGCCTGAAATCAAGGTAGCTAATGGAATCCATACTTTTTGTGAAATGGTAATCATCCAGATAATCCAAGACGCTAATCCAATAAAAGTAACGATAAATGAAATTTTCTTACCTAATGCACGTTCCATCCAAGAGTAGATACCACCCTTGGCTTCTTTCAATGCTGAACCATATTCAGCATACATCATTGAAGTTGGTAAGAAGAATAAAATAGCACCCAAGATATACCAAATAATTGAAGCATATCCCATTTGTTCAAATGCAATTGGACCATTGGCAAAACCAAAGATCGTTGTAAACATCATTAACACAAGGGCACCTAAACCAATACGTTTTTTGTCCATATGCTTATTTACTCCTTAAAAGACATATATATAATTATCAAAAACAATATGATAATATTACTCTTTTTTCTAACTAACCGTAAACATAAACTATCAAATGGCCGGTGATGACAGGCATTTATATCAAAAATTTAATCATTGTTAACATTTAATGTTAGTTACATTGGTATTTTCTAATGAAATAACGAAATTCACAATAAACAACGATTTATGGTAAAATGAAAACTGCAATCATAAAATATTTTAGTTTTAGGGAGAATTAACATGCGCAAATATTTCGCAGAATTTATGGGTACATTTATGCTCGTCTTTATTGGTACGAGTGTCGTTACAATTGGTAACACTACTGCTACGCCAGTTGGACCATTAGGAATTGGGATGGCCTTTGGTTTAGTAATTACTATCATGGCTATTACCGTTGGTGGTATTTCAGGTGGCCACTTTAACCCCGCTGTTACTTTAGCAATGGTTATTAACCGTCGTCTTGATATGCGTGAAGGCTTATTCTACGTTGTCTCACAATTTATCGGTGGTATTGTTGGTGCCGGTGTCGTTTCATTATTAGTTCGTGCCATGCACTTACCAGTTCACTTGCTTGGTCAAACTGATTTCCCAAAAATTACAAGTATCGATGCTTTCTTTGTTGAAACGTTAGCAACTTTCATTTTTGTCTTCGTTATCGTAACGGTTACTAGCCAACGTTTTGGTAACCCACAATTGGCACCATTTGCCATTGGTCTTACCCTTGCCATTCTTATCATGGCAACCCTTAACTTAACTGGTGCTTCATTGAACCCAGCCCGTAGTTTTGGACCTGCTATCTTAGCCGGTGGTTCAGCTTTATCACACTACTGGGTATACTTTGTTGCGCCATTACTTGGTGGTGCAATTGCCTCATTTGTTGGTATTTTAATGGGTGCCGAAAAATAATTTTAAAAAGGCTGAATTTTTCAGTCTTTTTTTGTGGAAGCGTGACAGAAGTCGGGCAATATCAAGAAATACACTAAATAACCGTCTTGAAGAATTTTCTTCGCGGCGGTTATTTTTGTATTTTGGAATATATCGGACTGTTGGAATGTGTTTTGATAGAGTGTGGCAGTAATCGGCAGCTTTAAAAATAAAATTTCGCTAACAACTAAGAATTATTATTGCTATTTGCAAATGATTATGTAAAAATATACCGAATATCATTTTGATACGAAAAAATAACTAATGCCCGTGAGCATTCATTTTGGAGGATAGTATTTTGCATAATCAAACACCAAACCACACGTTAACAACTAACCAGAAATGGACAATTGCTTCAACCTCAGCCGGGTTCGCGTTAGAAAACATGGATGTCATGTTCCTATCGTTTGCCTTATCATCAATCATTGCGAGCTTACACATTAGTGGCGCGCAGGCTGGGTTAATTGCAACTGTTACCAATCTCGGAATGTTAGCGGGTGGTATTTTATTTGGTCTTATCGGAGATCGCTTTGGTCGCGTTAAAACCTTTACGTATACTGTCTTCATCTTCGCCTTTGCAACGGCGGCTATGTACTTCGCTGATAACATTCAACTCGTCTACTTATTCCGCTTTATTGCCGGAATCGGAGCCGGTGGTGAATACGGGGTTGGGATTACTTTAATTGCTGAAAGTTTTGCCCACCACAAGATTGGTAAAATGACTTCAATTGCGGCCATTGGTGGTCAAATTGGGGCGGTCCTTGCTGCGATTGCCGCCGCCTTCATTATTCCAGCATTTGGTTGGAATGCCTTGTTCTTAGTTGGTTTAGTACCCGTAATCTTAACTTACTTTATCCGTCGCAACTTACATGAAAGTGATGACTTTGTAGCGACCCATGCTAAGATTGCTAATCACACTGCTAAACAACCTGTTAGCATCGCTAGTTTATTCAACACCCCTGGAGTTGCTTTACAAACAGTTGGTTTAATGATTATGGTTGTGGTCCAAATTGCAGGGTACTTTGGTTTAATGAACTGGTTACCAACCATTATGCAACACAAACTACACTTAACTGTTGCTGGTTCATCAGTTTGGATGATTGCCACAATTGTTGGGATGAGTATTGGGATGTTAGTCTTTGGTAACATCTTAGACTTCTTTGGTCCGCGGCGGGCCTTTGGAATTTTCTTAATCGGTTCAGCCATTGCGGTCTTTGCCATTACGTTAGCTAATAACGAACCAACGATGTTAATTGCGGGAGCTATTCTTGGTTTCTTCTCAAACGGTATGTTTGGTGGTTACGGTGCGGTCATCAGCCGCCTTTACCCAACTGAAATTCGCGCGACTGCTAACAACGTGATTGTTAATACTGGGCGCGCAATTGGTGGTTTCTCATCATTAGCAATCGGAATCTTGATGGATCACTACACATTGCCAGTTGTCATGGGCTGTCTTTCAGCAATGTACATCATCAGCTTTGTCGTAATGCTTTCAATTCCGGGCTTACGTAAATTAAGCGCCCACCACGAAGTTGCCCCTAAAGCAACCACAGTTGAAGCAAACTAATTAAAAAACGAGAGCGTGCCAGAAGTCTTTTCTAGTAGTAATTTGCTGCTAGAACGTGCTCCAAAAGGTATTTGAAAGGAAACACTTATGTCAAACGAAATTAACCACATCTCAACGGATGAACTTGCTACTAAACTTAACGATAACATCACCTTAATTGATGTTCGTGAACCCGCCGAATTTGCAGCCGGCCACATTGCTCAAGCAGTTAACGTGCCCCTTAGCACGATTGCTAGCTATCAAGGTGCCAAGGATGAGGAATTATATGTCTTCTGTCGTTCTGGTAATCGTAGTCAACAAGCAGCCAATACATTGGCGACAATGGGTTACCAACCAACTAATGTTGATGGTGGTATTCTTAACTGGCACGGTGAAGTAATTAGTGATTAACTAACCGCCAATATATAGTGAACACCCCCATTGAAGCAAAAGCTTCAATGGGGGTGTTGTTATATTTCATTAGGCATAAATTTCATTCATTGGTTCGCCGGTTGTACGAATAGTTTTAAAATTAGCAAAACTAATCGCAATTTTAGCAGCACTATCAGCATCCCGGTCACTGACTGGAATACGTGAAATTACTTGATTCAATTCATCGGCGGCTTCAAAATCAAAAAAGTCACAATCAGTTGTCCGCGTAAAGACGTATTTAATCCCCCATGCGGCTAATTGCGTTAACATTTCACGATCAACCGGGCCATTATCTGCTAATAGCACGGCATTATTGCCTTGGGCCGTTGTCAAATTTTGGGCCGTTAATGGTTCTGCTACCAACGTTAAGCTATAGCCATCGGTATTCAAGGCTGCAAAGGTCGTCGTTTCATTAGGTAAGACACTATAACAAATTATTTTAAACATCTCTTTAAACTCCAACTTAATCTCTTTTGTGACATTTTTAACATACCCTATGTTATCACGCTCACTGGTAAATGCAACTACTAGCCTAATTTTGTTTGCCATGCTAGTTGCACTTCATGTTCGTACTTAATTCCACCCACAGGTGCTAATTGCTTTTGGGCTTGGCTTAAGTTAAAGAATCCGACTTGAGCAACCTCTTCGGTTTGAACTGTCACATCCGACAACTTAAAATCAAGTTGTGCAACAAACCAATATTCAATCCATGTTGAGGCTATTTGATGATCAAATAACTGTAATTGTTCCTGTGTAATAGTTAAACCTAACTCCTCTTGGACCTCACGTACCATAGTGTCTTGTGGTGTTTCACCAGCTAGCACTGACCCACCAACTGAGCAATCCCACGCGCCGGGATAATTTAGCTTATCAAAAGACCGCTGTTGTAAGAGTACTTCACCGACTTGATTAAATAAAAAAATATTAGCAACTAAATGATATTCACCTGTTCTTAATGTTTCACTACGTTGGCGTTGACCAATTTTGTGTTCAGCTTGATCGTAGATATCCCACCATTCTTCCAGTTTATCTGCTGGCATGCATTTCCTCCATGCTTGTTTCACATGAAACAATGCTTAATTGTATTCTTTTTGGCCCACTAATAATTGCTTTACCGCCGACCAATCAATCGTAATTCCTAGCCCTGGTTGCGTTGGTACTGGTAAGTTACCAGCAATAATTTGGGGTTGTTCCATAATGATATCTTGTTCAAAATAGCGTTCACTTGCCGAACTATCACTTGGAAAAATATTAGCGTTGGGTAATGTTGCTAGTGCTAAATCCGCGGCGCGACCAACGCCTGAACTAAGCATGCCGCCAATCCATGGTAAAACTGCCGCCGTGTTAGCTAGCTCAATTGCCTTAACGGTCGCAGTAATGCCCCCAATCTTACCTTGCTTAAGGGTTAAAGCCCCCACTGATCCAGCGATAGCGGTTTTAACATCCCCTAAATTATTCAAACTTTCATCTAAACTAATTTTTAACTGTGGTAACTGTTTTTGCAATGCAAAATGTGCTTGCCATGCATCAGCCCCAAATGGCTGTTCCAGTAAATAGAAGCCCGCTTGATCCAAAGCTTGAATCTTGGCCATATCCGTTGGTGTCCAACTAGCATTCGCATCCGCTGAAAATAATATTGTCGGATTAGCGGCGACAATTTGCTGCAACCAGGTTAATGGTGTTGTTGGATTGAGCTTTAGCTTAATCCGTTGATAACCTTGTGTCACCGCCGCGGCAACATCTTTTTGTAATTGCCCTTCACTATCAGCCACACCTAACGCGATACCGACTTTAACGTTGGCACCACGACCACCTAACATTGTGACTAATGATTGCTGGTTTAATTTACCAAAACCATCCCAAATAGCCATCTCAAAAGCGGCTTTAGCAAATGACCACGCCGTTTGTGGAGCTAACCAGGTTGCAAATGTTTGCGGGTCATCAATAGTTAAACCAATACTTGCTGGAATTAATTGTGCCAAAGTAGCTAATGAAATTGCATGGGTTTCTGCGGTATAGGCCGCATCAGCAAATGATGCCACTTCCCCAAAACCTTCAATACCATTTGTGAAAGTAACTTTTAGCAAACTAAGTGGCCGTTGCCAAGTCACATCATGGGCCGTTTTAAAAGGCGTCTTCAATTGCATTGCTAATTGATAGACCGTAACTTGTTTAATCGTTAAGGGCATTTAATGCCTCCGTAAATTTTACTGGCGCTTCAAAGTGAATATTGTGCCCCACTCCATCAATAATTTTTAACTGGGCTTGCGGGAGTGCCGCCAATAACTTTGCGGCCAAACCTTGAAATTTGAGATCACGTTGCCCAACCAATAAACTCACCGGTACTGCTAATTGCGCTAAAGCTGGCCAATAATTAGGCTGCGCCCCGGTGCCCATATAGCGTAAAGAATTAGCGACATTCTTAGCTTGGTGATTGACCCGTTGTTGATGCATGAATGTTTGTTGAGCTTGGGGCAGTAATTTTTGACTCGCAAACATTGGTAATGCTTCCCATGCCTGCACAAAAGCTTCCATCCCCTGGGCTTCAATGCATTCAGCTTTTTGATTATCTGCGCCTTGCCGGGCTGTTCGTTGCGTTGCATCAGCGATTCCCGCCGTTGCCCCTTCTAAGATTAATTGGGCAACTAATTCTGGATATGCTAAAGCAAACCCTAATGCTAAGCGCCCCCCCATTGAATAACCAACTAAATTAACGGGTGGTAAGGCTAATGCTTTAAATAATGTTGCCAAGCTTTGCGTTTGGTGTTTCATGTGAAACAAAGTCCCATCTGACACTACAGGAGCGTCCGGACCAAAGCCAAATAAATTAAGATACACGCACGTTCCGTGAGGTTGAATTTGCTCAAAATCAGCCCCCGTCCCCATAAAGCCGTGTAAGAAGACCCACGTTGGGGCGCCACTTCCTGTAATCGTTACTTCATATGGATAACCATCAACGAGCACTTGTTTAATCATTAAAAGCCGCCTTAATTTGATCGATTAATTGGCGGTGGTCACCTACATTTTTATCACGATCACTCTTAATTTCAACGATTTTAAGTTTATCGGCGGGTACACTAACCGTTTGCGCTAATTGTTCTTTACTCGTAATTTCAACATATTCGGCATCATATAAAGCCGCAATTTTTTCAATTGATAAGTTTAATGGCGTCCCAAACATTGGTTCAAAATAATCTTTAGCCGCGGCTTGTGGTAAGAATGAGAAAATTCCCCCACCGTTATTATTGACGACAATAATTGTCATTGGTCGGCCCGTTTGTTGAGCTAACATCAACCCATTCATATCATGGAAGAGTGTTAAATCACCCGTCAATAAATATGCCGGATTACCACTCATCGCCATCCCAAAGGCACTTGAAACGGTCCCGTCAATTCCGTTGGCACCACGATTAGCAAAGGCCCGTACTGGATTACGAGGAACAAAATAATTATCCATATCCCGAATTGGCATTGAATTAGCAATAAAAATTTCTGCACCATATGGTAAGGCTTGCAAGGCCACTGGTAGTGTTGCTTCACTAAATTCCGCATTTGCCACCGTATTATTTAGCGTTGCTTTAACTTGTAACCAGGCATTACCAAATGGATTTTCATCCGAACGATCACCTAAAGTTTGCATTGCTTCGAGTAATGTTTCTTCGTCACAGTTCAAAGTTAATTTGGCATAGCGTGTGTAATCATGGCCGACTGCTTCTTCACCAACTTGCACTAAGGTCACATTATTTTGTTTTAACCAACTACTTACACGGGCTGAAACCGGGGTGCCCCCAAAACGAAAGACGACATCTGGCACTAAGTCTTCAGTAACTACATCAGCTTCAAGTAAGGCATCAATTCCGTTAATGGCCCACTTGTTTGGGCGGACACTACTCAAAACATCCGCTAAAACGGGGACCTTTAATAGCTCTGCTAAATCACGCATCAAGACCGCTTTGGTATCCATGCGGCCTTCGGTTGGTCCCGCCAATAACATCACTTTACCAGTCTTCATTAACGTTACAAATTCTTCGACGTTATTAGCTTTGGGTGTGCGGGCACTCGCCAAAATATTATGTTTAGTAACACTTGGCCATACTTCACCCAAATCAGGCATCAATGGTTTCCGCAATGGTAAGTTAATTTGCACGACCCCAGCTGGTGCCGTGGCAGCAATATTAACTAATTGTTGGACGTGATAATCAATATATTCCGTGACATTAGCACCCTCATCTTGCAACGTTATTTGGGCAAAATCTTTGGCATGCGTACCATACATCTTCACTTGATCAATCGTTTGAGCTGCTCCAATATTTTGTAATTCTTGGGGTCGATCAGTTGTTAACACAATTAACGGTACGTGGGCGATTTTGGCTTCCGCCACCGCAGGAAAGTAATTAGCTGTCGCCGTACCTGAAGTTGCTAATAAAACAACCGGCCATGATTTTGTCTTGGCTAGTCCAAGGGCAAAGAAGCCGGCTGAACGTTCATCAACGTCAATTGTAATGCGAATATTAGCATCATTATGGGCTAATTCAGCCAATAATAAAGCGATTGGGGTTGTCCGTGAACCGGGTGACACGACAAAATCGCGAACCCCTTGGGCGACTAAGGCCATCAATAGGTGTTTAATGTTATTTGTTAAAGTTGCATTCATAATTTTATCCTTTCAGTAAGTTCATCATTGGCAGCATTTTTAAACCGGTTTCAGTAAATTCTTGGGCAGCATCGGAATCGGCTAAGATACCGGCACCAGCAAATAAGTATGCGGTCTGGTGCTTAATTAACATTGCCCGAATTCCAACAACAAATTCACCATCCCCATTTGGTAAAACAACCCCAATTGGAGCGGCAAATAAACCGCGGGGGGCCAACTCAAGTTCTTTAATCGTCGCCATCGCCCATGCCAGTGGCTTACCACCTAAAGCCGGCGTTGGATGGAGGCGTGTTACCAAATCAATAATATTGACTGCGGCCGTTAATTGGCCATTAATCGGTGTGTACAAGTGTTGAACTTGGGGGTTTTTCATAATCGTAGGGTTTGTTGGTACATTTAAAGCAACCAAATCTGCTAAACGTTCCTTGATGGTATTAACAACGTATGCATGTTCCAAGCGATTTTTGGCATCGTTAAATAATTTATCCGCTAATTGTTGATCTTCAACTTCACCCTTACCACGACGAATGGTACCAGCCACCCCCGCCGTTGAAAAGGCCGCAGCATTAACTTGAACTAATCGTTCTGGA
Organism: Periweissella fabalis; assembly: GCF_012396505.1. GTDB lineage: Bacteria > Bacillota > Bacilli > Lactobacillales > Lactobacillaceae > Periweissella > Periweissella fabalis. The sequence continues at coordinate 117,796 of NZ_JAAXPN010000003.1, read as the reverse complement.
GTCGCAGAAACAAATAGCTCCCCGGCATGTTTTAACACAAAGTGATAGCTATTTGGTTGTTGGCTATTCAAGTCCTGCAATAATTGTACTTCGTTAACCATAGTTGTTAATTGTAATTGACGTTGTCGACCAAGGACAACCTTTTGCTTGGTAACATCAGTTTGCATTGTGGCAATAGCTTGCTCAATACGTTCAATCCAGGTTGTATCATCGGCTTGCTCCACAATCGTGGCTTGATTAGCTGGTGCAATGACTGGCCAATTTACTATCGGCTGACCCCAGATGTTAGCTTGGTTAACTTCATATACAACGGCTGGTGCGACAAAGTAACCGGCCATAACACTTGCCGTCGTGATTTGTTTATCAAATGGTAATCCACCAAATACCGGTTGCATTTGGCTCTGCAACCACGTTTTAACTACATTAGTATCACCACTATTTATGGCTGCTTGAACCCCAAAGCCAAAATATACCTGCTGTTTATCCGCACTCGCAAAATAAACCGCGTCATCGGCTTGAGCAAATTGTGCATATAGTTGTTGTTTTGTTGGAAAACTCATTACATCTCTTCTTTCTTTTCTACAAGGCTTTCATTCATATATTATCCTTCATTTTTTAGTTTAATTCTAGTGATGTTAATAATCGTTAATAAAAGCGATATTAAGCATCGTTTTACTATTCATTAATTAAACATTGTGAATTAAAATACATTAATCTTAATAATTGGCGACATCAACTAATTAACTAGTCTATCTTAATTAAATTAACCTTTATAAATAAATTAACTTTCAGCAAGAAGCCCTTAAACTACCTTTTTATCGAAATATTGTGAAAAAATTATCAAATTATTATTGCATTTTATTATCGAAGGATTATACTTATCTTGTAAGCAACAAAGGGTAACATTTAAAACTTCGTTGCCTATTTCACAAATAAATCAATTTGAAATAGGAGGCTTATTATGACAAACGTAAATGGAAAAGTAGCATTTGTAACTGGTGGTGGTCAAGGAATTGGTGAAGCAATCAGTCGTCGGCTTGCAAATGACGGCTTCAAGGTTGCGGTCGCTGATTATAACTTAGAAACCGCTACTAAAGTCGCTGAAAGTATCAAAGCGGCTGGTCACGAAGCTATCGCGGTTAAGGTTGATGTTGCCGATCGTGATGCAGTCTTTGCCGCTGTTAAAGAAGCTAAAGAACAACTCGGTGGCTTTGATGTCATCGTTAACAATGCCGGTCTTGGTCCTCAAACACCATTTGATACCATTGATTATGATACTTACCGTCGTGTATATGATGTCAATGTTGGTGGTACTTACTGGGGGATTCAAGCGGCCACTGAAGCCTTTAAGGAACTTGGTCATGGTGGTAAAATTATTAATGCTTCATCTCAAGCTGGTCAAGTTGGTAACCCTGGCCTTGGTGTCTACAGTGGTACTAAGTTTGCCATTCGCGGAATTACTCAAGTTGCTGCCCGTGATTTAGCTCCATTGGGGATTACCGTTAACGCTTACTGCCCAGGAATTGTTAAGACACCCATGATGAATGATATCGCCCAAAAGACTGCGGATGAAGCCGGCAAACCATTCGAATGGGGGATGGAACAATTCGCCCAAAACATTACTTTGAAGCGCTTATCAGAACCTGAAGATGTGGCGGCTTGTGTATCATACCTTGCTGGTCCTGACAGTGACTACATGACTGGTCAAGCCCTTCTTATCGATGGTGGGATGGTCTTTAACTAAGCCGCATTTACATCATTTTATCTATTTATTAACAAAAATTTATTTAATTAACAACAAAAATGGACATGTCTCAAAAGCCTAGTGCTATCGAGGATATATGCTAAGATGCCTCCCTGAAGAAGTTTTCTTCAGGGAGGCATTGCCATATTTTGAATATATCTAACTTTTAAACCACTTTTTAACTATAAATTCTTGCTAAAAAATAATTACATCAACATCTTTTTACATAGACTATTATGCAAGCACAATTAAAACAATTAACGTAATAGAAATAATTAGTCTACTTATTTGATGTGGCCAATAAAAAAACATTGTTATTCCTCGATGCAATGCTACTAATTGATATGCTATGATTGCGATAATAGCTACAGTCGCAAATAATTGCCAATTAGCCAACATTACACTAACTAGTGTCAGTATGCTAATAATAATATGTACCAAAAATAATTTATTTTCTTCTTTAATTACTATTTGTAAACCAACAAATAACATTACAATGCGTATAAACCGATTAAAATTCGTAGCATTAACATCATTTTACTCACCTGTCTTAATAAATTTAATATCAGGATCAAAAATTGATAAATCAAAATTATTCTTCACATACTCTTCAGTTCCCATATCACATGCAACTTTATAATATTGAACTTTTCGTTTAAGCTTTTCAATATTTTGTTTTTGCTGTTCAATCCTTTTTTGAGCCAATGTTACTTGCCGTTCAAAGAATTCTAATCGATTAGCTAACGTTACATCACCAGCTTGGGTCATTTCGACGAACTGGCGGATTTCCTCAAGTTCAAGACCAGATTGTTTTAAGCAAATGATTAAAGAAACAAAATCTAGATCTTCTTCTGAAAATGCACGGCGGCCAGCCGCATCACGCTTTACAAAGGGCATCAAACCTTGCTTATCATAAAATCGTAACGTAAATGGTGAGATATTAAATTTTTTAGATACTTCGCTAATTGAATATGCCATGACTAACCTTTCATTTTGTTTATTTCTTATGTTTTTACTAACTTAAAAATAGTTTAACACTTATCTTGACTTAGATATATGTCTAAGTTGTACTATTGAGTTAGTGCTTAAGTAAATTATCGCACACAAACGAATAATGGAGGATTTAACAATGCGTGAATTTAAAATTGGTAACACAGATTTTAAAGCTTCAGCTGTTGCCCTTGGTATTATGCGTATGAACGCTCTAAGTATCGATGATGCTGCCAAAACTTTGCAAACAGCTTTTGATGCTGGCATTAACTTTATTGATTCTGCTGATATCTATGGGAATGGTGATTCAGAAAAAGTTTTTAAACAAGCTTTAGCCAAATCTGATATTACCCGTGACCAATTATTTATTCAATCAAAAGGTGGGATTGTCTTAGATCAAGCTCGTAGTCATGGTAGCTTTGTCTTTGGTAAACGTTATGATTTTTCAAAACAACACATTCTTGACAGTGTCGATGGTATTTTAGAGCGCCTTGGCGTTGATTATCTTGATTCATTCTTACTCCACCGTCCCGATCCACTAATGGAACCTGAAGAAATTGCTGAAGCCTTTGATAAACTTCAAGCGAGTGGTAAAGTTCGTCACTTTGGGGTTTCTAACTTTAATCCCCAACAAGTTGATTTAGTTCAAAGTGCGATTAACCAAAAGTTAATTATTAATCAACTCCAATTTAGTATCATGCATTCAGGAATGATTGACCGCGGCATGCACACTAACATGGCTGATGAACGTAGTATTTCACATGATGGTGGGATTCTTGAATACTCACGCTTGCATGATATGACAATCCAAGCTTGGTCACCATACCAATTTGGTTTCTTCGGTGGTACCTTCATCGATAACCCTGATTTTGCTGAACTTAATGCATACCTTGGTGAATTAGCTGATAAATATGGTGTTACTAAAAATGCCATTGCCACTGCTTGGATTATTCGTATTCCAGCTAATATCCAAGTTGTATTAGGTGCAATGACGCCTGCTCACATTATTGAAAACGCAGCTGGTGCTGACATTGAATTAACGAAGCAAGAATGGTACAACATTTACTTTGCTGCCGGTAATGATTTACCCTAAACACACTTTATAAAAATACGAGGTAGATAAATGTCTGAAGATTTTACAATTACATCAACAGTTACTTTAAACAATGGCGTTAAAATGGAACGCTTTGGCTTGGGAGTTTGGCAAGCTGAAAACGGTGAAGCGACACCAGCTGTTGCTGCGGCCATCAAAAACGGTTACCGTTTAATTGATACTGCCAAAGCATATGGTAACGAAGCCGACGTTCGCACAGGTATTGAACAAGGGATTGCTGAAGCCGGTATTTCACGTGAAGATTTATTCATCACCACTAAGCTTGCTAATCCTGATCACGGTTACGACTCAACTTTAACTAACTTTGAAGGTAGCCTTGAACGCCTTGGTTTGGACTATGTTGACCTTTACTTAATTCACTGGCCAGTAACTGGTAAGTATAAGGATACTTGGAAGGCCATGGAAAAAATCTATGACCAAGGTTTAGCTAAAGCCATTGGGGTATGTAACTTTAACCAAGAAACGATGGAAGACTTGTTGACTGATGCTAACATCGTCCCAGCCGTTGACCAAATCGAATTGCACCCATTATTGCAACAACCTGATATGGTGCAATATGCTGATGATCACAACATCCACTTGGAAGCATGGTCACCCCTTGGTGGTGGTAAGGTTCTTAACAATCCTGTTATTAGTCAAATCGCTTCCAAATATGGTAAATCAGCCGCGCAAATTTTAATTCGTTGGAGCCTTCAAATGGGCTTTACGGTCATTCCAAAGTCAGTCCACGAACAACGGATTATTGAAAATGCACAAGTCTTTGATTTCACTTTAAGTAAAGAAGACATGGACTTAATTGCTACTTTAGATGAACATTACCGGACAAGTTACTGGTTAACAAGTTTTGACTGGTACACTGGTAATGCTAAATAATTAACTCTCTACTTAAAATTTCTATTTCAATTCAATTCAAAAAACGGTCTCTCAGCAGAGAGACCGTTTTTGTTTGTGTGCTAAAATAAATGGCTAATTAGAAATATTATTTAACGGCTAAAACATCAACGGCTTGCACAATGTTATTAGCATCCATGTATTCAATAATTTGGGCAATTGTGATGTATGGAATGTTTAACTTTTGAGCTAAGACAAATAAATCATCACGTTGAGCCATATGGCCATCTTCACCAAGTACTTCAATAATAATAGCGGCTGGTTGTGAACCGGCAAGTAACGCTAAATCAACTCCAGCTTCGGTGTGACCAATCCGTTCACGTAAACCTTGTGGCTTAGCAATCAATGGTTGAATATGACCTGGACGATTAAAATCAGTAGCTTGCGCATTAATATCAGCAATATGGTTAATTGATGCAGCACGATCAAAAGCTGAGACACCAGTGGTAACACCAGTTGCTTCAAAGGTACCATCAACAGTAACTGTAAATGGTGTTTGGTGTGGATCAGTGCTGTTTTCAACCATATCAGTTAAGTTCAAACGGTTGGCGATTTCAGTGTTAACAGGAACACACATCAACCCATTGGCTTCTTTTAACATTTGGTGAATAATGGCTGGAGTAGCCTCAGATGCTAGGGCCACCAAATCACCTTCATTTTCACGATCTTCGTTATCTGAAAGGATTACAAAACCACCCTTTTTCAACTCTTCAAGTGCTGCTTCAACAGTGCTAAACTCTTTTTCCAATATCATATCCATCCATTCTCTTTATTTATTATAGTTCGTAAACAAGAACAATTATATATTAATAAATTATTTATTACAACTTTTTTATTCTATTTCTTAATTAAAATACAATTATAAGTCATTGATGTTCGTATTTAGTCCATAGATTACATTTCGTACTGTAACGATTACCATTATAACTTTTAATCCCTATTCAATCATAATTACCTTTTTTACGGATGTCTAGTAATTTTGTTTTACATGTTCAATCGCAATAAAAAATTGACGCCACATCACATTACCTAGTAAAACTTAGACAACCATTACTAAAAACGATAACACAAAAATCCCAGATAAAATTTAATTTTCCCTGAGATCTTTGTATATATCAAACTTTTATAATGCATTTAGCTACAAATTACTGCTAAATATTAATTATGTCACACCTTACTTTAATTCATTAACGCTTAACGAACTACTCGTCCAGCGAAGTTGGCTGGGGCTGCCATTCCATCAATTTGTACCCCATGAGCTGGGTCTAGTGCATTCACGTAATGACCATCACCTAAAGAAATTGCAACATGATAAACATGCCCACGTTGATTTTGCCAAAATAACAAATCCCCCGCCTTAGCATTTTTAGTCGCAATATGTTGGGTTTGATCTGCTTGTGCTTGAGCTAAATGTGGCAGCTCAACACCAAATTGTTTATAAGCATAACTAACTAAGCCTGAACAGTCAAAAGCCCCTGGTTTGGCACTCCCCCATACATACGCATTACCCAAAAATTGTTTAACAAATTGAACAGCTTGTTGTTGGACTCCATCCTCACTAACCATTTGGGCATCATTAGAACTTGCTGCTACTTCAGGAATCCCACCTTGGCTACTACTGGCAATCGTTAACTTTTGGCCCACCAAAATTAAATTTGGATCTTGTAAATGATTGCTTTGGACAATCGCAGCAATTGATGTATGGTGTTGCAATGCCAATTGCGACACCGTATCACCCGCTTGAACTATCAATTGCTGCTGATTTTGAGTATCCATCATTTGTGCAAAGTGGTTTGATAACTCATCCGTTACTGGTTTCTTTGATGCTAATCGCCCCGCTGTTGCTTGCACTAACGCTTGAACATACCCACTTATTTCCATTTTGCTAATCTCCATTGCAAATCTATTATTTCGTTAACTAATCTATATATATGATATCGGCTATTTTATCTATAGTTTAAGTATATATCTAATATTAATTTTAATTAGCACTAAAGACATATGGTGAAAATCAAGCATTATTGAAAAATATGCTAATATGCCTCCCTGAAAAAATTTCTTCAAGGAGGCATATCATTTTGAATATATTAGGCTTTTGAAGCCTTTTTTGCAATAAATTACTACTAAATTTTAGTTATGTCATCGCCACTTCTAATATCTTCTCATCTTTATTCAATATCATTCTTAACTTCTGAAATGAAGTATAGACTTACAATGGCAAAACATAGCGCTGGAAATAAGAATGATAATTGTAATGATCCAAGTGAATCTGAAATAACCCCTTGGATAGCGGGGATAACTGCTCCCCCAACAATTGCCATAACCAAGACTGCCCCTGCAGTTTCCGTGTGTTTCTTTTCCGTAACCGTATCCAATGTATGAGCATAAATTGTGGGCCATTGAGGACCAAAGAAGAAACTTGCTGCAACAGCTGCATAAATGGCAATGTTCCCAGATGCCAAACTTGCAATTGCTAATGCAATTGTTCCTAAAACTGAATACACTGCCAACACTTTAGTTGGTTTAATCTTCGTAAAAAGTGATGTTGCAAGCACTTTACCTAAGAAAAACACAATATATGAATAAATTAAGTAATTTGAAGCTTGGGCGTCACTAATTGAATGATTTAAATCAAGCACTAACCGAATCGTAAATGACCAAACCGCTGTTTGCATACCAACATAAACGAATTGGGCCATAATTCCTTTTTTGAATAATCGATTATGAGCAAGGTATGCAAGGGTTTCACTTAATTTAGCCTTTACTTGGCCAGCCACAGCGGCAGGTTTTGTGTTAGGCATTGGTGTTAATGCCAAAAGAATTAACATCGCAATTAACACGAATAAAATATATTTATATGGTTGCAAAGTTAATTGCAACATTTTTTCACCATATGCTAATCGGGCAGCTCCATGTAATCTAGCCATCTTTTCTGATAAATTACCAACTTGGCCAAAAATCAAGTATTTACCAAGTAAAATTCCAATAATACTACCAATTGGGTTTAAAATTTGTGAAATATTCAAGCGTAAATTAGCGTGCTTTTTAGGACCAAGTAATGAACTGTATGTATCACATGCTGTTTCCAAGAATGAAAGCCCGATTGCAATCGCAAAAATGGCAACTAGAAACATTGAATATGTAGCTACACGTGATGCTGGGAAAAATAATCCAGCTCCTAATATATAAGCGACTAAACCAGTTAAAATAGCTGTTTTATAAGTAGTTTTCTTGATGACAATACTAGCAGGTATTGCAACTAAAAAATATCCGCCGTAAAAAGCTGATTGCACAAAGGCTGTTGCGGCATCATTAAGTTCAAAGACTGTCTTGAATTGGGTAATTAAAATATCATTTAAACTTGCGGCTGTTCCCCAGAGCGGAAACATCATTGAAACAATAATAAATTGTAAAATTGGTGTTTTAGTTAAATAACCATCTGATAAAACACCAAAATCACGGTGATGCTTAGCTTTTGTTCCTACTGCATTAATCATATCGATCTCCTACTAAATAATAAAAATTATATTGAAAGCGTTTTCATAAATATATACTAGCACCATCTTTCTATTAATAAAACAATAATCTTTATTTTAATTATTTAAATATTAAATAATTAAAGTAATTTAGCATCTTAATAGTACCTTATATATAAATAAAATTATTTTTAAATAAGTTATTGACTATTTTTGTAATGATTATATAATAATCACATAGAAATTTAATAAATATTTGTCCAGTGGCACAATGGTACTGCGTTCGACTGTTAATCGAAAGAGTGTTGGTTCGATTCCAACCTGGACAGTTGGGAATTTTTCCCACATATAAATCGTTAATAAATGTTTGTCCAGTGGCACAATGGTACTGCGTTCGACTGTTAATCGAAAGAGTGTTGGTTCGATTCCAACCTGGACAGTATTATGCACTAGAGACAAAAAAAGATGGATGAAATAAAATTTCACCCATCTTTTTTTTATTTAAAACTAATTTTTAAAGCCTTGCCAGCTAAATTAGTAAAGTTTAGTAAGTATTCACCCGTTTGTGAATCATACGTAATCCCTGGACTCATTTTTAATTTAGCGGCCATTTTTTCAGGTAATTTAACCGCCACTTGCGTTGCACTCTGGGTTGGATCACTAAAAGTATATGTCGTGATGCCAGCATGTTTTGTTCGTAACAATGCTAAGCCGTGATTAGTTTTAATCCCGGCTAATTCACCACCCATCGGTCCCCAGAAATTAATGCCTAAATACACATCATTAGTAGTTTTAACCGCTTGAATTTGTGCATCATTTGCTAAAATCTTAATTGGATTTTGTTGGACCAATTTTTGCATCTTAGTCCTTGATGCATTCGGAACTAAAATATATGCATATTTGCGATTTACCGGATTTTTACCATGCTTAATAATTAATTTTTCATATTTCCCAGTGTAGGTTTTATGATTAGTAAATTTCTTATTAATATCGGCATAACGCCCTGTACGAATTTGTTGACTTGCTTCAATCGTGGTGGTTTTTGGGAAATAATAGCCGATTGATTGTTGGACTTTTGGTGCTTTAAGCATCAACCATTTAGCATCTTTAACCGTACTAGTCGGCTTGATTTCACCATGATCTGACAATAATTGATATTGTTTTTCATTACTCAACAACCGATCTTCACCCACGGTTTCAATCCCTGTATTACTCGCACCAGTAATCCCAGCCCCTAATGCCACGACTTGATTATCAACCATAAACCATGATTTTTTCGCCTGTAAATTCATCGGTATGGTTTGTTTACCTAAGTGCAAACCTTGTTGGTCAAGGGCCATGCTAATTACGGCATTATTACCATTGGTGACTCCCCCAGCCCACGTATTTTGAGGTGTTGGTGCTACGAAACCATCTCCAACATTCGGTAAGGGCTTCGTATCAATCGTTGTCCCAGGCAAGCGATAGGGATCAATTGTTGGCCAGTAACTTTCGCCATATTGAATTCCGTCACCATTATAAAGATATAGTTGGCCATCACCCATGTGCCAACCATGTTTATTTTCACCATTACCGGCTTCAAAACTTGCCACGCGTTGGGAAGATAAACTAATTCCTAAACTAAATTTCTGACTTTGTTGCACAAAGCGCCCCATCGCCGCATATAGTTTCGTTCCTCTAAATTGGGCTTTAGTTGCTTGAATCTGGTGGTTACTTTCCACCGCACTCAATAAGCGTAAATCATTATAATCACGCACACTGGTCCAGAAATATTTAGGATCTTTATTAACCCAATATTTCACAGCCGCTTGTAATTGAGTCTGTTGGGCTTTTGGTGCAGCATCGGCAACTAATAATAAGTTTGCCATAGTCGCTGGTTGCCAACCTTGACCTCCAGTTCCGGCGGGTGCTCGAGTTACTCCCCGACCTTCCACCATCGCCAGCGTATTTTTTTGATAAAGTACCGGAATAAACGCTTTAATGACTTCATTACTAAATTTTTCAGCAGACGCGGTTGGTAGCGCAAATGGGGTGTTTTTAACTACTGCGAGGACGCGACTAGCTTGGCCAATCAGTGCATTTCCATATTCACCAGTATAGGCGACATCCGTGTGTTGAATAAAGGAACCATCACGATAAAACCCATCGCCTGTTTTAACTGGTTTAAAGACCGCCACCACATTTTGCGTTGCAGTTGTGATCATTTTAGCATTTTGTTGTAAGATGCCTAACCCTAACACCGTACTTGCTAAATCAACACGATTGGCGGCCGTGGCTTTAAAATCTTGTTTAAAAATTACAGGGAAATTTTTATCTTGCGGCCGTAATTTCAATTGTTGGTTAGCATTAGGGACGTACGTTTGAATAATTTTTAGATATTTTTGTTGCTCGGCTTTGGGTAATTTATTACCCAAAATCATCAAAATATTAATAAAACTTTGCGGTGTCCCGATTTGCCAATCAAACCAATTACCAGAATAGTGTTTCCCGTCATAGCGGCTTGGCTGGGTCATAAAGTCCAAGCCCGCTACAATTGTTTTTAATACTTTAGCATCATGGTATTGTTGGGTGCCCAGCGTGCCATATGCTAACGCTAATGTTTGTAAATTATTAAATTGATGTGTCATATTTGCCGAACCAACTTTACCACCCCTAGCTTTCCAAAGGGTATCTTGGCCTTTTAAATGCATGGTCCTCAATAATTCCGTTGCTTGCTTATTAAGCTTGGCAACATAGGCTTTGGAACTTGCATTATCAGGTAATTTACCAGATGGTATTAATTGATTTTGCCAATTTGTTTGTAAAACTTGGTATTTATTAGTAGCTGTTTGTTGAACTGCTGTATTCGAATGCGTGTGTTGGTAACCAATAATCCCGCCACCAGCCGCCAGTAAAACAACAACGGCACCCGTAAGATAGGCCTTACGGTGAGATGGCTTTTTTTGATTGCGAAATTGCATCTTGGAATCCTCTTAAATTTTTTATACATAAAAAAGCGGTAGTTATCACAATTGATAACTACCGCTTCATTGTACCGTGTTCCCTTTAAATTTATCGTATATCAAAACAAAATTAATTTATTTCAGGATAATTTAAAATTTAGAGATTCATGCCTACCAACTAGCTTTTTGAACGCCAGGAATCTGACCCTTGTGGGCTAATTGGCGGAAATTAAGCCGTGACATGCCGAATTTACGCATATAACCATGGGGCCGACCATCTAACTGATCTCGGTTATGTAGGCGTACCGCGCTTGAATTACGGGGTAATTTTGATAAGCCAATATAATCCCCAGCAGCTTTTAATTCCGCCCGTTTAGCAGCGTATTGCTCCACTAAGGCTGCTTGTTTCGCTGCTTTTGCAATTTTTGATTTTTTTGCCATAATACTCCTTACTTAACTTCAATAAATAATGCTTTACGTTGTAATTTTGGTGAATATTTCATCAATGATAATCGATCAGGGGTATTGCGAACATTTTTACTCGTTAAGTAAATTCGTTCATTTGCTTCCGTATTTTGTAAAATAATATTTTTGCGCATATTTTCATCCTTTTAAATAGTAATAATTACTATTTAAATTATAGTAATTAGTTTCATAATTGTCAAGTTAGTGTAATTACTTTGTTTTTGAAGCCGATACAGCTATATTAGCCCATAATTCTTGACTAGCAGCAACATCATTTGTATAACCAATTACTCGTTGATTAACTGGTATCCAATCTAAGCCAGACGTTAGTGGAATAAATGGCACGTTATTTTGAACATACTTCTGATATTCAAATAAAGCCTGTTTGCGAACTGCTGGATCAATGGCAGCCGGAGAATCTATTTTAGCTTGTAGCTGACTGAATTTAGGGGTTGTAAAATGGCCAATATTATATTGGGTTCCTTTACCAAATAAGGCAATTTGTGACGGATCAGATGTTCCTGAATTAGAAGCAATTGTGAAATCCCAATCATTATTTGTCCCCCCCATCATCATTTGGACCCAAGTATTAAAATCTGTCAATCGTCCATGATAAAGACCGACATTAATTCCCACTTGCTTCCACTGTTGAATATAATTTTGTGAAATAGCTTCAGTATTGGCGTCGCTAGCTCGTGATACAAATGTTAATTTGAATGGTTTTCCCTCAGGTGTTAAACGATACTCATGCTTAGGATTCCATTTAAAGCCAGCATTATCAAGTAGTTGATTGGCTTTATTGATATTTAGTGGATAGCCTTTAATATTTGTATTAATAGCACCCTTAAAAACTGGTACAATACTTGTTCGCAAGCGTTGATTTAAACCATTATCAAATTTTTGTGTAACTTGGTCAACATTCATTGCGTAGCCTATTGCTTGACGTAGAGCAATACTTTGTAATGGGGTTTTACGATCCATGATATTCATTGATGTATTACTATCATAGTGTCCTAAATTAAAATCAAGATATGATAAGCGTAATGATTGGTTACCTGTTTGAACATAATCAGGTAAAGCTTTAATTGCAGGGTAAGCTGTAGTTGGTAAATTATACATAATATCATATTTCTTATCTTTTAAAGCAGCTTGAGCAGTTGCTGTTGATACAACACTAGCATTGATTAACTTTAATTTAGGTTTTGTCCCATAATAATATGGATTAGGAACGTATAAAACAGATTGACCAGCATTAATCTTACTTACCTTATATGGGCCATAGCCTAACGGTGCTTGGCGAATTTCTTTTGATGCTGCCAAATTAGCTGGTTTAATATTTTTTAAATAGTGATAAGGTTCGGCACCTTCAAAATAATATCCGGAACCTGACTGCCACATTCCTGGTGTCATATGATTAAATTTAATTTGTAGAATATTCCCATTGGGGCCTTTAGGATATGTAATTCCTGTAATTGTTTTAGTTTGACCATTGTGATAGGCTGTCATACCAACAATATTGGCATATGAATCAGAGTATTGCTGGGCTTGATATGCAGGATTAGCGATAATTTCATACGGAAATTCTAAATCCTTTGCTATTACAGCTTTACCATCTGACCAAGTTAAACCTTTATGTAAAGTAATTGTGGCCGTTTTAGTTTCCTTATCTAATTTAATATTAGCTGCCCCACCATCAATAATTTTAAATGCCGTCGTTGTTTTAAATAATGAACCTCCCGTTGGCGCTAGCAATGTGCTATCTGCTGTCGTATTTAATAATGTTGGTGAAAAAATTCCTTGAAACGGAGTATCTTGAACTAAACCGATATTGAGAGTACCGTTACTGATTGCTTGCTTTTTATTATCATAGTTGATTTTTAAATTACCTAATGAAGCCGTCTGATTATTATTGGTATTCGAAGAACTACATCCTGCTAATACCATACTTAAGATACCAATTGTTACTGATCCAATAATATATTTTGTTGCTCTTTTCATAAATTCTCCTCTAAACTAGCTAATTTCATTTAAAAATTACACATTAGAAAACTTCCTAAAAAGGCAATAAAAAAACCGGTAGCATACTGCTAACCGGTTTTAAACGTTTGAGATAATCACCGGCATAGACACTTTTTAGAAAGTTCCTAAAAATTGTGTCTATGCCCTTTGCATACACACAACTTCAGCTTTGCCAGCTTTGCCAAATGTTCATAAAACTATTATGCATGATTATCTCCTCCTCAAGTTATTGCAGTTAAATATACCATTAAAAATAATTTATGCAAGTATTTTTTTATATAAATTTTTATTGTAATAGTATTTTTCTACTATTTTCACCGTTATACTCAAATAAATATCATTTTAATATCGAGGTTCTCTATGAAAAAAAATCATTAAATATTTTAGGCAGTATCGCACTAGCAATTTTTATCGTATTAGTAATCCTTTTTCTTAGTATTCCTCAAGCGTTAACTAATTTTGATGTAACCATCATGCACCATGTCCGCGGGGGCTATCCTTTTGGCAAGCATTTTTTTAAACATCTTGATAAAATCGGTAACGGTCATCTTTATAACTGGCTTGTCACTATTGCTGCCGTCCTCTTAATTATTATCAAGCGTTATGTTGAAGCGATCTGGGTTTTTATTAGCTCAATGCTTTTAAGCTTAGGTGCCGTTAATATTTTGAAAAATTACTTCCAACGCCCGCGGCCAAAAATTCACCACAAAGGTTTTAGTTTCCCCAGTGGTCACGCAACTAGTAGTATGATTTTCTATGGGATTTTAGCAATTATCGTTTTTTACATCATCAAAAATCAAGCTGTTCGTTTTGCCGTCCAAGTTGTTTTAATCGCCTTAATAGCGGTAATTGGTTTATCACGAGTTTACCTTGGTGTGCACTACCCAAGTGATATTTTAGCTGGTTACTCATTGAGTTTAGCTTGGATTTTATTTACCTTCCCCCTCTTCAAAAAACTTCAAACCGTCTTTCATGAACCAATCTAAAAAAGAAGCCGAATTGGCTTCTTTTTTTTCTTAAACATATTCTGCTATACTAATGACCATGAAAAATAAAACGCAAGATTTACGCTATCGTAAAACCGACCAAAAAATTCGCCAAGTGTTCGTCACGTTATTACGTTCCGTTGGCTATCCCAAAATCACGGTCAGCTTAATTATTAAGCACGCCGCCATTAATCGCTCAACCTTCTATGATCATTATTTAGACAAAGAAGATTTAATGTCCCAACTTCAATTAACATTCATTGAAAACCTAACTCTTATCGGAACTCAATGTTGCAGCCGTCAGTAACCAAGAATTAATTAACCACCGTATCGCTACTCTTATCGAGCGCCTCTACGCTGAACGTGAAACAATTCGGCTGTATTTAAGTGACCGTTCGGATGGGCGCTTCACCGAACGTTTAACTAGCTTTGCACAACAACTTTTTGTGCAAACCGATATTGTCGGCGAATTAGTCATTCCTGAAAAATACGCTTGTCAGCAATTTCAGGCGTCATGTTAAATTTAATTGTCACGTGGATTCAAGCCGATTTTCGTGAGTCACCAGCTGAATTTTCGGTAATTATCCGTAGTATTGCGCCTAATTTAGTTAAAATCATGCTGAAATAATTTTATCCAACACTTATCGTTTATTGATGGTTTTGCTCCATTTATCGGTTTGCTATGCTTTATTTACCAAAACAGCAATGGAGGAAAACAAATGAAATCAACATGGAAATTCATTTTAACGTTAACAGTGGGTTTAACTGTCGTATTAGCAATTATGATGACGGCATTTTCTCTACCCGCGGTTAACTCAGGCATTAATAACGTGCCAATTGGATTATTAACACCAAACCAAGAAAGCTATGCAAAATTAGCCAAACCAATGATCCACGCATGCTCAAAGTCCTTACTACACAATTAGCAGCCATCAATACTAAGAAAGCTAACATTATTGATATTAAGAGCTTCCCAAAAGCTGATCCAAAAGGAACTGGATTAGCCGCTGGGGCCTTACCAATTGCTCTTGGTAGTTGGATTGGTGCAGTTGCCATCGCTAATTTAATTAAAGGTAAAAAGCAAAAATTTGCCGCAATTCTTAGTTTCTCACTGATTGGTGGTCTTGGTCTTGTTGGCGTTATTCAATATGGTATCGGTACTTTTGATGGGAATTACTTCTTAACTTCACTCGGTGCAATGTTAGGAATCGCAGCGACTGGTTTCTTCGTCCTAGGAGTTCTGGAAGTTCTCGGTAATCCTGGTTTAGGAATTGCCGCCATCTTATTAATCCTATTGGGAAATCCCCTTTCAGGCCTTGCTTCGGCGCCTGAAATGTTACCAAACGGTTGGGGCGTCTTAGGTCAACTATTACCACCTGGTGCACCCGGTACCTTGCTTCGTAATATTACTTTCTTTGATGGTAACGCTATTTCACAACCTTTGATTGTTTTATCAACCTATGTAATCATCGGTATGGTATTGTTCAAAATTGGGAATAAATCTGAAATTTAATACCACAAAAAACAGCTTGGAAAATTTCCAAGCTGTTTTTGGCTATGTTTATGTATCTAACAAGAAGCTTAAACGTGTTAATTTCAGTAAAATACATTGGCCATTAAAATTCTTACAGTTAATAATACTGCTAAAATAACTAACCATATTGTCTGCTTTTGTTCTTTTACGGCACTGTATATTAGTACCAACCAGAGCATACCATATATCCCAATTGTTAAAAATATTTGTGGTGTATCAACAAATTTAAGTATATACAACTTTAGTAACATAAATAAAATAAAATATGGTGCAATATATTTCACGGCTGCTTGTAAAATCCGTGCTCGACTAACTTGCCGAAAATGTATAAATTGATGTAGTACCACTAAATCTAACAATGGTATTAATATGGTCAAATAATCAAAAAGAAATATCAAACTACTCACAAGAGCTAAATAAATGTGGTTATTTTCATAACCAAAAATTAATTCAATAACATCATGTACCGGAGCCACACTTACCAACGGTGGTACAAGCGTGACTAAGACCAAACTTAGTACAAAGTATACACTCATTATGCCTAATCTTTTCATCAACTGAGACATCCATCAACTAGCTGTAATTGTTGATCATACGTAATTGCAGCCACATCGTCATGACTAGCCACAATAATACTTTTACCAGCGGCCTTTAATTCCATAATTAGTGCCGCAAATTGATTAATACTCTCAACATCCAAACCTCGGGTAGGTTCATCTAATAAGATAATATTTTGATTTTCCATGATTGCTTGAATTATCCCTAACTTTTGACGCATTCCAATTGAATATTTAGCAACCGGCTGCTTGTTAGCTGGATCTAATTGAAATTTTTTCATTAATTCGATAATATAAGCTTCATTATAATTATGATTTAAATCGGCTAAGAAACGTAGATTGGTTAGTACATCTTCAAATTCTAAAAAACCGGGATTTTCAATCAACGCCCCAACAACATCATTATCACCGAGCATGATCGTACCTGTTGCTGGTTTTAATAATCCAGTAATAATTTTAAATATAGTAGACTTCCCAGACCCGTTAATGCCACGAATATGGACTAATTGGCCAGGTTCTAGATTAAAAGTAACATCTTTTAAGACATCAACTCCTTTAAATTTTTTGGTGATTTTTTCAACTTTAAGCATAACTTTCTCCTACAATTTAGCGATAAATCTCATGTATAGCTCGATATAGTGGATCAAATACTGGACTATACATAATTAGTAAACTTTGTATTTCGATAATATAGTGATACAACATGGGCAAAATAAGAATACTAAAAATAATGCTAGTCCGATATTTATAATCCAATAACACAATCAATGCCATATTTAAGCCACAAATAACTACCATGTGTAAAAGCATAATTGCTATTCCTAATATTGCGTTACCATCCATAAACCAACGGATACCAGAAAATAAAAACATGCTATAAAAAATAATAAAATAACATAATGATTCGGCTAAAATTAGCCGTAATAACATTATTTGAATTACATCTTTTTGCTTTCTAATTTTAATTAATGGCGTAATTTTTCGATAGCTTGCAACTTGCCATGCAATATATAAGCTCAAAAGTGGTTGGGTAATCAAGGTAGTAAAATGCGATGCAATATCAATACTAATGAAATCTAAATGGCTAGTATTTCCCATCAACGAATTACTGCCGGCTACCAGTCCTAAAATCACTGGAATGATAAAAGCATTAAAAGTAATTGATAAAAATGTTCTTCTTTGCATTATGAATTACCCTAGTTTTTCCTTCCGTTTAATCCATATTTGGGCAAGTAACCATGTAATCGTTAAATATATAACCCCTGTTACCATAAACGCAATATAATTGTTAAACCACGAAAGTTGAAATATCGGCATGTATACTGCTTGATTTGGAGAATATAATCCAAGAGGGGTTAAGATATATGCAATTAATGCAGCTACTGGTCCAGCCCCTAATGGTTTCAAGATTACAATAGGCATGACCGATAAAACTATACTCAAAATCGCACTCAAAGGAATATAGAGAATTGTTTTTTTTATGAACAATCCAATAATAAAAATCAATACAGAATATATACCAAGCCCTATTACTGACAGAGCACTATAAATAATTACACCTGTTACCGTACCGTTATTAAATGTAGCGAATCTGTTTTGTATTGGCATTGAAGTTGATGTAAACGGATGTACTAATAAAGAAATTACCCCGACTTCATACAAATTTATTAATAAAGATAAGCCAACTGTCACCGCAAAAGTACAAATAATTCCTTGTTTTACAAAATGCCGATAACCTATACGTTGCTGCACCATTATTAAATAATTACTATTTTTAATGTAGATATGCATTAATGATCCACATAATTGAACTATCGTAAATATAAAAAACATACTGGTAACCCCTAAGTCAAAGCCATTAGTTTGTATACCAAAAAAAATATTAAGCGCCAACAACCCATTCTGCGGAATTCCCTTATTATCCTTAACTGATGCGAGTATTGCTATCGTTACAACAATAAATAGAATTGCTACTAATATTAGTAAAAAAATATTCCTTCGTTTCCGCATTTTAAATCTCCATTTCTATTAAATAAAACGCAGCACACATCTTTGAATGTACTACGTTATGCCTTTATTATTTATGATCTGCACTGAAGTGTAACTTAACATTACTAAAATTAGGTTCCGATGGGGCAGAGCGAACGTCTGCGTAATATCCATAACCCACAAGACCAGAATTATTTCCTGCATAACTTGTTTTATCGAGATATAATCCTGTTTTAGATGATCGTGCTTCTAATTTTGAATTAATTAATTTGACATTATAACCCTTCCAATTAGGTAAAGCATCTCCATTAAAGGAAGCATCATTGTCATTTGTTGTTTTCGTATTAGAAGATCCTAACGTACTCCAACGACCACTGTCACTGACATTTTCTTGTGAAATTGTCCACGTAGAAGCAAATGCAGTAGCACTCATTAAACCAACTAACAAAGTACCACTAATCATAATTTTTGATAAAATACCTTTAAGCATAAAATTCTCCTTCTTATTTTTCTTAAATTAAATTAATTTTAATTAAAAAAAGACCACCTCGAAAATCGAGATGATCGCATACCCATGTATCTAGCTTTATTCAATTGTTACTCGTCGTAATTTACCAAAGGCCAATCAATTTCATCCAAAGTGAGCCAATCCCGACCCAAATGATGATGTAAAGAATTCCTAAAATAAAGTTCAAGCGCCACCAATCACCTTGTTTAACGTAGCCTGAACCAAATAAAATTGGCGCAGGTCCTGATGAATAGTGAGTTGTTGAAGCAAGCAAGTTACCGAAGAATCCAAGCATTAAAGCGGCTAACATTGCTGGGACATGGGCAGCTAAGGCAACCGCTAAGAAAGCGGCATACATCGCTGAAATGTGGGCTGTTGCTGAAGCAAAGAAGTAGTGGCTGTAAAAGTAGGCAACAACTAAAATAATTAACACCACAAACCAATTTAAACCATGTAAACTACTACCAATAATGTGTGATAACCATGGAATAAAGCCTAAAACATTGAGTTCACCGGCCATCATAACTAAAACTGAGAACCAGAATAAAGTGTTCCAAGCACCAGTTTCTTTTAAGATATCATTCCATGAAAGCACCCCGGCAACTAATAAGAACGCAATCACAATAAACCCAGTTGTTGTCGCATCAATCCCAGTCATCGCACCAGTAATCCAAAGAACCAATGCGGCTACGAAACCAATGATCATCATCGTTTCAGCCTTAGTAATCTTACCCATTGCGGCTAATTCACCGGTGGCCCAATTTTTAGCATCTGGCGTTGCTTTTTGTTCTGGTGGATAAAGTTTGTAAATCACAAAGGGAATCACAATTAATGAAATAATTCCGGGAACCAATGCGGCTAAGAACCAGTTCATCCACGTAATGTTAACCCCTTGCTTACCCGCAAAGGCTTGTACAATTGGATTCCCAGCCATGGCAGTTAAGAACATCGCTGCCGTAATCATATTGGCATGAAATTCAGTAAAAATTAAAAATGAACCAATCTTGCGTTCAGTTCCATCAGCTGGATCTGATTTGAAAGTTTGCGCTAATGACTTGATGATCGGATACATCACCCCACCAGCCCGTGCGGTATTTGAAGGTGTTCCTGGGGCGACAATCAAATCAACCGCTGATAATGCGTATGATAAACCTAATGTTTTCTTCCCAAAGGCCCGCACAAAGATTAACGCAATCCGGTGACCTAAACCAGTTTTAATAAACCCGCGTGAGATGAAAAAGGCCATCACAATCAACCAGATTGAACTGTTCCCAAAGCCAACAATCGCCTTTTCAACTGGTACGGTACCAGTTAACACCGTGGCGACAAAACCGAGTAACGCAATCCCACCTAATGGTAAGGGCTTAGTAACCAAACCAATAATGGTGGCGACAAAAATTGCAAACATATGCCATGCCACGACACTCAATGTATCTGGGCGCAGGGGTGCGGCAAACCAAATAATCAAACCAACAATGACTGGCGCAATGAATTTACGATAGTCAATTTTTTCTAATGAACTCATCCCAATTTTCCTCTAATTAAGTATTTTTACTTACAAACCTAGAATAAATTTTGCTGCTTGCTTCCCTGCTTGGCGCCCAAAGACCACGGTTTCGGCAATTGAGTTCCCACCGATGCGGTTGTTACCGTGTAGACCACCCGTTACTTCACCGGCGGCATACAATCCACTAATGGCATCCCCGTTTGCTGCGACAACTTCGGTTAACGGATTAATCTTGACGCCACCCATTGTGTAATGAATGGCTGGTTTAATGTGAATGGCATAGTAAGGGGCCTTTAAAATCCCCCGTTCCATGGCGGTGCTACGGCCAAATTCGGTATCGGCACCGGCAGCTTGGAAAATATTCCATTGCGCTACGGTTGCTGCTAAATTAGCGGCATCTAAATGCGCTTTTTCAGCTAACTCAGCCAAAGTCGCCCCTTCCATTACCAAACCAATGGCGTGATAGAAATCAATTGCGGTAAAGGCTTCGCGAATTCCTTGATCCAAAATTAACGTCGCCCCATCTTCATGTAAATCATTAATCGCCGCCGTCGCTTTATCACGGGTAGTCATTTCATTAACGAACCGTTGGCCAGCGCGGTTAACTAAAATCGCCCCTTCACCACGCACCCCTTCACCGATTAAATAGACGTGATCAGTATCTTGTTGGGCGGTTGGGTGAATTTGAATCTTATTCATATCCACTAACGTCCCACCAACTGCCGTTACCAATTTCATTCCATCCCCAGTGGCACCAGGGTGGTTAGTTGTCTTTAAATCAAGTAATTCAGGGGCATATTCGGCTAACATTTCACGGTTTTGCGCAAACCCACCTGAAGCAATTAAGACCGCCTTGGCTTGAATTGTTTTTTCACCAAGCTTGGCGTTTTTAATCGTTAGACCAGTAATTTGATTACCCGTTTTTTCTAATCGCGTCACTTCAGTACCATCAAATAAAGGAATTTTTTTAAAGGCTAATTGTTTTTGCAAACCTTTAACTAAGTAACCGCCCACGGCTGATTTATCACCCGGACGGTGAGCCCGTTTTTGGCTCATCCCCCCAGTAGCCGTAATATCCGTGAGGTTAATATTGTGGTTGTATAACCAGTCAATAGCTGATTCCGTATGCGTAACAAAATATTCCAAAAGGTCTTTATCGTTGGTCCCGCCACCACCTTTTAATGTATCTTCATAAAATGAAGCTTGCGAATCAACAATTTTATTATTTAATTGCACAAAGGTTTCCACGGCGTTCATGCCAGAAGAAGCCCGGTTTGAATTCCCACCTAAAACTTCTAATTTTTCAAAAATTGCGACATCTAGGCCAAGTTCTTGGGCTTGAATGGCGGCGGTCATCCCTGCGGCCCCAGAGCCAATCACCACAAAGTCATAGGCATCTTTTAAATCAGCGATATCAGCTTTTGGAAAAATAAATTTAGCCATTTTTTTACTCCTTATGTGAACGTTCAAGGTTCGTCATTGCCATGAAGTCCATCCATTCATCATATTGTGCTTCAGTTAAGGCGCCGGATGCTAAAGCGGCCACTTTTAACGTTGTCCCATTCTTATCAGCGGCTTGAGCAATTTCAGCAGCCGCATGGTAACCAATGTGGGGGGATAATGCCGTCACGGTCATCAATGAATTATCAAGCAATTCGTGCATCCGCGTTGGGTTAACTTCAAGGCCGTGAATCATGCGATCAGCAAAGCCTGTCATCGTGCCGGCTAATAATTCGGCTGATTCTAAGAACGCATCAATCATTACTGGTTTGAAGACGTTTAATTCAAAGTTACCTTGGCTTGCGGCCATCGTAATCGTCGTATCGTTACCAAACACCCGCACAGCCGCCATCGTTAAGGCTTCCACTTGCGTTGGGTTAACTTTACCAGGCATGATTGATGAACCGGGTTCGTTAGCTGGAATTGTTAATTCACCATAGCCACCCCGGGGACCAGAAGCTAAGAAGCGAATATCATTTCCAATCTTCATTAAATCAGCGGCTAAGGCTTTAAAGGCACCGTGAACTGTGTTAATTGCCGTATGGTTAGCAAGGCCGTAAAACTTATTACTTTCACCGGTAAATGGGAAGCCATAGACTTCTGAAACGGTGGCGGCAATCGCAGCTCCTAATTCAGTATTGGCATTTAACCCCGTACCGACTGCGGTCCCACCCATAGCTAATTCGTACAATTGCGGCCGTAAAATTTCTAAGTTAGCTTGGTTGTGCTTCAAGGCTGAAATGTATCCAGATAATTCTTGGCCAAATGTCAATGGCGTTGCATCTTGTAAGTGCGTCCGCCCAACTTTAATCACATCCCAGAAAGCGTCTTGTTTGAGGCGTAATTCGGCAATCAAGTGGGCTAAAGCTGCTTCAACATCTGCCACGGCTGCCACGGCGACAATGTGCATCGCTGTTGGGAAAATATCATTTGATGATTGGCCCATATTAACGTGGTCATTGGGTAATACTTCAATCCCCGTTTGACTGGCCAAGTGAGCCACAACTTCATTCGTGTTCATGTTAGTTTGGGTTCCAGAACCAGTTTGGTAAACTGACAATGGAAAATCCTTACGTAATTCAACATCATCTAGTTTAAGTAACGCTTCAATCGTTGTAATAATCGCATCGGCGCGAGCAGCATCTAATGAACCATTGGCTTTGTTAGCTAAAGCAGCAGCCCGTTTGATATTGAGTAATTCCCGGATAATTGCTAGTGGCATCCGAGCACCAGTTGGAAAGTTTTCAAGTGAACGTTGGGTTTGGGCCATCCAAGCGGCTTCAACCGGAACTTTTACTTCACCAATTGCATCTGCTTCAATTCGAAATTCTTGGGTCATAACTTATTCTCCTTATTGTCTTTTAAGTATATTTCGTTAATAACTTCAACCATTTTTTGTTTTAAACGATTTGCAAAAGCGGATAATTGATGATCACGCTTTTGGATTAAATAAATATAGAAATCAAGTGGTTCAGCTAAGGGTACCGTTACTAGATCACTACGCCCTTGAACTGCTAATTCAACCATAATACCAATGCCGTTGCCAGCCGCAATTAATGCTTGTTCTGTAGTTATTTCGTTAGTTATATATGTCCTGTGTAGCTCATCAACCATATTATGTTTGATAAGTTGCTCAACTAATACTCGATGTTGCATGAATGCCTCACCAACTGAAATAAAGCGCTCACCCCGTAAATCATCAAAATTTAGGCTTGTTTTTTGTCCCAAAGGATGATCAATAGGCAAAATAACTACATATTGGCTTTTGGTTATATAGTGACTATCATAATTTCGATCATGTTCGGGCATTAAGCTACCGACAAATACCATGTCAACCTTATCGTTATCAAGCAGCTCGTACATATTACTTGAACCACTCTCGACCATATGAAAGGCTTCAATCTCTTGGTCATTTAAGCGGCGCATAATCTTAGGAAAAATAGTCGCCCCAATAATTGGTGGGACACCGATACCAACTTTATGTTGATTAGTTATGTCACTTTTAATTATTTCTGTTTCTCGCAAAATATTCTTACTATGTTGAAATAAAGTTGTACCAGCAGTAGTTAGTTGGACTGAGCGTGTTCCGCGTTGACGAATAATCAATTGTTCGCCCAATTCTTTTTCCAAGCGCTGTAATACGTTTGTAATTGAAGGCTGTGATACAAATTTTTTGCGTGATGCACCTGTAAATGTTCCTTCTTCAGCAAGCGCTACAAAATAATCTAAGTCATTGAGTAACATAATCTACCACCTTCACAAAGTATAACACAACTAACCTTGCCTATATAATAACTTATGGAATCTTAATATTTAACAACTAGTTATCAACTTTGCCTGAATTAAAGGTAGTCTTAACCCCGCGGAAGCCTTGAATCCGGCTAATATCACCCGTAAATCGTAACGTTCCTAAGAAAGTCCCATCAATATCGCGCACGGCGTAAAAATTATTGTAGATGGTCTGATTATTTTTAGGGAACCATTGTTCAAAATGCTCAGCGGCACCTTGATGTAAATCACTTAGCATCCTACTTACCGCAACTTGATCAGCTTTTGGAAATAAACTGACAAACGATGCTCCTAATTCAGACGCTGCATACCGTTCGATGCGATGTTCATTATCAGAATAATATGCTAACCGGTCATCAGCATCAGCAAATGTAATTTCAAATGGTAAACTATTTAAAATTTGACGTAAGGCGGTTAATGACACGTGGCCCGTGGGTAAGTTGATAGTTCCTTGATTATCAACAAATGTTTTTTCTTTTTCTACTTCAATTTGATCTACCATAATCTATGCTTCCTTAATATAAAATGTGGGCTGAATAATTTTAAAATCAGCCGGATTAATGTTTACTAAGCGAATCGAGCGGTCACGATAAATAAATATCGCTCCAAAGGGATAGTCATCCGCTTCGATGGGCCCATCATTGAAAAATAGTCGGGTCGTTTCAACTTCACCATCAATTGATTTTGGTGATAAAACGGTCACACTCGCAAGTTCATTATCGTGTGGATAACCAGTTTCTGGATCAATAATATGGTGATACGTTTGGCCATTTGCCACTAGATGACGTTCAGCGACTCCGCTAGTCACAATCGACATTGCCGGGGTGGTAAGTAAGGCAATTGTTGCACCATGACGGACAAGTGGATCTCGCACGCCAATTGTCCAGCGCCCATCATCATTGTGGGGGGCGGCATTTAGTAGTACAATGTTGCCGCCAAAATTAATGATGCCCGCCATTTGACCTTGGGCTTGCCAATAATCTTTGACCCGATCAGCAATATAGCCTTTCGCAATGGCCCCTAAATCTAAGGCCATCCCCGCTACTGGCAAGTAAACGGTTAGGGCGTCATCATCTAAAATAATGCCATCACTAACAATTTTTTGCCGGACTTGCGTAATTGCCGTATCACTTGGTACTTTGGCATCTGCAAAGCCAATATGCCATAAATTTACTAATGGTCCAATCGCGACATTAAAGCCAAAATGTTGCTGGCTTTCATAAACTGCCCGTTTAATTAATTGATATACAATTGGTGGAACGGCCACTGGATGAGCCCCCGCCGCTTGATTAACGGCCATGACCGTCGATTGGGTGCGATTAACCGTCAATAAATCTTCATAATGATTAACTAGGGCAATCGTGGCATCAAGTTCATTAACTTGTCGAGTACCAAACAAAGTCAACTGATTAATCGTTCCCATTGCATGCCAGGTTTTTTCAATTTTAATCAAAACATCGATGCACCGGTTGTGGCATCAGCTTCGACTGGCGTGGCAGTTGCTGGTGTAATCGTACCAACAACCGGCGCGGCCACCTTATCCGTCAACATCGTCTTTTCAACCCACCAACCATCACCTTTTTCGATAATTGCTGCAGTGGGGGTTGGTTGAATAATCGTGGGGATGGCATCTTCATCAAGCGGTGAACCTGGCATGACACTATCTAATGAAGCATACCCTAAGTTAACGGTGGCGATATCAACATCACTAGTTGGCGCAGGCTTAGTGCGATCAACTCCTTCACCACACATTGGTTGCAATAAACTTGCAAAGCGGATGAAATGTTGCATGATCGTTTCCAAAAAGCCAATCGTATTCGCATCAGTTAATTCTTCCGTCGTCATATCAATAATTTGAGCAGCCGGACCAACTAAAAATTGGTTCCCTGGTAGCACTAAGGCATCTAGTCCCGGTGCATCCATAATTTGCCGTAAATGTTCTTGGGCGTTATTAGTTCCTTGGCGGCCTAATGATGCGCCCACTAACATTACCGGTTTATTGGTAAAGGGATGCAACGTGCCATAACTCATCCATTCAATAAATGACTTTAAGGCGGCAGTAATTGAGTGATCATATTCAGGGGTTGAAATAA
Organism: Periweissella fabalis; assembly: GCF_012396505.1. GTDB lineage: Bacteria > Bacillota > Bacilli > Lactobacillales > Lactobacillaceae > Periweissella > Periweissella fabalis. The sequence continues at coordinate 91,192 of NZ_JAAXPN010000003.1, read as the reverse complement.
TAACTCCATCGGATGCTTGAATTGAACGCGCAATTTCACCAATGCGCAATGGAGCTTCATCATCCTCATTAAATAATGGTAAATCCGCGATTTCAATAATCTCGATATTCACTTGATCCTTAAAATGTTTTTTCATGAACCAAAGTAACTTACGGTTGTAAGATTTACGCGCATTGGTTCCAACAATCGCGACAAAATTCATTCACTTATCCTCATTAGTTTGTTTTTTCACATGCTTAAGCGATGCCTTTATTAAACCGTATTCCGCTTTTTATGTCAAAGATTGCAAAACACTTCACAAGTTATAAACGTTTATTTATCAAGGTTTATCTCCCCTATATATCTTGTATAAATTAAAGTATAAGTCAGATTAATAATTTAATTTCATGCTGTTAAAAGATTTTTAAATCATATATAGTGAATTAAAGCACAAAAAATAACCAGCGAAAATAATCTTTCGCTGGTTATTTTACCGTTTTTATTTAATGCGATAGTAAGCTGAGGTTGCATAGCCTCCTTGGCCGCTACCGACAATTAAGCGATCTTTACTGACATCAGAATTATCTTCTGGCGCAATTTTAATGCCCGCCGGAGCAATCGCTAATGGTTCAAAAGCACTCCCGGGACCACTTGAAAAATTACCAATCCCACCTTCTAACCAACCATTCGTAATATCGCCATTCGTAATGACTTCAGCATTGCCATCCGAATCTTTTGGACCATCAGTGGTTACACCCATGAAACCCGAATAATGTGAGCTAGTCGGTTTAATGGTAATTTGATTAATTACCGTAATTTCTTTGCCATCGGTTGGATTTTTCCATGTCCCTACTAAGCTACTGAATTGATTTGACTGAATTGCTTGGATATTTAATTTAGTTGCTGTATTTGCTGGCAACTTGTTTGCGCATAAATACTATAAAAGCTTGGCCCGCTACTCCACACTTGGATTAAATTTTGACTTGTTCCAATTGATTTACCATCAATTTTGATGCCACTATCAACTCCACGGGGGATGAATGTAATTACATGATTGACACTCACAGCACCTTGGTTTGAAAATGATGCATCGAGCATTTTATCAGCCACTTTATAGGCTACTGGTTGCATCGCTGAATCAGCCGCAATTGTTGAGCCTTGTAAAACAAAACTACCATCCGAAATTGTATTTTGATTTACAAAAAGCTGCTCACTACCATTTTCATGTTGATAAGCTTGTTGGCCATTACCGTCTTCGCGATTAACCGAAGTAGCAATTAATTGCCATTGCCCTTGTAAACTTCTAAAATTACCTTGTTGAATTTGGGCCAAATTAATGACTGGTATTGGTGTGGCCTTTGATTGTTGAGTATACTTTTTACTACTTACTTGATGACTTGTACTCTTCTTAGACGCTTGGCTACTAATGGCACTGCTAGTTTTACTACTAGTGCTACTACTTTGGCTTGATGCGCTAGCATTATCGACATGTTTTTGTGCCCCACACGCACTTAGACTCAGTACCCCGATCGTTACTAAACCAATTCCAAGCAGCTTGGTTATCTTTTGGCCCATTTGCTGTCTTCTATTTTTATTAATCATTAAGTTCATTACCAAATCCATCGAGGTGCCATTTTGAACCACGATTTGAAATTAAAATTAAAATTCCTTCAATAAAGACCCAAATATCAACAATGACAATAATCAAGTAACCAATAATGAAAATTGCTGTCAGCCAACCGAAAATCGTTAAAATAAGTTGTGTCAGTCCCCGTGCAGTTTTACCTAAATAAAAATTATGAATTCCTAAACTGCCTAAAAAAATACCTAATATACCTGCCACAATCTTTGACTTATTACTCCTAACCCCAGTAGGATTTGGGTTTGCAGTTACATCTTGAACATAATTGTTTAAAACATTATTATCTGATTGTTTTAACAATTCCGCTTTTTTAACATCAAATTCTTCTTGCGTTAATACACCACTATCTAACAATTCTTTATATTTTTTTAAATCATCTACAACTGACACGCAACAATCCTCTTTTCTATATTAAAAGTTATTTTACCATTAATTTTAATATAATTAAAGTGTTGAACACTGGTGCTCAATAATAGCAAAAAAGCCAAGAAAAATGTATTTTCTCGGCTTTTTTGCGTATCTTTTCGAATATATCGGGATTTCTGGAACACGTTGTAGCAACAAATTACCATCAGGAAAGAGTTATGTCACAGCTCCGTTTTTTAATCGGGGTCACTTGTGGTATGGGCTACCAGCATTAATCATATATGCTCGATAAACCTGTTCAGTTAGTACTAAGCGCATTAATTGGTGCGGTAAAGTAAAGCGTCCAAAACTAATTTGCGTGTCGGCCCGTTTTAAAACCGCTTTTGATAAGCCTAATGAACCACCGATAACAAACGTGATATCAGAATTACCATAGGTTGCGAGTTTATCAATTTCTGCAGCTAATTCTTCACTTGAACGTTCTTTACCTAAAATTGCTAATGCAAAAACATATTCTCGATCTTTAATTTTATCTAGAATCCGTTCACCTTCACGTTCTTTAACTTGCAACATTTCAGCTTCAGATAATTGTTCCGGCGCTTTTTCATCGGGTACTTCGACAACTTCAAATTTTGCAAATTTACTCAACCGTTTGGCGTATTCTTCAATTCCTTGTTTCAAATACTTTTCCTTCAACCGGCCCACACCAATAATTTTAATATTCATTTTATGCCTCCATGCATTTAATTTTTCAATTTTTATCCACACGAACAGCTAACTTATCAACATGGGGATAAAGCCTAATAATATTAGTATTCTAATACGAACACTAAAATTTATCCACAGATTTGTAAAGTTATCCACAGATTAAAACTTAATCAAAAATGCCGCTTTTATGCGATTTTTATCTACTAAATATTTAAAACCACATTTTTACCAAATGTTATCCACATTTACGTGATGTTTACATGTTCGCCTTTTACAACCGATTGTTATTTTTAATTTTTAATTCGTCTTTATAGTAATAATCTGCTAAAATAGCCTTTTTTTTAATAAAAAGTTCGTATTTAACTTTATTTATTTCGTAAAATAACTAATACCGTTCCGATTTATTAAGTAACTATCATTTTTTTGTACACACAAACATTCTATAAAAATTTACAAACTTAAGTTGTCTACTATTCAAGTTATTGTATATGGCAATTAACTCTTTTATGGTTATCCACACAATACTTAAACACTGAATTTCCCCATCCTATCAAGGATAATGTGCATTTATCAATTAGTTGTTCACAAGTTATCCACAGGTGTGGATAAACTAATGCGTTTACATCCACTTCATTTACATAAATGCCGTATTTGTTTATTATTCGCCTTTTAATTTTAAACCAAATTCTAATCTCCCTAACTATACTTATTAGTCCATTATTTGTAATTTAAAAACTAAAAAATCGACTCCGAAGAATCGACTTTTTCTACCTCTATCGATATTGACTTTCATCAACATAGCTCAATGAACTAAATTTATTATATGACTTAATAAACAATAGTTTAGCTGTTCCACGAGCTCCTGAACGGTTCTTTTCAATAATAACTTCAACGGGACCTGCATCATTTTCACCTTCATCGCGTGGATCAATCGGTGAATCATCATCATCATTACTACCTTCACGTTCGTAATAATCATCCCGATATAGAAAGGCTACGATATCCGCATCTTGTTCAATTGATCCTGATTCACGAATGTCTGATAACATTGGACGCTTATCTTGGCGTTGTTCAACCCCACGTGAAAGTTGAGATAAAGCAATCACTGGTGCGTCTAGTTCTTTAGCTAATTTTTTCAACGATCGTGAAATATCCGAAACTTCTTGTTGCCGATTTTCATGATTATTTGATTCAATTAATTGTAAGTAATCGATAATTACTAAGCCAACTTTCCCCTGCTCTTTTTCCAATCGCCGTAACTTAGCTCGAATTTCTGAAATTTTAATCCCTGGCGTATCATCAATGAACAGTTTAGTATGTGATAAGCTTTCCATGGCCATCATTAAACTTTGCCATTCTTGCTTATCCATATTTCCAGTTCGCATATGATTAGAATTGACACTTCCCTCAGCAGCCAACAAGCGTTGTACAAGGCCATTAGCACTCATTTCAAGTTCAAACATTGCAACTACTTCATCACTATGAACGGCTACATGCTGGGCAATATTGAGCACAAAAGCGGTCTTACCAACAGCTGGTCGGGCAGCGATGATAATTAGTTCACCACCGTGAAAACCAGTTGTTAGCGCGTCTAATTCATGAAATCCAGACGATAAGCCTGTTACAATATCTTGATTTTGTGAATTACGCTCAATTTCTTGTAACGCATCTTTTAAAACATCTTGAATATTTAAAAAATCTGCATTAACTTGATTCTCTGCTACTGCTTCAAGTTTAGCCTCTAAGTTAGCTAATAAATCTTCAGATGGCTCTTCTTCTGAGAAAGCCTTAGCAATCCCGTCAGTCATTATATTTATTGCACGTCTTAAAACTGCTTTTTCCTTCACAATTTGCGCGTAGTAACCAATATTAGCCGCAGTTGGTACTGCACCAGCTAATTCCGCCAAATACGCCACGCCACCGACATTTTCTAAAGTACCCTCACTATTAAGCTTATTTTGTAAAGTAATGATGTCAATGGGCAAATCAGCCTCATCAAGCTCCTTCATTGCTTTGTAAATAAGTGTGTGTGCTTGCCGATAAAAATCTTGTGGTGTCAAATATTGATCAGCTTCCGCTAAAGCATCTTTTTGGGTAGCGTTTAGAAAAATCGCCCCTAAAACCGACTGTTCGGCCTCAACACTTTGCGGTGGCATTCGCATTTCATCGTTATTCATGCTACCCTCTCCTTTTCAAATAAGTCCCATCTATTATATAACATCTGTGGTCAAAGCAATAATAAAAGTCGACATGAACTAAAGTTCATGTCGACTTTATCGCTTGTTATTATTAATTTATTTACTTATATTTATTATTCAACCACGTGAACACGGACATTGGCATCAACTTCATGGTGTAATTTCAATGATACATTAGTATATCCCATTGAACGAATTGGTTGCTTCATATCAAGCTTACGTTTATCAATTTTAATACCAAATTGTTTTTGCATTGCCTCAACAACTTGTTTTGAAGATACTGCACCAAATAGCCGACCATCAGCACCCGCCTTAGCATGAATTTGAACAACTGTCTTATCATCTTCAAGTTTAGCTTTCAATTGTTTAGCTGCAGCTAATTCTTCAGCAGCTTCACGATCTTGGGCTTTCTTTTGTCCCTTAATAGCACTCATCGCAGAATTGTTAGCAAGGGCTGCTTTTTTACCTTTAATAAGAAAGTTTGCAAATCCATCTGGAATTTCTTTTACCTCACCTTTCTTACCACGACCTTTAACATCTTCTAAAAAAATAATTTTCATCTTTTTACCCCTTTTAAATTTCTTGTGTAGCTAATAGTTCACGTAATTGTTGACCAACCTGATCAACTGTACTGTCAGCAACTTGGGTAGCTGCATTTGATAAATGACCACCACCACCCATTTGTTCCATAATCATTTGAACACTAATCTGTCCCGTTGAACGTGCTGATACACCAACTCTGCCATCATTACGTAATGTTATCACATACGATTGTTCAATTCCTAGAACTTGCAATAATGAATCAGCTGCTTGAGCTGCCACAACATTATCATAGATAACATCATTTTCACCCATAGCAATTGCTGCATTTCCAACTATTTTTACTGATTCTAATAAATGTGTGCGAGCCATATAACTTTCAACATTTTCTTTCATAAATTGTTGAATTAACCCAGCATCTGCACCAGCAGAACGTAAATAACTAGCAGCGTCAAAAGTCCGAGTTCCAGCTCTTAATGTAAATGATTTTGTATCTATTTGAATTCCGGCTAATAAAGCAGTTGCTTCAATCCGATTAATTGGATCTTGTTCATGATCTTGATATTCAAATAACTCCGTAATCAATTCAGCAGTTGAGGAAGCATATGGTTCAATATATACCAACATTGGATTATCAGGAAATTCTTCACTACGTCGATGGTGATCAATTATTACTACGCGTGATTGTAATTTATGATATAACTGTGGTTCCATTGAAATTGATGGTTTTGAATGATCAACCATAACCAATAAACTATCATCAGTCGCATTAATCAATGCCTCTTCATATGTTATAAAAGCATTTTTATCAACTTCAACTTTATTAACCTCAGCCAACAACATTTGAATATCACTATGCACATTCCTACTGTCAACTATAATTGATGCTGCTTTACCATTCATTTGCGCAATTCGCCGAAGACCTAATGCCGAACCAAGTGCATCCATATCAGGGTTATTATGTCCCATAATATAAATATGGTCAGCTTGGCTAATTAAATCAGTCAAAGCTTGTGAAACCATCCGTGCTCGAACTCGAGTCCGCTTTTCCATCGGATTGGTTTTTCCACCATAAAAACGAGCTTCTTCTTCACTAGCCTTGACAACTACTTGATCACCACCACGCCCTAAGGCTAAGTCAAGATTTGCTTGTGCCTGTTGAGCTAATTTAGCCAAATCTTTTTCTGCATATGCAAATCCCATACTTAATGTAACTGGAATATTTTGTTTTGACGTTGTTTCACGGACAATATCCAAAATTGAAAATTTATCATTTTCAGAGCTTAACAAACTGGCAGCGTGACCTAAAATAAAGAAGTGTGTGGTATTAAGTCGTCGCATATACATGCCATGATTTTCAGTCCATTGTGTCAATTCTCGTGTTACATATGAGCGTAAAGCTGACGCCTCAGAATCATTTAATCGCTCGGCAATTTCTTCATAGTTATCAAGCGATACCATCCCAAAAACAAGCTGTTCATCCAAATAGCGTTGTTCGATTTCAGTGTATGATGTAATATCCATTAAATAGATAACACGTAGATTAGCTTGAATTGAAACTGAGAAACTCCGATTTTTCCAAAAAATTTTGCTAGGCTCATTTTCATCAACCTGTGCATTTAGTAATTCATTTAATTCTGGACTAGCATCTTCTAATTTAGTTCCGATGACACTTTCTTCACCGAAGTACTGTTGCAAGTACGGATTAATCCAACTTATTTCATGTTTCTCATTAAACAACAAGATACCTAATGGCATTGCAATTAAAGCCTCTTGCTCACCACGTTCAATTCGAAATGATAAATCTGAAATATATTGTGTTGAATCTGCCCCAATACGTTTTAAAATCTCAATAACATAAATTAAGACGCCAATTTCTAAAAAGAAAAAAATAAAGCCAAACACAATATTAGCCCAAAAAGCTGCAACTAATCCAATAATTGCTAACCCGGAAACGATAGTGAATAAAACTCGAATCCGGCCATTTTGTAGAAACTCTGGTAATTTACTTACATTGAAGAATCGGTTCACGATTCATTACCTCGTAATCTTAATTTGATAACGTTCATTTTACCATATTTTTAATATTCTCGCTTACTAGCGCTAATATTAATAAAACGAACTACAAAAAAACGTGCTCGCATAAATGCGGGCACGTTTCTTAAAGACGTAATTGATATTAGTCTTCGGCAACGAATGGAAGTAAGCCCATGATACGAGCACGCTTAATAGCGGTTGTAAGCTTACGTTGGTTCTTTGCTGAAGTACCAGTAACACGACGTGGCAAGATTTTACCTCGTTCTGAGATAAAACGTTCCAACAATTCAGTGTCCTTGTAATCAACGTATTCAATGTGGTTTGCGGCGATGAAGTCTACCTTACGGCGACGACGGTTACCGCCACGACGTTGTTGAGCCATGACTGAGTTCCTCCTGTTTTTTAGAATGGTAAATCATCATCTGAGATATCAATATCATTACCATTTGAAGCAAATGGATCATTATTTGATGGTTGTTTTGGTTGACTATTGCCAGCAAAACTGTTCCCGTAAGGGTTCTCATTTGATGAAGCTGAATTTGGAGCACTATTAAAGTTATTGCCACCAAAGTTGTTATTGTTGCCACTTGCTGCATGTCGTTCTGAATCAGCGCGTGATTCTAACAATGAGAAGTTATCAACGACTACTTCTGTAACATAAACACGGGTACCTTGTTGATTTTCGTAATTGCGGGTTTGCAAACGACCTTCAATACCGATCAATGAACCCTTGTGGGTAAAATTAGCAAGGTTTTCGGCTGACTTCCGCCAAATAACGGCGTTAATAAAATCAGCTTCACGTTCACCTTGTTGATTGGTAAATTGGCGATTAACCGCAATAGTAAATGAACCAACCGCTGCACCACCTTGGGTGTAACGAAGTTCAACATCACGAGTTAAACGACCAACTAAGACAACTCGATTAATCATAACGAATAATGCTCCTTTCATGCTTGCAAATTAATGCAATGATAGTTAACACTAATGAAAATTAAGCTTCACGCTTAACGATCATGTGACGTAAGATGTCTTGGCTGATCTTAGCAAGACGGTCAAATTCGTTGATAGCCGCGTCATCGTTAGCATCAAAATTCACAATGTGGTAAGTTCCTTCACGGAAACGTGAGATTTCGTATGCAAAACGACGAGTTGACCAGTCCTTTGAATCAGCAATAGCTGCACCGTTGTCTGTCAAGATCTTGTCAAAGCGTTCTACCAAAGCAGTTTTTGCTTCACTATCCAAGTCAGGACGAATGATGTAAGTTAATTCGTAAGTCATTTGAACTGTTCTCCTCCTTATGGTCTATGACTACTCTTCAAAGAGTAGTAAGGAAAGTGCCTTTTATTTATGCACTAACAATTTAGTATGATAGCACTTTTTTATGAATCATACAACCTAAAAGATTTTTTTATTTCAAATGCTTACGATCAACAATAAGATACGTTTGAAAAAATTTTTTGCCATGCTTTCATTAAAAAAATTTATGCTAATTGGTACTTTAATTCACTTTGGCCATCACCACGTTTAACAACTTTTAATTGTTGCTGAATTTCTTGTTTCATTGATTCGACGTGCGAAATTATGCCAATAATTCGCCCGCTACGTTCTAGTTTATTAAGAGCTTCCATCGCTTTTTCTAAAGTTTCTTCATCCAAAGAACCAAAACCTTCATCAATAAATAACGCATCAATGCGAATACCACCAGCTTTATTCTGGATAACTTCTGCCAATGATAATGCAATTGCTAATGATGCTAAAAAGGTTTCCCCACCTGAAAGAGTATCAACTGACCGGAACTCATCAGCATCATTATCATAAATATTGATTTCTAAACCAGTTTTAGTTGCATAGCTCCCCGTTGCTTGGTTGATATCAAACTGATAGCGGCCATTAGTTAAATCGGCAAAATAGTATTCATTGGCATACTCTAAAACCTCTATTAAATAACTTTGGAGAACATAGCGTTCCAAAGTTAAGCGTCGGTCATTTTTACCGTTCACAGCCGCTGCCAGTTGCGTTAATTGATTTAATACGTCGGCTTGCTTGCCAATTGCTGTTACGATTTTGGTAATTGCATCTTGTGTTTGTTCAAGTTGCATCACTTGGGCATATACTTCGGTTTGGATGGTTTGTGCCGCTTGTTGCTGTACTTTAAGTCCCTCAATAGTGGCTTTAATTGCTGTTAAATCAGGTTGTTGTTTATCTTTAAGAGTTGTCTTTAACATCTTAATTTCAGTTACAACCCGCTTTTGATTAGTTTCGTAAGCTGCCAAGATTTTGGTAAGTATTTCTTGGCGGTTTTCACGTCGTTCTTGTGCAATTAATGCTTCTAACTCATCAAGTGTCGACACTGTTGTTTTCGTCGCTAGAGCGGCCGTTAATTGCTTTGTGACAGCCGTTAATTCAGTGGCAACACTCGTTTGTTGTGCTTGTAAACTAGTGTGCTTAGCTTTAGCATCAGCTAAGGCAATTTGTTGTTGCTGTTGTTGAGCTTGTAACTTAGTAACTTTAGTTTGGTGTAAATCTATTTTGGTAGTTATTGCACTCAATTCAGTTTGATACTCCTTCACCGTCGCTAAGTCGCACACTTCGGTACTGATATCAGCTAGTTCAGCGGCATTCGTTTTACGAATGCCAATATATTGAGCTTCTTTAGTTTGGAGTTTGGCTAATTGTTGCCGATCATTTTTAAGTTGGTCATTTAAAGTATCAATGTTAGCTTGTAAGGCTTTATGATGTGCTTGTTGCTTATTAAGATCTGTTTGAATTAAGGCCACAACTTGTTGCCAAGCACTAAAATTAAATTCAGCTGGACCAGCAACGGTAAATTCACGCTGAACTAATTCCCCTAAAGCAGTATTTAATTCTCCTAATTCAATCGTTAATGTTGTTACTTGGGCTTGCTTAGCTTGTTGACTAGTTGTTAGTTCCATTAATTTTTCAGCTAAGACCTGGGCTTGGGCAGTATTTTCCGCTAAGGCGGTTTGTTGCGCCTCTAACTCATCTATCGCCGCTCTAATTTCGGCATCAGTCACTTGTTGATGTGCCATTTTTGTCACTGCTGGGTGCTCTAAAGCGCCACAAACAATACATGCTTGACCGTCTGTAAGTTCATTTTGTAATTGGGCAATCATTAAGCTTTGACGTCGTTGTCGTTGTTGGTCAACCGCTTGATTGGCTGCAGCGATAACGGTTGTTAACTTTGCACTTTGAACTTCGATAGTGGCTTTTTGCTCAGCAACCTGTGCTAAACTTTGTTGTCCTTCTGCTAACTTTTCAGCCACATTATTAGCTTGCTTAATGTCTGCTTGTAATGTTACTAACTGGGTACTCGCTGCGGTAAAATCAGGATCGTGAGTTAATTCCGTATTTTGCGTCGCTAATTGACTTTCTGTCGTTTTAATTTGCTTATTTTGTGTACTAATTTTTGCTTGAACCATGCGTGCATTAGCATCCGCTGCATCCATATTCGCACTTAAACGTAATTTACGTTCGGCTAATGGAATTAAATAATTGGTAATTTTACCTTGCGTAATAATCGCTTCATCAATCATTGGTTGTACTTGGGCTAATTCATTAGCTGTCACCGTTAATTGCGCATTTTCTGCCGTTAATGTTGCTACATTGGCTGCCATAGTCGTTACTTGGGTCGCTAAATTCGGTAAAGCTTGGCTTAGTTGTTGATATTGATCCATCAACGGTGCTTGCTGGTTAACCCACTGTAATTTACGGACCTCAGCTTGATTAGCTGCCATTAGCTGACTTTGTGCACTTAATTCTGTCTGTTCTTGCATTAATGCCGCTAACCGTGCAAAATCTTTTTGTAAAAGTTCCCCAGCAGTTAGGGCTTGCGTTTTTACCGTTAATTGTTCATCTAAAGTGGTCAATTGTAATTGAGCTTGCATATTAGCTGCTTGTTGATCATTGACTTTAGTAGCTAAACACGCTTGCTTTTCAGCTAATGTTCGCGCTGCTTGGAAAGCTAGTGCTTCATCCTCAGTCCATTTAACTTGCTCAAATAAATTATTAATTTGGGTTGTCTGAGCTTCTTGTTGTTTACCTAATTCACTTGCTTGCATTTTCAACTGCTCGCTAAAGTCTAAAAATAATTTCGTGCCAAATAAATCTCGTAATACTTTTTCTTTATCGCCACTATCAGCGGTTAAGAATTTTTGGAATTGAGCTTGCGGTAATAAAATTATTTGTCGGAATTGGTCAGCGGTTAATGAAATCAAATCTTTAATAAACTCATCAACATCTTTTTTCTTCGTGTAACTCGTGCCTTGCTCTTGTTCAGTGCGCATATCATATTCAGATACCGCACAACTCGCTAAGCCCATTGTCGTCCCACTACCACGTTTAGCGGCCCGTTCCTGGGCTGGCGTTCGTGTTACTAAATAGGTTGTCCCTTGTTGTTCAAACCAAAAGCGAACACTCGTCGTATCATTTAACGTTGCAAAATCCGAGCGCATATCTTCGGGTTTACGACTACCACTGCCTTCACCAAATAAGGCATAGGTCATTGCATCAAAAATCGTTGTTTTTCCCGCCCCAGTTTGGCCACTAATTAAAAATAATGGACTGGCCGTGAATCGATCAAAATCAACGACTCCATGGGCATAGGGACCAAAATAATTCATTTCAACTTTAATTGGGCGCATTAAGCTTGTTCCTCACTTTCACTGCGTAATGTCGTTAATATGTGATCAATCATGTCACTCTGTGCTTGACTTAATTCATCTGGGGCCATTACAGCCGCATAAAATTGTTTAATAATTTCACTATCAGATATATCAGCCCGCTCTTGTAATTGTTGATGACTAGTGTTAACTAGCGTTGAATTAACATGATATTTTAACTCAACCACATCGCCGTAAATTTCTTCCAATTGTTGACGAATATTTTTAGCTTGCGGCCGATCAAGTAATTGAATGCTAAAAAAAGCCGCCCCTTTAGCAGGATATTGTTCATAAGTGGCCGGTGCAGTTAATTCCGCAAATGTTCCACGTAAAACATATAAATCCTTATTAGGAATAATTTCTTTAAAAGTATATTTTATCGGCCCATCATCTGGAATATCAACAATATAGACCCCTTTTTTATTTTGAGCTTCCTTAGTATTGAATTTAACTGGTGAACCACTATACCGAATTTGTTTTGTGGGTGATGCTTGCCATAAGTGCAGATGGCCAAGTGCCACATAATCAAACGCCGCAAACGTACTAGCAGCAACCGTGTTTAACCCGCCCACCGTTGATGTTGTTTCAGAGGTTAGTTCATAATTTTCATTATCTGTTCCTTGCACGTTAAAGTGCGTCACTAAAATATGTCGTTTTTGCGGATCAAATTGGGCAATGATATCAGTAACGACTCGTTCCATTGCTTGTTGAATTGTGCGCAGTTCATTGCTTTCAACTGAAACATTATAAAAAATTCGAGCATCTTGGGGATCGAAATAAGGTAATAAGAAAATTTGCGCAGTTGGTGTTTCGATTGGGATAAGTGCTTCTTTAATTTTAGTATTTAAATATAGCTGTTGTGTGCCAAACCAGTCACGAGCAAAGTTTAAACGATTAGCCCCATCATGATTACCTGAAATGGCATAAATCGGTAAATTTTGCTCCAAATTTAACTGTTTTAACATTAGATCAAAGCTTTTAACAGCTTCAACACTTGGAATTGCACGGTCATATAAATCACCCGCAATAATAATACCGTCAACCGCTTCATCTTTGGCAATAGTACTAATTTGTTGAAAAGCATCTTTTTGTACGTCAATCAAATTAAATTGATTTAATTGCTTACCGATATGCCAATCGGCAGTATGTAGTAATTTCATAAGTAAGTCCTCTAGTTGATATCATACGTATTTATTTTTAAGTATACCGTTTTAAATTATATTGATTAAGCTTAATATTAATTATATTAATTTAATCATTCAAATCTAATTGTCATTATTTTTAATTGATTTCTAATCATTTTGACGTTAAGATGACATTAGTAAAAATTTGGAGGCCAGAAATAATGAAGAACTTTTTTGGGATTATCGGTGGCATGGGAACCAAAGCTACGGAAACCTTTGTTAGTGCAATTAACGATTTAACACCTGCACATTCAGATCAAGAATATTTAAATTATTTGGTAATCAATGATGCCCAAATTCCTGATCGTACTGCATATATTTTGGGCAAATCAACTGATAATCCTTTACCGCCCCTCCTTGATGACGTTACTAAGCTCAATGCTTGCGGGGCTGATTTTGCGGTGATTACTTGTAATACCGCCCACTATTTCTTACCCCAATTAGAACAAGCCGCTAATTTTCCGATTCTCAACATGCCCCAATTAGCCGCCCAACAATGCTTTAATATGGAAAATAAACATCCCCGGATTGGTTTATTAGCTACTAATGGCACCATTGAATCCCACATCTACCAACAATACATTGAATCACTTGGTGGTGATGTGGTGCTCCTTGAACCAGCTTGGCAAAAAATGACGATGCAGTTCATTTACGATGACGTTAAAGATAACGACTTTGTTGACAGCACTAAATATCATACGTTAATTAATCGATTATTGATTGACGCCCACTGTGATTATGTTATTTTAGGCTGTACGGAATTATCAGTTGCTCAAGCCCGCGAACCGTATCCATCAGAATTTGTAATTGATGCCCAAGCAACTTTAGCTCAAACGACGGTTACAATGGCCCTTACTAACAGAAATAATACGCAGTTACTTCATAATTGACCAAAAAACTTTTATAAAAAACATACACTAAAAGTTAAATAGTATTGAAAATATCCTAATAAAAATATCCCAGGAAAATGATTTTCCTGGGATATTTTCGTATATTTCGAATATATGGGCTTTTTTAAATTAATTTTAGCTACAAATTACTACTAAAATTAATCAAATCTCAGCCACATTTAGCTTTGAACTTCTAAAATACGTTACAATGTCAACTTACTTTTCTTCATTGACTTCATTTTCGCTAACTAGTTCATCAGCAAAATTTTGCACTTTAGCGGTTTCTGCTTCCGTTGGGGTCGTTGCTTCACTAACAACTGCTTCATCAGTATCTACTGTTAATACTAATTCTTCAGTAGCAGAAGTTTCTACTTCCTTATCAACCTTCGCTAAAGTTGCTACCTTAGCATTATCTTCAAGACGAATTAGCCGTACTCCAAGGGTTGCCCGACCAGTTTCAGAAACATTTTCAGAACCGAAACGAATCATTACCCCACGGTCAGTAGTTAACATAATGTCTTCACTACCATTAACAATGGCCATCCCAGCTAATGGACCGTTCTTTTCAGTAACATTAGCCGTTTTAATCCCTTTACCACCACGGCCCTTGATTGGGTATTCAGTGATTGGGGTTTGCTTACCATAACCATTTTCAGTAATTACTAAGACTTTATGATCAGGGAGCAAAATATCTGCCCCAATTACATAGTCACCTTCACGTAAACGAATACCACGCACCCCAGCTGCTGAACGTCCCATTTGACGAACATCTGCTTCAGCAAATGATACTGCATAACCAGCGTGGGTGGCAATCATCATGTTAGCCGCCCCATCAGTGATATTAACACTAATTAATTGGTCGTTATCATGCAAGCTGACTGCTCGTAGCCCACTTGTCCGAATGTTACTAAAATCAGCCACCGCAGTCCGTTTAACAACCCCATTTAACGTTGTAAAGAACAAGAAGTCTTTACTTGTTTTAGCATCGCCACGCACATTAATCACGGCTTGGATCTTTTCACCGCCTTCAACTCCCAATAAGTTAATTACCGGAATTCCCTTAGCATTGCGTCCGTATTCAGGAATTTCATATCCTTTCAAACGGTATACTTTACCAAGGTTAGTGAAGAACAAGAGAGTGTCATGCGTTGATGCTGAAATCAAATGTTCAACGAAATCATCATCATGGACACCAGTTCCTTGCACCCCACGGCCACCACGGTGTTGTGATTTGAATTCTGATGTTGCTAAACGCTTGGCATAACCATTATGCGTTAATGTAATGATTACATCTTCTTCTTCAATCAAATCTTCATCTTCAATGGAAGTTACGTCACCAACCTGTAATTCAGTACGGCGGTCATCCCCAAATTTATCTTGAATTTCAAGTAATTCTTGATAAATAATCTCATTAATTCGTTCTGGCTTAGCTAAGATATCTTGTAAATCAGCAATCAATTCTAATAAATTATTATATTCATTTTCAATCTTATCGCGTTCCAAGCCTGTTAAACGAACTAAACGCATATCTAAAATTGCTTGTGCTTGTTTATCAGATAATTGGTAATTTTCCATCAAATGCTTCTTAGCAATTTCAGATGTTTCAGATGATCGAATAACTTTAATAATTGCATCGATATGATCTAAGGCAATTCGTAAACCTTCTAAAATATGCGCCCGTGCTTGGGCCTTCTTCAAGTCAAATTCGGTCCGTCGACGAATAACTTCTTGTTGATGTTCCAAATAGGCTACTAACATTTCTTTTAAGCCTAATACTTTTGGTTGTTTATCTTTAATCGCCAACATATTAAAGCTAAATGTTGTTTGTAATAATGTATTTTTGTACAAGTTATTTAAAACAACACTTGCTGAAGTGTCGCGACGAACATCAACGACCATCCGGTAACCATCACGGTCAGATTCATCATTAACACCCGTAATCCCTTCAACTCGTTTTTCACGTGCTAAATCAGCAATCCGTTCAACTAATTTAGCTTTATTAACCATATATGGGAATTCAGTTACAATAATGCGTTCGCGACCATTTTTTTCAACTTCAATATCAACTTTGGCACGGACTGTGACTGTTCCTTTACCAGTTTCGTATGCTTTACGAATTCCGGCTTTCCCCATCACAATTCCCCCGGTTGGGAAATCAGGGCCTGGAATAGCTTCCATCAAGTCAGCCGTGGTTGCTTCTGGATTATTCATCAAAATGTGTAATCCCGCAATTACCTCATGTAAATTATGTGGTGGAATATTAGTCGCCATCCCTACGGCAATCCCTGAAGCCCCGTTAACCAACAAGTTAGGGAAACGCGCAGGTAATACTAATGGTTCGCGTTCGGTACCATCATAGTTAGCACCAAAATCAACGGTATTTTTGTTAATATCACGGAGCATTTCCATTGCAATTTTGGACATTTTTGCTTCGGTATACCGCATGGCGGCAGGACTATCACCATCGATTGATCCAAAGTTACCATGCCCATCTACTAATAGATAACGGTAACTCCAGTCTTGGGCCATTCGCACCATTGATTCATAGATTGCAGAGTCACCATGGGGGTGATATTTCCCCATGACATCCCCGACAATCCGGGCTGATTTTTTGTATGGTTTATCAGGCGTCACCCCAAGTTCATTCATGCCATACAAAATCCGACGGTGAACTGGTTTCATCCCATCACGAACATCTGGTAACGCCCGTGCTACGATAACTGACATCGCATAGCTTAAAAATGATTCGCGCATCGTGTTTCCAAGATTAACATCTGTGATGCGTCCATCTTGTTTTGAAAAACTTTCTTCAGTCAAAATATGTTCCTTTCCGTACTATGACAACATTAATTATCACTACGTACCAAATCGTATTTAGAAATCCAAGTCCTTAACAAAGACGGCATTGTTTTCAATAAATTCTCGACGAGGTTCAACTTTGTCCCCCATCAACATTTCAAATACTTGGTCAGCTTCAATTGCATCCGCTGGATCTACGCGTAATAAACGACGGCGTTCTGGATCCATAGTAGTTTCCCACAATTGTTCGGCGTCCATTTCCCCAAGCCCTTTATAACGTTGAATAGCTGGCTTAGGTGCTGCTGGTAATTGACCAATTAATTCTTCCAATTCTTCATCAGAATCAACATACTTTTCAAATTTACCTTGGCGAACTTGATACAAAGGTGGTTGTGCAATATAAATATATCCTGCTTCAACAAGCGGACGCATGTAACGATAGAATAATGTCAACAAGAGCGTCCGAATATGGGCCCCATCAACATCGGCATCAGTCATAATAATTAATTTATGATAGTGTGCTTTAGAAATATCAAAATCGCCACCAAAACCAGTCCCCATCGCTGTAAAGAGTGAGCGAATTTCTTCATTCGCTAAAACTTTATCGATTGAGGCTTTTTCCACGTTCAAAATTTTACCTCGAATTGGCAAGATTGCTTGCGTCAACCGTGAACGGCCTTGCTTAGCAGACCCCCCGGCTGAATCCCCTTCGACGATAAATAATTCTGAAATAGCAGGATCTTTTGAAGAGTTATCTGCTAATTTACCAGGCAAGTTAGAAATTTCCAAACCAGACTTTTTACGTGTCATTTCCCGTGCCCGCTTGGCAGCGACCCGGGCTTTAGAGGCAATTAAACCCTTCTCAACGATTTTTCGGGCCACATCCGGGTTTTCCAACATAAAGCGTGAGAACGTCTCTGAGAACATCCGATCAGTTGCTTGCCGCGCATCTGAGTTCCCAAGTTTAGTTTTCGTTTGACCTTCAAATTGAGGATCAGGGTGTTTAACTGACACAACTGCCGTTAAACCTTCTCGCACATCTTCCCCACTCAAAGCGTCTTCATTTTCTTTGATTAATTTATTTTGGCGCGCGTAGTCGTTAATTACCCGTGTCAAAGCAGTTTTAAAACCAGTTTCGTGAGTTCCACCTTCATACGTATGGATATTATTTGTAAATGATAATAAGTTTGAATGATAATCATCCGTATATTGCAAGGCCACTTCGACCATGATGCCCTTTTCCAAACCTTCAACATAGACCGGTTCGTCAAATAAGACATCCTTTTTTTCGTCCAAATATTTTACATATTCTTTAATCCCACCTTCGTAGTGGAATGATTGTGTAGCTGGCTCACCTTCACGATTGTCCGTAATTGAAATTCGCAAACCTTTATTTAAGAAAGCTAATTCACGGACCCGTGTTGTTAAAATTTTGGCATCAAAAATTTGAGTTTCTTGAAAAATATCTGGATCTGGTAAGAAATGAACAATTGTTCCACGTTCAAGTTCGGGAGTTTCATCCAAAATGTGCATATTTTTAGTTACATGCCCACGTTCAAAAGTCATGGCATATACCTTACCATCACGGACAACTTTAGCATCTAAATTAGTTGATAAAGCATTAACAACTGACGCCCCCACCCCGTGAAGTCCACCAGAAACCTTATATCCGCCACCGCCAAATTTACCTCCGGCATGCAAGACTGTAAAAACTGTCTCTAAGGCTGGTTTACCAGTCTTGGCTTGAATATCAACTGGAATTCCACGACCATTATCAGTAACAGTAATTGAGTTATCGGCTTCAATTGTCACTGTAATATGATCAGCAAAGCCTGCAAGAGCTTCATCAATTCCATTATCAACAATTTCCCATACTAAGTGATGAAGTCCTTGTGAAGTAGTTGTCCCAATATACATTCCGGGACGCTTACGAACTGCTTCTAGACCTTCAAGCACCTGAATTTGACTTGCATCATATTCTGCAGCATTAGTTTGCATTTGTGTTGCTTTATCAGCATCTACCTCTGCATTATCAGCTGCTAAATCTTGGATATTATCTTCAGCCATCATTTTCCTCCGTTAACTGTCCTGCTTTTATAGCAAAAACTTTTGGTTCATTGATTAATTGTTGCGCAATATCATTCAAACTAGGTGTCGTAATGAATGTTTGCACTTTATCTTGAATCGTTTTTAATAAATGTGTTTGGCGATGTGTATCTAATTCTGATAACACATCATCCAATAACAATACTGGGTACTCACCAGTTTCGTCTTTCATCAAAGTAATTTCTGCGAGTTTTACCGCCAAAGCAGTTGTTCGCTGTTGACCTTGTGATCCATATGTCTGCACATTTTTACCATTAACAATAAATTGTAAATCATCACGATGCGGGCCAACTAAGGTTGTTCCTTGCTGAATTTCTCGAGTTCGTTGCTTAGCATAGCGTTCAATTAATGCTTGTTTTATCGCAGCTAAATCTGTTAATTCTGCTAATACAATCGGTGATGCATATTCGAAAACTAAATGTTCTCGATCATTAGTTATTGATGCTTGAATTGGTGCTGCTGCAATTTCAAGTTTCTCTAAGAGTATTTTACGAGCTAATAAAATTTGTGCCCCAAATTCAATTAATTGATCAGTTAAAACATCCAGATAAATTAAATCCTTTGCTTGCTTGGTCATTAGCTGCCGTAAGTAATTATTACGTTGGCGCAAAATGATGCGATACTGACTCGCATTATATAAATATTTAGGATTAATTTGTCCAAACTCACGATCAATAAAATTACGCCGGACACTAGGCGCCCCTTTAACGAGTTCTAAATCCTCAGGTGCAAATAAAACCACATTTAAATGACCAATGTATTGCGACAATTTTGCTTGCTCTAAGTGATTTACCTTGGCTTTTTTACCTTTTTTTGTAAATTGTAATTCTAATGGGATATCACCATGTTGGCGGTGAATTTTACCACTAATACGGGCATCATCAGCTTGCCAGTTAATCAATTCTTTATCACTACTAGTCCGATGAGATCGAGCTAGAGCTAAGACATATATCGCTTCTAACAAATTTGTTTTTCCCTGGGCATTAGGTCCTAATAAGACATTCACACCCGGTGCAAAGGTGACCGTTAAATTCTCATAGTTACGATAGTTATGCAGCGTTAAATTCGCTAATTGCATGAATTCTTTTATTTAGCACGAATGACAAAGTCGCCAAAGTCTGGAATTGATACAACATCGTCAGGATATAATTTACGCCCGCGACGTTCATCATGCTCACCATTAACAAGCACTTCAACTTCGTATAAAAACCATTTAGCTTGGCCACCAGAGCTAATCACGTTTTCAATCTTCAACATTTGTCCAAGGGTTATGTATTCTGTGTTTATCAATACTTCTGTTGCCATTTAAACCGTCCTATTTTCTCTTGCAGCCAAGTTTTTGATTAACTTCTCTAAATGAGTAACTAATAACTCGACTCGACACTAATATACTAGCTAATTATACCGTTTTTGTGCGATTAAAACAATTCAATTAGCGTTTTAAAACGGTTTGAACAAAAAAGAATAGTCTTAGATAGATTTATTATATTTCGTAAAAATTAGCTCATTTTAGCTTAAAACGCCATTTAGCTATTTTTTAGGCAAGTTGGAAATACTTTAATTACCAAGAATTTAAATTATTAAAAAAGTCTAAAAATCGCCAATACTTATCCACATGTGGATAAGTATTGGCGATTTTTAGACTTTTTTAAAATGTCCGTACTGGCGTGATTAATTGAATAAAGCTTTCGCCATTTTCAACTGGAATCAAGGTAAATGGTCGTAAAGCAGTTGTGAAGCTAACTTCAATATCGATATTACCAAATGAACGCAAAGCATCCTTCATGTAATCAGGGTTAAATGAAATTGCCAATTCGTTACCAGCTTGTACTTTCACGTTTAAAGCTTCTTCAACTTGCCCAACATCAGGTGAGTTACCAGTAATTTTGGCCCCACTTGGATCAATTTCTAATTTAACCACATTGTTGCGTGATTCATGTGAAAGTAATGATGCCCGGTTAATGGCTGAAAGTAATTCCGTAGCGTTAAAAGTAACGGTTGTATCACTTTCCTTAGGGATTAAACGAGTTGTATCAGGGTAATTACCTTCAAGTAAGCGTGAGTAGAACAATGTTTTACCCAAGATAAACAATACTTGATTTTCAGCAATTCGCATTTCAACTGTTTCAACATTTTCAAGCATTTTAGCCAATTCATTAAGTGACTTACCAGGAATTATCACGTCAGCACTTGCAGCTAATGTATCCTCTAAGGCAACTTTACGTTGTGCAAGTCGGTGAGAATCAGTTGCAACTGCTAAAAACTGGTTTTCACTTAAGCTAAAGTGAACTCCTGTTAAAATTGGGCGACTTTCTTGATTTGAAACGGCAATTACAGTTTGAGAAATTATTTCACGTAAAGTATCCGCACTTAAAGTTACGGAATTAGTGGCTTCAATTTCTGGCAAATTAGGATATGAATTGGCATCTAAACCGTTAATTGTAAATGATGCTGAACCAGATGTAATTTTAGTTTGAAATCCAGTAGTCATTTCTAAAGTCATTGCTTGTGCTGGTAATTGTTTAACAATGTCAATAAAGAAACGTGCTGGTAAAACAATTGAACCTGGCTGTTCAATATTTAAAGCAGCAGCTTCATCAGCAATACTTAAAGTAGTTTCAATTGAAATATCTGAATCACTACCTGTTAAAGTAATTCCATCTTGATCAACAACTAATTTTAAACCTGTCAAAACAGGAATTGTTGTTCGTGATGCAATGGCGCGTGACACATCGTTAAGTTCCTTGATAAAGGCTGCACGATTGACAGTAAATTTCATGAGTTCGAGCTCCAATCTGAGTGTTTAAGTATATAGATATTATATATAAAAAGTTCGTAGTAGTAATAGGTATTGTGGATACTGTGGAAAACTAATACGAAACCAGCTATGTCAAGAAACATACCTGTGTATTCATGTGTGGATATTATGTTAATTATTAATAACTTATCCACAAGTGAATAACTTATTCGCCACTAATTTGTTTTTTTAATATGGCGATATTTTTTTGCAAGGGACTATTTTTTTCTAAATTATTTGAAATCTTTTCAGTTGCGTGCATCACTGTTGTATGATCCTTACCACCAAATTCACGGCCAATATTAGGTAATGAATTATCAGTCAATTCACGTGATAAGTACATGGCAATCTGTCTAGGAATAACGATTTCTTTGTTCCGTTTTTTCCCCTTTAAATCAGCAACTGATATATTAAAGAATTTAGCCACAGTTTCTTGGATAAAGCCAATTGTAACTTCTGATTTTTGTGCGATATCAAGTTCCGCTAAAATCTTAGTAGCATCATCAATGGTTGCTTTAACACCGCTATCAAATTTAGATATTACAGCAACACGTTTAAATACGCCTTCAAGTTCACGGACATTACTGTCGACTTGTTTAGCAATAAATTCAATCACATTACGATCAACTTCAATATTTTCTTTTTCAGACATTTCTAACAAAATAGCAATTCTAGTTTCAAAGTCTGGTTTATTGATATCAACTGATAATCCCCACTGGAATCGAGATACTAAGCGATCTTCTAAATCGGGAATGTCTTTTGGCAAGCGGTCTGAGGTCATTACAATCCGACCACTATGTCCCAAAATATCATTAAAGGTGTGAAAAAATTCTTGTTGGGTTGATTCTTTACCAGATAAGAATTGGACATCATCGACTAATAATAAGTCGGCATTGCGATATTCTTCGCGTAATTTTTCGGTAGTTCCATTTCGCACAGCGCTAATAAAGTCATTGGTAAACTGTTCGGATGTTACATAAAGTACCTTTTGGTTTGGATCGTTTAATAATGCGTTATTACCAGTAGCCTGCATTAAGTGAGTTTTTCCAAGACCAACCCCACCATAAAGTAACAATGGGTTATATTCCAAAGAACCTTCTGAGACAGCTAAAGCGGCCCCATATGCTAATTGGTTTGTAGCCCCAACAACAAACGTGTCAAAAATATACTTTGGATCTAAGTTATTTCCATGCTTTAGCACGGCTTGACGTTGTAAATCAGGATTATCATTTTTTTCAATTTCTTCAATTAAGTCAACAACTGGCTCCACGACGCGTACTTCAATATTTGCAAGTAGCATTTGATTAGTTTCAAATGCAAAGGTGGTAAATTCCTTTGCATAGGTTTTTAGCCACCGATCACGTGATAATTCATTTGGAACTTCAATCACAGCCGTATGTTTGCTGGCATCAAATTGTGCTAGACGAGCTGGCTGGATGAAATTGTCATATGATGGACGCTCCAGTTTGTTTCTGAAGCGGTCAGCAATTGCCGACCATAATGCGTTCCGTTCAACCATATTATTGTGGTTCCTCTTCTCAATCATAAATTTAACTTAATCTAGAATAGCATAAATAAAAAATTTTTCCAGTGTTATCCACAGGTGTGGACAAAAAAATAAAAAAATCCACACCACTGTGTGTTACTTTCCCACAAATATGTGGATAAAACAGTGGAAAACTCAAAATTTAATAGTTATCCACCAGTTTTTGTGGCTTAAAAAAGCAGACACGCCAAGCTTTAAAATAGTTATCCACTTTATCCACAGGTGAATGTTAATAACTATTCACAGGCTGTGGATTTTGGGATAACTTGTGTAGAAATCTTGTAAAACTAAGTATAGAAAAAAAGATAATTCACAGGCCTGTTGACAACGGACTGTCAGATTGGGGATAATCTATGGTAATTAAAAAAAATATTCCGATTTTTTTAGTTCACAATTAATTACTTTTGTGCTATGATATTACGGAAATGCAAAGAGATGTTACAATTTCGATGTAAATATATAGAAAAGAATGGAGGTGTCTTCTCAATGAAACGCACATACCAACCAAAGAAACGTCACCGTGAACGTGTCCACGGATTCCGTAAGCGCATGAGCACTTCAAACGGACGTAAAGTATTAGCACGTCGTCGCCAAAAAGGCCGCAAGGTGTTATCTGCATAAGAAGGTCACTGGTCACAGTGACTTTTTTTTATCGCTTATTCCAGGATTGAGAGGGAAAAAATGCGGAAGTCATATCGCGTAAAAAAAGAAGCGGAATTTCAAAAAGTATTTGATCGCAAACATTCAGTTGCTAATCGTATGTTTATCCTATACAAGATGGAGCAGCCGGCCGCTAAGCACTTTCGAGTGGGAATTTCAGTGGGAAAAAAGGTTGGAAAAGCTCACGATCGAGTATATGTGAAGCGTCGTATCCGGCAAACGTTATTGGAATATAAAGCACAGATTGCTCCTAATTACGACTTTCTTGTGATTGCACGTCCAGCTGCTAATGGACGACCAATGGCTGAAATTCGTGAAAATTTAGTTCATGCCCTACAATTAGCAACGCTTTTGCCAACTTCAAATAAGTAATTATTCGTAAATCTCAAGTATGTAGGAGAGAATTTATGCACACAGCAAAGAAACGGTCACAAAAAAAGCTTGGCTTAATTGTGGCTATGGTGGCAGGGTTAACAGTCTTTTTAGCTGCCTGCAGTAATAAGCCAATCACAGAACATTCAACTGGTATCTGGGATGGTGGCATTATCTTGAACTTCTCCCGTGCGTTAATTGGTTTATCTCACTTTTTGGGAAACAATTATGCGTTTGGGATTATTGCGTTCACGTTAATTATTCGGATTATTATTTTGCCATTGATGATTTATCAATCAAAATCAATGTTGAAAATGCAAGATTTACAACCTCAAATTAAAGCCTTGCAAGCAAAATATCCAGGTCGTGATAATGAATCACGGCTTGCAATGCAACGTGAATCACAAGAATTATACAAAGAAGCAGGGGTTAACCCATTTGCAAGCTTGTTGCCATTGTTAGTACAAATGCCAATCTTGATTGCTTTGTACCAAGCGATTTTCCGAACACAAGAATTGCGCACTGGTCACTTCTTGTGGCTTCAACTTGGTCACCAAGATCCATTTTTGGTATTACCAATCTTAGCAGCAATCTTTACATTTGGTAGTTCGTGGTTAGCAATGGCTTCAGCGCCAGAGCAAACAGGGATTACTAAATCGATGACATTTATGATGCCGGTAATTATTTTTATTACTGCTTTATCATTGCCATCAGCATTATCACTTTATTGGGTGGCTTCAAACGCCTTCCAAATGGTGCAAACTTGGTTTATCCAAAATCCATTTAAGATTAATGCAGCACGCGCTGAAAAGAAAGCGGCTGAAAAAGCACGCCAACGGAAGCTTGAAAAAGCACGCCGAAATGCGCTTAAAAAGAAGTAAGTAACATTAAGTGTCAAGATGATGAATCTTGACACTTTTTTATTGGATAAAACCATTTTCGGGAAATAATTATGAGTAAATCAAAATATTTCCTGAAAATACGTGAATAAGTGAACAAAAACCATAAAATTTATTTAAATCAAGATATAAGCAAAATAATATTGGTTTATGCCAAAAATGTGAAAAATAAAACAAAATCAGATAGAATAGTTAATATAGTTATTAATAATAACGTACTTATAAATCATGAAAGCGATGGATTTAATTATGGGTCAAGAACGGACGTTAATTTTAGTTAAGCCAGATGGTGTTAGCCAAGGGCATATTGGCGAAGTAATCACTCGTTTGGAACGTAAAGGCTATCAGATTGAAGCACTTAAGGTAACATACGCAACCCGCGCACAATTGGATCAGCATTATCAAGATAAAATTGATAAACCATTCTATCCTGAAATGGTTAAATACATGCAAGAAGGACCAATTGTAGCAATTATTGCAAGTGGAATTAGTGTAGTAGATGTTTTTCGACGGATGGCTGGTCAAACTAATGTATTGGAAGCTGATTTTGGAACTATTCGCGGTGATTTTGGCCGGCAGTGGTCTGATGGAGTTATGCGTAATGTCGTGCATAGTTCTGATAGTGTCGAACATGCTGAACGTGAGATTGGAATTTGGTTTAATTAAAAAAGACGTTTGCTAGTTAGTAAAGTTCATAAAATAGTAAAAAGGTAGAAAGATTTATAGTCTTCTACCTTTTTTTGCGTAATATATATGAATTATTTGTAATATTTATTGATTTAACACGTACAAATAGGCAAATTTTGGGTATAATTAGGATTTAGAATATAATAAGTGGGAAATAAAATGGCACGATTTAAAGGAAAAACAATAGAAGAAGCAACTAATCGAGGATTAAAAATTCTAGGTGTTAACCGTAATGAGGTTGAAATTTATGTAATCAATGCAGGACAAGCTAAGTTTTTTGGGCTATACCATGTATCGGCAGAAGTTGAAATTATCATCAAAGAGCAAAATCAGATGATGCAATCAATGCAAGTTGCGACACAATCAAAGCCAACAATGGATGAACCAAGTGTTGGTAAAACAGTAGATTCACAAGCTGATATTGAAGCCCAAGAATTATTGGAGCGTCAAGCTAAAAATCGTGAACGCTGGGAAAAAGCAACTGATGATGTGATTGATTATTTAGTGACCATCCTGGGAGCTTTAGGTATTGAAGGTGACCTTAACGCTACTTGGGGCCAAAACACCTTGAATATTCAATTTGAAACAACAACCGAAGGCTTATTAATCGGCAAGTATGGACGGACATTAAATGCAATGCAAACGCTAGCAACGGCTTACTTGAGTGAAGCTGGCATTAATCACCCGCAAGTAATGCTAAATGTTGGAAATTATCGTGAAGAACGCACTGAAAAACTTGAACGCCTTGCTTATCGCTTAGCTGATAAAGTAGTTAGCCTTGGTCAAAGCGAAACATTGGAACCAATGCCAGCTTTTGAACGTAAGGTAATTCATAGTGCACTAGCAGACGATCCAGATATTTTAACGACTTCCATTGGGAAAGAACCATTTCGTTGCGTTAAAATTGAATTGACACCGGAAGCAACTGCTCGTCTTGATGCTTAGGTTAGAAATAAAATAATTTGATTGGTTGACATATGTTACTTGACTGATTAGAATAAATCTGTTGTCAGTTATTCAAGACGCTTTTTTAAGTAGTGCTTGAGTAGTGACGTAGACTGTTGAATATTATATACAATAAAAAACGTGCTCTAAAGGCCAAGTTCCTAAACATATACGTCACAACCGACTGACTCATAAACCGAGTCAACGGTTCTGCCTAGTATGCTACGGATCTTAACCGGCCCTTGTCGCACTCTTAAAATGTGCTCCAACCTACAAAAGTCTCCGTCTAACTCACAAGCCCTTTAATGCCTAGACCGCATTAGGCGGGTTGTCGCGTTAGGACTCGACTTTTCCCGTAGGTTGTCGCACTCTATATCACCGAAGTAGTGAAAGTGCTTCGCCACCCAAATGATGGGGTGGTGTAGGCACTTTTTTAGTACCCAGAAAGGAAATATCATGGCTAACGCAGGAGATGCATTAACAGAATTTGACACGATTGCCGCAATTAGTACGCCACCTGGTGAAGGGGCAATTTCAATTATTCGTTTGAGTGGAGAAGAGGCCGTTGTGATTGCCAACCGCGTCTTTAAAGGTAAAAACTTAACCAAAGTTGCCAGTCACACGATTAACTACGGTCACATTATTGACCCTGATCACGATAATCAAGAAATTGATGAAGTGATGGTGTCCGTAATGTTGGCGCCTAAAACCTTTACGCGAGAAGATGTTATCGAAATTAACGCGCACGGTGGAATTGTGGCAACTAACAAAATCTTGCAATTATTACTTGCTAATGGGGCCCGAATTGCCGAACCGGGCGAATTTACGAAGCGGGCCTTTTTAAGTGGTCGGATTGATTTATCACAAGCCGAAGCCGTGATGGATTTAATTCGGGCTAAAACGGATCGCTCAATGCAAGTAGCCTTAAATCAACTCGATGGTAATTTATCAACGTTAATTCGTAAAATTCGTAAAGACATAGTTGATACTTTAGCGGTCGTGGAAGTTAATATCGACTATCCTGAATATGATGCGGTTGAAGAGATGACAACCAAGTTATTGTTAGAACAGGCTGAAAATGTTAAGGCCTACGTTGAACAATTATTACGGACGGCTAAACAAGGTAAAGTTTTACGTGAAGGGCTTGCAACGGCGATTATCGGTCGGCCTAATGTTGGTAAAAGTTCAGTTTTGAACCACTTATTACATGAAGATAAAGCAATTGTCACTGATATTGCTGGGACCACGCGGGATGTGATTGAAGAGTATGTCAATGTGCGTGGCGTGCCGTTGAAATTAATTGATACTGCTGGGATTCGCGATACCGAAGACGTGGTTGAAAAAATCGGGGTTGAACGTTCACGGGCCGCGATTACGAAAGCTGATTTGGTAATGTTAGTGTTAAATACTAATCAACCATTAACTGATGAAGATCGCCAATTAATTGAAATTACTAACGATAAAAAACGGATTGTTATTTTAAATAAAACCGACCTTGAACAAAATATTAACCAAGCGGAGTTAGCTAGTTTAGTTGCCGCTGATGAAATGATTGCTGTATCAGTTTTACGTAATGACAACATGGACAAATTAGAAGAAAAAATTGCTCACTTGTTCTTTGATGAAGGAATTGAAAATAACCAAACTACAGTGATGGTTACTAATGCCCGCCATATCGGGTTATTAGCGCAAGCGGCTAAATCATTGCAAGCTGTCATTGATGGGATTGCAATGGGGATGTCGGTTGATATTGTCCAAATCGATATGACCAATGCCTGGGACAAACTTGGTGAAATTACTGGGGATTCCGTCCAAGACGACTTATTAACAGAATTATTTAGTCAATTTTGTTTAGGAAAATAACTTTTAAAAATAGGAGAATTAAAAATGGCTGTAGTTCCATATGAAGCTGGTGCATACGACGTAATCGTTGTTGGAGCTGGGCATGCTGGTTCTGAAGCTGCTTTAGCGGCTGCCCGCATGGGAAATAAAACTTTATTGATGACCATCTCACTTGAAATGGTTGCTTTCATGCCATGTAATCCGGCTGTTGGTGGTCCGGCTAAGGGAATTGTGGTGCGTGAAATTGACGCCCTTGGTGGTGAAATGGGTCGCAACACGGATAAAACATACGTTCAAATGCGGATGCTTAACACAGGTAAAGGTCCTGCCGTGCGTGCTTTGCGGGCCCAATCTGATAAAGATGAATACCACATCAGCATGAAACACACAATTGAAACAACCCCTAACTTAACGCTTCGCCAAGGAATTGTTGAAGAAGTTATCGTTGAAGATGGCGTGGCCACTGGGGTTCGGACTAATACCGGGGCCATTTATAAGGCTAAATCAGTGGTACTTACGGCTGGAACTTCATCACGTGGGAAGATTATTATTGGGGAATTGATGTACACATCGGGCCCAAACAACTCCCAACCATCAATTAAGTTATCAGAAAACTTATTGGATCTTGGTTTTGAATTGAAACGCTTCAAAACAGGTACACCACCACGGGTTAATGGTAAAACGATTGACTTTTCAGTTACTGAAGAACAACCTGGGGATGTCCAAGCTAACCACTTTAGTTACACATCAAAGGATGAAGACTACTTGGCCTTGGAACAACAACTTTCTTGCTGGTTAACTTACACAAATCAACATACGCACGCGATTATTAACGAAAATCTACACCGTGCCCCTATGTTTACTGGGGTAATTGAAGGGGTTGGTCCACGTTATTGCCCATCAATTGAAGATAAAATTGTGCGGTTTGCTGATAAGTTACAACACCAATTGTTCCTTGAACCAGAAGGTCGAACAACTGATGAATGGTACGTCCAAGGGTTCTCAACTTCAATGCCTGAAGAAGTCCAATTGAAGATGTTGCATTCAGTGCCTGGTTTGGAAAATGCCGAATTAATGCGTCCGGGTTACGCTATTGAATACGACGTTGTTGCCCCACACCAATTACGGCATACTTTAGAAACTAAAATTATTAAAAATCTTTACACCGCCGGCCAAATGAATGGAACTTCTGGTTATGAAGAAGCTGCTGGTCAAGGAATTATTGCCGGAATTAATGCTGGTTTGCGCGCCCTTGGTCGACCTGACTATGAAATGAAGCGTTCAGAAGGTTACATTGGGGTAATGATTGATGATTTAGTCACTAAGGGAACGAATGAACCATATCGCCTCTTAACTTCTCGCGCTGAATACCGATTATTATTACGTCATGATAATGCGGATTTACGATTAACTAAAGTCGGCCATGAATTAGGCTTGATTGATGATGAGCGGTACGCCGCTTTTGAAGCTAAAGTGGCGGCCATTGAAGCCGAAAAAGCCCGGTTACAAAGTATTCGTATTAACCCTAATGGTCCATTAGATGAGTACTTAGTAAGTTGTGGTTCAAACCCAATGAAAGATTCAATTTTAGCATCTGAATTACTACGCCGACCTGAAATCAATTACCAAAAATTAATGGACTTCATTCCAGCTAGCGAAACACCATTAGATCGCTATGTAATTGAGGAAGTTGAAATTCAAATCAAGTACGAAGGTTACATTGTTAAAGCCCAGGAAAAGGTTGAAAAACTACACCGAATGGAAGCTAAGAAAATTCCTGCTAATATCGATTATTCAGCAATTGAAGGGCTAGCTATTGAAGCTAAGCAAAAACTTGCTAAAATAGAACCAGAGACATTGGCCCAGGCTTCACGTATTTCGGGAGTAAATCCAGCTGATATTGCAATTTTGAGTGTGTATGTTCAAAATGGGCGCATTGTAAAAACAAATAGTGACAATAAAATTTAAAACTTAATTAATTAATTTATGAGCTTGAAAATCTTGCCAAAAAAGCACAAAATTAGTTATACTATATTTGATATGGCTAAAATGTGCATTTTAGCAGTATACATTGGACAGACATCAAAAAAACTTAGGAGAATTTAATCATGGCCAAGACGAAAATCGGTATTTTGGGCGCAGGTTACGCCGGATTGTTAGCATTGAAAGTATTGCAAAGCAAAGCGAAAGATGTAGAAATTACATTAATTGACCGTAACAGCTACCACAACGAAGCAACCGATTATCATGAAGTTGCTGCAGGTAGTGTGAATGCCGATAAAATCACTTACCAAATTGCAGACGTTGTAAAACCAGGTATCACTAACTTTATTCAAGCAACTGTAACTAAGATCGACAAAGAAGCTAAGACAGTTGAAATCGAAGGTCACGAGCCAATGACTTTTGATTACTTAATTGTTGCCTTAGGTTTCCGTTCAGAAACTTTCGGTATCAAGGGTGCAACTGAATTTGCTTTACCAATGGACGATGTTGAATCATCAGAAGCTGTTTACAAGCACTTTATTGCTAAGTTGGAAGACTACCGGACATCAAAGAAACCAGATAACTTGAAGGTCTTGATTGCTGGTGCTGGATTTACTGGTATGGAATTACTTGGTGCCATGGCTGAAAACAAAGCTAAGTACGCTAAGATTGCCGGTGTTACTCCAGATGACATTGAACTTACTTGTATCGATGCGGCACCTTCATTGTTACCAATGTTCCCATCAGACTTGGCTGACTACGCTGTTAAGCGCTTAGCTAAGCGTGGTGCTAAGGTTTACACTAGCCGTGGAATCAACGAAGTTAAAGATGGTGTGGTAGTTGCCCAAAACATGGAAACTAAAGAA
Source organism: Periweissella fabalis (assembly GCF_012396505.1). Taxonomy (GTDB): domain Bacteria; phylum Bacillota; class Bacilli; order Lactobacillales; family Lactobacillaceae; genus Periweissella; species Periweissella fabalis. Next base: position 59,466 of record NZ_JAAXPN010000003.1, on the reverse strand, counting down.
ATCATCGAATTCCCAGCCGGTACGATTATCTGGACTACTGGGGTTTCAGGTTCTGATGTTATCGCCAACTCAGGTATCGAAGCTCGTCGTAACCGTGTGATGGTTACTTCACAACTTAAAGATCCTGAAAACGACAAGGTTTACATCCTTGGTGACGTTGCTGCTGTTATGGACGCTGAAAGTGGCCGCCCATACCCAACTACTGCTCAAATCGCATTAGTAATGGGTCATGTTGCTGCAATGAACATCATTGCTGACATGAACGGTCAAGAAGGTGAAGACTTCAAGTACGTAAGTCAAGGTACTGTTTGTTCATTAGGTAACACTGATGCTATTGGTGTGCTTGGTAACGGTACTAAGGTTAAGGGATATGTTGCCTCAGCCTTGAAGAAAATCATTATGAACAAGTCTCTTTGGGAAACTGGTGGTGTTAAAGAAATGCTTGCCAAGGGTCGTTTTGACTTGTACCACTAGAAATTATAAGAGTGCAAATCACCTCGGTAGGTGCTGAGTACTAAAGAAAAGCGGTTTCGATATGCGTGCATATCGGACCGCTTTTAATTTAGACGGAAGTAGCTGAGGTGATTTGCACGTTTTGGCTCTTCAGATTTAAGAAGATACGGTTTTGATGTACAACTCTCTTTGACTAAAGAAAAGTAGCGCATATAATTTAATTTATTAAATTTAAAATATATGCTAGTATAAGTAAAAAATAAGTGATATACTGAATTCTATAAATAATGGGTTTTTTGTGTCTAAAAAAATTAGATATTAGATTATTTAATTAATAGCATAATTTAAACTTAAAAAAACGGCTATATGTGAATTTTTTATCTAAGTTATGATAAATTATACTTGAGCAACGAAAAGTGCCTCAAACAGCCTTAAAATAATAATAACGAAAAAGGGCCTCGATATTCAATCGAGGTCCTTTTTCGTTATTATTAAAATTTGCGTTGGATAATTATTTCAATTCTACGATTTTTAGCACGACCAGCAGCTGTATCATTAGTAGCAACTGGATTATTTTCTGCAAAAGCTTCAATGGTGACTTTATTAGCGGCTAAAACGTGAGCATTGGTTAGATAATTCATAACACTAATTGCCCGAGCTGAGCTTAATTCCCAATTAGATGCATATTGTGGATTATTTTGAATTGGTAAGTTATCTGTATAACCTGCAATAATAAATTTATTATTTTCTAGCATCTTAATGTGTGGTGCTAAAAGCGTTAACGATTTAGCCATCTCACTAGTGATGGCTGCACTAGCAGTATCAAATAAAATATCGCTATTTAAAGTTAGATGGATACCATCACTTTGAAGAGTAATCTTAACTTTGTCATGCAGTGGTGAATTATTAATATCTTTTTTTGTTTCCTCAAATGTTCTAGTTAGAAGTTGTTGCTCTTGTTGTCGTTTAAAGTTAACCGAATTAATTGGTTTGATGACATTATTGGGTTGTCCCTGAGCATTATTTTTACTCTTAGCAATCAAACTCGAATTAGGATTACTTGCTAAAATACTGCCAAATTCAGCTTCAAGTTGTTGTAATTTAGCGGTATCAACTTTTGAAACGGCAAATAAAACAATAAATAAAGCTAGTAATAATGTCAGCATATCTGAATATGGTAGAAGCCAAGCCTCACTTGGCTCTTCTTCATGCTTATTTTTTTTTCGCAAAATACTAACCGTCCTATTCTTCGATGTATTCGTCGTCAATCATTGAATATAGTTTCTTTTCGATTGTCTTGGCGGGTAAGCCAGCCTGGATTGACAAAATTCCTTCGAGAATAACCTCAAGTGCTTGTAATTCAGCTTTTGAAGCTTGTTTAAGGCGCGTGGAAAAAGGAATGAAGAGCACGTAACCAAAGAAAATTCCATAAAGAGTTGCGACAAAGGCAGCCGAAATACTATGACCCAAAGCATTGATATCGTTTAGATGACCTAAAGCTCCAATTAAACCAATAACAGCTCCTAAAACTCCTAAGGTTGGCGAAGTTGTACCTGCTGTTTTAAAAATATCAGCACCACGAGTATGCCGTTCTTCAATGGCATCAATTTCATTTTCTAAAATTTCTTTGACTTGATCGGCTGCAACACCGTCGATAACCATTTGTAAACCACGAACTAAAAAAGGATTATTATCTTCAGTTAAAACTGATTCTAATGCTAGTAAACCGTTTCGACGAGCAGTATTAGATAACTCAACGATTTCAGCAATTGTATCAGGGATGTTTTGCTCGCGTTTTTTAAACAAGATACGTACGATTCCTGGGATACGTTTTACGTCATTACTTGAAAAAGTATTGAGCAAAGTAGCAATAATACCGACAAAAATGATTGTCGCCGCTGCGGGATTGAGTAACGTAGCAATATTAGCACCTTTTAGAATCATCCCAACAATTACTGACGCAAAACCCAGAATAATTCCTAAAATTAGTGAAATTTGCATTTATTAGACCTCCAAAAAATTTTTTTAAATACTGAATAAAGTATCGGTATTAAAATTGTAAAGTTTAATGATTTTTATTAATATCGTAAATTTGCCCCTAGAAATAATATAAATTTTAAGTTATAGTTAAAAACATTGAAAAATATGTACAAAAAAATTTAGTTAAATCATACTTTGTTTAATCACCAATAAATAAACTTTATATATTTCAGAGAAATTTATTGTTTATAAATATAAAAATATTACAAAATGAGGACTCATAATGGAAATCGATAATTTATTGAAGACGGCCTTATCAGTTTCAAATACGCGAGCACAAACAATTTCGTCAAATATTGCTAATTTAAATACCCCTGACTATAAGGCAAAACGGGTTGAATTTGAAAATTTATTACAACAAGCTACTGGGCCAACTAAAATGGTAACTGATAATCCACGACATATTGGTGCTTTAAATAATATCCAGCCACAAGTTGTTACAGAAACAGGTACTCAAGTTCGTGCCAACGGAAACAATGTTGACTTGGATACGGAAATGGTTGATCAAGCTCAGAACGGTATTTATTACAACATGTTAGTTGGTCAATTAAATGGTCGCTACCAAATGATGAGTTATATTGTGAATCACTAAATTATTTAAGGGGATTTCAGATGAGTTTTTTTAATGGATTAAATATCAATGCGAGTGGTTTAGCACTTAATCGTTTACAGATGGATGTTAGTTCAACAAATATTGCTAATGTTAATACTAATACCACCCCGGAAGGTGGGCCTTATAAAGCTAAAAGTGTGGCATTCAGTGAGAATTTAATGGCTAGTCAAGCAAATTTAAATGATCCTAGTAGTGCATTTAATTCACCAAGTTATGGTGTTAAAGTGACAGGAATTACTGCAAATCAAAACATTAAACGTACATACGATCCAACTAATCCCAATGCGGATGCTAATGGATATGTGGCACAATCTAATGTAAATTTGGCCGATGAAATGGTTAAGATGATTCAAGCCCAACGTTCATATGAAGCGAATGTTTCGGCAACTGAAATGAATAAATCAATTTTACAAAAGGCGTTACAAATTTCATTGAATGGCTAAAATTTAGGAGAAAATAAATGGATTCAATCAATAGTATGTTATCGAATGTACAAAATTACCAAGGTTTACTTGCGAAGCAAACAGGTTTAGAAAATTCGGATTTTGCAACAGCCCACAGTGCTAATTTCAGCCAGTTACTTAGTAATGCGATTAATGGTCTCAACAATAATGTAAACGCCATGGAGCAAGGGACAGCTGGTTTAATTTCAGGAACTAATAATGACCTAGGGAAAACGATGGTGCAAATGACAGAAGCACAACTCTCAGTTCAAACCGCGGTACAAGTACGAAATAAAGTGCTTGATGCCTACAATGATATTAAAAATATGCAATTCTAGGAACCGTGTGAAAGGGATGTAAGTAAGTGGATCAAGTTAATAATAGATTTGAAAATATTAAGGATAAATGGTTATCACTCAGTCGACCAATGAAGATTGGAATTGTCAGTGGGTTGCTTAGTTTAATTGCAATCGGTGTGATTAGTTTCACATTATTAACTCGTGTCCAATATGGTGTTTTGTTCGCTAATGTGAGTCAAGGTGACGCAGGTAATATCACCGCAACATTAAAATCACAAAATGTTCCATATAAATTAGTTGATGGTGGAACAACTATTATGATTCCTGATGATAAAGTTGATCAAACGCGTATTGATTTGGCAATGGCTAATAAGTTGCCAAATAGTACTAGTGGTTTTGAATTATTTGATAAAACAAATATGATGACAACGGATCAGGACCGTAAAATTATGTACCAACGTGCATTGACTGGTGAATTGGAACGCTCAATTAGTTCTTTAAATGAAGTGCAATCAGCACGTGTAATCTTGGTAACACCTAGTCAAAGTGTTTTTGATGATAGTACGGATAAAAAAGCCTCTGCTTCAGTTATTTTGACTTTGAAAGGTAATACAATTTCAAATTCAGCCGTGCAAGGGATTGTTGCTTTAACTTCTGCTTCAGTTGAAAACTTAAACCCAGACAACGTTAAAGTTGTGGATAGTAATGGTAACGTTTTAGCTGATGGTAGTAACGATGATGACAACTCACTTACTGGTGGTAATAGTAAAGTCTTGCAAATGAAGCAACAATATGAAAATCAATTGACGCAAAAATTAAATGCTTTACTTGCACCTATTTATGGAGCAGGTAAGTATCAAGTAGCCATTAATGTTGATTTAGACTTTAATTCCGTTGAACGTAACACAGTTAAGTACACTAATCCAAATATTCGTAGTGAAAATTTACAAATTGCGGGTAATAATGCTAATAATCAGCAAACAAGTGGTCAACCAGATAATGCCGCTAATGTTGCAGGTGCTAAAAAAGATCAAGATGGGACGTTTAACCGCACGATTAATAATGAACTTGATACGGATACGACAAAGATTATCAATGCCCCAGGTTCAGTACAACGCATCACAGCTTCCGTTGCATTAAATGGGAATGCTGGTAACGCGATAAGTTCGGATCAAGTTCAAACAATGGTTGCTAATGCAATTGGTTTAAATCCCAAACGTGGTGATACAGTTAACATTCAAGATATAGCTTTTGCCAAAACAAAAACTAATGCGACTAGTTCTACTGCGCCAACTAAAAAAGATAATAATTTATGGATCTACTTAGCTGTTGCTGCAGGAATTATCACGCTCGGATTAGCAACATTCTTTATTATTCGCAGCCGGCGCCGACGGGCTGAAGAAGATGAATATGAAGAATATGAAGATGAGATTGAAGAGGTTGTTGAAGCACCTAAGAGTGCTCCGGTTGAACTTGACGAGAATGCCGAATCAGTTGTTGAAAGCAAAACTAATCAAGCAAAAGAATTTGCTACTAAGAATCCCGATATTGTCGCTGATTTAGTTAAGACATGGGTTCGTGAAGATAAATAAAACACTAGGAGTTAAGAGTGCATGAATCAGACTGAAGGCGTAAAAAAAGCCGCGGTTCTGCTAATTTCTTTAGGTTCAGAAGTTTCAGCACAAGTTATGAAACAACTACCGGATGATTACATTCAGAAAATTAGTTATGAAATCGCTAATACTGATTACGTTAAGCCAGAACGACGAGATCAAGTTTTAGATGAATTTATTAATACGGCTAATGGGCGCCAATATATTTTAGATGGTGGTTATGATTACGCCAAAAGCGTTTTGAACCAAGGATTAGGGCCACAGAAAGCAAAAGAAATTTTAGATGTTTTAAAGCAATTACAGATGCGTGAACGACCATTTGATATTGCTCGAACAGCTGATTTACAACAGCTAATCAATGTTTTAATTGATGAACACCCCCAAGTAATTGCATTAGTTTTGTGCTATATGCAACCTGAAAAAGGGGCCGCTTTATTGGCACAATTACCTCGTGAGCTACAAGTTGACGTTGCTGAGCGCGTGGGGATGATTACTACTACTTCACCGGAAGTTATTAAGCGTATTGAAAAGTCACTCGAAGCTCAATTATCAAACTTCGAAGTGGCTGATACTGAAAACGTTGGTGGTGTATCTGTCTTAGTTGGTATTTTAAATGCCGCTAGTCGGAGTACTGAAAAGAATATCTTGGGTGATTTGGAAGAACGGCAGCCAGACTTGGCAACTGAAATTAAAACGAGTCTCTTTACCTTTGATGATATTACTTCATTATCAGATATGGATGTCCAAAAAGTACTTCGTGCTATTGATAATGAAACCCTTAAGTTGGCCTTGAAAGGTGCAACAGCTGATATTAAAGAATTTATTTTCAAAAACTTATCACAACGTGCGGCTGATACTATTCAAGAAGAACTTGAATTTATGGGACCAACGCGCTTAGCCACAATTGAAGAAGCACAGCAAAAAGTGGTTGCTGAAATTCGTCGTTTAGATGATCAAGGTGAAATTTATATTGAACGAGGAAATACGGATGGAATTGTCAAATAATGTTTGGAAGCAAGCAAAAGTGATTGATAATAATGCCCCCAAACCAATAATAACTGAAAGTCTAATTGAGTTAGTAGTTGAATCAGATGATCAAACAGTTCAAGCAATTAATGCGGCTAATCAAGAGTTACGTCAACAAATTATGACAAAAGCTCAAGAAGCAGCTGAAGCCTTAAAATCACAGGCATTTACTGAAGGTCAAGCCGCTGGATATGAGGATGGTTATCAGGAAGGAAAGCTAGCTGGTGACCAAATGGCACAACAAATTAGCTTCGAGGCTGAACAAAATTATGCGGCTGCTCAAGCTGAAATTGCTACGTATTTACGTGATAAAGAGGCTGAAATAGTTGCTTTTGCGGTTGAAATGGCTGGTGAAATTGTAAAAAAACAAATTACACTAGATGAAACGACGATTGGAACAATTCTTGCCCCGATATTGATGAATTTAGCTCAGCCTGATCAATTAGTAACGGTAACAGCAAATCCAGTACATCATGATATTTTAGCAGCTAAATTAGATGACAAAAAAATGAAATTCCTAATTTTCACTATTTAATTATCGATAATATGCAATTTGAATTAACGGATTTAAAGGTTGAAACTAGTGACACCCTAGTAGTTTTTGATTTAGAAACTGAATTAAAAAACTTACTAAAGCAATTACAAAAGGTTGGATAAATAATGACATTTGCATTAACGACAGCTAAATATTTAAACGTTGTTAAGCAACAACCATTTACACAAACTTTTGGTAAAGTCAGCGAAGTTGTTGGTTTGGTAATTAAGGTTGTTGGTTTGGCAAGCTTTGTTGGTGAAATTTGTGAAGTCCATTTAACTAGTAACAATAAAATAGCTTTAACTGAAGTTGTTGGATTTGTTAAAAATACAGTATTATTGATGCCACTCGATGATCTTGAAGGGATTAGTCCAGGGTGTTTAGTTGTACCAACAGGGCGAGCATTGACGATTAAAGTTAATCCAGCTTTATTAGGACATACATTAGATGGCCTTGGACGCCCAATGGATGATCTAGAAATTACAGATGATTTTACTGAATATTCAGTAATGCGAGATGCACCCGACCCATTTAAACGGCCGCCAATTAGAGAAACATTACCGACCGGAGTACGAGCCATTGATGGTGTGTTAACTGTTGGTAATGGCCAACGGATGGGAATCTTTGCCGGAAGTGGGGTTGGTAAAAGTACCTTGCTTGGAATGATGGCTAAATATGCTGAAGCTGATGTCATTGTGATTGGTTTAATCGGTGAGCGGGGGCGGGAAGTTCGCGAGTTCATTGAAAAAGATCTTGGTCCAGAAGGGTATAAAAAAGCAGTTGTTGTTTGCGCAACATCTGACATGCCACCATTGGTCCGGTTAAAAGGAGCCTACGTCGCTACCGCAATTGCTGAATATTTCCGTGATCAAGGAAAAAAAGTCGTCTTGATGATGGATTCGGTGACTCGGTTTGCGATGGCTCAACGTGAAATTGGTCTTTCAACTGGTGAGCCACCAACTACGCGGGGTTACACGCCATCAGTTTTTGCGATGCTACCTAAATTATTAGAACGCAGTGGTCCAGCTGAACATGGATCAATTACGGCATTCTATACAGTCTTGGTAGAAGGGGATGATATGAATGAACCAATTGCTGATGCGGTTCGTGGGATTTTAGATGGTCATATTATTTTATCTCGAAAAATTGCAGGTCAAAATCATTACCCAGCAATTGACGTGCAAAGTAGCTTGAGTCGATTGATGAAAAGTTTGGTTTCACCAGAACATGCAACTGCTGCTAATAAGTTACGCCAAAGTATGGCAACCTATAACGAAACCAAGGACCTAATCGAGATAGGTGCATATCAAATTGGCACTAATCAGAATGTTGACCAAGCAATTAATTTACATCAACCAATTAATCAAATTTTAACGCAGTCAGTTGATGAACATGCTTTATTTGATAATACCGTTAATCAATTAAAGCAATTATTTCAACAACCAACGATGATGTAGATAGGTTTTAAATGATGCAGAAATTTAAATTTGAGTTAGCAAGCTTACTCGAGTTTCGCCAACAAGAAGAACAAAATGCTAAACAAGCATACGCCTTAGCCCAACAAGCTGTTATACAAGCTGACAGGGCAACAACTGAATTGCTAAATGAAAAACATGCAATCTTTGAGTATGCATCTAAATCAGTTGAACTACTACAAGCTCAACGACGATATTTAATTGATATTGAAAATCAATTAACCACTTTAGGGTTACAGAAAAGGCAACGTGAATTAGCAGTTAAAGAAGCTCAACAAGTGTTAAGAAATACCCAACAGGCCCGCCAAGTTATTGAAAAACTATATGCCAAGAAATTTGCTGAGTATCAAGCTGAAGTTAAGCGGACAGAACAAATTTTTCTTGATGAAGTTGGCACCCAAAACTATTTGCGTCGCCAAGTTGGGAGCTATTAAAAGCTAGGAAAGGAGTACGAAATGAATCAGATAACACCGCCAATACCAAATAAGACTAGTTCGCTTACTAAAAATGGTAAAACAACTACTAATGCTAGTGACGATAACCAAGCATTAGCTGCAATTTTTGCTAGTTTACTTACACCAACGACACAAGTAGTTCCTGATCAAAAGCCAAGGTTATCTGAGAATATAACTAAGGAATCAAGCGATGATTTAGTACAGGTAATTGATCAGTCAAAACAAACCAATGTGTCACCAAATCAAGGTGATGAAAGCCTAAGTCAACCGGTGATACCAAGGCCCCAATTAGTACCGCCGCCAACACCGCCAACGATGGTGGTCACTAATAGTAATCCTAATTTGGTAAGTGTAAATATTTCCACTACATCAGGCTCAGAATTATCACCTACTGCTGAGCAAAGCAGTCAATTAACGGGCCTTACTAAGCAGCCAATAAGTGTGGAATTATCATCTGTAGCACCTGCTGTTGATACGACATTACTAAGTGATAATGTCAATTTAAATAAAGATTCAAAACAAATAAGCACTATTAATAATGTTATTGATACTAAAAATGTTACAAATTTAAATACAGATGTGATAAATAACTTTGAAGATAATAGTAACAAAGCATCTGGCGTTGAAAAGTCATTACAAATGTTATCAAAATCATCTAATGAACTTAAACCGGTAACAGCGGCCCAAGAAGCACTTGATTCGACTGCCACGCAAGATAAGGATGCATCGAAAGTATCAGCTAATACAACTGCGCAACTGCCAAGTCAAGTTACGGAAGTACCATCTGTAAGTACCGAAAATATGGTACCAAATCAAGGTTCAACGATTACAAATACGCCAGTGATAACAACGGTTAAGATTGAAAGTCAGCCGCTGATGCCAACGAATCAAATTAATAATATGGCGCAAGTTATCACACAACAAGTTAAGACAATGGGCTCAGGTGATACCAAAGTGGTCGTTTTCCGCCTTGAACCAGCGGGGTTGGGACCAATTAACGTTAATTTACAAATTAATCAACAGCAAGTTTCCGTTGAATTTAAAATGGAACAAAGCCAAACGCACCAAATGTTAGCAGCGGCTATGCCCAAGTTACAAGAGATTTTAAAAGCGACGACGGATACGCCAATGCAAATTAATAATCCAGCTCCAACACCAGTGGTGACCAATGTTAGTGCACCAACCAATCATACGCTGAGTGATATGAATCAACAGATGATGTTTAACCAGCAAGGCCAACACGGTCATGGTCAACCATTTGCAGGTGATAAACGTAAAGCCTATCAAGGACCGCAAGAAGTTGTGGTTGAACCAGTTGAAACCCAACCCGAAGCTGATGCGACGGTTAGTATTTTAGTTTAAGGAGGAAGTCTGATGGATATAGCAAACAATGCGAATGCTCTGAATACCGTTTTACCGGGCTCAGTTAAAATTAGCAACAATAATGATAACGGTACAGGAATTTCGATGGATCAGTTCCTAAAAATTATGGCCGCAACGATGAGTAATCCATCAATGGATGGTGGCTCAGGGGGCGGTGGTGCAGGAAACACTGATTATCTATCACAGTTAGCCCAATTTAGTGAATTACAAAAAATGAACGAATTAGGCCAAAACTTACAGGCCACGGTGATGATGTCCCAACAACAACAAGCCTTTGGTTTGATGGGCCAAAACGTGGTGGTCAGTGATATTGATCCTAGTACCAAAAAACCGATTGCCATTAGTGGACCTGTTGATCGGGTTCAGTTCAACAATGGTTATGCAATGATTCAAGTAAAAGGTAAATATTATGACCTAAGTGCTTTAAATGAAGTCGATGGTAAATTAGGTCCTGATACAACGAATCCTATCGTCCCAACTCCAGCCCCAACTGATTCATCGGCCCCAACTAATTAAAAATATAGCAACTTATTAATTTACTGAGACGCCTTAGTGGCGCATTACGGAGGAAAAGTAAAATGTTACGTTCATTATATTCAGGTGTTAGTGGAATGAAGAATTTGCAAAACGAACTCGACGTCGTTGCAAATAATATCGCCAACGTTAACACTATTGGTTTCAAATCTAGTCGAGTTAATTTCCAAGATATTATGAGTCAAAATATGCGCCCGGCCGCAGCTGGTAATAATGCAGCTGGTGGTCTTGGTGGAACCAATCCAATGCAAATTGGGTTGGGGGTAACGACAGCATCAATTGATACGATGATGGGTAACGGAGCCCAACAAACAACTGGGAATGGGCTTGATGTATATCTTGATGGTCCAGGATTCTTAGTTATGCAAGATACTAGTGGTAGTCAAATGTATACTCGTGCCGGGGCTTTACAAGTTGATGCTAATGGTTACTTGGTTAATAACAGTGGTGTTAAAGTGATGGGAGCAGCTAATGCAACTGTTACCGATACTTCAACTGCCCCAGCTTTAGGTGCAACATTAACATCAATTAAAATTCCCGCTACGGCAACGATTAAAGGGGCCACAGTGAATGCTACTGGAACGCCAGAAATTGGGGCTGATGGGGTAATTACGCAATCGTATGGTGGTACTAAAATTGCTGTTGGTCGGATTGCAATTGCTAACTTTACGAACCCGAATGGTTTGGCCAAAGCTGGGGGTACCAACTTTACGGCTAGTCCTAACTCTGGTGATCCGGTAATTAGTAATGCCGCAGCTAGTGGGGTTGCCGTCGTTCGGAGTGGGGCACTTGAAATGTCAAACGTCGACCTTTCAACTGAATTTACGAACATGATTGTTGCCAGTCGTGCCTACCAAGCTAATGCTAAATCAATTACTACTTCCGATGAAATTCTCCAAACTTTGATTAGCTTGAAGCAATAAGCGTGAGGAGATGATTAATGATTCAATTAACATCATTAGTTGGTAAACAGTTTTACTTAAATTTTAATTTAATTGAACAAATGGCAGAAACGCCGGATACGGTCCTTACCTTAACGGACGGTAAAACTTTTGTCGTGCAAGAATCAGCGGCACAAGTTGTGCAATTAATTATTGAATTTCAGCACCAGGTACAACAAAAATTACAAGGATAGGGAAGCATGGCAAAAGCAAAAGAAGAGAATGTAAGTCGCAAACGCTCACCATTAATTTGGATTGTTGTTATTTTATTAGTGATTATTGGGAGTGCTGGTGGGGCTTTTGCAATCAATAAGTATATGGACAAAGCGCCAAAATCAGCCTTGTCACAAAGCGAGTCTCAAGCTTTAGCAAGTAAAGTCGTAATGATGCCATTATCAACATTCACTATTAATCTTGCTAAAACTCAAGATGACAATACACCACACTATATCAAAATTAGTTTGACAGTATCAGTACCAGATGACAAAGCCAAGGCAGCATTACAAGGTAAGCTACCTATCATTCGCGATAGTGTTATTAGTGTATTAAGTCAAAAAAATCAAAACGATATTATATCAAGCAATAATGATTTGCAAACATTAAAGAATCAATTGAAGAACAAAATTAATAGTACTGTTGGCTTACCAGCAATTTTGGATGTCTACATTACAGATATGGTCTTGCAATAAACGAGGAAAAAACAAATGACAGTATGGTCGATTATTCAAACAATTGTAATGCTTTTAGTGGTGATTTATTTAATTAATATCACGCTTAAATTACTTGCCAAACATAGCACGCAAAAGGATGCGGCAATTCAAATTATTCAAAAGATTGCGGTAACTAAAACGTCTGCATTGGCAATTGTTAAAATTGTCGATCAATACTATGTCATGAGTTTAGCCGAACAGCAAAATCAAATTGTGCGTGAATTAACTCCAGCCGAGCAAGATAAGGTGGTAGCTGAGATTGCTACGCGCCAAGCTAATGCTGCTAAGCCACAGCAAGTAAGTGCTGAATTCACCAAAATATTATTGCAAAAACTAGGTAAGGGAAAGTAAATGAAAAAGCAAAATTTAGCAATTGTTTTAATGTTAGCAAGTGCCATATGCATATTAGTTAGTTTACCAAGCCCAGTATATGCAATTGATATTAACCAAGTGACGACCACGAGTAACAATATTTTCAAAAATATTGGTGGTGGTGCTAATCAGTATATCAATACCTTTTTATTGATGACATTGTTGTCGGTTATTCCTATGATTTTAATTATGATGACGTCTTTTACACGCATCATCATGGTGTTGTCATTTGTCCGTAGCGCCCTAGGAACACAGCAAAATCCGCCTAACCAAGTATTAATTGGCTTGGCATTATTTTTAACTTTCTTTACGATGAAACCGGTCTTTACGGATGTCTACAATGATGCCATCGTTCCATATAATCAACATCACATTAGCCAACAGCAATTGCTTGATCGGACAGAAAACCGGTTTAAGAAATTCATGTATAAACAAACTAGTCAAAAGGATTTGGATTTATTTTTACATGCTGATGAAAATAATTTAGGTTCAAGTAAGTCAGTACCTAAGAATTCAGACAAAATAGATTTATCAATAATAGTACCAGCTTTCATTATTAGTGAAATGAAAACAGCCTTTAGTATTGGTTTCTTGATTTTCTTACCGTTTATGATTATTGATATGGTTGTCTCCAGTGTATTGATGTCGATGGGAATGGTAATGCTGTCGCCAATGGTGATTTCATTGCCATTTAAATTACTATTATTTGTACTCGTTAATGGTTGGTATTTATTAGTGCAGTCATTAATTCAAGGATTTCAATAAGGTGGAACATCGATGTCAGTAGGAACAGTTTTAGAAGTAATTCGCGATGCATTTATTCGGATTTTATTAGTTGCTAGCCCGGCACTTGGAGTGGCATTAGTTGTAGGGGTGCTTATTAGTATTTTTCAAGCCGTGACTCAAATTCAAGAACAAACTCTAAGTTTTGTACCCAAGTTAGTGGCAATCTTAGTGGCGATGATTGTTTGTGGGAATTTTATGTTGACGATGTTATTGGAATTTACCAAGTCAATCTTTAGAATGATTGCCAAAATGTGAGGTCGTAATGGCACAAGTGCAAGAAGGATTATTGATTTTATGCCGGATTGCGGCATTTATTGCCATTAGTCCGGTATTTTCAGAGAAAAATTTTCCCCAAACAGCTAAAGTCGGCTTAAGTGGTGCACTAACCATTATGGCATGGCCAGCAGTTACACATTTTACAGGGACGCAATCATATGTCATTTTTGCGTTACTAGTAATTAAAGAAGTTATTTTTGGGATGTCGATGGGATATATTACTAAGCTAATTTTTAGTGCCGTGATGTTAGCCGGAAGTGTGATTGATTTTCAAATCGGTTTTTCAGCTGCCCAATTATATGATCCATCTTTTGAATCATCAATGTCGCAATATGGACGTGTTTATTACTGGTTAGCTTTGTGTGCATTTTTTATTAGTGGACTGCATCGCTTGTTAATTAAAGGGATTCTCTTATCTTTTAGTGTGGTGCCCTTAGGTGGTATTAATTACACTGGTGCAACAATTGATGGAATTGTTCAGACTTTTGCTACTTCATTTGCCATGGGAGTCAGTCTGGCGGCCCCATTAGTTGTAGCATTAATCACGATTGATATTACATTAGGATTTGTCTCACGGACAGTACCACAACTTAATGTTTTGATGATGAGTTTACCAGTTAAACAAGCATTAGGATTTTTAATTACGATTATTTTATTACCAAACATTTTAAGTATGTTAATGCACGATATTCCTAATTCAGTTCAAACAATGTGGGAGTTTATTAAATCAGTGAGGTAGCTAATGGCAGAAGATAAAGCAAATAAAACCGAAAAGCCCTCCGCTAAAAGATTACGCGATGCACGTAAACGTGGTCAGATTGCTAAAAGTCAAGACTTAGTAATTGCATTATCATTACTAGGCTTTGCTTTAGTACTTGAACCAATGTGGCGAAATGTTGGTGGTAGCTTGGTTAATTATTTAACTGCTAGCTTTCAACATGTTTATCAGACTAAATTAGCTTTTGATACGTTACCACGCATTGGGACACAATCAATTATGATGTTATTTATCTTAGCCGGTCCATTTATGTTGTTGGCTGTCATTATTGGATTGGTAGGCAATTTATTACAGACGGGAATCTTATTTACCGCCCAGCCACTTAAACCAGATTTTAAAAAGATTAACCCGATTACAGGTATCAAGAACTTCTACAGTATTACAACGGTAGTTAACTTGGGGAAAACACTATTTAAATTTGTAATCGTGAGCTTCATTGCGTATGGTGCTTATCAACAAGCGATTCCTCAGATTGTTAATTTAGCTGCTGTTGGCCCTCAAGATGTTTTTCAATTTGTGTTAACTTTTGCCCATGACATTGCTTTGAAAGTTGCCATTTTCTTATTATTTTTGGCTTTAATTGATTATGTTTTTCAGCGTTATAGCTTTATGAAAAAACTACGCATGTCAAAGCAAGAAGTTAAGGACGAATATAAACAAAACGAAGGTGATCCCAAGATTAAAGCACAACGGCGGGCCCAATATCAACGAATGTTATATAACTCAGTTGCTAAAGTTAAAGAAGCAACTGTTGTCATTACTAATCCGACCCACTTTGCAATCGCAATTAAATACGATAGCAAGGTTGGTGTGCCAGTAGTTCTGGCCAAAGGCGCTGATGAAGTTGCCCAAAAGATGAAAGCCGAAGCCAAACGGCTTGATATTCCAATGATTGAAAACCGTCCCGTTGCGCGAGCACTATTTAAAGCCGTTGAACCAGGTGAATTTATTCCCGCAGAATTATTTGAAGCCGTTGCGGGAATTATTGCCGTTGTGTACAAGTTAGAAGCCGATAAAATCGGTAAGATTTAAGAAATACAAGAGGATTGACAGGATGCAAAAAGCCGCTAAAAAAAGTTCCAAAATAAAATCAGCTGACATATTAATTGCCTGCCTTGTGTTAGGGATTATGGGCTTAATCATCGTTCCATTGCCACCATTTTTACTTGATTTCTTAATCGTTATCAATTTGACTGTAGCGATGAATATCTTACTGATTACATTATTTACTAAATCAGTATTAGAATTTACAACTTTTCCAACATTATTGTTGATTACTACCATGTTAAAGCTTGGATTAAACATGGCTTCAACACGATTAATTTTAACGAATGGTTCTGCAGGGAAGGTGATTGAAGCCTTTGCAGATGTTGTGGCCGGAAACAATTACTTAGTTGGGATTATCTTATTTGTAATTATTATGGTTGTCCAATTGGTTGTCGTAACGAATGGGGCGGGCCGAGTATCTGAAGTTTCAGCCCGTTTTACTTTGGATGCGATGCCTGGGAAGCAAATGTCAATTGACTCAGATTTAAATGCTGGTTTAATTGATCAAAAAACGGCCCAACGCCGGCGTAACGATTTACAGCGTGAAGCCAATTTCTTTGGAGCAATGGATGGGGCTAGTAAGTTTGTTAAAGGGGATGCCATTGCCAGTGTTTTAATCGTGGCAATTAATTTACTTGGTGGAGCTGCGATTTTTTCAATCGGTGGCAAGATGACAATTGTTGATGCCCTTAGTAACTTTGGTAAATTATCAATTGGGGATGGACTTGTTAGTGCGGTACCATCATTATTAATTTCGGTTGCAACCGGGATTATTGTAACTAGATCGGAAAATAATAAAAGCTTTGGTCTTGAAATTAAAGCTGATGGGCTACGTAACCCTAATTTATTTAAAATTATTGGGGTCATTTTAATCTTATTGGCATTAGTACCGCATTTTCCATTTTTACCATTCATGATTGTCGGGATTGCGCTAATTGCTGCTAGCTACTTTATCAAACAAAAAGAAGATCAACGTCAAATTGAGCTTAAACGAGAAGAACAAATTTTGGCTTTAGAACAGAAAAAGCAAGCTGAAGAGGAAGATGAATCAGTTGCTTCCTTCCAAGTTGAACCAATTGCAATTGAAATCGGTTATGGGTTGATCTCAATTGTTGATGATTCAGTTGAAAATAGCTTGATGAAGCGGATTGTTGGTATTCGAAAGCAAAGTGCGCGTGAGTTGGGAATTTTAGTTAGTCCAGTCCGAATTCGCGATAATTTGTATTTAGGTGCTAATGACTATTCAATTAAAATTCGTGGGAACGAAGTTGGTAAAGGTGATATTTATCTTGATAAATACATGATTATTAGCCAAGGTGATGATGAATTTCCGTTTGATGGAATTAAAACAAAAGAACCTGCATTTAATCTAGATGCAATCTGGATTGAAGCTAAAGATAAAGAAAATGCTGAACTACAAGGGTTTACAGTGATTGAACCTTTGACGGTGATCACAACGCATTTAAAAGAAATTATTTATAGCCATGCTCCCGAACTTCTTGGTCGTCAAGAAGTTAAAAAGTTGTTGGAAGGAATTAAGGATCAAAGTAATGTCGTTATTGACGAATTGATTCCTGATATTATGCGTTTGGGAGAAGTACAAAAAGTCTTGCAAAACTTACTTGATGAAAAAATTCCGATTAATGACTTAGCCACAATTTTGGAAACTTTAGCGGATTACGGCTTGGTGACTAAAGATGGTGAAATGTTGACTGAATACGTCCGCCAAGCATTAAAACGTACAATTGCAGCTAAGTATGTTGGTGAAAATGACAAGATTAATGTTGTTACTCTCCATCCACAGTTGGAAGAATTAATCGGTAATAGTATTCAGCAGACACCAACCGGATCTTATCCGGTCTTACCGCCTGAAACAGTTAATAAATTATTACAAGCAGTTGGCACAATTCAGCAAACGTTATTGGTCCAAGATTTAAGTTACGTTATTTTAACGTCACCCAAAACACGGTTGGCCTTACGGAAATTAATTGCATTTAACTTTGCTGATACCCCCATCTTGTCATTAAATGAAATTCCAAATGAAGTGGCAATTGAAGCCATCGCAACCCTTAGTCTCGATTAGCCATAAAAATAAGTTATAAGGAGCACTTTGTTATGTATGAAATCGATGTTGAAACAAAAATTTTAAGTTATCTACCGCTAGTACAACGAGTAGTTAATCGTTTGGCGCTCAAAAATTTTGATTACTCAAAAGATGACTTATTTAATATCGGTGTAATTGGGTTAATTGATGCGATTCATAAGTTTGATCCGACAAAAAAGGTTCCTTTTGAAGCTTATGCGACTTTTCGCATTAAAGGTTCAATTATTGATGAGGTTCGTAAACATGCCAAGATTTCAAGAAATCGAATGGCAATTTTAAATCAATTTTATGTCGTCAAACATGATTTAACTGTGGCATTGGAACGGGAACCAAGTGATGATGAGATTGCTCGTAAGATGCAGATTACTAATAGTCAACTTAGTGATATCTATGACAGTATGCATTTTTTAGCTAGTGTTTCATTAGATGCAACTTTATTTTCTGGTAATAATTCGGAAGGCTTTTCACTCAAAGAAGTCCTACCAGATACGACATTACAAAGTAGTGATGAGCGCTTAGAAGATGATGAACAACGACAAGTGTTGAAACAAAAAATTAAACTACTACCAGAGCGAGATCAAGTTATTTTGAACTTATATTATGTTGATAATTTGACGCTCAAAGAAATTGCAGTTGTCTTAGATGTTTCAATTGCACGTGTTTCACAGCTCCATGGCAAAATTATTGCTAAATTAAAAACTATGATTGAAGAGGAACTCGCATGATTCGGGCACTGGATACATTACAAAATAATTTTGATTTATTGTTGCAACGCCAAGCTAACTTAGCAAGTAATATTGCTAATGCTAATACGCCAGGATACATGGAACAAAACCTCTTTCAAACAACATTGCGCGAGGTGCGCTTACATAATTATCAAGGTGGAAAGTACATTAATACTTTTAATGATGCTGGTGGTTTTACTTTTGGAAATGAAATTAGTGGCAGTAGTTTAAATACTAATAAAGGAGCGATGAAGACAACGGGCTTGCAAACTGATTTTGCAATTCCAACAGCTGGCTTTTTTAATATTTTAATGCCTAACGGTCAAACCGCTTATACACGTAATGGTAACTTTCGCTTAAACGAGCAAAACCAATTGGTAACCCAAGATGGCTACAACGTTTTAGGCCAAAATGGGCAACCAATTGTTGGGACAGATAATCCTTCGTTTAGAATTACTAATTTTGCTAATGCGACACAATTAGCAAATATTGGCAACACATATTATACAAGCACTACGCCTGGAACCAATGTAAATACGCAAGTTCAAGCTGGTATGCTTGAACAAAGTAATGTTCAAATTGCCGATCAGATGACATCAATGATTCAAGTTTCACGTGAATATGAAGCTAATCAACGAGCATTATCGATGAATAATGCCACCCTTGATAAAGCAGTTAATCGAGTTGGATCACTTAATTAGTATGAGGAAAAAATAAATGAATATTGAAAGTCTATTACAAGTTAACAAAGCCGGTATGAATGGGAATCAAAATAATTTAGATATTATTGCCAATAATTTAGCCAATCTTACAACAACAGGATTTAAAGCTAAAAGTGGGACTTTTCAAGCATTAATTAATAATCAAGTTACCAATCAAGAAGTTCCATTAGCAGCTAACAGTACTCCAATTGCAATTAATACAGGGCTTAAAGTTGGAAGTAATATCGATAATTTTGGCCAAGGTGGCTTACAAACGACTAACCAGCCACTAGATTTTGCAATTCAAGGAAATGGTTTTTTCGGCGTCCGGGATGCTAACAATCAATTACTTTTAACACGGGTTGGTGATTTTAAGCGCGATGCTCAAGGTAGCTTAGTTAATGATAATGGTTTTCATGTTGCAACAACTGATCGCATACCACAAAATCAATGGCCACAAGGTAATCTGGCAGTAAATGCTACTGGTGCCATCAACATTCAGACCCCAGAAGGTAGTGTCAATGTTGGTCAATTAAATATCTATCAACCTCTGAGTTTGAGCGATTTGCAAGCTGCAGGTAATACTACTTACCAAGTACAAGCTGGTGGGGTGCAATTAATTAATGGTACTCCTGAAGCTGGTAATATCACACAAGGTGCTCTGGAAAACTCAAATGTTGATATGGCAAGCCAAATGGCGGATATGATTTCAACACAACGGGCATATCAATTAAACGCTAAAGCCCTTCAAGCAACTGATAATATCTTAAACGTTACAAATAATTTTAATCAATAACTTTAATTTATAACAAGTAATTCCGATAGGTATTATTGAAAGTTTAGCTAATTAGCAAGTATTAGATTGGCAAAGTTTTTAAATCAAAGGTAATTATCGGAAGGAAGTTATTATGGTTCAAAAAAAAGGTAGTAAACGTGCTGCACTTGGCCGGGTTATTAATTACATTATGCCAGGTATTTCTTTATTAATAGGAATGATTTTCTTAATTAGTAATGGCATTATCAGTACAGTTTTAATAGGTTACGGTATTATTATGGCCATTTGCTGTGTGCTAGCCTACATGGGTCTCATAATGGTTAAGACTAACACAATTAATGATACAACAATGACAGTAGCACCTGAGAATTTGGTTGAAAGTGCTGATGTAGAATCTGAACCTATCGTTGAAGCAACTCCTGCTTTTGATATGCATGTTGCCGAACATTTAGCAGCAGCACAAGAAATTAGTACTAACTTGCAAGCAACTTTAGCTACATTTGATACTTTGAGTGATCATACCACGACTACTGATGAGATCAAAAAGCAAGTGCAAGCTTTGCAAACGCAAGTTGCGCTTGTAATAGAAAGCATCGATACTTTGGGTGATTTTAATCATGAAGTTGTGTCTGCAGATAAAGTCGCAATTGCAGAATTAGAAGACTTAGGTCATGCTTGGCAAACTGATCGTGATAATAGTAATCAACTAATTCAAGAAATGGTTGATATGGATCAAGACGTACAAAGTATTGTTAAGATTGTTAGCTTAATTAATGATATTTCAGAACAAACAAACTTACTTGCACTTAATGCTTCAATTGAGGCTGCACGTGCTGGTGAAGCTGGCCGTGGTTTTGCGATTGTGGCTGAAGAAGTCCGTGATTTGGCGGAACAAAGTGGTCAATCAGCTAAGAGTATTACTTCAATTATGGAAGTTATTCGTAGTAAATCAGAACACATGGTTATTGCACTTAATGAATCATATTCAAGTAATACCGAACGGACAACCAAACTTGATGAAATGGTAACTGACTTAAAAGAAGTTTTAGATCAAACGGATGCTCTAAGACCACAAATGACAACCATTAAAGAAGGTTTAGAACAAATTACTGAGATTAACAATATTATTACACAAAAAACGAACCATTTTAATCAACACCAAGGGCCACAAGTAAAGACTAAATTAGCTGAAGTTACAAGTGGTTTGGCAGATATTGATGCGAACTTAGCAGCAATTGAAACCCGTCAAAATAACTAAGTGAAAGGTAGATAGTATGGGGCAATATGTAGTATTTAAAAGTAATGATCAAGCATTTGCAATTGATGTTCATGTTGTAAAGCGAGTCGTTGAATCAGATAGCTTTATTAAGATTCCGGAAGTTGCTGATTATGTCATGGGAGTTTACGAATACGAAAATGCAATGATTCCAGTGATTGATTTGCGACAAAAATTATTTAATATTCCTACAGAAATGACACCAGAAGCAAAGGTTATTTTATGTCGATGGCAAGACCGACTATTGGGGGCTTATGTAGCAGATATTGATGGTATCTTTGAACTTCAAGAAGCAAACTATGAAGATGAGTTACGTAAAGCTAATCTGAAAAATGGTTATATTGATAAATTTTTGAAGTTAAATGAAGATGTTGTAATTTCGCTTGAGTTGGATTATTTATTTAATAATGAACAAGCTGGTCAATTATTAACGCTTGATGCAGAACCTGAGTTAACAAATCATGGCTGAGCAATTACATGCCGGCATTGCAGAATATAAGATTGGTCAAGAACCATTTACATTGGCTGCTTTGGGGCTAGGCTCATGCGTTGCTACAGTTATCTATGATGCACAACATCATATTGGAGGTATTAGTCATATTATGCTCCCTGATAGCACGGCTTTTAGTGCCGCTCAAATAACTAATCCGGCTAAGTTTGCTAATTTAGCCTTGCCACAAATGGTAACTGAATTGCGCGCAGCTGGTGCGACTGGGCCACTTACTGCTAAGATTGCCGGTGGTGCACAGATGTTTAAAACAACGAGCAAACAACTTAATATCGGGCAACGCAATATTATGGCAGTTCAAGCAACCCTAGCTGAATTGGCAATTCCAATTATTGCTCAGCATGTTGGTGGCACACAAGGACGGACAATGATTGTTGACTTAGCTGATTTTTCAACGATGATTAGGATTGTGCATGAAGGTAGCATCTATATCTAAGATAGAGGAAGCATGGGATGATTAAAGTTTTATTAGCGGATGATTCCGCATTTATGCGCAAAGTTATTAGTGACATTATTGGTCAATTCAACAACGTAGAGGTTATTAAGATTGTCCGTAATGGTGCTTTAGCAGTGGCAGCTGTTGAAAATGAATCTTTTGATGTCGTTATTTTAGATGTTGAGATGCCAGTTATGGATGGAATTAATGCTTTAAAAGCGATTAAAAACATTCAAGATGTACCAGTAATTATGTTAAGTGCTTTGAATAATCAAGCCTTAACTATCGCAGCATTAGAATATGGGGCGTTTGACTTCATTGAAAAACCCATCAATCTACATCAGATTGATCCGTTGTGGTTGACTATGTTTGAAGAGCAAATTATTGCTAGTACGGATAACCATGATGCGCACTTAGGACAAAAAGACCCTCGGACTATATATACGGACACACAGCAAAATATAAGTCCCGAAATAATTGTGATTGGTGCTTCAACCGGCGGCCCCAAAGCATTATTGCAACTTATTCAAGCCTTACCAGCAAAAATTAAAATACCAATTTTGATTGTACAACATATGCCTAAAGGCTTCACAACCCACTTTGCCAACCGGTTGAATGAATTTACTACTAATCGGGTCTATGAGGCCGCCGATGGCATGGTGATTGAAAATGCGGTTTACTTGGCGCCTGGTGATTTTCATATGGAGTTGAGTGGTGGACGGATAAAGTTAAATAGTAAGCCTAAAATGCATGGCACTCGCCCCGCAGTTGATTATCTATTTAAATCTGTTGCTAGCCAATATGGGCAACGAGTGACAGCCTTTCTTTTAACCGGTATGGGACATGACGGAGCTGATGGGATGGCACAAATTAAACAACACGGCGGCTATAATATTGTCCAAGATGAAGCAACATGTGTCGTATATGGGATGCCTAAAAGTGCAGTAGCATTAAATGTTGTTGATGAAGAGTTAAGTTTAACGGCAATTGGGGCTAAATTAAATCAATTTGTGGGAGCATAATGATGGTCGAAAATTTTGAACAATTTAGTACATGGGTTGAGACAACTTATGGCTTACGATTAACTGCTTATAAAGAACGTCAGATGGAACGACGATTGCTGACTTTAATTGAGAAATTAGGTTTAAATAATTTTGCACAATATAGTCAATTATTACAAACCAATACTCAAGCACGTGAGAACTTTTTTCAATATGTGACAATTAATGTTACTGATTTTTATCGCAATCCCGAAATATTTGAAGTCTTTGAAAAGTATTTGGTAGCATATAAGGCCAAACACAGTACTGCATTACGAATTTGGAGTGCAGCATGTTCAATTGGTTCAGAGCCATATACACTAGCAATGATGGCAGCTAAACATCAATTAACGAATGTAAGCATTACTGCTACTGATTTAGATAAAGCGGTTTTGGCAACAGCTCAAGCTGGTCAATATTCAGCCGTGGAAGTTCGTAATGTACCTAGTGCTGATTTAGCGAATTATTTTGACTTAATAGCACCTAATAAATACCAAATAATTCCTAAAATTCAGCAATTAGTAACTTTTAAGCGGCACGATTTATTAGGTGATCCTTACGAGCATAATTATCATTTTATTGTTTGTCGTAATGTCACGATTTATTTTAAACCAGATGCACGCGATGAAGTATATCAAAAATTTAGTGACGCGTTAGCACCAAATGGTATTTTATTTACCGGCGCAACTGAGACAATAAATTTCCCTGAAAAATTTAATTTAAAAAAGATTGATAACTTTATTTACCAAAAAGTTAATTAAGAAAGGAGTCGACAACATGGATGATAATAGTGTTTATTTAAACCTATTTTTTGAAGAAAGTGATGATAATCTATCGTTATTAAATGATAGTGTTTTACAGTTAGAATCAGATCCGCAAAATATGGATTTGATTAATGAAATTTTCCGAGCAGCACATACGCTAAAAGGAATGTCAGCCACAATGGGTTATGATGTGATGACCAAAATCACACATAAGATGGAGAATTTATTTGATTTTTTCAAGACCGGTAAATTACAAGTTACCAGTGAATATATTTCAATTATCTTTGCCTGTTTGGATACATTATCACAATTAGTAGAAGATTTACGTGAAGGTAATGAATTACGTGAGGAACAAATTAGCGGTCCTTTAGCGAAGATTGCGGTTGTTGAAGCCCAAGTAAATGGTGAGGCACCAGTTGAAGTAACACATATTGATAATACAAAGACAACACTTGATAATAGCTTCCCTGATTTAGAAGAAACTGATATTAATGTTATCAATGCAGCGATTGATGATGGCCATAATGCTTTTCAGATTGGGGTTCGGATTGATGCAGAATCAGCTCTAAAAGGAGCACGGGTTTTTCTAGTAATGGAAAAACTTGGCCAAAGTGGGGATGTGATTATTATCGATCCTGATACTGAACGATTAGAGGCTGGTGACTTTGATACTGATTTTAAATTCATTTATGTTACCAAGAATTCACAAGCAGAAGTACGTAGTAATATTGAAAACATTAGTGAGATTGATGAAATTGTAGTTGATGTCTATGGGGCAACTGCTAAGGATGAAACTAAACCGGTAAATCCACCAGTTGCAGCTAATACCGATACACAACCAACAGCAGATGTAACACCACAATCAGCTAAGAAAACTGAAAGCCCTAAAAATAATCACCCACAAAAAGCGGCCAATAACCAATCAATTCGCGTTGATTTAAATCGGTTGGACTTGTTTTTAAATATTGTGTCAGAATTAGTTGTGTATCGTAACCAACTTGAAGATGCAAGTAAGCGTGACAGTATGGATGATGTTAAAGATTCACTTGAACATGTTTCACGCTTGACTTCAGAGTTACAAGATTTAGTTTTGAAAATTCGGATGCAACAAGTAAATGTCGTCTTTAGTCGTTTTCCGCGAATGGTTCGTGATTTATCACAACAATTGGGTAAAGACATTGAATTAATCATTAAAGGTGAAGAAACTGAATTGGATAAGACGGTGGTCGCTGAATTAAGCGAACCATTGATTCACTTATTCCGTAACTCACTAGACCATGGAATTGAATTACCAGATGTGCGAGAAGCTAATGGGAAACCACGTCAAGGGGTGATTGAATTATCAGCAATGCAAGAAGGTAATAAGGTTCATATCACTTTAAAAGATGATGGTAAAGGACTTGATCCAGTTGCAATTCGGGCAAGTGCTGAACGTAAAGGAATTAACACTGAGGGAATGAGTGAAGATGAAGTTAAGAAACTTGTCTTCCACCCCGGTTTCTCAACTAGCCAAGAAGTTACTAATATTTCTGGTCGTGGGGTTGGCCTTGATGCCGTCGTGGCTAAGATTGTTGAACTTGGTGGAACTTTTGATTTGACGAGTGAGGTTAATATTGGCACAACTTTTACAATTAAATTGCCGTTAACTTTATCAATCATTCAAGCATTACTAGTTAAAGTTGGCACTGAAACATTTGCCACCCCATTAGATGTAGTTGAGCGAGTTGTTATGGTGACTGAAGATGAAATCACAATGACGGGCAATCAAGAAGTTTATGCGTTCCAGGGGATGTTAATTTCAGTTTTACGAACTGATAAAGTCTTGGATATCCCAGCTCAAGAATTACAACGCCGCTATGGTATTGTGGTAAAACTTGAAAAAGATTACTTTATGGTATTAGTTGATCAACTACTTGGCCAACAAGAAATAGTTATCAAGAAAATTGATACCTTATTACAACAACTTAATCGTTATCAAGGCGCAACGATTCTGGGAAATGGTTCCGTTGCATTAATCCTAGATGTTAATGCAATTTGTCATGCCACTAAAGTAGGCTTGATAAATGAAATTTGATGATGTGCGCTTAGATAGTTTACGTGAAATTATTAACGTTGGCGGTGGTCATGCAGCGACCAGTTTAGCAGTATTGACTGGCAAACGAATTGAGATGGCTATTCCTGATGTTAAGTTGTTGGACTATCAAAAGTTATTTACAGATTTAATTGGGGCTGATCAAGTTGTGGATGCGGTATATAACCAAATCGAAGGCGATCTAACCGGGGTGTTTCTTTTTGTTGTTTCACATGAAACATCCGACTTGTTGGCCCAATTTATGACAGGCTCGCGAGATGTTAGTTTAGAGATACAGCAATCAGCGTTAAATGAACTAGGCAATATCATTGCTAATTCATTCTTATGTGCGGTTGGTGATCTAGTTGGCTTGAATGTTCAAGCTAATGTTCCAACATTGATGCACGATGTCTTTGGTGCTTTGATAACGAGTACGTATATGGAATTAGAGCAGTATGATGAACAAATTTTAGTAATTCGTAATGAATTTAAATATGCACAGCAAAACTTAGATGCATCATTATTTTTTATCCCAGCAAGTGGGAATTTAGAAAAAATGTTTGATGCAATAGGACTTTAAGGAGAAAAAATAATGGCTAAACGAGTATTGATTGTAGATGACGCGGTATTTATGCGGATGAAGTTAAAGAACATTTTGGAAGCAAATGATTATGAAGTAGCCGGTGAAGCCCAAAATGGTCAAGAAGCTTTTGATTTATATCAAGCAACCAAACCAGATTTAGTTACTATGGATATTACCATGCCAGATGTTGATGGAATTGACGCTTTAAAGATGATTAAAGCAGCTGACGCTAGCGCTCGTGTAGTGATGTGTAGTGCTATGGGTCAACAAGGTATGGTTATGGATGCCATTCGTTCTGGTGCGGTTGATTTTATCGTAAAACCATTCGATACAGATCGTGTAATTAAAGCACTTGAAAAGGCACTCGCATAAATTAGGCTAGGAGAATAAGCTATGCAAATGATTCTATTTAAAATGAATCAACAGCATTACTTAATTTCAGCCGATTTGGTTGAAGAAGTTGTCGATACAATCGCAATTACACAGGTTCCCTTAGCACCTGAATGGGTTGAAGGATTAATTAACCTCCGGGGGACGGTGATTACCGTTGTCAATTTGGCTACTTTAATTAATGTTGCTGAATCAAGTACCAATAAAAATATTTTGGTATTAAATCATGAGGGTAATCGTAAAGGATTATTGATTGAAGAAGTTATGGAAGTGTTGGATATCGAAGAACATGATATCCAATTGTCTGGTATTAATAACGATTCTCATTTTGTCGGTGTTGTGGCAGTTGAAGATGTTATTGCCAATGTAATCGATGTTGCTAAATTAAGTTTTTAGTTAGGAGGAGGCCTTGTGGATCAAGTATTATCACAACAAGAAATTGATCAGTTATTAAATGCCATGAATAATGGTGATATCACTGAAGAAAGCATCGCGGAAGATACCAATGATGTCAAAATTAAAACATATGATTTCCGACGGCCAACTAAGCTTTCCAAGGAATATATCAATACTGTTCATTTGATTTTTGAGGATTTTGCTAAAATTGCGACTAACGTCCTATCGACGCAGCTTCGGACTAGTGTACGCCTCCAGTTGGCCTCTGTTGAACAAATTAGTTATGATGAATTTATACATTCAATTCCACGAGTAACATTAATTGGGATTTTACAATCTGCACCATTAAATGGGATGCAATTAATTGAAATTAACCCCCAATTAAGTATGCTATTGGTCGATCTTTTATGTGGTGGTCAAGGAATTAGTTCAACTGGTAAAACATTATTTGTTGATAAAGAGCGCTTCTCAGAAATTGAGTTATTATTGTTAAAAGATACTATGGAACGTTTAGCAGAGACTTTTAAACAAGCCTGGGCAGGAATTGTTGACCTTGATACAAAGTTAGAAGGATTGGATACTAATCCCCAATTATTACAAACAATGTCACCCAATGAACCGGTAGTACTTTCAACAATTGAAGTTGATATTTTAGGAATTAAAACCTTTATCAATATTTGTATCCCATATGTCTTCTTTGAAAGTATTACTGATAAATTGAGTTTCCATAATTGGTTTGATAACACTAACTCAGCTAATGAGCGTGCTTCTGAGGATTTGCGAGCACGAATGGATGATGTTAAATTAGGGATTGAAACTGAGCTTGGACAGGCTGAAATTAAGTTATCAGAGTTTCTTGCGATGGAAGTTGGCGATGTTATTAAGTTAAATCGTCGCATCTCTGAGCCGTTAACAACCTATGTTCAAGGACATGAATACTTTAAGGTTAAGCCAGGGACTAGTAGCCATGGCCAATATGCAATTGAATTATTAGAAAGATCACAAGGAGCATTACAAAATGACTGATACTTTATCTCAAGCCGAAATTGATGCTATGATGAATGGCTCATTTGATGAATCAACGCCAGCACCAGTTGATGAAGCACATATTCCTGAAGCACCGAAACCAATTATTGACACAACTGATGAAAGTACCCGCTTTGATTTATTAGGTGAAGTTGGTAATATTTCAATGTCACAAGCAGCAACGATATTATCATCAATTTTAAATCGTCGGGTTAACATTACAACGCCACGGGTTAAGAAGTGTCGCTTTAGTGAAATTATGGGTGAATTGGAAACTCCTAAAGTTGCGACAATTGTTGAATTTAAAGAAGGTTTACTTGGCTCAAATTTAATGGTCCTTGACGTCAATGATGCCAATATTATTGCTGATTTAATGATGGGTGGTGAAGGTAAACCATCTTCAACTGAATTTACTGATCTCCAATTAAGTGCCGTGGCTGAAGCGATGAATCAAATGATTGGTTCAGCTTCGACTTCAATGTCAACAATGATTGAACGTAAAGTCGATATCCTCCCACCACATGTTCGGATGTGGAATAGTCCTGAAAGTATTGATTATGATACGATTGAACCTGATGAATATGTTTATCGAATTTCATTTGACTTAACTGTTGAAGGATTGATTGAGAGTGAAATCATGCAAATCTTTTCAAATGAAGTAGTTGAAGAAATTGAGAAATCAATGCTAGGTATTAGTGAGGAATCTCCACTGGCCAATATGGTATCGATGGAAAATGTTGAGCCGACACCAGCTGCTGAGCCGACACCACACCAACCGCAAGCACAAGTGCAACAACCACAAGTAGTAGCGGCTGCACAACCGATGCAACAACAAGCAACGACACAAGTTAGTCAACCACAGTTTCAACCGTTAGCTGATAGTACAGTTAAAACTGGTGATAATCTTGATTTGATTTTGGATGTTCCCTTAAACTTAAGTGTTGTTTTAGGACGGAGTCAAAAGAAAATTCGTGATATTTTATCATTAAACGTTGGCTCAGTGGTTGAATTAGATAACCTAACGGACGAACCATTAGATATTTTGTTAAATGGTAAATTGATTGCTCAAGGAGAAGTTGTAGTGATTAATGAAAACTTCGGAATTCGAATCACTAATATTTTATCAATGAGTCAACGCTTACAATCAATCAATAACTAGTAAAGATATAAAAGTTAAAAGCGACGGTGCCATAACTATTTTTAGCAGTAATTTGTAGCTAAAATATGGTTTAAAAACTCGATATATTCGCAATATATGTAAGAATCCCAGGGAAGTTGATTTTCCCTGGGATTTTTACATATATTAATTTTCAGCAAATAACATTATGATTTTGAGCCACCTGAATATAAAGTATCGGTTAAAAATTTATATTTTTAGCCGATACTAAAAGATGAAAATAATAAAAAGCATTAGGAGAGAATTAATGAAACACCAAAAACGTAGAAGTATTGCGCCAAGTTTGCGATTTTTTTTATTAGCAATCGCAATTATACCGGTTATTTTAACAGCAATTGGCTCATACGCTATTTCCAATACATTGATTAGTGATCGAGTACAAGTTGATGAACAAAGTGCGACATCTGTTTTAACAGCAGTTAAAGATAATATGCAACAAAAAGCTTTCCTAGAGTTACACCGCATTGCTAAATTACCAGATTTTTCTGGTGATAAATTTGATATGGATGGTATTAATAAAACAATTGGCTACATTAAAGAGGATGGTGATCCTGATATTGTAAACATTGGTTTTGCAACTCCAGATGGTAAAATTGACTTTACGTCTAAGTTACCTGTCGGCTATAGTGCTCAAGTGAGACCATGGTACAAAGGGGTAATGGCACAACCAGAAAAACCATACGCTGCTCCTGCATATAGTGATCCTGTTACTGGTTTAACGTTATCATCATATTCAATTATGGTAACTAATAAGAGCGGCCAACAAGGGGTATTGGTTGCAACTTTCCCATATAAAACGGCTGAACATGTGATTCAGGCTTTAAAAGTTGGTCGTACAGGAAGTGCAACCTTGATGGGCTCAACAGGATTAGTCTTAGCATCTAAAGGAATTGATAAAAAATTAGTTTATCAGCCAAATACTGAATTAAAAGATACTGAGCTATATAAAAAGATTGCTGCGGCAAGTACACGGACTGGTCAGATTATGGTTGGTCAAGGTAGCAACCGACACGAGTTGTACTTTGATAAAGGAAAACCAGGTAGTACTGCTTGGGCGATTGCCGAAGTATCACCACATGAAATGGCAAAAGAACAACGGAGTATTTTCGTAACAGCAGGTATTATTTTAATAGTAATTATCATTGTTATTTTAAGTATTACGATGATTGCAGTGCGAGTTATTCGCCGCCTATTAAACTACTACATGTACTATTTTGAAGAAGCTGGTCAAGGAAACTTGGTAGCATTTTCAGAAAATAAACAAGCAACTGGTATGATCAATGCGCTAGTATACCGATTACGTAAACCCGATGAGGAAGGTCACGAGTTAAATCGGGTTGGTCATCAATTCAACGCGATGATTGAAGGCATGAGTGCCTTAATTAGTAGGGTCCAAGATAGTAGTCAACATGTTGCAAAAGGCAGTGCTGATTTATTAGAACTAGCTAAACAAACTGATGTTGCAACTGAAGAAGTAGCAAGTACAATTACTGGGATAGCAGAAGTTACTGGTAATCAAGCTCGTGAGACAGAAGCCAGTGTCGTTGAAGTCCAAAATCTTTCAAAAGTAATTAAGGAAGTACGTGATAGTGTTATTGCTATGACTACCAAGGCATCAACATCAGCTGAATTAAATCAGCAAAATATGGATTTAACTGCTCATGTTAATGAAAATTGGCAAGCAGAGCTGGTTAAAATGGAACAACTGATGAATAGTACCGAAGACTTGAATCAAAATGTTCAAGACATTAATCAGATTATTAGCGTGATTAATGATATTTCACAACAAACAAACTTACTAGCTCTAAATGCTTCAATTGAAGCTGCTAGTGCTGGTGAAGCTGGTCAAGGCTTTGCAGTTGTTGCAGCTGAAATTCGTAAGTTAGCGGAAGAAAGTAAGGCCGCAACAAAAGAGATTGCAGCAATCATTCAAAAAATTCAAGTTAAGTCAGAAGCTATGGTTGAACAAACAGCGACCTCAGTGGCAGGTGGTGAAAAACAATCACGGTTAATTGAGCAATCAATTACTTCAACTAAAGAAGTCTTTGATAATAACGAAGAATTAGTGGCCGGAATTAGTTTAATTGAAACGGCTAGTGCTGAAGTTGAAGCTATTCAACATGAAGTTCTTACTAGCTTAGAAAGTATCTCAGCATCTACTGAAGAAAATTCAGCAGGAACTGAGGAAGTTTCGGCCAATGCTGAAGAAGTCTTAGCAACAATGGATGAATTTACAAATAATGTTAACGAATTGAAGCACGTTGCCCAAGAATTAGCACAAGCTGCTGATTTCTTCAAACTTGATGGTGCAGTTGATGTTGCTAAAATCAAAGAATAAATTTTAGAATTGTAAAGTAATTGTAAATATTATTGAAAATATGTTGGGAGTACCGATATTACCTGGATAGTGTTAAATCTTAGATATTTGAAAGGTACACATGATGAAATTTAAGTTAGATATCCGGCAAATATTACACCGTAGAGTACGATTATGGCCTACAAAATGGCAGCCAAAAGTATGGTGGCCACGAATTAAGCGAAGAGGCAATAAGCGTAATAGTGGAATCTTCTTAGGTAGCGGTATGATTTTATTAGTCGTTGTCCCATTAATTGTAATGATGGTTAGTGCTAATATAATTACGCGCCAATTAATGTACAACCGCTTAAATGTCGATAAGATGAGCGCGACTTCAGTTTTGATCGCTTCTAACAATAATTTACGTGATAAGGCTGTTGCTGAATTAAAGCAGATTGCTAAATTACCAGAATTTACAACTAACAATTATGATTTAACTAAAATTCAAAATCTTTTGAATCAATTTCAAACAACTAATGGTACTAATTATATTAGCTTTACCTTTAGCATGCCTAATGGCCAATATGCTACGACCTCTGGGGTCACAGTTGGTTTTGATCCACGAACAAAAGATTGGTTTAAAGGAGCACTAGCTAAAAAACAAGGGGTCTTCTTTGCCCCAGCCCATCAAGATATAACCACTGGGAAGTTTGTTACTAGTGCAGCCTTACCAATTAAAGACCAACAAGGGCATATTGGAGTTATTAGTATAGATTACTTAAACGATGCAACCAGTAATATTACTAAAGCTATCAAAGTTGGCCATACGGGTGCAGTTACTTTGACTACGGCTACAGGAACAGTCATCTCAGCTGAAGGGGCTACTAGATCTTTAGTAAATAAGCCAGGGGCTGACATTTCGACGCAACCAATTTTTAAAGCAATCGAAGCTAGCAAGCAATTGCGTGGGGTCGTGCAAATTCCAGGTCAGCACCGAATTAGTGAAGTTTATTTTGATAAATCATCACGGGATAGTCAAACTTGGGCCTATGCGCAGGTTGCCCCAAGTGAAATGCATCAAGAACTAGGAGAGATGAACTTTACCTCAATGGTGGTCTTGGTTGGAATGACAATTTTGATTATTCTAATTACCATTCTAATTGTTAATTTCCTCGAACGCTTAATTGCTAGTTACGAGCGCTACTTTATGCAAGTTGGGGCTGGTAAGTTGGAACAGATTCAACCGGTAGGCCAACGCACATGGACGATGGATAATTTAGTTGCACGAGTTAGTATGCCTAAAGCTGACGGACATGAACTTAACCGTTTAGGTGAGCATTATAATGCCATGATTGCATCAATTAGTATTTTAATTATGCGTGTGCAAGCCAATAGTCAACAAGTTGCCCATGGAGCAAAAGCACTACTTGAGCTAGCAAAGCAAACAACGGCAGCAACTGAAGAAGTTACTAGTACCATCGGGGCAATTTCAAATGTCTCAATGAGCCAAGCAACTGAAACGGAACATAGTGTGACTCAAGTTCAAACACTTGATAAAGTGGTTGATAAATTAGATAGTAACATTGCTACTATGACAACAACTTCAACGCATGCAGCAGAATTAAATCAAACTAATCTGGTAACAACTAATAATGTTCGTGATAATTGGCAAGCTGAGTTAACGAAGATGCAAGCTTTAATGACGAAAATGACACTTATGGATGCTAAAGTTCAAAATATTGATAGTATTATTCATGTTATTAAGCAGATTGCTAAACAAACTAATTTATTAGCTTTGAATGCGGCGATTGAGGCTGCTAGTGCTGGTGAAGCGGGCAAAGGCTTTGCAGTTGTAGCTAGTGAAGTGCGAAAGTTAGCCGAAGAAAGCAAAGCGGCAACCCTTGATATTCGTAAACTAATTGCTGAAATTCGATTGGATTCTAGTGAAATGGTGACGGCGACAACTAATTCGGTTACCGGTGGAGCGAAGCAATCTGAATTATTAGATGAAGCTATCGCGGCAACAAAAGAGGTTTATCAAGCTAACCAAAGTTTACTAGCTGACATTGACATGCTTGGTAATGAGATGACTGAAATTACAACGGTCAAAGATCAAGTATCTACAAGTCTAGCCACGATTGCAGCTGCAGCAGAAGAAAATGCTGCGGGAACCCAAGAGGTTTCAGCTAATGCAGAAGAAGTCTTGGCAACAATGGATGAATTCACTAATAATGTGGCTGAATTTGAAAAAATTGCAGCTGAGTTAAAAGATCTTAGTGAACAATTTCAAATTAAAGAATAGTTGCAATAAGGCGTGATACCAGGCACTTAAATATGATAGAAAACGACAAATGGACTGAAGAATAAATTTCAGCTAGTTTGTCGTTTTTTGCTAGTTTGCCTTTAAAGGGTACAATTTAAGCCGATAATATATGATAGAAAACTTAGGGAGCGATAGTATGAATATTAATAATATCAATGATTATAATAAAAATTTCACTGCGCTTAATCCAGCTGGTAAGACAACACCAATGTTACAATTAACCAAGCAAGTCTTACCAGAAATTAATGTCACACCCAAAGACAGCTATAATATTTCATTTGCGGCCCAAGAACGAGCACGGGCTCATGCTCATGAAGCATCGTTAGTCAAACTTTCAGCCCAAGTGAATCAAAAAATTAAGGCCCATGCCGAGCATTTTAAAGCTTAAGAAATTAGTAAATCAAGTGACCTGACTTAAATTCTAGCCAAGGAAGCCGATACTATAAGAGACATCAAAAAGTTTAATAATATATAAATCTAACCTGGAGGAAATGAAATCATGAAAATTGATCGAGGATACAACGAATACAACGAATACAACAAGCAAGTTAACTTGGCGGCCAAGCAAAATGTGCCAGTTCCAACTAATGAGCATGCAAGCAGTGCACATGTTGCTAAGTTATTTGACTTTTCAAGTACCGCTCAGCAAATTGCGCATCCAACAGCAGCTACAAATGGCGAAGAACATGTTGACCATGCCAAGTTAATGGCGATTCGGAGTCAAATTATGACGGGTGAGTATAAAGTTGATATTGATAAATTAGCAACGAAACTAACAGCTGAAATGCATGACCAACAAAAGTAATTAGGTGGAAGTGATGAACGAACAACATTTTTATAGTAAATTAGCGCAATTTTTGCGTTTATTACAGACAGAAAATAAAATCTTGAAAACAAATCAAGCTGATAAGTTAGCCAATATTGTGGCCCAAAAAGAAACTTTTGTGACCGTGTTAAATGATTATGCTGGTGAAGTTTCACCACGACTTAAGGCTGTCATTTCTCAAATTAAATTATTGCAGGAACAAAATTTATTGTTGACGCAATTAGAAATGGATTATCAAAAAATGTTGATGGATGCTGTTCGTGAATCAGTAAAAACCACTCGCAATCCATACGGTCAAAGTCCAAAAGGGCAAGCCCCAGCCGCAATGTTAGTAGTAAATACGGATATGTAGGAGAACGATATGAATTTATTTGGAACATTAAATACTGCCACGACCGGCTTAGGGGTCAATGAAATGTCCCTACAGACGACCAGCCACAATATCGCTAATGCCAATAATCCATATTATTCACGGCAACGCGTTGATATTGAAACGATGCCGGCGATGCACTTTGCTGGTATCGGTGATATTGGGATGGGGGCACGAGCTGGTTCTGTGCAACGAATTAGTGATAGTTTCGTGCAAGGTCAACTCAACCAAGTTGGTGGCGTGTTAAACAGTTATAGTGAACGCGCGAATGTGTTAGGCCAATTAGAAGGATACTACAACGAACCGTCATCAACGGGGATCTTGAGTCAGATTGATAAAATGAATGCTGCTTGGACTAATTATGCCAACGATCCATCCGTTTCTGGGATTCAAACGACCGTGGTTGGTGCAACACAAACAGTCGCCAATTCAATTAATAAATTGGCCAACAATGTGCAAGCCTTACAAAGTAACACAGTTAGTACCGTTGCTAAAAATGCGATGGACTTCAACCAAACATTAACGCAACTGGATACTTTAAATAAGCAAATCTATAACATGAGTCAAAACGGTGACCAACCGAATGATTTGTTGGATACGCGTGATCAAGTGATTCAAAAGCTCGCAAGTATGGCTGATACGACAACGACGATTGACCAATATGGGCGCGCAACGGTATCACTTAATATGTCAGGAAGCGATGGTAAAGTAACCCCAACCCCTCTTTTAGACGCGGATGGTGTCAAAGGGACGTTGGGGGTTGTTGATGCTAAGGCGACTGGCGTTATTACAGCCACAACCGATGTGAACAGTGAAAACAGTGCGATTGCGGTGCCCGCAAATGGTAAAGCTGGTGATTTAGTTTTTGTCGCTAACAATACAACGACGGCGACACCAGTAACGATTAGTAGTGGAACGATTCAAGGGGACCAACAAGCTCTCGGTGATTTAAATGACCAAATGGGTAAGTTAAATAAATTTGCTTACCAATTGGCGACCGCTACGAACACATTGATGAGTGCGAATGGTGTGTCAGCCGATAAGCTAATGTTTACCTTTAAAGGTGTCGCTGGTCAAGCTAACCCACAACCCGTCTATGATCCTAAAGTTAACTACGCGGCTAACTTACAAGTGAACACTACGATTGCTAATAATCCAAGCCAATTACAAGCGGGCGTCGGGACTAATCCGGATGCCGGGGATGGTAAGTTAGCCCAAGCGATTGCCAACTTACAAAATACCAAGTTAGCTGATCCAGCGAGTGGCAAAGGGTTGACGTTGAGTGCGGATAACTTATCATTTGTCGGTGATGCAACCGGGGCGACGGTATCGGGGATGTACAACGATATCGTGACCCAAAATGGGATTGTGACACAAGCCGCCAACAATAACGCCCAAACACAATTGGCCTTACTCCAACAAGTTCAAGCCAAGCAACAATCCATTTCGGGCGTCAATATGAACGAAGAAATGTCAAATGTCATTAAGTTCCAACAAGGCTTCCAAGCCAACGCGAAGATGATTTCCGTAGTTAACGAAATGTTGGATACTTTGATTAACCGAACAGGAGTTAACTAATGCGAATTTCTGAAAATACAACTTATAATAACTTTCTCTACAATCTAGGGAATAGTCAATCAAGCTTACAAGCAACGATGCAACAACTCTCAAGCCAACAACAAGTTAGCAAGCCATCGGATAATCCGTTGGCCGCGTCACAAATTATGGCGCTTAGTAGTTCATTAACGCAAAACACGACCTATGCTAATACGATTAAAGATGCAATTAACCTCTCACAAACCCAAGATAGTGCGTTGAGTGGGTTAAGTGACCAAATGTTGCGGATTCGCACATTAGTCCAAGCATCAGCCAATGGGGCGTATGGGCCGGATGAATTAAAGTCTAACAAAACGGAACTTAGCTCAGTGATGGCCAGTGTGGTTGATTCATTGAACGCCGATTATGGTGGCCGGTATGTCTTTGCTGGGACTAAAATCGATAAGCCACCTTTTGAATTGGTGAAAGCCACCGCTGATGACGCGGATAATAATGTCCAAGCCGGCGATATCATTGGCATTAAGTACAATGGTTCAACGACGAATCAAACGCGCTCCATCTCAAGTGGGGTTAGTATTGATTTAGCTACGAATGGTGCCAATATCGTGGGTGGGACAACCCAAGGTGGCGCTGGTACGCAACTCGGGGATTACTTTGCTAAAGTCATCCAAACGTTGAATGAAGGCATTAACAAACCCGATCAATTAGCCGCCGCGCAAAGCGCCTTAGGTGGTGATTTACTCGGCCAAACAACGAATTTCTCGGATAAAGTCGTTAATGTCCGAACAACGATCGGTGCGGTGGTGAACCGTCTAAATATTGCCAGCGCACAAAACACGAGCCAAAACTTGAACTTAACAACGATGAAGTCCAACGTTCAAGACGTCGACATGGCCAAAGCCTACATGGAATACCAAAAAGACCAAACGACATATCAAAGTACCCTTGCGATGGGGACAAAGATTATGAATACGACGATTTTGAATTATATGTAAAACAAGAGTGCAAAACGCTGCGGGAAATACTAACGCATACTAGCAATCACCAATGACTTGGGTTATGAGTCAGTAGGTGATTGTGTATATGCGGCGGTATTTGCAGCGTTTTGCACGTTTTAGAAGCAAGTGCGAACCCCCTCGGTAAACAGCGAGTACTAACGAAAATCACGTAATATGCGGTTTAGGCATATAAGTGATTTAAAGTTAGACGGAGGTGTTTGAGGGGGAGAGCACGTTTAGTGCGTCGACTAACCTTGGGTTATGAGTCAGTAGGTGATTGTGTATATGCGGCGGTATTTGCAGCGTTTTGCACGTTTTAGAAGTAAGAGTGCGAACCTCCTCGGTAAACAGCGAGTACTAACGAAAATCACGTAATATGCGGTTTAGGCATATAAGTGATTTAAAGTTAGACGGAGGTGTTTGAGGCGGAGAGCACGTTTAGGAAAATCAATTTCAATTAAATAACCCCGACACCCCCGGAAGACGGACATCTTCCGGGGGTGTTTTGCTATTCCTACTCCCGAGTAACTCCAATTATTAAGGAAAAATTGTGAAAAAGTAACGATGTTCTAAAGAAAAATAAGCGATATTCCTAAACAAAAATTAAGAAGGTATCGCAAAAATAAAGTTAACTAAGGACGAATTAAGAGCAACATAAAAGTGTTAAGCAAGGCTAACCACCACCGATATATATGGCATGAGGCAAGGAGTACTAATAGGGCCTCGACAATATGGAGGAATAAATTATGCGGATTAACACCAACGTTGCTGCAATGAACACATACAATAACTTAGTTAACGCTAACCAAATGAAGGCCGACGCCTTGGCACAACTTTCATCAGGTTCACGAATTAACAAAGCCGGGGATGATGCCGCCGGTCTTGCTATATCAGAAAAGATGAAGGCTCAAATCGGTGGTTTACAAC
The DNA here is from genome assembly GCF_012396505.1 of Periweissella fabalis. GTDB lineage: Bacteria > Bacillota > Bacilli > Lactobacillales > Lactobacillaceae > Periweissella > Periweissella fabalis. Next base: position 20,418 of record NZ_JAAXPN010000003.1, on the reverse strand, counting down.
AAGCGAGTCGTAACGCCCAAGACGGGATCTCACTTGTGCAAACTGCTGAAGGAGCTTTAAACGAAACTCACTCAATTCTTGGCCGGATGCGTGACCTTACTGTTCAAAGTGCCAATGGTACCTTGAGTCACGATGACCGTAAGCAAATCGATGCCGAATACCAATCACTTCAAAATGAAATTGATAACATCGCTAATACAACGCAATTTAACGGTAAGAACTTATTGAACGGTGGTGCTCAAGGTGGCACACCAGCCCCAGGTGGCACACCAGCCCCAGGTGGCACACCAGCTCCAGGTGGCACACCAGCTCCAACATCAACAACTTTTAGTTTCCAAATCGGAGCTAACCAAAATCAAAATGTTGATGTAACTATTAATAAGATGGATGCAGATAGTATCTTCGGTACTACTGCACACCTTAGCTTAACAACCGCCACAGGTTTGGTTGGTGGGGCTGATAACGGTGATAATGGTGATACGGCTGATATTTCATCAGCAAATACGAACCTTGGTTTAATTGATAAGGCAATTAAAGCCGTTTCAGATCAACGTTCTTCACTTGGGGCAACGCAAAACACTCTTCAACACACCATCAACAACTTGGGTGCAACGACGACTAACTTGTCAGATGCTAACTCACGGATTCGCGATGTTGATATGGCCCAAGAAATGATGACCTTTACTAAGTCAAACATCTTGTCACAAGCATCAACTTCAATGCTAGCACAAGCCAATGCTATGCCTAACAGTGTGCTTTCATTGCTTCAAGGTTAATATTAATACTGTTAAACCGTTGCTTTATGCGACGGTTTTTTTGTTGTTATATAATATAATTAATATTAATTAAAATTAATAACATAATAAATAATTGTTCAATTTATTTGTAAAAATACTTAAAAAAATATTAACCCGACCGATATATATATTTATGAGGCAAACCTCTGAAAATAAAAATTAAATGGAGAATTAATTATGCGTATTAACACAAACGTTGCAGCAATGAACACATATAACAACTTAGTTTCTGCTAACAGTATGAAAGCTAATTCATTGGCTAAATTATCATCAGGTTCACGGATCAACAAGGCTGGGGATGACGCCGCCGGTCTTGCTATCTCAGAAAAGATGAAAGCTCAAATCGGTGGTTTGACCCAAGCTAAGCGTAACGCCCAAGACGGGATTTCACTTGTGCAAACTGCTGAAGGTGCTTTGAACGAAACGCACTCAATCCTTGGCCGCATGCGTGACCTTACTGTTCAAAGTGCCAATGGTACTTTGAGCCACGACGACCGTAAGCAACTTGATGCTGAATACCAATCATTACAAGGTGAAATCGATAAAATTGCAACAACTACGCAATTTAATGGTAAGAACTTGTTGAACGGTACTGCAGCAGAAGGTTCAGACGCTACTAAGGTGAATGCTAGCACAAAGTTTAGCTTTCAAGTCGGTGCTAACGCTAACCAAACTGTTGATGTCTCAATTGATGATATGAGTACAGCAAACTTATTCTCAACTGACACAACAACTGCGGGGAAACATTTGAGCCTTGTTAAGAAAGATGGTGTCGCTGATGGTGCCGATAATCAAACTGATGCTGATGATATTGCAGCTGCAAACAAGAACCTTGATGCTATAGATAAATCTATCAAGGCTGTTTCAGACCAACGTTCATCATTGGGTGCGACTCAAAACACGCTTGACCACACAATCAACAACCTGGGTGCAACTGCTACTAACTTGTCAGATGCTAACTCACGTATTCGTGACGTTGATATGGCCCAAGAAATGATGAACTTCACTAAGACTAACATCTTGTCACAAGCATCAACTTCAATGCTTGCGCAAGCTAATGCTATGCCTAATAGTGTCCTTTCATTGTTACAAGGTTAATTTTAAGTTAGCTACTAACACAATAGAACTAAAAGAAATGGTTGAATTGCTAAAATTCGACCATTTTTTTGTGTCCACAAAAGTTAAGCAAGCGTTAAGATAATACCACATGAATTAATTTCCTACCCGCCGTAGCCGATATAGTCCGTAACTAAATTAAAAAGAAATCACGAACTAGATATTAACTTTCTGCCTAAATTGACGATATATTAACAAAGGCTGAGCTAGTAGTGAAGATGAGGATAAGCATATGACAACTGATGGTGTTGGGGCCGCGGCTTCTAATCAATATTTAGGTCAATATTCGGGGGTATCATCCCAAACAATTGATCAACTAATTCAAGCCGATTCAATCCCGATGAACTTATTACAAAACCAAGTGCAAGACTTACAAGGCCAAGAACAAGCCTGGAGTGATATTCGTAGTCGCTTGACGAATTTTTTAAACGATGTCCAAGATTTACAAAAATCGGACACGTATAATTCAAAAGTCGCCAATAGTACGAATACGAGTGTCGCCACGATTAGCAGTGATGACACGGCTAGTGAAGGCAGCCACGATATTATTGTCAAGCAACTTGCGACCGCGTCTAAGTGGACTGGTGGTCGGGTTAATAGTGTGCCTGATAGTAAGACGGCACTAAATATTACCGGGAACTTCACGATTGATTTAAATGCTCAATCGGATACAGTAACTGGGACCGATGGTGAGCCGATTAATGTGCCAGGTTTTACAATCGGGGATGGCAAGGCGACTAGTAGTAAAGTCGCGGTTGATATTAAGCCCGGAGACACGTTAAATTCAATTGTCACCCAGATTAATGCCCAGACCAAGGATACGGATATTCAAGCATCAATTGTCGATAACCACCTTGTCTTCACGAGTACCCAGACCGGGAAAGCGGCATTCAGTGTGGATAGTAGTTCAACGGCCGGGCTTGCCGACCAACTTGGCTTAGGCACGCCCCAAGCGGCCACTAACCAAGGCCAATCAGCAGTTTTTTCATTAGATAACCTTCCAATTGCGCGTAACACTAACAATGTTACGGATGTTCTTGACGGAGCAACAATTACTCTGGCCGGTGTTAGTGCCACGAGTGGTACTGGTGCTGATGCAACGCAAACGCCAACAACATTATCTTTGGCCGATGATACGAGTAAGTTTCAAGGCGCGGTCTCAAAAATGGTTGATCAATATAATAGTTTGATGGGGTTAGTTAGTTCAGATCTGGATCCTGGTGACCCGACCAAAGCGGATAACCAAACCGGGGCTCTGGTTGGGGATGCGACCTTAACGCAACTGCAAGAATCACTCGAAAACATGGTGACTGAAGGCGTAAGTGGGGGGAATCCCGCTAGTCCATATAAGACTTCAGATTCAGTCGGGATTTCATTTATTGATAAAAATGGCACGCTGGGGCTTGATACTGATAAATTCAGTAAAGCTCTTAAAGCTGATCCGCAAGCGGTGAAAGATTTCTTTTACAGCGCCGATACTGATGTTAAAACCGGGATTGTCAGCAATGAGAGTGGTTATGCGACGGACCTAGCGAAGTTAACGAACTCATATTTAGTTAACTCAACTGGCAACCAAGGGATTATCGCCTTAACGACCGCTGGCTTTGACTCAACGATTCAAGATTTGAACACGCAAATTAGTAATTTTCAAGATCAATTAACCGCTAAACGGGCCGAATACGTGACCCAGTTTAGTGCTTTAGATAGCTTTATGGCCCAAGCTCAATCACAAATGACCTACTTTAGTTCACAGATTGGCGCTGGGATTTAACCACTGGTAAATGAAAGGAGTCGGCATGTTATCAACAACAGACCGCATTATTATTGATATGTTGGGGCATAATTTGGAGCGCGAAGTGACTAGTCCGGAAGCGGTTCAAGATGTGTTGCGCGTTAACGACCAATTATTGGCCAAGCTAACGCTACTTGATTACGCAACGTTAGCCGCTGATGAGCAGTTATTAATCCAAAATATTCAAAATAAATTTCAACATTTGTTAGTCGGCATCGAGCAACAAAAAAATGCCGTGCAAGCACAAATTATGACGATGACGCAAAAAAAATCAACCGTCGCGGCCTACATGCAATATGATGCGCAGGCGACTTTCATTAACCGGGATGTATAAGGAGAAAATGACCCATGATGAACTACCAACAAACGAACCAAAGTTATTTAAAAAACCAAGTGATGAGTGCTAGTCCCGCCCAATTGATTAGCATGTTAATGGCCGGCGCAATTAAGAATGTTAAGTTAGCCCAAAAGGCGATTGAAGCCGAAGATAAGCCTAAGACCCACGCCAAGATTCTCTTAGCCCAAGACATTATTTTGGAACTTAAATACGCGGTTAACCAAGACGTGGAAGGTTCAGTGGGCCCGGAATTGATCAACTTATACGACTACATGTACGAACAATTAGTCCAAGCTAACATCAATAACGATTCAGCTAAATTAGCCGAAGTCGATACGTTAATGACGGATTTGTTGGTGACATGGAAACAGCTTGAAGGATAAATTAAAAGCGCTCACTAGAAAGACTAGTGGGCGCTTTTGTGTTGGGTATCGCATTACTTGCGTTGCTTCAACCAGTACCAGCCACCATAGACGGCGACGACACCAAGGAGCGCGGCCACAAAGGCACTGACTTTCTTGATATCACCGCTGACATTCACGGAGCTAGCTTGTGGTTGGGTTGCCACGGCTGCTAATTTACGGTTGCTGTTGGCCGTTTGGGTTACTGTTTTTTGGTTTGCTGTTTGAGCATTTTTGCTTGATGAATTCTTTTCAGTAGCGACTAGTTGTTTTTGCGCGTCACTGATAATATCACTGCTCATTGCAGTTATGCTACTACCACTAGTATTAGGAGTTTGGAAATTCGTTGGTGGGGTACCACCATTAAGAATTGCGGCATTTATAAAACTTTGGTCAATCAAGTTAGTTGGTGTATTGGCCGCAAAGCCACTGCCACCATGTAACTTGAAGAAAACATTATAAATATGGTTATAGATAAAGCTACCAACCTTAATGTCAACATGCATCGTTTCTAAAAATTCGGGAGCATTTAATTGTGCAGCCGTCAATGGCAAGGCATATGTCATCACATAATTACTACCTTGTTTAACAGCACTAACACGGCGACCATTGTAAAAGCTAATACTATTAGGTCCAAAAGCTGCTGGGACAACCGCTTTGACTAATAACATCCCACTACCATCAGGTTGAACTTGTAATGTTGCCACTGGTTGGATATATTGGTTTGCTACCGAAGCTGATTGTGATTGATCACCTTTGAGAATTTGCAAACCAACTGAACGAATTTGCAAACCAACTGAACGAATTTGGTCAAATGGTCCCATTGGCTTGCTAATTGGCCGTGGATTATTATCACCTGTTGAGCTAGGTTGCTTAGTAGGCTGACTTGGTAAATCAAATAATGGTCCATTAGGGTCAACGGTTGGTTGAGGGTCATAATCGGTATTATGCACAATTTTAAAGTAAACGTTATACGTATAATTGTAGACAAAGTTATTGAAGTTAATATCAACATGCATCCGTTCAAGTACGGCCGGTTGCTTCATTTGGTGTGCTGTTAGCGGTAAACGATAATTAAGAACGTAACTATCACCAACCTTATCGGCACTGATTTGTTGAGCATCTTGGAATAAAATACTATTTTTACCGTAACCAACGGGGACCACAACTTTAAAGTTCAATATTCCACTGCCGTTTGCATGGGTGACTAAAGTAGCTTGCTGCATAATGTAGTTACTAGCTACAGAGGTTAAATTTGGATTATCACCTTTAGTAACTAGTAATTTAACTGGGTTTATTGGCTCAGTTGGTGCATCTTGGTGTAACGTAAATGGTTGCACTACGCTTCCACTAAAGTTTTTGCTTACAGAATTAGCATTAGTATTATTCCAAGCCAAACTAGTACTACCTGGTACTGTCTGAGCCGTGTAGCTGACTTTATCACCAGTAATCGTAACTGGTGTTCCGCTAGCAAAAGTTAGTGGAATCACGGTGCCATTAATATCTTTGGCTGCTAAGGTGGCGACTAACCCTTGCTTAGCTGGTAAAGTTAAGTTCGGTTTAGTTACAAATTGAAACTTAGCATTAAAGTTAGTAAGTTGCTTTAAATTATGCAATGGGCTAAGGTCTAAAACTTGATTTCGTAAGAAGCCAAGACTAGTTAAGTTAGTTAAATTTGCTAATGGTCGTACATCACTAACTTGGTTATTTGAGAAAGCCAAGCTTGTTAACTTAGTTAAGTTTGCTAATGGAGTTAAGTCACTCACAGCATCTTTATTGAAGTTTAAATACGTTAACTTAGTTAAGTTTGCCAATGGGCTTAGATCACTAATTTGGCCGTTAAAATCAATTGATAAATTAGTTAAGCTGGTCAACTGAGGTAATAAAGTTTTAATATCGGCATCGGTTAATCCAAGTTGGGATAAATTTAACTTTTGTAATTTTGTGAGTGCCTTTAAATCAGCAATATTAGTTTGGGGATTATTCCCTGCCATTAAAGTTGTTAAATTAGTTAACTTGGCAATTGGGGCCCAGTTGCTGATTTTATTAGATGAAATTCCCAATGATGTCAATTGAGGATACCGAGCTAAAGCACTAACATCGGTGATTTTATTCCCTGATAAATCCAAGGTAGTCAGTGGGGCATTTGGAGCTAATCTTGGAATACTAGTTAAATGGGTGCTAACCATCTGGAGGTTTGATAACTTAGTCAAATTAGCTAAACCGGCTAATTTAGCTGGTTGATCACCATAATAATCACCGATTAAATTTAGCATCTGCAAGTTAGGATTTTTAAGAGCTGCTAAATCAGGCAAATTATCGGCATCATTAAGGCGCAAACTTAAAGCGGTCAGATTAGGTAATGCCCCCAGTGGACTGACATCTGTAATCGTGTTATCGGTTAAATCAAGCCGTTGCAAATTGGTGGCATACTCTAGCCCTTTTAGATTACTAATATTAGCACTCGTAAAATTAGCTTGTGTTAATTTAGACATATTTGCTTGTGTTAATGGCACCTTAGCTCCTAAGGTAGTTTGGACAGCTTGTTGGAGATTTTTATCTGGCATCCATGTATCAATATTTGAGTTACTTTGTGCGACTGTAGCCTTGATAGGTGTGGCCTGAACATGATTTTGCAACGCTCCCCCAAGGGTAAGGGATGCTAATAACAAAACCAAATAATATTTTTTCATTTGAAAAAAATTCCTTTCGAATAGTCAATAACTATTAAATTATTGTATACTATTGAGTAACTCTTCACAAATACTTATTTAATTTATTAATTAGATAAACCATATAAATAATTTTTTATACCTCAAATTAAGGAGAAACTAACGTGTTTAAACGAGTATTAATCGCTGGGGCGACGGTATTGATCACATTGATCAGTACCAGTTCATTGGCGGGGGCCCAAGCTGTACCGTACCAAATTTTCAAGGATGGCTCAAGTGAGCAGTCATATGCAAGTGCCTATTTTGTCAATCCCGCCAATGTAACGGTCATTAATGGCCAATATCATGTTGCAGTGTCAATTGCCACGACTCATGACTTAGGCAGTTTCCCCGTCACAATTGGCTCCATAGCGGGTCAAACACCATCAATTAGTAAACGCACCCAAGGCAATACCGATTATTATACGTTTAATTTTTTGACCACCAATTTAACGAGTTTAGTTAATGGCGCCATGCACGTTGATGTCGATGCACTGAATTATCACCATGACTATGGTTTTGGTTTAAAATTTAATGCCACGAGCTTACCACCATTAACTGCGGTTGCAACCCCAAAAGCTAGTGCGAGTTCATCAACGACTAGTAGCCAAGTAACCAGTCATAGTGCAAGCAGTCCAGATAACAAAGCCAGTTCTTCACAAAGTAATAGTGCTAAAACTAGTAGTAGTAGTAGTCTTGTGAATAAAGTTTCACAAACTAGCAGCAGTGCGGTTACCCAATCGGTCACGACCGTTAAACAAACATCCCCAGCCACTAATTCATTTTTACATGGATCGACATGGATGTATGCTGTTGGTGGAATTGGCGGTGGCGGAATTTTAGTTGGTTTATTAATGCTATTTAAAAAGCATTAACAATAAAATAGGAATGGATAATGCATAATAAAAAAATTATTTTCAGTAGTTTTGTTTTACTAATCTTGCTAGTTGGTGGAGTGTTGTGGCATTTCAAGCAAGCAAATACCACAACAACTACGACGGCTCACACACCTGTTGTGACAACTGTTGCGCAACTAGAAATCTTTAATCGGTTAGGAATTAAGCTTGCGGGTGTACCCACAACGACAGAAACCTTACCAGCGAAAGTCCAAAAATTACCCAAAGTAGGTAATCATACAAGTATTAATTTTGAACAAATTAGCAAAATAAAATCCAGTGTCGTCTATGTCGATCAAGCAGTTGCTGATGATTACAGTGCTAAATTAAAGCAACAAAAGATACCAATGCAAGTGCTAAACTTTAATAATTATGAACAAATGCAACAAAGTATTAGCCAAATTGGTAGTACCTATCATAAGGAACGAGCAGCCAGACGGTTATTAAAACAAATTACTTTACCTAAAGCACAACCAGCTAGTGGGGTTAAAGTCTTAATTTTGATGGGGATGCCTGGCGGGGCATTTTTAGTTGCAAACCAACATAGCTATGTCGGTGATTTAGTCACAAGAGCTGGTGGGACTGTCGTGGCTAGCGATCCCAATAGTCCTTATGCACCAGTTAATCCGCAAACGATTGCTGAAATGGATCCAGATGTTGTGATTCGTTTTGCCCATGCCATGCCAGCCAGTGTTCAAGCTAACTTTGAAGAAACATTTAAACACGCACCTTACAAAAATTTGGCAGCCACGCGCGAAGGCCATGTCTATGATGCTTTAGCATCCGAATTTGGTTTGACCGCTAATATGCATGTCAATGAAGCTTATCATCAGATTCAAACGTGGATGGAGGCAGCCAAATGAAGTATTTAGGTGGTGGGTTAATTAGTGCAATCTTACTAATTAGTGGCTTAACATTAGGTTTGCCACTAGGGCATATGTGGCCCACAACACAAATTTTTTGGCAACTTCGTGTCCCCCGCCTAATATTTGCTTTAATTGGTGGTGGGATGTTAGCAGTTAGTGCTGTTATTTTTCAAACTACTCTTCGCAATCGCTACGTTGATGGCGGTATGTTGGGGTTGGCCAGTGGGGTTGAATTAGGGAATGCTTTAATTGCGGTGATATTTGCGCCAGCTACACCATGGCGTGTGTTGACCGGGGCACTGTGGGCTATTGTTTGGTTGTTAATTTTACGTGCTAGTATGTTACGCATCTTACGCCAACCACTTCAGTTGTTATTAGGTGGCTTGGGTGTGGCGATGCTCTTAAATGCGATTACGACTTTAATTACGAGTAATCAAGGCTTCGTAGGGAAGTCATTAGCCAATGTCACGCTGCAAGATACGTGGTTACTAGCAATCTTTTGTGTTGTTGGGATTATTATTTGGCAAATAGCGGGGCCAACCTTAACTTATTTTGCACTCCCCCAAATTCATGTCGGTCAACTTGGGATTGATGAAAAGCGGTTGAGCTTATTATGGCAACTCGGAGCGGCGTTATTTATCGGGGCGGTGACCGCGGTATTGGGATCAACTTTTTTTGTTGGCTTAATCATTGCACAAGTCGTTGCCCAACTTATGACTAAGCCTGCCCAAAATCGTTTAGTTGTGACAGGATTGTTGGGAGCAGTGATGTTAAGTGGTAGTGATTTACTGGCCCATAGTCTGCATTATCCACTTGAATTGCCCACCGGGGCGGTATTGATGTTACTAACGGCACCACTATTGTTAGTATTTTGGAAACGAGGACACGATGTTAATTAAAGAAATTACGTTGCCCCGCAATCTTTTGCAAGTTAGCCAAGCAACTTTACCTGATCAACAGATTACAGTATTATTAGGTCCAAACGGAAGTGGTAAATCGACATTATTAGCGTATTTAGCAACGCATCTTCCTGAATGTGCATACTTACCACAACAAAATCAAAGTTATGATGCATTAAGTGTTGATGATTTGTTAACTTTGGGACAGCAACGTGCCACAAGCCCACTTACAATTGATATTGTGACCGAACTTGAATTGGCACCATTATTAGCCAAGCAAGTTAACCAACTATCTGGCGGACAACAACAACGTGTCTGGATAGCGTTTATTTTATTGCAAAATGCCCCAGTTATCTTATTAGATGAACCTTTAAATGGTTTGGATTTACGATATCAACAGCGTCTATTACAGTTATTACCGCAGCTTAAAACGACTATCTTAATGGTTGTTCATGATTTAAATTACGCTTATCGGGTTGCGGATTGGATTTGGTTAGTTTCAGCAGCAACATTAAATGAAGGCCAACCAAGTAACATAATGACTACAACCGATTTAACGGCAACTTTTGCCACACCGGTGTCTTTACACCAGACCGTTGATGGTGCAGTGGCCTTTTGGATTTAAGTACGACATGCTTGTGAGATAAATAAAACTAAAAAATCCCGACCGAATTTTTTCAGTCGAGATTTTTTTAGTTTTGTATTGTATCTAAAGTTTTTTTGTCATACATGCTTTTTATGTATCCAATAAGTTTGATGTGGTGCTATTTACTACGAATAATATCTCCGCCATTTGTAGTGATGGCTAATGTGCCACCATTATTAACATTGCCGCGCCCACTATCAGCAAAGTCATTATCACCACCGCTAGTAGTGAACTTATGGTTAAAAGTTAAGGCGTCTTGGTCAGATAAATAAACATCCCCGCCATTTGTATTTATCTTTAAGGCTCGTAATTGATTAACGTTTACTAGGCGAATATCACCACCATGTGTATTAATAATGACTGTTTTGAGTTTAATTGCGGCACTAATTGGAATGGTTACATCAATTGCATGTGTGGAAGTTTTTTTGCTATTAAAAAGCCGATGACCCTGTGAATTATTGAAATTAAGGTGTAAGGCGGTCGCTTCTTTTTGAATAATTTCATTTTGTTTTATAAAAGCTGGTGTCACATCGCCGGCTAAATTAATTTCACTGGCCCCGGTATTAGCGAAGGTTAAGTTAACATCACTACCACCAGAATTTAAACTAATATTTTGAAGAGCGTCATTAGTTGGGATAGTTGATTGGTAATGTGTCATGGTCGCCTGGGTTCGGTAAAAATAAACGCCCGCCCATACAATAAGACAGATTACTAGGAGAATCATAATAATGAAATTTCTTTTTTTGGTCGTTTTCATGGATAACTCCTTTCTGAAAATACATGGTAATCGTTCAAGTCATTGGCTATTGTTGGTACATTACGCCACTTAGTGCAGTTACTCGCACTCTGCTAAAACGTGCTCGAACAACCAGTCAGTTCCGCCTAACTTTAAATCACTAAGTATGCCCAACCCGCATAATCAGTGATTTTCGTTAGTGCTCACTGCCTATCGGTTGTTCTCGCACTCTGCTAAAACGTGCTCGAACAACCAGTCAGTTCCGCCTAACTTTAAATCACTAAGTATGCCCAACCCGCATAATCAGTGATTTTCGTTAGTGCTCACTGCCTATCGGTTGTTCTCGCACTCTGCTAAAACGTGCTCGAACAACCAGTCAGTTCCGCCTAACTTTAAATCACTAAGTATGCCCAACCCACATAATCAGTGATTTTCGTTAGTGCTCACTGCCTATCGGTTGTTCTCGCACTCTGGCCAAGAAACACTCGCCGGATACATACTTCCATCATACACCAACGTATGGCTTGGCATTAATTCAAACGGCTTGCCGGCTTTGATTAAGTTATACACCGTGGCTTGTTGTAGGGGAATCAAGTCAGCCAATGAAGGCAAGAGGGCGTTATCAGCTAACCATTCGGCTTTCAAATCATCAGCTTGTTGCCGTCCGTAGCTAAGTAATGAACCGTTAAAAGCTTGGTTAGCAAGTTCAGCGGCATTCGTTTGCCGTGGATCTTCTAAGCGATTGCGTAGTAAGTTTAAGACGGTAGTATAACGTGAATTGAAGTTTAAATCGGTCGCAAATCGGGTGACAGCCGCCAAAATTGCCGTGGCTCCTTCTTGGGCAATCGTTGGGGCGGCTGCTTCTTCACTTGCAACATATGCATTTAATTCATGGGCGGCTGCTAATTCATCAGCACTTGGATCATCATTGGCCAAAGTTAGGCAAAAGAGGGTGAATAGTGATAAGAAATCTAAGGTTGTGCTGGCAATGCCGGTTAATGAAGTCCCATCTAATTCAAGATTAGTAAACTTAATTCCATCTGCTAAGCCACGAACATCCCGCGTAATGGTAATGGCTGGTTGTTGTTGTTGATGCCAAAGATTGCTAATGATACTACGACACCCGATTTGATTAATACTGCCAAAACCTTCTGCTAAGAACGGTGAATTACCAAACATATACGTAATAAACCACTGATACATTGTTAAACGATCGCTAACTTTTTGTAGTACGGCTTCATTAAAGCTCGCTTGATCGACGTATTCCGTATGATAAGCACGTGTATAGAGTTGAACTAACATTAAAGGATTGAATTTAATGCTTACACTAACTTGATTGAGCAAACGTGTAGGGTTTGTTTGAACTAAGGTTAAGTGTGCTGGTTTTGTCAAACGAGGTGGCATTGAAAACGGCCATGTTAACTCATTGGCATCTAAACTTGCTTCAACAGCATCCGCTAAGAGTGTCAATTCATCTAATAAACGATCAATTTGTGGTTGTTGCTTAGTTGTCAAAATAATTTGATCACTGGTATTATCAAGCGCGACACTAGGATGATTGAGCAATTGCCATGCACTCAAATCAGGAGTAATGATTTCACCAGCTGAATTAATGACGTGGTGTCGGACTTGGACTTGGTATTCTAATTGTTGTAGTTCTTTCGTTAGTTGGGCTGCTTGCACCGTTTCAAAAAAATTAGCTAACATACGCTCTCCTTAAACTTTCACTGAATATTTAATTCTTATTATACTTGAATTAATCGGTTATTTCTTAGAAAATTATAATTTTTAATTATGCACATGATGCTATACTAAACATATTAAACGCACTAGTGGAGGTAGGCATGCTTTTTATTGAAAAACCATATGAATTTACACCAGTCATGGTGCCAGATGAGGTGGTCGTAAGCACAGATATTTCGTATATGGATGGGCAACGACATACGTTAGATATTTACCAACCAAGCCAAACATATCAAGGGTTAAGACCAGTTATTATCGATATTTACGGTGGTGGATTATATTTTGGTGAAAAGAGTTCATTTAAGTTACAAAACTCATTAAAACTTATAAAATCAGGATATGTGGTTATTAGTCCAGATTATTCATTAATCTGGCAGCAACCATTTCCAACCCAAATTTATGAAATCAAAGCAGTCATCCGATGGGTTCGAGAACATGCGGCTAAATACCAACTTGACCCTAATCGCATCATTTTAAGTGGCGAATCATCTGGGGCCCACTTGGCAGTCTTAACGGCAGTTACTGCCAGTCGGGGGATGATGAGTGATACAACATTTGGTATGTATCCAGATCAGCCAGAAACAGTTCAAGCGGTAATTGCCTCATATGGTCCATACCAAATGGATGTGATGCCGGAACAATTTGAAGCCCTTGGGATAGCACCGAAATTCCCCGAAACTGGGGCTGCCAACTCATTTGAAGGCCAGATGTTTAATCAACGTGCACCTAAAGAAGTCCCAGAATTAGTCGCACAATATAATCCAGTGACATATTTTAATGCAGCAATGCCACCAATGCTAATTCTAGCCGGGACAGATGATCACGTCGTGCCAGTTTTACAAAGTCAAAACTTAGCAGTTACGGCATTACAAGTTTTACCCGCAGCTCAAGTTGCTTGTTGGTGGGTGAATGGTGGTGATCATGGGCCCGCTGATTTTGCTAACGATGAAGTTTTAGCTTGGAAAATTGCGCATTTAGAACAATGGGGCTTAGCCTAACAAAGATAATGTGACAATTGTTTCGAAGTAGTTATAAATTACTAAAAAAGTTTATACTAGAAGGCAGCTACTAGCATAAAATACGAAAAGCCCGACCGAATTTTTAAATTCAGTCGGGCTTTTTTAGTTTTAGATCGTAGCTATAAACTTTTAATAGAAAAGAGTAATCGGCCAACTATTTTCGTACAGCTTATTAAATCTATTCAATGACGACAAATTTATTACTTAAAGTATTAAGTTTGTCAGCAGTAACTGATAGTTGACCAGCATGATTACTAAAATCCCCCATTGTATTGAGGACATCATGGGCATTAGCAGAAACTTCTTGAGTTCCAGCTGAATTTTCTTCAGTTGCAGCAGAAATATTTTCAAGGTTAGTTAGGACCGCATTCTGAATGAGATTGATTTTATTACTTAATTCTGCAACCGTATCGATTTTCTCAATTAAGGCAATATTATTGTCAAATACTTGCTGGGTTGAATCAATTGATTGGCTAATTAGTTCAGATTGCTTTTCACCACCTTTGACGGAAGTGGTTGTTTGTGCCACCATATCGTTTGATTGTTGTTGGACTTTAGTAATGATTTTGACAATGTCTTTAGTCGATGCTTTGCTTTGCTCAGCTAAACTACGAATCTCAGCAGCAACTACAGCGAAACCTTCACCTGCCTTACCAGCACTAGCAGCTTCAATTGAGGCATTTAGGGCTAATAAGTTAGTTTGTTGCGAAATTCCATTAATGACATTAATAATTTGGCCGATATTTTGGATGCTAGTGTTCATGATACTGACGTTATTTAATAACGTTTGCATATTTTGTAATTCTTTTTGCCAATTAGCATCAACGCTATTAGTTAATGCTAAATTATTTTTATTTAAGCGTGCTGATTGATTGGATTTATCACTCATTAGTGAAACAAGATTTTTTAATTCACTTACGACTTCTGACAAATCACGCACTTGGCCGACACTTTTTTCCGTATCTTGTGCCTGACTACCCGTAACTTGAGCAATTGCAGTAATCGTGTGGGCAACATCATCGGTTGAAGTATTAGTTTTAGTAGCTAAGCTCAATAATTCAGTTGCATCATGGGCCAGATTTTGGCTTTCTTGTTGCACTTCACTAACAATTTGATCAATGGCTGTTAACATTACGTTGAAGTTATAACTCATTTGCGCCATTTCATTACCGTTTTGATCCGGTAAAAATAAGGTAGCGAGCTTTTGAAATTGCTTAGAAGTCACTTTTTTTTCGGCGTCCGTAAGTGGGTGGATTTTTTTTAATTTGCCTTGCCCGATTTCTAGATATAAATTAGAAAAAAAGCGCATGAAGATAGTAACCCCAGTAGCTGCTCGTTTTGCAATGATACTTAGAACTATAGTAGTAATAATGATTATCAATAAACCAACAAGCCAGTATGTTAGCGTTGCTTGGGCATTAAGGTGGGTATTGATGCCTGCGTTGATTAAAGTTTGGTGCATAATAAAATATCCAGCAAGTAATGAAATTAACATGGCAATTATTATGCCACTAACTAATTGGTACATTTTTGCTGCAATGATGCTTTTCCCCGTGATACTTGTCATAATATTAATCCCCCAAGATTATGTTCTATATGTTTATTTATTAGTTAAATAAGATTAAAATTTAAACAAAAAAGCTTTTATATATATAAATTAAATCAATAAACAAATATAGACTAAACTTAATTTAAATAATTAGCAAATTTTTTGTCTATCTTTAGTAATTAAAAAATGACATTGTCAGCAAGTGAAAATTACTCGCTGACAATGTCATTTTTATTTGCAGATTAATTTAGCATACTTTAACACCAGCTAAAATTGTGCGCGCAATGTTATCGGCATCTCGTAGCATCCGGTCGTTCCCATAGGGGCGAGGGAGTGATGTTGTAAACCACATGTATTTTTCAGTCGGCACACCATATGCATGTAAGTCAGTCATGTGCTGACCAGTACTGGTGATTAATTCAAAGTTCTTACGATCAACAATTAAAGCACCAGTTGAGTAAACTGATTGATCAGCTAGTAGATAACTAGCGCTTGTCATTGTTCCACGATCACGTAAATTTTCTTCAAGTGGATTGGTACTTCGATGTAAATCAATCGCACCAAGACGAGCTTCTACTAAGTTTGTAACGATATATTGGTAATTAGGATTATCAGTTGATACAAAAAATTTATCTTCAGTAATACCAACTTGCAAGCCTGCTGGTGCAACTTCTAAAACGCCAGCTTCAATTAAAGCAAGCATTTGCTGAATTCGCAGGCGTGGTGGTCCAACTGAAATCAAACTTGATAATGCGTTAAACTCAGTAAGGAATTTTTTGCGATCATCATTGCTAAAACCATTGCCTTCAATCAAGATTCGAATATTATCACGAATATCACGAATTAAGTCAAAAGCAGCGGTCAATGGGGCATCAAGATTTCCTTTACCAGAATCTTCAATATCAAAGGCTAAGTAACGTTCGATTAATGTCTCATACTCTGATGTGATATTATCTTCGTTGCCAAATGGATGGATGACCTTTTGGAGATCAAATAAATCAGCCGGCTTAAAACCAAAGGCCAAAGCGGTTGCATTTAAATTTGTACTAGCAACTAATGCAGCTGCTAAATCATCACTGGCAATTCCACGTTCCTTGGCTAGGTTGGTATAATAGACGTATTCCATTTCGGCAACAAATAAGGCTTTAAAAGTCTCATAAGCGACTGGATGTTGGCCATTATCAGTCAATTCAGCTAACTTAGCTTCCGTTAAGAAATGCGTCCGATAACGAGTGCCTTGCGTTTTTTGGTTGATTCCTTTGGCGTGCAAGGGTAATCCACTACGAGAACCAGCAATGATATGTGGTTCTAGACCACTGGGGTGATAACGTAATGTACCAGCTGCAGTAGGTTCAAAATGGCCACCACGATGTATGGTTAATTGAATCATATAGTCAAAGAAGTTTAAACCTAAGCCACGAATTACAACATCTTCACCGGCTGGAATCACGTTTAAATCAGCCTCGGCTGGGTGCTGGGCTTTAATATAACGCAAGGCATGTTCATCTGCAAATTTAGCGAGTTGGGCCTCTTCTGGTGTTGGTCGATTACTAGAATGTCCAAGGGCCATTACAATACGGTCAGCTAAAAATGTACCTTTGTCAGTAATGACATTGTAAGGTGGTTGGTTATTTTGTATATCTGTAACTTCTGCTTGTGTGTAAGTTAATTCAATACCTACAGCTTGAGCACGGGCTTGTAGTTGTTCATAAAACCAGTTGGCATAAAAATTTAATAAGCCGCGACTAGGATAACTATTTAATGTTAAATCAGCTAAATGGTCTAAAAAGTACTTAGCATTTGGTTGATCGATGTGGGTAGTCAAATATGTTGGTGCTTGAGTTTGAACCCACTCGTAGAAATTAGGACCATTGTGCACGGGCCCGGCCATGGTTACGGCGTCATCTGTGAAGAATGTAAGTTGTTGAATCGCACTATTCATTAAAAATAGTGGATTTTGGTCGACACGCCATACGCGGCCCCCAATAGCGTAGGGGTCAATTAATTGGATACTCAATGTATCTTGGCTGGCCTCGTGCTCATAGTTGCTGATTAGACGTTCGGCTAAAATGAGGCTTCGTGGCCCCGCACCGACGAGAATTGTCTTCATAATTTTTGGTTCTCTCCTAGTTTGAAAAATCGTTTAAAATTCTGGGGCGTAAATCCCGATATCTTTGACGATGACTTTTCCAACTCGTTTGTTGGCATCACCGACTGTCAAACCGACTTTCAAATAGCCAAAAGTAACAGTGGTATTAGCACGAATGGCTGAGCCTAGAATCTTCCCAGTTGTGGCATCTAAGCCTGATGGGATATCAACGGCGACAACTGGCTGGTTAGAAGCGTTGATCTTTTTAACCGCTTCTGCTAATTTACCCGTAATATCACGCGTTAAACCAATCCCAAAGAGGGCATCGATAATAACGGTATATTCCCGGAAATCTTTGATTGAGTGACCGACTTTAACTTGATATTTACGACAAATTGCTAATTGCTCTTTGTTAGCTTTTGATAATTTGCGTTCATCACCTAGCAATAAAACCTTCACATCAACACCTCTAAGGTGCAAAATGCGAGCAATCGCTAAACCATCGCCACCATTATTACCAGTGCCGGCGACAACTAGGACGTGTGTCAAATCAAAGCCGCCAGCAGCAACTGTTGCAATTACGGATAAAGCTGCTCGTTCCATCAAGACTGCACTCGGCATACCAATAGTTTCAATTGTATATTTGTCGTAAGCTTGCATCTGTTGAGCTGTTACTACAGTTGGTTCCAAAATGCTCACCTCTACTTCTTTATTATTATTTCTAGAATCAATTCGGTTATTATTATACAATGAAATAAAGTAAGTAAAAACAATAAAGGTAGAATTAATTAAGATGGACAAAGATATCATTGCTGCTGACATGCCAGAATTAATGGAACAATTGGCATATTTGAATGCAAATGGTCAAGCAACGACCGCCCCATTATTAATCATGGATACATTATTACGTGGTCTACAAGCTATTTTTGATGAAAAACTTGAAGGCCATTACTATACAGTGCGACAAGTTGGTGATGATTTTGTTGTCACTGACTTTATGAAACAAGAAGTTGGTACCATTACTAACACCCAGTTTAACTTTGTAAGTGCTTTTGAAAATCAAGCCCCATTCTTGTGGGATATGTTGGAGCGAGAAGTAGTTAAAATTTTAGGGCGGTAATTAGATCGTGGAGGTCAATCATGGAAATGGAAGCATATGTATTACGTGAATTTGGTGATTTAGCTCATTTAGTGGAGATAAGTACACCAGAACCAACCTTAACCCCTAAGCAAGTCTTAGTACGCCAGTGTGCGATTGCAATTGAGCCATATGATGTAGCTTTTTGTGCTGGTCAGACTGATGGTCATGTATTACCTGTTATTCCTGGTTCAAGTGTAGCTGGTGAGATTGTCGCTGTTGGGGATGCAGTGACCGGTTATCATATTGGTGAGCGAGTGGTTGCTTCACGTTATTTAAAAACATATGGTGAATATGTACCGGTTAACCAACGCGAACTAGCCCGCATTCCAGCTGAAATGAGTTATGCTCAAGCAGTAAGTTTAGCCGTTTCTGGTCAAACAGCTTATCAAATGATTCGTCATTATTTACAACCCATGCCTAATCAAAAGATTTTAATTCATGGGGGGATGGGAAATGTTGGGCGCATTGCAATTCAATTAGCCCAAAATACTGGTGCACAAGTTTATACGACTGCAAGTACAGCTAATGTGGCTAAATTAAGTAAGCTTCCTGATATTATTGCAATTGATTATACTAAGACCTCTTTAGCTGAGTTTGGTGTTGAATTTGATTTAATTTTAGATACAATTGGTGGTCAAACGTTAAAAGATTCTTTAGTAGCCTTAAAATCGGGTGGTAAGTTAGTTTCAATTGTTGATGAACCTAATACGCAACGGCCTGACATTACGGCGACCCAAGAATTCTTAACTAGTTCAGGAGCTGACTTAGAAGCACTTTTGAACATGATTGTAAATGGCGTATTAATGTTACCGCCAATAGAAGTAGTACCAATGACGTTAGCAAATGTCCGTGTTGGTCATGAATTAGTTGGTAGTGGGCATTATGATCGTAAATATGTTTTAGTTTATGAATAAACAAAAAAACCGGTAACGATAATTCGTTACCGGTTTTTATTAACGGCTAATTACTTAGCGTCTTTAGTAGGAAGGTCGCCCTTACCTTTAGCCCAAGCTGCGATTGCGTCAACTTCTGCGCGACGCTTAGCTTTAGCAGTATCGTTAGCAGGAGCAACGGGACGTGTGCCTGCCCATGAGTTGTATGGTTTACGTTGTGCCATGTTTAATGTCTCCTCTCGTGAATGTACTACCGAATTATTTTAACGTATCTAAGACATTTGTACAAGTAATAAACCAATTAATTGTGAGAAAAGTTATTGAAATATGTGAAGTTTTGTGATTTTAACAGGGGACATTGTAGTAGCTTTAATAATAAATACATGATTTAGTAAATTCATCTTTTAACGTTTATATAATGAAGCAAAACTATTAATAGACAGTGAATATTTACAATGAGCAAATTATTTTAAAAAAATACTTGCGTAGGTTACAATGTTGTTATATGATATTTAAGTTGTCTCGTAAGGCAGTACAAAAACAGCCAAACCGCATGACATCAACATTCAAATAACTATTTCAAAATTAATTTAAAAAGTTGTTGACTTATTAAATTAAAGCGAGTATAGTAATTAGATGTTGCTTCATTACGAAGCACAAACGTAGATCTTTGAAAACTGAATAAAGTTTTGACAATCAAATGTGTAAGTACTTTGAAATTAATTTTCAGAGTTAAACAAATTTGCGAATGTCAATTTCGCTAGTAAATTATGCTTCAAACGTCTCC
>NZ_JAAXPN010000025.1 GCF_012396505.1 Periweissella fabalis | reverse complement strand
AGATGGTCGCTGCTATCTAAAAAATCCTAAATAGGACCCCTAAAGATTTTCTTTAGGGGTCCTATTTAGGATTTCGAACATATCAAATTTTTAGAGTAAATTATCATAGTACATGACTTATGATCCACCCGTTTATTAATTATTTAGTGAAATCAACCAAAATCTTAGCTTGTGATTTATCAGCTACAAGAGCTTCAAAACCATCAGTTACAATTTGATCAACGCCAATTTTCTTAGTAATAACTGGCTTAACATTGATTTGACCACTAGTTACTAAGTCAACTGTTTGTTGGAAAGTCTTCTTTGAATATGCAATCGTTGTTGTAATCTTAACCCCTGCATTCATTAATTGCATTGGGTTAAATTGAATTGGTCGTGCAAAGATTGACACAATTACCAAGTTACCACGTGCCTTAGTAGCATCAATTGCTTGTTCAAATGTTGGTTGCACACCGGCAACTTCAAATGATACATCAACACCACCAGGAACAAGTTCATGAATCTTTTCAATTGCATTAACTTCGGCTGGGTTAATAATATCAGTAGCACCCATTTCAAGGGCTTTATTCAAGCGAACTTCTGATAAGTCAACGGCAATAATCTTAGTGGCACCAGCAGCCTTAGCAGCGGCAGCTACTAAGACCCCAATTGGGCCAGCACCAAAGATAGCAACTGTTTCACCAAACTTCAAATCACCTTCTTTAACAGCTTGAACGGCAACAGCAGTTGGTTCAATTGTTGCTGCTAAATCCAATGGGAAATCTTGTGGTAAGTGAAGTAAGTTTTTAGCTGGTACATTAGCAAATGATGTAAATCCACCATCACAGCTTAAACCAATGAAAGCATAGCCATCATAAACATCATCGCCATCAGGGCGAATTTCGTGGGTAACAGTTGGATTGATTGATACGTGATCACCAACTTTCCAATCAGTGACATTAGCCCCAACTTTATCAATTACCCCTGAAAATTCGTGACCCATTGTCAATGGTGCTTTACCACCAGTCAATTCTTCTGCTTTTTCAACTGGAATAAATACAGGTCCTTCTAAATATTCGTGTAAGTCTGAACCACAAATCCCAGCCCAGGCAACACGAACAACAACTTCGT
>NZ_JAAXPN010000024.1 GCF_012396505.1 Periweissella fabalis | reverse complement strand
GGGAATAACCAGTCTGAATTGATGTTTTGTTGGACGAGCCAATCGTGATAAATCAGTAGATCTTGTTGAACAGGTTTAAGATATAATGTATTGGGTTTTCCAGTTTTTCGATCATGGATAAAGACGGTTTGCTTGACGGTACCATCGGGATTAAAGACGGCCGATTTTTTTAACGTCATTACGTCACTCACTCTGAGTAGCGTTGCTTTTCCAACCTGAAAGATAGTGTAGTTACGACGACCAGCCCGAAAGCTATCCAATAAGGTATCTTGCACCATCTTGAGTACATTAGAGTCTTTGATTGGGAGTACAATTTGTTGCACCATGATTTGCTCCTTTAATATACTAGGAAATTTTGATATGAAATATATATCGATAGATGATAGTTAAAATTAATCCTGAAAAAACACCTATGGCCAAATTATGAGTCACAACAACCAATAAAATGGTCATTAGCATAACCGATAAGTCAGTTATCTTTAGGCGTTTATTCAAAGCTATGCTTTCCCAATCAAAAGTTGATATTGAAACAGTAATCATAATACCAATCAGCGATGCTGTTGGAATAGCTAACATTAAGTCTTTCATAGCAAATACAAAAATAAATAATGTAAGCCCACTTATTAGAGTTGATAATCTTGTACGACCGCCGGATTTTACATTCATTACGGATTGACCGATCATGGCACAACCACCTTGTCCTCCAAGTAAACTAGTTATTATATTTCCGAACCCTTGCCCGATAGATTCTTGTTTGCTGTTTCCCTCTGTTTTTGTCATCACGTTAATTAAAGGCATAGTAAGTAGTGACTCGATCAGCCCTACCATTGCAATACCTAAAGCTGTTGGTAATATCACAAGTATTGTATGGATGTTAAGAGGAATAGCCGGAAGTCCAATATGAGGCGATAGTTTGCTACTTGTTGCCAATGAACCAATATTTTCAAAAGACCCTTTAAAGAATAAGGCTACTCCTATACTTACAGCTATGATAATTAACGCGGGTGGAATTTTAATAAACCAGCGGGGTAAAACATACATACTTATAATGCTAGTGATAACCATGATAATGGCTGGTAATGATTGATGCGGAACTTGTTGTAGTTGTGCTAGCAGTATCATGATGGCTAGTGCATTAACAAATCCTTGCATTACACTTTTAGGTAAATATTTAATAAACTTATGGATGTTTAATAGACCAAAAATCAGTTGAAATATTCCAGCTAATAAAGTGGCATAGAGCATATATGCCATGCCGTGTTTAGCGATAATATCAGTTAGTAATAAAGCAATTGATCCTGCAGCAGCAGATACCATTGCTGGTCGTCCACCAAGTATTGATAGAATCACTACAGTTATGGCAGATGAATAAATAGCATAGAGTGGTGGAATTCCTGCAATGATTGCGAACCCACTAACTTCTGGCAGAAGGGCTATTGCAGTGACTAACCCAGCTAGTATATTTTTTGAGATGTCCGTTAAATAGTTATTTCTAAAATACGATGTATACATATAAACCTACTCTTCTTTTAAAATTTATGATTCGAATAATAGGTCTATTATACCATTAAACAAAAAAACAGCCCCCGTTATCTAGTGGGTAGATAACGGGGGTTGTTTTCATGCAGTTTGTGAGGGGTGATAAT
>NZ_JAAXPN010000023.1 GCF_012396505.1 Periweissella fabalis | reverse complement strand
GTAAGTTTCCGTATTATCCTTAGAAAGGAGGTGATCCAGCCGCAGGTTCTCCTACGGCTACCTTGTTACGACTTCACCCTAATCATCTATCCCACCTTAGGCGGCTGGCTCCCGAAGGTTACCCCACCGACTTTGGGTGTTACAAACTCTCATGGTGTGACGGGCGGTGTGTACAAGGCCCGGGAACGTATTCACCGCGGCGTGCTGATCCGCGATTACTAGCGATTCCGACTTCATGTAGTCGAGTTGCAGACTACAATCCGAACTGAGAATGGCTTTAAGAGATTAGCTTGCCCTCGCGGGTTCGCAACTCGTTGTACCATCCATTGTAGCACGTGTGTAGCCCAGGTCATAAGGGGCATGATGATTTGACGTCATCCCCACCTTCCTCCGGTTTATCACCGGCAGTCTCATTAGAGTGCCCAACTTAATGCTGGCAACTAATGATAAGGGTTGCGCTCGTTGCGGGACTTAACCCAACATCTCACGACACGAGCTGACGACAACCATGCACCACCTGTCATTCCGTCCCCGAAGGGAACTCTTAATCTCTTAAGATAGCGAAAGATGTCAAGACCTGGTAAGGTTCTTCGCGTTGCTTCGAATTAAACCACATGCTCCACCGCTTGTGCGGGCCCCCGTCAATTCCTTTGAGTTTCAACCTTGCGGTCGTACTCCCCAGGCGGAATGCTTAATGCGTTAGCTGCGTCACTAAAGGGCGGAAACCCTCTAACAACTAGCATTCATCGTTTACGGTGTGGACTACCAGGGTATCTAATCCTGTTTGCTACCCACACTTTCGAGCCTCAGCGTCAGTTACAGTCCAGAGAGCCGCCTTCGCCTCTGGTGTTCTTCCATATATCTACGCATTTCACCGCTACACATGGAGTTCCACTCTCCTCTACTGCACTCAAGTCATCCAGTTTCCGATGCAATTCTACGGTTGAGCCGTAGGCTTTCACATCAGACTTAAATAACCGCCTGCGCTCGCTTTACGCCCAATAAATCCGGATAACGCTTGGGACATACGTATTACCGCGGCTGCTGGCACGTATTTAGCCGTCCCTTTCTGATAAGATACCGTCACTCAATGAACAGTTACTCTCACTGACGTTCTTCTCTTATAACAGTGTTTTACGAGCCGAAACCCTTCATCACACACGCGGCGTTGCTCCATCAGACTTTCGTCCATTGTGGAAGATTCCCTACTGCTGCCTCCCGTAGGAGTTTGGACCGTGTCTCAGTTCCAATGTGGCCGATCAGTCTCTCAACTCGGCTATGTATCATCGCCATGGTGAGCCATTACCTCACCATCTAGCTAATACACCGCGGGACCATCTCTTAGTGATAGCAGAACCATCTTTCAAACTTTCACCATGCGGTAAAAGTTATTATACGGTATTAGCATCTGTTTCCAAATGTTATCCCCTGCTAAGAGGTAGGTTTCCCACGTGTTACTCACCCGTTCGCCACTCGCTGCATTGCAATTAAATTGAAGCAAGCTTCTCAATAATTGCCACAGCGCGTTCGACTTGCATGTATTAGGCACGCCGCCAGCGTTCATCCTGAGCCAGGATCAAACTCTCATTTTAAAAATGATGTCTGTTGACTCATTTGTTATCCGCCTCAAACGTCGGGGAGACGTTTGAAGCATAATTTACTAGCGAAATTGACATTCGCAAATTTGTTTAACTCTGAAAATTAATTTCAAAGTACTTACACATTTGATTGTCAAAACTTTATTCAGTTTTCAAAGATCTAC
>NZ_JAAXPN010000022.1 GCF_012396505.1 Periweissella fabalis | reverse complement strand
AAGGAGGATGAGAGATTCGAACTCTCGCGCCGGTTTCCCGACCTGATGGTTTTCAAGACCATTCCCTTCAGCCAGACTTGGGTAATCCTCCATAATATTCAATTATACAATTAACATTTACATCAATTGTAAATGTCCCGTACGGGATTCGAACCCATGTTACCGCCGTGAAAGGGCGGTGTCTTAACCACTTGACCAACGGGACAAAATTATTTAAGCTCTATTCATAATACAACTACGGAGAAGGAGGGATTCGAACCCTCGCGCCGGTTTCCCGACCTACACCCTTAGCAGGGGCGCCTCTTCAGCCTCTTGAGTACTTCCCCAAACCAAGTAACACAATTATTTAACTACGTTACTTTATATGGGCCTAAATGGACTCGAACCATCGACCTCACGCTTATCAGGCGTGCGCTCTAACCAGCTGAGCTATAGGCCCATAAAGCGAATGACGGGAATCGAACCCGCGTATCGAGCTTGGAAGGCTAGCGTTCTACCATTGAACTACATTCGCATTATTATTATTTAATTCATAGTGTTACCACTATTATGGCGCAGGACGGAATCGAACCGCCGACACATGGAGCTTCAATCCATTGCTCTACCAACTGAGCTACTGAGCCATTTAACGGTCACAACGGGACTCGAACCCGTGATCTCCCGCGTGACAGGCGGGCGTAATAACCAACTATACCATGCGACCATTCAATTGCGGGAGCTGGATTTGAACCAACGACCTTCGGGTTATGGGCCCGACGAGCTACCGAACTGCTCCATCCCGCGATAATATTAAATTAATCATCTAAAGATGATTTAAGGAGGATGAGAGATTCGAACTCTCGCGCCGGTTTCCCGACCTGATGGTTTTCAAGACCATTCCCTTCAGCCAGACTTGGGTAATCCTCCATAATATTCAAATACAGTTTAATCCATCTTTGATGGACCTTGTAGGACTCGAACCTACGACCAGACGGTTATGAGCCGTCGGCTCTAACCAACTGAGCTAAAGGTCCGTATATTTGAGTCTTATCGCGGCAGGGGGGATCGAACCCTCGACCTCCCGGGTATGAACCGGACGCTCTAGCCAGCTGAGCTACACCGCGAGTTAAGTAGATAACTACTAAACCATCGGGAAGACAGGATTCGAACCTGCGACCCCCTGGTCCCAAACCAGGTGCTCTACCAAGCTGAGCTACTTCCCGAAAATATTAACTTGAATAACTATGTTATTCGATGCACCTAGCAGGAGTCGAACCTGCAACCTTCTGATTCGTAGTCAGACACTCTATCCAATTGCGCTATAGGTGCATTAATGCCGAGGACCGGGATCGAACCGGTACGGTGATCACTCACCGCAGGATTTTAAGTCCTGTGCGTCTGCCAATTCCGCCACCCCGGCATAATTCTTGTGAATTGACACAAAGCGAAAGACGGGATTCGAACCCGCGACCCCCACCATGGCAAGGTGATGTTCTACCACTGAACTACTTTCGCATGATGCCGACTAAAGGATTCGAACCTTCGACCCTCGCTTTACAAGAGCGATGCTCTGCCAGCTGAGCTAAGTCGGCAACTAAGATATTTATTACTAAATTCTCTTCTCAAACCATTCGATTTGATATGAGTCGGGCGGGGCTCGAACCCGCGACCCACGGATTAAAAGTCCGTTGCTCTACCAACTGAGCTACCGACTCAATGGAAGATACAGGGCTCGAACCTGTGACCCTCTGCTTGTAAGGCAGATGCTCTCCCAACTGAGCTAATCTTCCAATGTTATAAGCATGGCGACGTCCTATCCTCGCAGGGAGCGATCCCCCAACTACTTTCGGCGCTACAGAGCTTAACTTCTGTGTTCGGCATGGGAACAGGTGTATCATCTGCGCCATCATCACCACACT
>NZ_JAAXPN010000021.1 GCF_012396505.1 Periweissella fabalis | reverse complement strand
CACAAAAATTTGGTACAGGGACACCGCATCACACGCATTCTGAGTGCTTTGAACATTCCAATGTCCACTTACTCTGACTGGATCCATTGGGAGTCAAGCGCACAAGAAATACAACACAACAACTTGAGAATTGCCATCGAGTCAATTTACACAGCCAATAAAGGCATCTATGGTTATCGACGAATTGCCAAAACCATGCGAGACCTATTCAAACTAGCAATTAGTGACAGCTTTGTATGGCAATTGATGAGTGAATCTGGCTTAAAATTGCGTATGCAAAAGCGATATAACAAGCCTACAACAGTAAATGACAAAGGTCAGATGCCAAATCTGATTAGCAATCTGGATGACCTAAGGGGCGTAATTACAACTGACATTACGTATGTCCAGTTGACCGATAAGACATGGGTTTACATGGCTAGTGCATATAATCCGGAAGACCGTAAAGTGCTGTCGTATCGAATCGCAGATACAATGACAGCTCAACTAGCAACCTCAGTAATCGTTAAAGCGTTAAAACGGGGTGAAAAACCATTGTATGTGCATAGCGATATGGGAAGCCAGTATACCAGCGAATTGTTTGAAAATACACTGGAGTCCATAGGCATTAGGCACTCTTACTCCCGTAAAGGGCACCCTTACGATAATGCCCGCATCGAAAGTTTTCACTCGTTACTCAAGCGGGAGCTGATCTATCAACGGGATTTCGAGAGTATCGACGATGTGCAAGCCGCTGTTGGCTGGTACGTCAACTGGTATAACAACAATCGTATATCACTTCGTGATGCCGCCTAGACCAATTTCTAGATGACATAAACAGGATTATACAAAGTTGCCTATACACCGGCGTTTACAAGCACTTACTTTGTGAAGTCCAAAAATCACTCTGATCAGTGCTTATTTGCTATACCCTCAGACGTGTGAAATTCAACAAAATCCAAGCTAGACCACCGTAACTCCATAGTCTCCGGCAGGCACAGGGGCAAACCCCTGGACCCCATTAAAAAATGAACAAAATCTGTACGAAATCAGGTCATTTTGAAAAATTTTCGTGGTACGAGCCCTAGCGGGCTCGAAAAAGAGGTCCGGAGTCTTGACATCAGAGCATATAACCATTGGGCAATTACAAAACCATCTACTACGCTTACGTTAGGAGCTGTAATATATAGAATGGCTTTATTGGCTACATTAACCAAACTATACAGTTGTGCAAGTAACATTTGCGTGACTAATGCTAGTAATTTTTGCTAGGATTACCTTAGATCCTTGATTATGCTTTAGGAGGAGTGAGATTTGAGCTTTAAAGACGATATCAAGACCTTGCGCAGGCAATCTAATTTAACACAGGAAGCATTGGCTCAACAATTGCATGTGACCCGCCAAACTGTCTCAACTTGGGAAACTGGAAAGAACATGCCTAATTTAGAGACCCTGCATGATTTGAGTCAATTGTTTAACATCTCACTCGAAAAACTTCTATTTAACGAGGAGATTACAATGAAAAAAGATAAAGGACTCTCTTTGGCCAGTCAGATAGATCATGATGTTAAACTTAAAAGCCGTTATCGTCGTTGGACTTTTGGGTTAGGCGGCTTGATCGCAGTAGCACTTTTTAGTATTTGTATTTTATGTTTGGGATATTATAAAGGTATTGGGACGATTGATAGATTTAATCCATTTTTATCCTATAAAGTCGGGTATACTAAATTACCTAGTGACAAAGAAATATCACCTAATAATAAGGCGAACAATGGTTACTGGACCGCTTGGTTCACCGATAATACTATGGGGAATGAATGGACCAAATTAACCTTAACTACGGGGCTTAATCCTGGGGTAAAAGATCCTTATGTGTTAGCTTATCATAAGGGCAGTTATGTTAAAGTTGCACGTATTCTGCCTCGTACCTACATTGATAAGACTTATGTTAGCAACTTAGCGGCACTAGATGACTTGTTAAACTATAAGGGAAATATAGCGACCAACAATCGTGACCCTAAGAAGTATAAGACACAAATCCACCTATCTGACACTGTACAACAGTTAGTAATTAAATAGAGAACCACGAATTCACAATACCAAAGCATGTCCGTATAGGGGTGATAATTGAATTATCACCCCTCACAAACTGCATGAAAACAACCCCCGTTATCTACCCACTAGATAACGGGGGCTGTTTTTTTGTTTAATGGTATAATAGACCTATTATTCGAATCATAAATTTTAAAAGAAGAGTA
>NZ_JAAXPN010000020.1 GCF_012396505.1 Periweissella fabalis | reverse complement strand
ATCTCTCAAAACTGAATATTATCATTTAAATCTTTTACACCGGACACCACTTCGTGGTTAAGTCCTCGACCGATTAGTATTAGTCCGCTACATGTGTCACCACACTTCCACTTCTAACCTATCTACCTCATCATCTTTGAGGGGTCTTACTTTCATAAAGAAATGGGAAATCTCATCTCGAGGCGAGTTTCACACTTAGATGCTTTCAGCGTTTATCTCATCCATACATAGCTACCCAGCGATGCTCCTGGCGGAACAACTGGTACACCAGCGGTATGTCCATCCCGGTCCTCTCGTACTAAGGACAGCTCCTCTCAAATTTCCTGCGCCCGCGACGGATAGGGACCGAACTGTCTCACGACGTTCTGAACCCAGCTCGCGTACCGCTTTAATGGGCGAACAGCCCAACCCTTGGGACCGACTACAGCCCCAGGATGCGATGAGCCGACATCGAGGTGCCAAACCTCCCCGTCGATGTGGACTCTTGGGGGAGATAAGCCTGTTATCCCCAGGGTAGCTTTTATCCGTTGAGCGATGGCCCTTCCATGCGGAACCACCGGATCACTAAGTCCTACTTTCGTACCTGCTCGACTTGTAAGTCTCACAGTCAAGCTCCCTTCTGCCTTTACACTCTGCGAATGATTTCCAACCATTCTGAGGGAACCTTTGAGCGCCTCCGTTACCTTTTAGGAGGCGACCGCCCCAGTCAAACTGCCTGCCAGACACTGTCTTCCATCACGATAAGTGATGCGAGTTAGAGTGGTCATACAACGAGGGTAGTATCCCACCAACGCCTCAATCGAAACTAGCGTCCCGATTTCTACGGCTCCTACCTATCCTGTACAAGTTGCACAAACACTCAATATCAAGCTACAGTAAAGCTCCATGGGGTCTTTCCGTCCTGTCGCGGGTAACCCGCATCTTCACGGGTATTTAAATTTCACCGAGTCTCTCGTTGAGACAGTGCCCAGATCGTTACGCCTTTCGTGCGGGTCGGAACTTACCCGACAAGGAATTTCGCTACCTTAGGACCGTTATAGTTACGGCCGCCGTTTACTGGGGCTTCAATTCTGACCTTCGCCGAAGCTAAGCCATCCTTTTAACCTTCCAGCACCGGGCAGGCGTCAGCCCCTATACGTCATCTTACGATTTTGCAGAAACCTGTGTTTTTGATAAACAGTCGCCTGGGCCTATTCACTGCGGCTCACCTTGCGGTGAGCACCCCTTCTCCCGAAGTTACGGGGTCATTTTGCCGAGTTCCTTAACGAGAGTTCTCTCGCACACCTTAGGATTCTCTCCTCGACTACCTGTGTCGGTTTGCGGTACGGGTAAGTGTATTCTAACTAGAAGCTTTTCTCGGCAGCGTGAACTCATGGACTTCTCTACTTAATTTCGATCCTCATCATTACTTGTCCTTAAAGGTAAAAGCATTTGACTCTTACCAAGACTCGCAATTTAAACGCACATATCCAGCAGTGCGCATCCATTATCCTTCTGCGTCCCTCCATCGTTCAAACAAATACACCTAGTACAGGAATCTCAACCTGTTATCCATCGACTACGCCTTTCGGCCTCGCCTTAGGTCCCGACTAACCCTGGGAGGACGAGCCTTCCCCAGGAAACCTTAGTCATTCGGTGGACAGGATTCTCACCTGTCTTTCGCTACTCATACCGGCATTCTCACTTCTAAGCGCTCCAGCAGTCCTCACGGTCTACCTTCATTGCCCTTAGAACGCTCTCCTATCGCGCCACTTACGTGGCACCCGCAGTTTCGGTAATATGTTTAGCCCCGGTACATTTTCGGCGCAGAATCACTCGACTAGTGAGCTATTACGCACTCTTTAAATGGTGGC
The DNA here is from genome assembly GCF_012396505.1 of Periweissella fabalis. GTDB lineage: Bacteria > Bacillota > Bacilli > Lactobacillales > Lactobacillaceae > Periweissella > Periweissella fabalis. The sequence goes on along the minus strand of NZ_JAAXPN010000020.1, from coordinate 1,280 downwards.
TGCTTCTGAGCCAACATCCTAGTTGTCTATGCAACTCCACATCCTTTTCCACTTAACATATATTTAGGGACCTTAACTGGCGGTCTGGGCTGTTCCCCTTTCGACGGTGGATCTTATCACTCATCGTCTGACTCCCGGACATAAATCAACGGCATTCGGAGTTTATCTGAATTCGGTAACCCGAGATGGGCCCCTAGTCCAAACAGTGCTCTACCTCCGCGATTCTAATTCCGAGGCTAGCCCTAAAGCTATTTCGGAGAGAACCAGCTATCTCCAGGTTCGTTTGGAATTTCACCGCTACCCACACCTCATCCCAGCCTTTTTCAACAGACACGGGTTCGGACCTCCAATGCGTTTTACCGCATCTTCATCCTGGACATGGGTAGGTCACCTGGTTTCGGGTCTACAACAACATACTAATGCGCCCATTTCAGACTCGCTTTCGCTACGGCTCCGGTCTTTCCACCTTAACCTTGCATGTTATCATAACTCGCCGGTTCATTCTACAAAAGGCACGCTATCACCCATTAACGGGCTCTAACTTATTGTAAGCACATGGTTTCAGGAACTATTTCACTCCCCTTCCGGGGTGCTTTTCACCTTTCCCTCACGGTACTGGTTCACTATCGGTCACTAGGGAGTATTTAGCCTTGCGAGATGGTCCTCGCGGATTCCGACGGAATTTCACGTGTTCCGCCGTACTCAGGATCCAGAACGGAGGTTATAGTATTTCGATTACGGGGCTATCACCCTCTCTAGCTCAACTTCCCAGTTGATTCATCTATACTATAACTTTGTAACTCCAAAGTTCTGTCCTACAACCCCAAGAGGCAAGCCTCTTGGTTTGGGCTCTTCCGTTTTCGCTCGCCGCTACTTACGGAATCGAATTTTCTTTATATTCCTGTTGCTAATGAGATGTTTCAGTTCACAACGTCTACCTTCATACTTGCTATATATTCACAAGTAGATAACAGCTCTCACTGTTGGGTTTCCCCATTCGGAAATCTCTGGATCAAAGCTTACTTACAGCTCCCCAAAGCATATCGGTGTTAGTCCCGTCCTTCATCGGCTCCTAGTGCCAAGGCATCCACCATGCGCCCTTATTAACTTAACCTAGTTTCTTACGAAACGGTTAATTGAGCGACTGACACGCTGGTCAGTCTTTAAAGCGATTAAAACTAATGTTTTAAAACTCAATAAAACGCGATGTTCTCGGTTCAATTTATAAATAAATTGTTTTTAAAAAATTTAATGATAATATTCAGTTTTCAAAGAACAAG
>NZ_JAAXPN010000002.1 GCF_012396505.1 Periweissella fabalis | reverse complement strand
GGGGAGACGTTTGAAGCATAATTTACTAGCGAAATTGACATTCGCAAATTTGTTTAACTCTGAAAATTAATTTCAAAGTACTTACACATTTGATTGTCAAAACTTTATTCAGTTTTCAAAGATCTACGTCGTTGTTAACAACTTAATATGTCGTAACAACATTTATTAATAATATCAGATGTTTAACTTTACGTCAACAACTTTTTAAAATTAAATCTTTTTGTTTACTCGTTGTTTAAGACAACTTAGATATAATATCGCTATTTAACGTAATATGCAATACTTTTTTTAAATAACTTTGTATTTACTTTAATTTTCTTAAATCAAGATACTATATTTATCGTATCACCTTCAAAACTACTAAATATATTGTATAAAAAAGGCTCTAGAAGAACATTTCTTCCAGAACCTTTTTATTATTAGTATTTTATTAGTCTACTATGCCTACTCTTTTAAGTGATAGTAATAAGTAGATATTGAAACATCATCCCGAGTATTTAAGACTGCCCGTAAACGAAAACTTGTCTGATTGTGTAAAATATTTTGCCAACCTTTTTTTGGCGTAAATTGTGGCACGATAATCGTGGTTGAATGATTCCGTTCCTTCGCTTTTTTAGCAATCACATCAACAAAACGTAATGTAGGCGCAGTAATTGAGCGATATGAGGAATGAATATCAACATATCGGACATCTGGGAATTCCGCTTTAAATTCAGCTGCCGTCCGATGTTCCTTAGTAGGATCAGTATCAAATGACACGTGCATCGCAACAACATAATCACCAATTGAACGAGCATAGTCGATTGCTCCAGCAGTTACCCTTGTTACATTAGAAACTAATACAATCACTGTTGACCCAGAGTAGTTAACGCGTTGAATTGGTTGTTCTGAAACTAATCTTAATTGGCGAGCTACATTACGATAATGTTTATTAATTTTTAAGAACATATATATTAAAGCTGGCATGATAATCAAATATGGCCATACATTCGTAAAATGTAATCCAAATAAAATTAAAACTAAAGCCCCAGAAATAATAGCTCCGATTGCATTAACAACTGACTTAGCAATCCAGCCACGACCACGTTCTCGATACCAGTGGATAATCATCCCTGATTGACTCAACGTGAAAGGTACAAATACCCCTACCGCATATAATGGAATTAATTTATCCGTCTGACCATTAAAGATAGCAATTAATATAATAGCACCAACGGCTAATGAAACAATCCCATTTGAATAACCTAAACGATCACCTTTATCCATATACATATGTGGCATAAATTTATCTTTAGCTAAATTGTAAGCTAACATTGGGAAAGCTGAAAATCCGGTATTTGCAGCAACTGCTAGAATCATAGCTGTTGATAATTGTAATAAATAAAAGAAAATACCATGACCAAATGTTTTAATTCCAATTTGTGCCAAGACAGTTACTTGTCCATTTGGCCGAATACCATACCAATATGATAAGTAAGTTATCCCAGCAAAGAAAAAGCCAAGTATTATTGCCATAATGGCTAATGTAGTTGCCGCATTTTTAGGCTTTGGATCTTTAAAGTTTGGTACAGCGTTACTAATCGCTTCAACCCCTGTTAATGACGATGAACCACTTGAAAAAGCTCGTAAGAACAAAACAATACTCATACCAGCAAACGAATGTCCAACTGCTAAGGGCGCAGAAAACTCAACTTGACCAGTGATAATATTATACAAGCCAATGATAATCATCAAAGAAATCATTACTACAAATGAATATACTGGTACCATTAAAAAAGATGCTGATTCACGTACACCACGTAAATTAAGGCACATTACCAAGATAACAATTACAATTGAAATTGGAACTGTTTGGCCTTGTAATGCTGGAATTGCCGATGTAATTGCTTCGGTCCCGGCAGTAACTGAAACTGCGACGGTTAACATATAATCAACCAGTAATGATCCACCCGCAACAAGCCCTAAATTACGGCCCCAGTTGGTCGAAGCAACCATATAAGCCCCTCCACCACTCGGATATGCATGAATAATCATCCGATATGATAAGGTAATTGCTGCCAATAAAATCAAGACCAACAAGGCAACTGGTATTTGAAACCACATTGCTGATGCTGACACAGCTAATAGTACTGCAGTAATTTGTTCCGTCCCGTAAGCAACGGATGACAATGCATCAGATGATAACAAGGCCAATGCTTTAAACTTAGATAAAGACTGGTTTCCTTCGTCTAAAGTTTTAAGCGGCTTCCCGATAATCAGTCGTTTTAGATAACGCCACATTATAAAAGTTCTCCTTAGAAACAATTTAGAGCTGCACATTAATTTGTGCTAAATAATATCAATACCAAGGCAATTTTACGCTTTTTAACCGTATAAGCAACCCTTAGTTACAAACATTGTTAATCCGTAACTAAAATCCAGCTGCTTAGGTTAAGATTGCATTTGTAGTCAACGATATTTTCGGCTACAATGAATTATGAATTTTTTAGACAAGGAAGGACATTATGGTGATTATTACAGCTGGTATGATTGGTGTTGGTAAAACAACTTTAACAGGCCTCATCGCAGAACATCTTGAGACACAAGCTTTTTTTGAACCCGTGGGAGATAACCCAGTACTGCCACTTTTTTACGCAAATCCTAAGCAATATGCATTCTTATTACAGATTTATTTTCTAAATAAAAGATTTGGTATGATTAAGTCCGCTTTAGCTGACGACAATAACGTCCTTGATCGTTCTATTTATGAAGATGCCCTCTTTACTAAAGAAAATAATAAAGAAGGTAATATTTCTGATACTGAGTTAGATGTTTATTTATCATTATTAGATAATATGATGGCTGAATTGCAACAATTACCAAAAAAAGCTCCTGATTTACTTGTTTATGCTGAAACAGATTTTGAAACGATTCTACATCGAATTCGTAAGCGTGGTCGTGATTATGAACAATTTGATAATAATGAAGAATTACGTGCATACTACTTCAAAATGTGGACAGCCTATAAACAATGGTTTGAAGATTATAATGTCTCACCTAAGCTTAAAATTGATTTACAAAAATATGATTTAGAATTACCTGAAAATCAAGCCATTGTCCTCAAAATGATTGATGATGAATTGACCAAAGTTCGTGTATAGTGTGGGTACAACTTTTTTAGTAGTAATTTGTTACTCCAAATGCATTCCGCTATATTCAAATACGATAGAAGCCTCATTGAAGATTTTTCAATGAGGCTTCTATCGTATTTATCGATATCACTAGCTTTATATCATAACCTCTCACGAACTATTCACGAACAACTAAAACATCTACCCTAGCATGTTGTACTACAAAGTGTGCATTTGAACCGATTAATACACGTTCAACCATATTCGTCCCAGTTGCACCAATAACAATTAAATCCGCTCCATACTTTACAACTAAGTCTTCTGCCAGAGCCGTTTTAGAATTTCCCTGTGTAACCTCTAAAATAACATCTTCAATTCCTAACCGCTTAGCTTGACTAACTAATACTTGACCACTATCTTGTAATCGATCTAGTAAATCAACTTCAGCAGCCTTATTAATGTATGATGCACCTAAAGCCAAACCCATACCAACATATTTATCCGCATTCAAAATGCTTGCAATAATTAACGTCGCATCATTTTGCTTTGCTAATTCAAGCGCGCGTTCAAAAGCTGCATGTGCTTGTGGTGAACCATCCACACCAACCAAAATTTTTTGATATTTTTTCATAAGCACCCCCCATTTTGGTGACAAAGATATCGAAAATATAATAAGTGAGCAGTAACTCTACATACTTACCTATGTATATTTATTATAACGCGTCCATTATCTTTCAGGATAATTTCTATTCAAAAAGAGGCTGTAGCGTAATTTCTAGTAGCAAATTACGTTACAGCCTCTTTTAAATTATATTTAATTAACTAAGTTAGTAAGTTAATTCCACTTTTAATGATTGTTAATCAAACACCATTTGATTATTATATAACTCAGCATAAAATCCATTTTCAGTAAGTAATTCTTGGTGAGTACCTTCCTCAATAATGTTCCCATCCTTGAGTACCACGATTTTATCAGCATTTAGAATTGTCTTTAATCGGTGAGCGATAACAAAACTGGTTCGGCCTTTAATAACATTATCCATTGCTTTTTGAATACGTGCTTCAGTAACCGTATCAACATTAGATGTTGCTTCATCTAAAATTAATAAATCTGGATTTGTTAAAATTGTTCGTGCAATTGAAATTAATTGCTTTTGGCCTGTTGAGAAAATCGAATTTTCATCCGTTACTTTCGTATCATAACCTTCGTCTAAACTCATAATAAAGTCATGAATATTAGCTTCGGTTGCCGCCGCATAGACTTGTTCATCGGTAGCATCAGGCTGACCAAAAGCAATATTATCACGAATCGTTCCGCTAAATAATACTGAATCTTGCAGGACAATCCCCACATGTTCGCGTAATGAATCAATATCCATCTGACGGACATCGACACCATCAAATTTAACTGAGCCACCAGTAACGTCATAAAAACGGTTCAATAAATTCATTACCGTTGTTTTCCCTGAACCAGTTGGACCGACTAGAGCTACCATCTGTCCCTTATTAACCTCAATTGAAATTCCATGCAAGATTTCGCGTTTTTCATCATATCCAAAATGAATATTATCTAAAATGATTTTATCTTTAAGATTATCGATTTGCTTACCATTTTCAGGGTTAATTTCATTTGGTTCAAGCAACACATCATTAATCCGACGTGCTCCAGTCAATGCAAGTTGGAGCATATTATACATTGACGTTAACTGAGTAATTGGTTGATAGTATTGCTGTGAATATTGAACAAATATAACTACTAAACCAAGCGCAGTTGCTCGACTCATGTCACCATGTAAGGCCAAATATGATCCAAAGAAAATTACCACCGCAGTATTAATTAATGACATTCCCTGCATTAATGGAAAAAGCATTCCTGAATATACTTGACCAGTAAAAGTCGCCTTACGTACTCGTTCATTATGGTCTAAGAAGTTGTCTACTGATTCCTGTTGCAAGCCATTGGTAATAATTACTCGTTCACCAGTAATTTGTTCATTTATATATCCGTTTAACCGGCCAACTTCTTCTTGTTGTAAATCAACATAGTGTCGAGCCTTTCGAATCATGAAAAAAGCAATTAAGATGGCAACTGGTGTACTTGCAACTGTGACCCATGCTAATTGCGCATTTTCACGAAACATCATAATTAAAATCCCAATCATCAATGTAATATTTGAGAATAATTGGAATAACCCTTGGTTCATTGCATTAAAGATATTATCTAAATCTGAAGTGAAACGTGATAAAATTTCACCATCTTTATGTGAATCGAAGTATTTAATGGTCATTTTTTGTAGCTTTTGGAAAAGGCCTACTCGCATCGCATTAGTTGAATAACCTGTTATCCGTGAAATCACCAAACTAGAAATAAACATTGCGACTGCATTAAAAAGGAAAAACATCAACATCATCATCAATGCATGATGAAAATCAGCCTTTGATGCTAAATTATGAGTCATTGGATTTAAACGTAATTCAACGTATTTAGCTAAATCAGTAATCGCATTCCCCATAAAAATTGGTGCTTTAACTTGTAAATATGTCGATAAAATCGTCAAAACAAATACAAATGCCATCCCCAATTTGTATTGCTTCAAGTAATGCGCAAAGAACTTAGTACCTTGTTTAAACTCCTGCATATTAAACCTCCAATGCCTTTTGGGTTTGGTAGATTTCTTGATAAGCTCTATTATTAGCAACTAGCTCTTGGTGTGTTCCTTCACCAACAATCTGCCCTTCATCCAAAACAATAATTTTATCTGCATTAATCACTGAAGCAATTTTTTCAGCAATTACAAACGTTGTTGAATCAGCCAATTCCCGATCAAGGGCTTCTTTAACAAGCTTTTCAGATTTGGCATCCAAAGCAGACGTCGAATCATCTAAAATTAAAATTTTAGGTAATCCAATTACGCCACGTGCAATTGACAGGCGTTGCTTTTGTCCGCCAGAAAAATTAGCAGACCGCTCTTCAACCGGTGCATCATATTGTTGGTCCAACTTTTCAATGAATTCTGATGCCTGAGCAATATCTGCAGCTTTTTTCATATCTTCTAGTGATGCATCATGTTTCCCTTGGCGTAGATTGTCAGCAATTGTTCCAGAAAATAGTATTGCTCGTTGTAAAACAAAGGAAACTGCTTTACGTAAGGATTTTTCATTAATGTTCCTTAGATCATTACCATCAATTAATACTTGCCCCTGCGTCGGATCAAAAAGTCGTGGGATTAATTGTGCCAACGTCGACTTACCTGATCCAGTTGCACCAACAATTCCTATCATTTGACCAGCTTTTGCTGTAAATGAAATATCTTTTAAAGTTGGTTTTTCATCGCCAGGGTAGGTGAATGAAACATGTTTAAACTCAACATCCCCAGTGATAACTTGTTCTGGTGTATCGCCAAAGGTTAAATTATTTTCTGTCGTTAAAATTTCATTTAACCGTTTTAATGATACCATTCCTCGTGAAGCAAAAGTCATCATCATCCCACCAATAATAATTGCCATCATAATTTGAGCTAAGTAATTAATAAATGACGTAACTGCCGCTAAAGCAGTTGGATCAGTATCAACCATTTTACCGACAAAGAAAATGGCTCCCGTAATCGTTAAATTAGCAATTAACATAAAAGCTGGTACGATAACTGAAAACCAATTCCCAATAACGATATTTAAATCGCGCATATCATCTGAGACTTTAGTAAATCGTTTAATTTCATTGTCTTCTTGAACAAATGATTTAACAACTCGAACCCCACCTAAATTTTCTTTAGCTAACGTGTTGACATGGTCAATTGATTTTTGCATTTTACCAAAATTACGACCCATGCGACCAAATGATAAACCAGCTACAGCAACAATTAAAATAATCATTACAATGATAATCCACCATAATTTAGGTAATGTTACGATTGCAAGAATAAAAGCACCCACAAATATAATTGGAATTCGCATTAGAACTTGCAAAAAATTCATTGCTAAATTTTGAACTTGATTGATATCATTGGTCAAACGTACAACTAAATTACTAGCTGAAAACTTTTCAATATTTTCAAATGAAAAGCTTTGAATTTTCCGATAAACTTCTTCACGTATTCCAGCTGCAATCCCTTGAGATACCTTAGCCGCAAAAATAGTATTAATGGCCCCAGCAATTAATCCAACAATCGCAATAATAATTAATTGCAAACCTAGTTTATCAACTTCATGTGTATCATTTTTAAGAATTGCTTCCAATACTTTTTGCAATAATTTTGGTTGCCATAACATTGACAACGCCATAATGGTAACTGAAATAAATGCCATTAATATATCAAGGCGATATTTCTTACCATGTTTAATCAATATTTCCACAAGTTTTCCTCACTTTTTTATGATATTAATATTCTACGCTTTTTTGATTCTAAAAACATAATTTACTTTCTAAAAAAAAGTAAATTTCACTGCCAAATAGTTTGCCAAATTCCATTTGTATCTTTATCTTTAAGTGCTAACGCCGATATTTCAGGGTTATCAAAAACCGGGAGCATCTCTTTAAAGGTTTTTGGCAATACGTAGTTATCAAGTTGTTTACGTGTTGTCCAAAATATATCCCCTTCTTTTGATGCGTTAATTTCACCACTAAACTCTGTTGCTTTGAACAAAAAGACAATATAGCGTGCCCCATCATTTAAAGGCCACTCTTTAATACCAACTAGTTTTGGATTATAAATTGTTAATCCTGTTTCTTCGTATACTTCGCGGTACGCTGATTCAACAATTGTTTCATTAAGCTCAACATGGCCATCAGGAAAAGTTACGCCCGGCCACTTAGGGTTTTTTCGATCTTCAACTAAAATTTGATTAGTTTGTAAGTCTTCAATCATTATCATATTGGTTATTTCAATTGCCTGATATCGAGTCATCACTCATACCTCTTTTTTAGATTTGTACTTTATTCTACCGAAACTTATTAAATTAGCAAATTATCTAAAAAGAATCTTCGCGCCACTTTAAGATTTTGAATGCTATACTAGTTATAGATTATTTTTTGTAAGGAGCCTTTAATGAAGCCAAAGAAAATTAGTACCCATTCAATTCCTGTCAGCAATCCAGCGCGGGCCTTTCGTTTTTTTCACGAAGTTTTTGATGTCCCCGCGTTTGAAGAAACCAATGAAAACAAATACTTAGTCCTCGAACAAGAACGCTTAAACTTTGTTCCTGGTGAACCAATTGAATTAGAATTAACGGTAAAGGATCATTTTGAAACTGTCCAAAATCATCTTGCAAGCTACTATGTAACTATCTTAATGATTGAAGAAGCACGATTAAACAAAATGATTATTACTATTGAAGACTTTGAAAAGAATAAAATACGAATAATTTGCAATAAATAAACACAATTTTTACATTTTTACAAACTATTGAGGTTAAATGATTTGAAACGTTCGTATTCAAGCAGTATAATGGTCTTACCAAAGTTACTTTGGGTTAAGATTCTACCAAATTGAATACAATATGGAGCGTTTTGATATGGAAAATTTGCGGGCAATCCCTGGTTTTGAAGGCCATTATGGCATGAACAGTACTGGTGAAGTCTACCGACTATCAACGGTTGATCAGCGTGGTCATAAACGAAATGAGCGCTCACTCAAAGCAAGTGTGCATGGACGTGGCTATTTATACGTTCGTCTCAGCCTTCATGGTGAAAGAAAGATGTATAGCTTGAATACTTTAATTCGGAAAACTTATCCTGAAGTTACTAATTTATTGAGCATTGTTTCATAATTAGAAAAATTATTAATAAAAACCACGGAAACTTTTATCCCGTGGTTTTTTTATGTTTATTGAAAATAACGATCTAAGAAACTTTGTACCTTACCTGCATATTTAACAGGATTCTTTTCAAATGACATTGCATGTGCCGCACCTGGCACTATCCACAATTCTTTTGGTCCTTGTGTTGCTTCGTAATTTTTATATGCCATTGCAGTTGGAACAAATTTATCATCACCACCATGAATGAACAACATTGGTAAGTGATTTTTGTGTAATTGAGCAACTGAACTAGCTTCACCATACGTATAGCCAGCACGTAATTTTGAAATTCCAGAAACAATATCAACTAGTGGAAAACGTGGGATAACTGGCAAATTGTACATTGATTTTGCTTGAAAATCAATTTCATTTTTAACCGTGTCATAACCACAATCTTCAATAAAAACTTTAACGTTATTTGGTAGCTTTTCACCTGCCGTCATCATCGTTGTTGCGCCACCCATTGAAACTCCAAACATCGCAATCTCAACTTGAGGATTTTTCTCAACAACTTGATTAATCCAACGAACATAATCCTTGCGATCAGTCCAACCAAACCCAATTAAATTTCCATCTGATTGCCCAGCTGCACGATCATCTGGTATCAAAACATTATAACCAAGGTTTAAAAACATTTGCCCATACATGGCCATTCTAGCTTTATTTCCAGCAAAGCCATGTGCTATTACAACCGTTTTATTAGTCTTAATTGGATTAGCTACATACCATGCATCCAACTTCAAACCACCGGGCGTTGTTTGGTGCCACACTTCTTTATGTTGCTTATTAAATTTAGCATCATAGCTAAATGTGGGATTATTTTTCTTAATGACTGCACTTTTGATGAATGTTTTAGGTGCACGCACTTCAGCCACATGAAAAAAATACATGCTACTTGCAACTAAAGTAATTGCGATAATAGCCACAATTCCTACTATCCAAGTAATAATTTTTCTTGTTTTACTCATTATTATTGAACTTCCTTCAATTTTTAATTTCTATTTCAAATAGTTTACTATATTAACAATATTCAAAACATTATACATTAATCTATGCTTTCATTCCAGTTGTAATTAAATGTTATTTATGTTCATTAAAATGTTATAATAATTCTAATTAATTAATGGAGGATTACACATGACTTATTCACAGAACTGGGATTTAGATAGCATTTTTCCTGGTGGTGTTAACTCACCTGAACTTGCACAAAAATTAGAATTACTTAAAGCACAAATTAAAAATTTTGCAGATGCTGTAACAAATTATGTAGTCAGCAATGATGATGCCGATTTTACTAATTTTGTTAATTTAACTACTCAAGGCCAGACCATTGAAGCTGGTTTACTACAAGTAAATGTTTTCATCACTGCCTTGATTTCTGATGACTTCACGAATACTACCCTCAGTGCTAAAGCTAGTGTGATTAATGCGTTAGAAGCAAGTTATGCTAAGCCTAGCTCACAATTCAAAAAATTACTAGCAACCATTGATAATACTACTTGGACGACAATTCTTGCCTTACCAACTTTACAAACCATTGATTTTGCTTTGAATGAAATGCGCCAAGAAGCCAATGAATTATTAGATGATACTACTGAAGAACTTTTAACCCAATTAAGCCTTGACGGTCTTAACGCATGGAGCAGTCACTATGATACCATTGCCGCTGGTCTAACTATGCCCTTTACGGATGAAAATGGTGAAACTACGACGATTTCAGCTGGTCAAGCGCTTAATCACCTTGAAGGTTATCCGGATCCAAAAGTCCGGGCTAACTTATTGGCGGGTTATGAAAACATGTGGGGCCAAGCTGATGGTTTAGTTGCTGATACTTTAAACCACTTAGCCGGGGCTCGCTTAACAAATTATAAAGCCCATGGCGTAACTGACTTTTTGAAAAAACCGCTTGAATTAAACCGCATGAGCCAAGCAACATTAGATACGATGTGGCAAGTTGTTAGTGATAACAAGGAAATGTTAACAAAGTACTTTGCCCGTAAAGCTCAATTAATGGGTAAGCAAGCACTTGGATTCCAAGATATTTATGCACCCGTTCATGTCGGTGAATTTACCAGTAAAGACCTTTCATACGATGATGCGGCAGAATTTATTATGGATAACTTTGCACAATTTTCACCTAAAATGGCTGCTTTAGCAAAAACGGCTTTTGAAAAACGCTGGATTGAATCAGAAAACCGGCCGGGTAAACAACCTGGTGGATACATGGAAAGTGTTCCTGAACTCGGTGAATCACGGATTTTCTTAACCTTTACGGGTTCACAAAATGATGCCGCCACCATTGCCCACGAACTTGGCCATGCTTTCCACAGCTCGGTTTTAACTGATTTACCATTCTGGCGTGGTAACTATGCGATGAACGTGGCTGAAACAGCGTCAACATTTGCTGAATTAGTGGTTAACGATGCTAAAGTTAAAGCAGCTACTAACGATGCTGAAAAAGTAACTTTACTTGATGCTAAGTTAAACAATCCAGTCGCTATGTTTATGAATATCCATGCCCGCTATTTGTTTGAAACTAAATTCTACAAGTTACGCCAAGAAAAAGTGCTTACCCCTGATGAATTAAGTACTTTAATGGATGAAGCCCAACATGAAGCGTTCGCTAACAGTCTTGAGACTTATCATCCTCACTTCTGGGCAAGTAAGCTTCATTTCTACATTGACAACGTGCCATTCTATAACTTCCCATACACCTTTGGATACCTCTTTAGTTTAGGAATTTACGCTAAAGCACAATCAACTGATAACTTCGAAGATCAATACATTGCGTTATTACGTGATACCGCTAATATGTCAACTGAAGAATTGGCCCAAAAACACTTAGGGGTTGACTTAACGCAACCTGACTTCTGGCAAGCTGGTGCAGACTTAGTTGCTAAAGATATTACTGAATTCTTAGCACTCACTGAACAATTTGTATCATAGGAGGATGATTGGATGTTCCCAGAACGCTTACGGGCACTACGCCGGGGCCGCCATATCACCCTTGAAACACTCGCTGAAACTCTAAATGAACATCTCAGTGCCGATGAAAAACCTAATACGGCTTCCCAAATTGGTAATTGGGAACGTGGTATTCGGACACCATCCTATATTGAAGTTAAAAAAATTGCCAATTATTTTAACGTCTCATTAGACTATTTGGTTGGCCATTCGCAATCCACTGAAATTGATTTAGCGATGTTGTTTTTATCTGAGAGTTTGTTATCCTTTAATAAAGAGCCCCTTGATAATCAAGACCGCTATGAAATTTTTCAATTAATCGATGGCTATTTGCATGGTAAATCAAGCCGTCAAAATGCGGTCCCAATTAATCATCAAGAAGCACTTGATTTAGACTTTTAATAAATTTTAGGATATTAATATGCAGCCCAAAAAGCTTAAAAAATTAAAAAAACAATTTAAACCAGAAACCACTTTTACGTCTAGTTACCTTAGCCGCATCGTTGGTTATCAAAAATTATATGATGCAATTTTGCCAATTAAATTATTACTTAATCACATTTTAAATGCTGATCATCGTTTGCAAAATGGCCTTGAACCACAACCATTACCACCATTATTACTTCCCGATAACATTCAAGATGTAATCTATGAATATGTTAATCAACAGTATGCCCCAAAAGATCCGCGTGGGGATGCACTCTGGGAGCTATTAATTAATCCACTGGCCGATTTAGATCATGACTTACGTGATTTTCGGGATTATTTATCAAGCCAATATGGGATGTGGGCGTATACCAATGCCGTTTTCTTACAAGACTTGAGTACCTATTTAGCAGGTGCGCCCGTTTTAGAAATCATGGCTGGCAATGGTTATATTTCAGCTGGTTTACGGGCCCGTAATTCGAGTCAGTTAATTTATACCACTGACGATACTAGTTGGCTTAATGAAAATGCGACAGGTAAGCATCCTGTCACTACGATTGAACCATTAGATGCCCTAGCAGCTATTGATAAATACGGTAACCAAGTAGCATATGTCATTATGTCATGGTCACCGGATGGTCTTGACATTGATTGGCAAGTTCTCCAAAAATTACGAACTAAATATCCATTAGTTAAGTTCCTAGTGATTGGTGAAAAAGATGGTGCCACTAATTCCACCATTTTCTGGCAAAATGCTGATTTGACACTAGTGCCAGAATTAAATGTCTATTATCAATCTTTTGATTTGATTAATGAACAAGTCTATTTGGTTAAATAACCATTAGCATACTAAAACAGGCTGAAGATGACATCTTCAGCCTGTTTTAGTATGCTATGGCGCTATGGCGTTACTTAAACGCGCTCCAAGTTCCAGAAGGTTCAGCTAACCCAATCTGCACTAATGCTAAACCCGCATTATTTGCAACTTAGTGTTAGCCACCACCTTCTAACGACACTTGTCGCACTCTACCAGATTTGGACCCGGTCTTCTGGTGCCCGCCACATCTTATCTGCTGGCGTCACATCAAAAGTCGTAAAGAAATCAGCAAAGTTCGTCACTTGGACATTAGCTCGTAAGCGTGCGGATGCATGGACATCAACTTTTGAAAGTAACTTCATATATTCCTTTGAAGCATTCATGCGCCAAACCGTGGCCCAGTTAGTAAAGAAATCAGTTAAACTAACTTCATCTTCACCCTTAGCGGCTTCAAGGGCGACACTCATCCCCCCAACATCAGCGACGTTTTCAGAGACGACTAACTTACCATTAACCGTGGCCCCGGCACTATCAAGGCCATCAAATTCTTTAACCATCGCGTCAGTCCGTGCTTCAAAGGCGTGAGAAATTTCATGAGCAATTACCGCCCCAATCCCACCATAGTTTGCGGATTTACTTTGCTCCAAGCTATAGAATGGGGCTTGTAAAATTGCAGCTGGGAATACGATGATATTGTGGAATGGGTGGTATAATACGCATTAACCATATCAGCGGGCATTTCCCATTCAGTTTTATCCGGTGCTAATTTAAATTGTGAAAAGCTATGAGCCACTTGAATAGCACGGAAACGTAGTGCATTGGCCAATAAACCAGCTTGTTCATCAACCACAAATAAGGTGTAGCGGGCTGGAATTACATCCGGATAACCAACATTTAAGCCAATTGTTGATAATTTCAAGATGGCTTTTTGCTTGGTTGCTTCCCCTAGCCAAGTATTACTTTCAAGGCATTCTTGATAGACCCCAATCATTTTTTTGACCATATCAAGAACATCGGCTTTCGCTGCTTCACCAAAGTACTTGCGGCCATAGTAATCCCCAACCACCGGACTAAAGGCAGCGTGGGCTAAATTAAAGGCCGCTTTCTCAGCCGAGCGGGCTTCAGCTGTCCCACTCAAAGAGCGACTAAAAGCACCGTTAGCAATCCGAATATCATCACTTAAATAACTTGCTAAATCTGAAACTACTCCCAAGATTAAGGTCGCTTTAATGCCCGCAAAATTGTCTTCATTAACAATTTTGTCGTAATTTTGCCAGAAGCGAACATCGGTGACATTAATCATCGTTGGGGTCGCATCAATTAATTCGGGCACCAGCTTCGCAATATCAATGTGACGCGCTTGTTGCGTAAATTCAGCAAAGTCTTGCGGATTATAAAGTTTCCAGTAATCACTTTTAGCTTCATTTGAAAGCACATATTGGGCGACTAATTTATCAAATTCAATTGCTTGTTGGACAATCTGGTGGGCTTCTTCAGTGGCATATCCATATTTTTCAAGTAATGGTACATAGCTGTTTTCCAATAATTGGAAGAGTTCAACACTATCACCACCCTCTTCGTAATAGGTTGTATCAGGTAACAACGTCCCCATCGCATCAGCTTGTAAAATATTACGCGATGTATCTTTCATATCTTGATCAACATACACCGGTAAAATGGCCGTTGGTAAGCCAGCTAATTTCAATTCCACAAGGTGGGCTTGTAAATCAGCTAATGAGTTGAGCTTTTCATATTTTTCTAAAATCACTTTGGCTGGTTGGGCGCCTTGGGCATTCCGAGTCTCCCAATCACTTGTTAACCGATAATACTTAATAAATTCCCCCAACATGCCGGTTGCAGAATCATCCTTGAGCATTGCTGCAAAATCAGCTAGTTCTTGTTGCTCAATTTTAATGTCAATTTCGTCAAACGCCCCAATGCGAGGACGATCAGCTGGAATTTCTGTATTAGCTAGCCAATCCGCGTTCACGTGTTCGTACAAATCGTCTTGAATCTTAACCATATAAAGATACCCTCTTTTCCATAGTGAAATTGTGTCGGTAGTAATCACATCTTAAAACAAAACCGGATTACCTGTTAGCAGATAATCCGGTTTTAAACGGTCTGTGAAGAATAAATGAGTATTCTCTAACTACTTATTAATAGTTTGGCACAGTCTGTAATATTAAGCTAGTAATTATTTCGTTGCATCGGCAGTGACTCCAA
The DNA here is from genome assembly GCF_012396505.1 of Periweissella fabalis. GTDB lineage: Bacteria > Bacillota > Bacilli > Lactobacillales > Lactobacillaceae > Periweissella > Periweissella fabalis. The sequence goes on along the minus strand of NZ_JAAXPN010000002.1, from coordinate 195,726 downwards.
CATTAATCCAACGGGTGTTATTTTGTGCATTGTCGTTGGTCCAACCAGTTACTCGCTTATTAATTGGATACCAATCAATAGAATATGAAGTTGGAATAACGAAAGCCTCTTTTTGCATGTACTTTTGCATGTCATAGAAGGCTTTTTGACGTACTGCTGGATCAATTTTGTTCAAGATACTGGTAAACTCGGGACTAACAAAGTGGCCAAAGTTACTTTGGGTTCCTGGTCCAAATAATGAAATCAATGATGGGTCAGTCGTGTCAGCCCAACCACCAATCGTCAAATCCCAATCATTACTAGTTCCACTTTGCATTGTTTGTGCCCACGTATTAAAGTCGGTTAGGCGATCGTGATATAAAACAACATCAACCCCAATCTGTTTCCATTGTTGAATGTAGTTTTGTGCAATTGCTTGTGCATTTGCGTTGCCTGAACGGGCCATAAAGACTAACTTAAATGGTTTACCATTCGTATTCAAACGATATTCATGCTTTGAATCCCACTTAAAACCAGCCTTATCAAGAAGATTATTAGCTTTCTTAATGTCTAATGGGAAACCTTTAACTGATGCGTCATGGGCATCTTTAAATGGTGGCACAATAACAGTATTAGCTCGCGTTTGTAAACCATAATTGAATTTCTTGTTAACTTGATCAACGTTCATCGCATACCCCATCGCTTGGCGGAGTGCTACATTTTGTAATGGGGTTTTCCGATCTTGGACGTTAACTGATTTGCTTGTATCATAATGCCCTAAATTATAGCTTAAGTAGTAAAATGACAAAGATTGGTGCCCAGTTTGAACATAATTATCTAACTTCTTAATTGTAGGGTAAGCAGTAGCCGGAGTCTGATAGGCAACATCATACTTTTTGTCTTTTAATGCAGCCGCAATAGTTGATGTTGATACAACTGTTGTCACAATCTTTTTAAGCTTAGGTTTTTGACCATACCAGTATGGGTTGGGCACATATGATACTGATTGGCCAGCAACCACGTTAGCAACTTTATATGGACCATATGAGAGTGGTGTTTGCCGAATTTGCTTTGACCCAGCTAAATCCCCGGGTTTAATATCTTTTAAATAGTGATATGGTTCAGCTGATTCAAGGTAATAACCTGAACCAGAATTCCACATACCGGGGGTTAAATGATTAAATTGAATTTTAATTGAATTCCCATTTTCACCATCGGGATATGTAATTCCTGAAATAGTCTTTGTTTTACCTTCATGGAAATCTTTTAAACCAACAATATCAGCTAATGAATCCGTATAAAGCTGTGATTGATAGGCATTATTTGCAATAATTTCATATGGAAATTCTAAATCTTTCGCTTTAACTGGTTTTCCATCTGACCAGGTTAAACCTTTATGTAAAGTAATTATCAATGATTTATCTGCTTTATTAATTTTAAGATTAGCTTGGCCACCATCAACTATCTTAAATTGGCCATCTGTCTTAAAAAGTGTCCCATAGACCCCTGACATCGGTTCAGTTAAGAATTGGTCAACTTGATCTTGTTGTAAGACAGGTGCAAAAATTCCTTGAAATGGTGTATCTTGAACCATTGCAATGTTTAGAATTCCATCCTTAACAGATTGTGCCTTATTATCATAGGATAACTTTAGGTTCCCAGTTGATGCTGTAGGTGTATTGGCTGCACTTTTACTTCCACACCCAGCTAATACTACTGAAAATAATGCTACTGCAGCTGCTAAGCCAGTAAAATATTTCGTTGATTTTTTCATATTTTTGTCCCTGTACTTTCATCATATTTACTTAGCGATTACTATTTAACTTTTGGTATCCCTTGAGCTATGTTCAATATATTAGCACCTTAACCAAAAATTGCAATCTTATTTTAATCTAATTCTCACTTAATGATTATTAATTCTAATAAAAATCCTACAAACCTTGTTTTAATAAGCCTCATTTAATTTATCAAGAATCTAAATATTTGCTTAATATTAAATTTATAAAAACATAATTAATGATATGCACAAAAAAACAAGTATTGCTTACACAATACTTGTTTTAGATATTATTATTTAGTTGATTCAGATGAAACACCAATATTAGCCCAGTAGTTCAAACCATTATCGTTGGCATTTGACCAACCAATAACCCGCTTATTAACTGGGAACCAGTCAAGTGAGAATGATGTTGGAATGACAGCTGCTTGATCTTGCATGTATTGTTGGTATGCGTAGAAGGCTTTTTGACGAACCTTAGGATCAATTGCGGCTGGAGCATCGATAGCATCAAGTAATTTAGTCAACTTAGGTGTAGTAAAGTGACCGAAGTTATATGGAGCTCCCTTTGAATAAAGATCCATTTGTGAAGGGTCAGAAGAAACTGACCATGCCCCACCGGTGAAGTCCCAATCATTGTTGTTTCCGCCTTGCATGATTTGACCCCAACTATTGAAGTCCGTCAAACGGTCGTGGTAAAGGGCCACATCAACCCCAATTTGTTTCCATTGTTGAATGTAGTTTTGTGCAACAGCTTCTGCATTGGCATTACCTGAACGAGCCAAGTAAACCAACTTAAAGCTCTTACCTTCTGGAGTTTTACGGTATTCATGCTTTGAATCCCACTTGTAACCAGCTTTATCAAGGATGCTATTAGCCTTCTTGATATCCAATGGATAACCCTTAACTGAAGGATCGTTAGCTTCCTTGAAGACCGGTACAATCGTTGAGTTAGCACGAGTAGCAAGACCGTTGTTAAACTTCTTGTTTACTTGGTCAACATTCATTGCGTAACCCATTGCTTGCCGAAGGGCTTTATCTTGCAATGGCGTCTTACGGTCTTGAACGTTTTCTGACTTCTTAGTGTCATAGTGTCCTAAGTTAAAGGCAATGTATGAGAATGAAAGTGATTGATCACCAGTTTGTACGTAGTTCTTTAATCCTTTAACAGTTGGATAAGCCGTTGATGGCATCTGAAAAGCTACATCATACTTCTTAGACTTCAAAGCCTCAGCTGCGGTGGCAGTTGAAACAACAGTTGAAGTAATTTGCTTAAGTTTTGGTGTAGGACCTTTCCAGTATGGGTTTGGTACGTAAGTTACTGATTGACCAGCAACAACTTTAGAAACTTTATAAGGTCCAAAAGCAAGTGGTTCTTGACGCACTTGTTTAGAAGCAGCTAAATCAGCTGGCTTAACATCCTTCAAGTAATGGTATGGTTCAATAGATTCAATATAGTAACCAGAACCTGATTGCCACATACCAGGTGTCATGTGATCAAATTGGATTTTAATTGAGTTACCATTTTCACCATCTGGATAAGTGATTCCTGAAATTGTTTTGGCTTTACCATTGTGGTAGTCAGCCAAACCTTTGATATTTGCTAGTGAATCAGTATAGCGTTGTGATTGATAAGCTGGGTTAGCCGTAATTTCATAAGGAAATTCTAAGTCCTTAGCAGTTACAGGTTTACCATCTGACCAAGTAAGACCTTTACGAAGGGTAATTGTGGCTGTCTTGCTAGCTTTATCAAGTTTAAGGTTAGCTGCTCCACCATCCACGATTTTAAATGAATTAGTTGTGTTAAACAATCCAGTTCCAGTTGGTGCTTGAAGGTATGAATCTGTTAAATCGTTTGAAAGCTCAGATGCAAACACCCCTTGGAAAGGAGTATCTTGAACCATCGCAATATTTAAAGTACCATCTTTAATCGCTTTGTCCTTGTTGTTGTAAGCAAGCTTCAAAGCACCTAAAGAGGCTGAGTCTTGTGACCCTGATTGTGCGCCTTTATTACCACATCCAGCAAGCACAACAGAGAATAATGCTGCTGCCGCTGCAAGACCAGTAATATACTTAGTAGATTTCTTCATAAACTAAAACCCCATACTTTCATCATAATTACTAAAAGATTTGAAATCACCCTTCAAAGCGATTTCTTCTATGTCGATTATCTTATCATTTTAATTTCAAAGTTGCAATTCTTTTTTAATATCATTTTAATATTAAACTCATTTTAAGGCCTTTTAAATTAAAAAAGAGTCCTAAATCTTATTTAAAATAAGATTTAGGACTCTTTTTCTAATATTAGTAATTAAAGATTAGTAAATTGTAATTTTTAACCTAAGCGTTGACGAGCATCAGCAGCCCGGCGGAATACTTGCCCAACAAATGAGATACCCACACAAATTACAATAATGAAGATTACTGGTGGTAACCAAACGTACGCTTTAGTAGCCAGAACGGTTGGATCTGTTGCGGCTGAAACCATTGTCCCAAGTGATGGCGTCCCATTTGGCAAACCAAAACCTAAGAAAGAAAGCGTCGTTTCAATCCCGATGTTACCAGCAAAAGTCAAAGTTGAATCAACAATAATAATTGATGCCAAATTTGGTAAAATTTCACGAAACATGATCATAAAGTTGCTTGACCCAGACGTTTTTGATGCCCGTACGTAATCACGATCAGATTCTGATAGCACTTTTGACCGAATCAAACGGGTTGTTCCTTGCCATGCAAAGAGCCCAATAATCCAAATCAAAGTCCATTCATTATACTTAGGTACAATTGAAACTAACACGATGATGATCATGATAAATGGTAAAACAATCCAGAAATCAATAATCCGCATAATTACTGTGTCAACAACGCCACGGAAGTAGCCCGTAATTAAACCGATAATAATTCCGACAACTTGTCCAATAACTGTAATCATAAAGGCAATCAATAACGAGTTCTTCGCTGATGCGACTAACATAAGCAATTGATCACGACCTTGTTCATCAGTTCCTAAGATATGCCCCTGGGTCCCAGGAGCTAAGTATTGATCAATAATATTAACATTGGTAACAGCAGTCTTAGGAATAAAAAATGACCAGATAATTACCGTTAGGAAAAGCACTGCCAAAATAACAGCAGATACTAAGGCGACTTTATCTTTCAAAAATTCTCGTTTGATGGTCCGCCACGTAGAAGGAGCTTCAACGATTACTGCACCGTCTTTAATTTCTGGCACAGTAGCTTGTAATGATGGTTGGACTTGTGTTTCATTTTGTTCTGACATATTTACTCCTCCTTTCTATTCAATGCGAATCCGTGGATCAACCAAACTCAAGATAATATCTGAAAGTAATGATCCAAACAACGCTAAAATACCGGTAAATAAGACGATTGCCGTTACGACTGAGTAGTCACGAGATGTAATCGCTGTGATAAATAATTGTCCCATCCCTGGGTATGAGAAGACTTGTTCGATAACAACCGAACCACCGATTAAACCAGTAATTTGGAATCCCGCAAAGGCGGCAATTGGTAATAACGAGTTGCGGAAGATGTGCCGTGAATAAACTTTACTTGTTGGCACCCCTTTTGAACGGGCTGTACGAACATAGTCTTGGGACTTAGCATCAATAATTTCTGAACGTAAGTATTGAATGGTTGATGTTGTTCCTAGAATCCCTGCTAAAGCACCAGGCAAGAGCATGTGATATAAGCGTGATGAAGCTTCAGCAAAGAACCCACTTGCGTTGATGCTAACAGTCCCAGAAGTTGGAAACCAGTTCAATTGGTAGCCAAAGAAGTATAAACCAAGTAAGAATACAACGAAAGTTGGTAATCCAAAAGTAAAGTAGTTAAAAATTGCAATTCCACGGTCACGACGTGAACCATCATGACGACCAGATGTCATCCCCAATGGAATGGCCACAGCATAAGAAACAATCAATGAAAGTAATGACAACCAAACGGTATTACCAATCCGATTACCAAGCACGGTTGTAACTGGTTGCTTCAAGGTGTAACTTTGACCCAAGTTACCATGGAATAAGTTCACAATCCAATGCCAGTATTGGACATACCAAGGATCAAACAAACCAGCAGCTCGTTTCAAAGCTTCGATTTGCTTTGGATCAGTGTTAGGTCCGATAGTTCCAGAGAATGGGTCCCCAGGCATTAATTTAGCTAAGACGAACACCAAGACTGAAAGAATTACGATTTGAGGAATCATAATCAAAACTCGGCGAATAATTGTTTTCCACATATTACTTACCTGTCCCTTCTGAATTTTGTGTTGGTGGGGTTGAAACCCAGTGGGTATCTGAAATTTGATGCATTGGGTATGCTAAACCATCTTTATCATAGAAATGTGATCGCTTTTCTTGATATTCCGCTTCAACTTGCGCCCGTTTTGCTTTATTAGCTTCACGATTAGCAATATCAATTTGGGGAATCGCTGAAAGCAAACGTTTCGTGTAAATGTGTTGCGGGTTATTGTAAATATCTTCACGGGTTCCCAATTCAACGAAACGCCCTAAGTGCATAATCGCAATGTTTTCAGTCATGTGCCGCACAACCCCAAGGTCATGAGAGATGAACAAAAATGAAATCCCTAATTCTTTTTGAATCCGTTTCATAAAGTTCAACACTTGGGCTTGAATTGACAAGTCAAGTGCTGAAACTGGTTCATCAGCAATGATCAATTTAGGATTTGTTGCAATCGCTCGGGCAATCCCAATCCGTTGGCGTTGACCACCTGAGAATTGGTGCGGATATTGGTACATCGCGTTTTTTGATAAACCAACGATATCCAACAATTCAATCACGCGTTGCTTCTCACTTTCCTTATCCATTTTGTCAAAGTTACGGATGGGTTCCGCAATGATTTGGTAAATGGTCTTCTTAGGATTAAGTGATGAAAGTGAATCTTGGAAAATCATTTGCACGTCTTTGTTGTATTTCATCTTATTACGTACACTTGGTTTACTTACATCTTCACCGTTATAAATAATTTCACCACCGGTAATCTTTTCAAGGCCAACAATCGCTTTACCAATTGTTGATTTACCTGAACCTGATTCACCAACTAATCCATATGTCTTACCAGCTTCAATGGTAAATGAAATCCCATCAGCTGCGTAAACATAATCAGTAATGCGGTTCCAGAAACCTGATCGAATCGGGTAGTGAACCTTTAAATCTTTAATTTCCATTAATACTGTCATATTGCACGTCTCCTACTCACTACCTAGAGCTCATCTTTAAATTTAAATTCACGCCAACTTTCACCACGCACATAGTGGTTGGGAGCAATTTCTTTCAAGACTGGGTGGCCAACATCTGGCTTGGTCCAAGGAATCCGTGGCGCAAACAAGTCAGAATTACGATCCATATCTTTAATAGAAGGAACGGCCCCTTCAACAACATATAATTCATCACTTTCAGAATCAATGGTTGGCATTGCCCGTAATAATGAACGGGTGTATGGGTGTTTGGGATTATTAAACAAAGTTTCAACTGGTGCTTGCTCAACAATTTCACCGGCATACATAACGGCAACTGTGTCGGCCACTTCGGCAACCACCCCTAAATCGTGGGTAATCAAGATAATCCCGGCGTGGTTTTCACGTTGAATATCTTTTAATAAATCCAAGATTTGCGCTTGAATCGTAACATCCAAGGCAGTTGTTGGTTCATCGGCAATAATTAATTGTGGTTTATTAGCAATCGCAATGGCGATAATAATCCGTTGGCGCATCCCACCTGATAATTGGTGGGGGAATTGCTTAGCGACCCGTTCAGGATGTGGAATCCCAACTTGATCAAGCAATTCATGCACGCGGGCTTGCTTTTGATCTTCAGTCATATCTGAGTGAACATCTAAGCTTTCTTTGATTTGATCGCCAATGCGAATCAATGGGTTTAAGGCGGCCAATGGGTCTTGGAAAATCATCCCCATTTCATCACCACGAATATCGTTAAACTCATCTTCTGACAATTCCAAAATTTCTTTGCCTTGGAAGTTAATTTCACCGGTAACTTGCGTTGCATTCATATTGTGCAACCCAATTACGGTGGTGGCTAATGTAGACTTACCTGAACCTGATTCACCAACAATGGCTAAGACTTCATCACGGTGAAGTTCAAGGCTGACATCATCAATGGCCGTATAAAATTCACCATTAATTTTGAAAGCCACTGAAACACCGTTGATTGATAATAATGTTTCTTCCTTCATATTCAATCACTCACACTTCGTTTCAATTAGAATTTTATTAGAAATATAATATCTCAAGTTTACTAAAATTTTTCTCATAATAAAAGTATTTTTTTAATTTTATTGCTAATTAAAATAACTAAAACGCTGACAAAAGCTTTTTTAACAACATTTGTCAGCGCATCTCTTTATTATAAATTTTTTATTAAATAAGTTTTAATGGCTAGAATTAAAATTAATTTTTTACCATATTCAACCTAATGTGCCGTTTGGCTATGACGGCGGCGACCAAACCACGAACCAATTAATGATAAACAATAATTAACAATGAAGTACATCACTGCAATTGCCAAGAACATTGGTATGATATAACTATTATTTTGGCCATAAATAATTTGTGCGTGATATGTTAACTCTGGTAAGACGATAATAGTTGCCAAGGATGTATCCTTAATTAAAGAAATCAGCTGACTCACTAAAGGTGGAATCATTCGTTTATATGCTTGTGGTAACACAATATACCACATCGTTTGAATACCTGTTAGCCCATTGGCGCGCGCACCTTCACTTTGTCCACGTGGAACTGAAACAATTCCAGAGCGAACAATTTCTGCAAACATCGCTGCTTCAAAAACAGTTAATGCTGCAATTGCTGACGTCATAATATTAAGACGAACACCAAAGTTAGGTAAGCCAAAATAAGTAAAGAAAATAATCAGCAATAATGGTAAATTTCGTAGAATATCGATAACAAAACCGATTAACATTGATATTACTGGAAATTTAGCATAGCGGATCACACCCAAAATTGAACCAATTATGAAACTTAGGGCTCCAGAAATTAATGATACTTCGATAGTTATCCATAAACCTTTCAAAAGAAATATCAAGTTAATTGATGTATAAGCATTAAAAAAATTTTGCATTTTGATCCTCCCTTCTATGCTAATTTATGTTCCAAGTATCGCATGTAATAACTTAGCGGTAACGTAATTATCAAGTAAAATACACCGACAAGTATATACGTATCAATCGTATCAAAAGTTGTTGAGGCAATTTCATTACCTTGATACATCAAATCAAAGCCAGCTACAAACGCTAGAATTGACGAGTTTTTAACCAAATTAATAAATTGATTACCTAATGGTGGAATCACAATTTTAAAAGCTTGCGGTAAAATGATAATGCGCATAGCTTGCCAATAAGTTAGCCCATTGGCGCGTGCACCTTCCATTTGCCCTTTGTCCACTGACAAAATTCCCGCCCGAACTGTTTCAGCGATAAAAGCTGAGGTGTACAAAGATAACCCAATTGTACCTGCAACTAAACCATTCATCTTTATAAATTGTGTCACAACAACATAAAAAAACATTGTAACAACTAATAATGGGATATTACGAAAGATTTCGATATAAATACGGGCAACCAGATTTACAAATTTATTAGGTAAAACCTCCAAGATTGCAAATCCTGTCCCTAAGATCATTGAAATTATTAAGGCAATTATACTTGCTAGTAAAGTAATACCGAATCCATGAACAAAATCTGACCAATGCGTTGTTAAAATATTAATCATTTAATAACGTCCTCCAATCAAAACCTGGTACATTGCTGAACCATTTCTTAACTAAGCGATCATAAGTACCATCGTGATGGATTTCGTCAATAGCCTTATTGATAGCTCTTTTTAACTCTGTTTGTTTTTTATCAATGGCAACACTATATGGTTCTTTAGTAAAAGTACCACCAACGACTCGAGTATTAGGATTTTGTTCTGACATCCCATATAAAATTCCATTATCAGTTGTTAAGGCATCTCCTTGCCCCGATTTCAAAGCAGTTAACGCTTGAGCGTAATCTTGTAATTGTAAAACTCGAGCATTAGGGGCAACTTTTTTAATATTAAGAACTGAATTTGAGCCAACCGTTCCCAAAACTGTTATTCCCTTATGATTCAAATCCTTAACACTTTTTATCTTGCTCCCTTTGACGACTAACAATGACTGTCCAGCATTAAAATATGGTTTTGAAAAATCAACAATCTTGGCTCGCTCTGGTGTTCCTGTCATTGTGGCAATAATCGCTTGAATATTACCATTTTTTAGTAATGGAATTCTTGTTTGTGACGTAACTTGCACAAAGACAGGCTTTGCATTTGGTGCAATCCTTTTGGTAATTTCTTTAGCCATATCAACATCAAAGCCTTCCACCTTACCTGTTTTGATGTTCATTAAACCAAATAATCGAGTATCAGCTTTTACTCCCCAAATCATTTCTTGTTTGTCTTTGACCTGTTTGTATTCATTTTGTTTAGTTAGTGCAGTCTCATTACCACATGCACTTAATATCAAAGTCATGAACATTACTACTGTAATCAAGCCAAACCATTTATGTTTACTTTTCAACATCTAATAACCTCCTCTTCCAAATGGCTAAGCATATTAATGATTTAAAACTTGACTCAAAAATTGCTTAGCACGTTCTTCCTTAGGATTTTCGAAAAATTCCTTAGCTGGACTTTTTTCAATAATTGCTCCTTCAGCCATGAAGATTACCTGGTCTGCTACTTGTTTAGCAAAGCCCATTTCATGTGTTACTACGACCATAGTCATATCAGAATCGCGGGCAATCTTTTTCATAACCTCTAACACATCCCCAATCATCTCAGGATCTAAGGCACTCGTAGGTTCATCAAATAATAACACCTTAGGTTTCATTGCTAATGAACGAGCAATCGCAACTCGTTGTTCTTGCCCACCTGAAAGCATATCCGGATAACTATTGCCTTTATCAGACAAGCCAACCATTTCAAGTAACTTCTCTGCTATTTCTCGATTTTCTTTTTCGTCACGTTTAAGGACAATTCGTGGGGCCAACATAATATTTTCTAAAACCGTTTTATTAGCATATAGATTAAAATGTTGAAAAACCATACCAACATTTTTACGTAATATATTCATATCACTTTTCTTCTTTGCTATATTTTCCCCATATACAGTTAAATCTCCTGCTTGAATTTGTTCTAATCCATTGATGGTTCGGATTAACGTTGATTTTCCTGAACCTGATGGTCCAATTAATACAACAGTCTTACCTTCTTCAATTTCTAGATTAATATTTTTTAGTGCATGAAAATCACCATAATATTTTTCCACATTTTTAAACTCAATCATTGCCATAAAAAACCCCCTAGTTATTAAGTAGCATTGTTAAAACAGCGATATGAAATAATAAAATTTTCTTTAGCACTACCACTATTAGAAATTTTAAATTTTATTTTAACCCTTAGTTTATACGCTATATCGAATTTATGCAAAAAAAAAATTCATTCTAATTTGAATGAATTTTTTTAATTACTATTTTAGACGATAAGCAACTTCAACTTTTAACGTATAAGGATAGGCAGTTTCAATAAAGCTGCTACGCGTTAAAGTTTTCCCAAGACCACCGTTTACAATAATTGATGCCAAAAAGATATCTGAATTTTTTAAAGCAGTTGCTACATCAGCTAGACCTACTCGCGTAATTTCACCTAGCCGCATTGCTTGCATCTCATTGATACCACCATAAATAACTAAATGCGTCCCTTCCATCACCAATTTAGCAAACGGTACCGTACTACCTGGATGATTAGCATACACTGGTTGGTCATGGTTTACTACTAATAACTGACGAAGTTCATGATCAGACATTTTTTGATAATCTTGATTTATGAGCCCCATATCAAGCATTTCTTGTGATAAAGTCTGAATATTAGCGACTTCATCACTATTACTTTTAACTGCTGTTGGTAAAACTTGTTGTTCTCGGTAGACACCATTATTAGGACCAATAACTTGACTCTGTTTCTGGTTGGCTTCGGCTGCTTGTGAATTACCAACCACTTTCTCAAAATGCGGTGAAATATCAAAATGAGCCTTTTTTTCCGTAAAATAATACATGAAATTCAAGTAAATCACATACATTAAACCAACGAATGCGGCAATTAATCCAAAACCACGTAGATAACGATGTGCTGTAATAAAGCTAATTCCAATATATAGGATATACCAAACACCGCCAAAGCCAAGAACTGTATATAAACGTCCTTTAAACTTAGTATTAACATTAAAGAAACCAACATATTGGTTTAGTAAGCTTAAAATTGTTAACATTATTTCTTCCTTTCTTATATATTATTTATTAGTAGTTGAGCTACTTTGTTGTGCAGGTTGCTTTTGCGTTGCTGGTGTATCTGTACTGCTTGATTGATCAGGTGCTTGTTTAGGTTCTTTTGTATTATCATCAGACGTACTTGTTGCTGCTGAGCTTGTATCATCATTTGTTGAACTCGATTGAGAACTTGATGTAGTACTTGAGCTAATCTTTGAACTTGATTGTGTATCATTTTGATTGTCATCATTAGATGAACTTGATTGCGCACTACTTAGCGAGCTTGTATTATCACTACTTGCTTTTTCACTTGTTGAGCTAGAACTCGAAGAAGTTTTTTGTTCATCTTTGTTATTTGAAATTGGTTGACTAGGTTCCATTCGCTGTACTGGATGCCCTTGATTTGTATTTGTAACTTGGTTTACAACCACATTTGCCGCACTAAGGGCCAAAATAATTGATACTACGGCCACGGGGGTCATAAATGGTGGAGTTCGATAATTCATTTTTATATCTCCTTAAACAGATTATATAGTAGTTGCTTTTTTACATAACTTGTATAGAATAGCACCTAAAATTGATAAAACCAACTAAATATTTTCTAACTTTTGCGCCAACATTAACTGATCAACTTGTGCTTTAGCAACCGCTAAATCATCATTTAAAATCACCTTCACTTTTTGCTCCATCAAAGCTGGTATAGTCAAATCACGTTGAAAATCTTGACTAGCTAAACGTTGTTTAATTTGGTCTGGACAATCACCTCGTTGGGCTAATCGCTGAGCCAAAATTGTGCTATTTGAAACTGTCACATAAACAATAACAGCCTGTGTACCTAGTTGTTGTGCATATGTTTGTGCTCCTTTAGTATCTAGAACAATCACACCATCGTTGCCGCCTTGCCAAACCAATGCTAACGCTTCTCGCGAAGATCCGTATTGGTTTCCTGCATACTCAACTTTTTCTAAATAATGTTTAGAATTAAATGAGGTGGTTGTTTCAAAATAATAATCTTGACCATCAATCTCCCCTAGACGAGGTGGTCGCGTTGTATGAGTAATAACTTTTTTTAAATTATAGCCTTGTTCTAGATAACGTGAAATAGTTGTTTTCCCAGCCCCGGTGGGTCCTGTAATTACAAAAATCTTTCGTTGCATATGTTCTTTTCCCTATTATTTTTACTTGTTATTATAAATGATTTTATACTTAACTATGTTATTTATTTTATCATTACTAACACAAAAAAACGTAGACATTATTTATGTATTGTCTACGTTTTCCTTACCTATATAGTGTAACTAAATATAAAAAAGACTTAGTTTCAATATGAACCAAAAAACACAATTTTTACTATTAAGCGATTTTCATAATCCGCTTATTAATCATTTAAGTGTGAGTGCTTCATTCCGTAAAATAAGTAAATCAGCAAACCAATTATAAACCAAATTAACCCAGCAATCAGCGTTGTCTTTTGTAACGTTGTCATCAAGTAAATTGAAACTATTGCCGAAATAATAGGTAATACCGGAACCCATGGCATTTTGTAACCAGCGTTTTTAATTGTCTTATTCTTACGTAACAAAATAACTCCAATAGTAACAAAAATAAATGCTAATAATGTCCCCATGTTAACAAGTTCTGCTAATTGTCCCAAAGGAACTAAACCTGCCATAACTGAAACAATAATGATTACTACGATTAAAGCTTTCTTCGGTAGCCCATTTTTTTCATCAATTTCACCTAAAAATGCAGGCAATAAATGATCACGTCCCATGGCATATAGTAGTCGTGAACCAGCAAAGACCATCGCCATCAAGCTAGTAAACATCCCAGCTAAGGCTCCAATGGTTAATAAGTAAGCAACCCCTCGTTGTCCAACGCGCTCTAAAGCAAATGCCACTGGATCACTGACGTTTAAATGTGTGTAATGCACCATCCCAGTTAAGACAAATCCAACTAGTGAGTAAAGAATAGCTGCGACAATTAAAGTTCCGATGATACCAATTGGCATATTGCGTTTAACATTTTTAGTTTCGGCAGCTGATGATGATACCGCATCAAATCCCAAAAATGCAAAGAAAACACTAGCGGCACCAGCAAAAACACCTTGGATTCCAAATGCACCATGTGCTCGTGGTGGAATAATTGGTGCATAATTATCGGCTTTAATGTAAAAAAAGCCAACGACAATGAATAACACAATAATAGCGATTTTAAGTAGTACCATCAAACGTTGTACAGCACTTGATGTTTGTTTTCCCTTTGTTAATAACCAACCCACTAATAATAAAATTAAAATAGCAACAACATTGAGATATGAACCATGGGTTGGATCAAATGAACCAGCAATTGCAGTTGGAATTTGGAAAAATGGTTTTACAAAGTAACTAAAGTAAGCTGACCAACCAGTTGCAATCGCAGCAACTGCTAATAAGTATTCTAAAATCAATGCCCATCCAAGGACCCATCCAATCACTTCACCGTACAATAGATTTCCATATGCGTAAGCTGAACCAGCCACAGGCATTGCGGAAGCTAATTCAGCGTATGCCATAGCTGCTAATGCACAAATAATAGCTGCAATAATAAAACTAAAAACAATTGCAGGTCCCGCGGTTGTAGCCGCAACTGTTCCAGGTAAAATAAAAATCCCTGTACCGATGACAGCCCCAATCCCCATACTTAATAAATCTTTTGCACCTAATACTTTAGTTAATTGCTTATCACTATTTAAGTAATTTTCTAAACTATCTTTTTTGAACATTCGTTGCACAATACTCATACATAATACTCCTAACAAAAATTAAATTTTCCAACAAAAAAGGACGCTTGTAAGCTAGCTAAGTACTAAGCATACAGGCGTCCAAATTAATTATAATTTGACTAGGTTTGATAAAAGTTTCATCAGGCCATTCCGGATACTTAGTAGTAAGTAAACCCGCATGGCAAAATGATTTTGGCATCCGGATTTACATCTCGAAATAACCAAAATAAAAGTTTGATTTAACTGTATTTACACTTTTAATCATACCCTTAAACTTCCTTCTTTATTAGATGTTCTTAACTATACACATCTAATTCTAAGAACGCAAGCTTTTTTTAAACTTTTTACATTTCTGCATCGCTAAGGTTTTTTAATAAATTCTAATGAACTCTTAATGTATAATGAAACTAATCATTTTAAAAGAAGAGGTCTATTCATGAAAAATAATCAATTTGCCCTATTGCCTGTTGACTCAAGTCAAGTTCTTGCCGAGCTTAAATTAATTAAATTCGTTGATAACAATGTCTTAGCCACAACAACAATTCCAAGCACATTGCAATTATTGTTAGAAAAAACTTTCCCTGAAGTAGCTGATCAAGCTAGTTTAAAAACTAAGTTAAGTACTTTATTAGCAACACCTAAGTGCGATGCTTATACTTGGATTACATCTGCCAAAGTTGTAACCGCTGATATTTTTTATCGGATTGCATTACAGTTACTTGAATTTTTACCTGAGATCGATTTCGATATTGAAAATCCACTACAATCTATGGATCAAATGCATCTTCCTACTGTTCAGACAAATCAATTTGATCGGGAAACGTTATTTGAAGCATGGTACCTATTATTAAATACACACACTAAAAATGGTAAAGCCTTAATTGATCGCCTTGCTACCCGTGGCTATTTCCAACCATTTATTTATGAAACCGATACTCCACGACCACTCTTCTTCAATGGAAAATCTCAACCAATTTTTGATACTCGTAACTTACTACATGAAGTTGTGTACATCGAAACTGACTTTGATACCGATCATAACGGTAAACGTGACTTAGTTAAGGCTGAAATTATTCGACCAGTTGACACTGATTTACAAGTACCCGTCTTATTTACGGCCTCACCATATAATCAAGGGACTAATGATGAACACGGTGCCAAATTAACGCATTCGGTTGATGTACCATTAACCCGTAAAAAGCCCGTAGAAATTACGTATAATGATATCCAGCACCATGCCAACTCAAATGCTACTGGTATTGCACGTGACATTAAAGCTGAAACTAAAGAGGCCACTGAAACGTTTGCTCGTGAGCAAAGTTACACTTTAAATGATTACTTTTTAGCACGCGGCTACGCAGTAATTTATTCTGCTGGGATAGGCTCAAAAGACTCTGAAGGCTTACAAACAACCGGTGATGAATATGAAGTTGCTAGTGCCAAGGCTGTTGTTGAATGGGTACACGGGGATCGTGTCGCATTCACTAATAAGATTGACCATATTGCTATTAAAGCTCATTGGTCTAACGGTAAAGTTGCCATGACTGGACGTTCATATCTTGGTACCCTAGCTACGGCTGTTGCTACAACAGGTGTTGCTGGATTAGAAACAATTGTCTCAGAAGCAGCCATTTCATCATGGTATGATTATTATCGTTCAAACGGTTTAGTAATCGCTCCGGGTGGTTATCCGGGTGAAGATGCTGATGTTTTGGCCGAAGAGACTTTCTCACGCCGAAAGCAACCCGGTGATTTTTATCAAATTAAGGATATTTACCAAGCGTATCTTGATCAAATGGGGATTGATCAAGATCGAGAAACTGGTTCATACAATACATTCTGGGATGCTCGGAATTATTTAAAAGACGTCGCTAACATTAAAGCTGATGTTATTATGGTTCACGGACTTAATGACTGGAATGTTAAACCTGAACAAGTTAATAAGCTCTGGCATGCTCTGGATGCGACTAACATTAATAAAAAAATTATCCTTCATCAAGGTGAACACATTTACATCAATGCTATGCGTTCAATTGATTTTACCGACATGATGAATTTATGGTTTGCACACAAATTATACGGTGTTGATAATCATGCCCCTGAGTTGTTACCAAATGTTATAATCCAAGATAATGTTATTCCAGAAACATGGCATGCTGAAAAAGATTGGGATGCAATTAGTAATAAAACAAGTCTATTTTTAAATAATGGTCTATTAGACTTAACCCCTGGGAATGGTAAAGTCAGCTTTATGGATCAAGTAGGTGAAACTGACTTTAAAAAATACACAGCTGATATAGCTACATGGGAACATCTAATTAAAGCTCCTAAATCAGCTTTATCAACGAACCGAGCTTTATTCCAAACCGTCCCATTTGAGCAAGCTAAAATTATTGACGGTCGAGTTATTGTCAAAATACGTGTCAAAAGTTCTGTTAACTTTGGTATGCTTAGTTGTCAATTAGTTGATTATGGTGAAGCTAAACGCTTAAATGTTAAGCCAACCCCACTTGGCATCAAACTTGATAGTGGATTCCAATGGCGTGAAGATATTTTAAATGAATTTACGTTAGCCAAAAATGCCACACCATTCAAAATGATTAGTAAAGGTCATATTAACTTGCAGAATCGAACTAACGCTTGGCAAACCGATGATCTACGTGCTGATCAATTTGTTGATATTGAATTAGCATTACAACCTACTTATTATCGTCTTCCTGCAGGTCATCAATTAGGGTTAGTTATGTATGCAACCGACTTTGGTATGACCGTTCGAGGAAACCAAGATATTACCTACACAATTGATGAAGGTGCGAGCCAAATTGACATACCTTTCATCTAATTGTTAGCCACCTAGATAACGAAAAAAGCTGAATTTTTATAAATTCAGCTTTTTTTCATATTTAAATATATCGGACTTTTAAATAGTTACTTTTAAGATCTACTTAAAGATACCAAAACGCTTAATAATCTTTGTTGCCACAATAGTTACAATTAGTACTTTAACAATTGCTAATGGAATAAAGACCACCATTCCAGCATATAAAGCATGTGTAATTGGCACATGAATCCATAATGCATATACGATTGTCCCGATTAATAATTGTCCCACAGCAGCAATTAAATTTACTAAAGCAATTTGCCACCACTTATGATATTTTACAATTACACTTCCAACTAAAATAACGTAAAACAAAAAGCCAAATAAATATCCTGCATTTGGTCCAAAAAGAACTACTAACCCCGCACTTCCATTGGCAAAAACAGGTAGGCCAATCGCTCCTAGTAGTAAATACAGTGCTACTGCACTAAAACTAATCTTAGGACGTGCAATACTAGCAAACAAGCCTAGTGCTAAAGTTTGGCCTGTAAATGGAACGATGCCAAATGGAATTGAAATTTGAGCAAAAATTGCTAAAAAAACGGCGAACTCAGCCGCTAAAATTAAAGTTCTTAAATTTGCTTGTCGTTTATTTGTTGATTTATCCATGATATTCTCCATCTAAAAGTTTTACTTTGGTAATTTCACCACTACTAAAAGTTTGTAAACCTGTATTTGTTGATACAACAATAGCTCCTTCATTATTAATATCAATAACTCTACCTTGAACTAATTTTCCTCGTTGATCTAAAATAATCTCATGCCCAATTACTAGCGAATGTTCACGATAGTAATTTAATATATCCGGTGTCAATTCACCCATTAAAAGCCGATACATTTCATCTAATAAATGTGCTACCAATAAGTTACGATCAAGTTCTTGGAGATTAAGTGAACCTGCTTTATTTTGCATCGATATTGGGAAATTAGAAGTTGTTAAATTTATGCCAATACCAACTATCACATAACTAAGTGATCCTGTCTCAAAATCAGTAATTCCCTCGGTCATAATGCCTGCAATCTTACGATTATTATAGATTAAATCATTAACCCACTTTATTTGTAAATTTATATGATACAAAGTTTCAAAAACTTTAGTAACAGCTACTGCTGCCCCAGTTGTAAACAACCCACTTGTGACATCTTTATTAGTCATTGGTAATAATAGGCTGATATAAACGCCCGTATCTTTTGGACTATAATAATCGCGTCCATAACGCCCGTAACCTGCTGTTTGTTGATTGGCAATAATTGCAAGTGGTTGACTCGGATTTTCAGTTGCTAGTTGTTTAGCCAATTTATTCGTTGAATCAATTGTTTGGAATACTTGAACTTTTAAAGTATGACCTAAATGTAAGGCTATTTGCTCGGCTGATAGATTTTTGGTCCCTAAATAGCGATAACCACGCCGATGTTGACTTTCAATTAAGTACCCTTCAGCTTGTAGTTGTTTAATAACTTTCCAAACAGCATTCCGACTAACTTGATAACGTTCAGCTAATCGTTCACCACTAGTATCCTCAGTAGGATGTTGCATTAAATATGATAAAATTTCTTCTTTCAATTTTAGTCACCTTTTTCATGTTGTATCAGTGACTAAAATAATACTATACCCCCTAAACAATTTCAAGTATAAAAAAATCGTGCACTTATTTATGCACGATTTAGACTTTAAATTACTAATTTTAAGAAAATACACCAGTTTCAACATCATTAATAAACTGTGCTAAATTAGCGTAATAAACTTGTGGATTGTCCATCATTGCATGATGCCCCGCTTCCGGCGTGATGGCTAATCGAGCATGAGGAATTTGCTTTGCCATTCGTTTAGCTGTTGCAACAGGCATTGTCTCATGATCACCAAAAGTCACTAATGTTGGAACTGTAATATTTTGAATTTGATCTCGTAAATCAAATTCTTTTAATTTACCTGTAACCACAAATTCATTATCACCTTGAAATGGTCCATATACATCTGTGGCCATGGTTGAAATTAAATGTGTTGGCAAAACTGGTTGTTTACGATCCACGTATTGTTCATTTAACACTTGAACATAGCTTGATATTGTTCATCATCCCATTTACCAGTCGTTTCAATCATTTTCATATAGTTAACAGCTTCAACAGATAGTGCTTCTTCTCGACGTTGATTAATTGAAATTACATATTCCTCAATGTTGTCCGTCATTGATGAGATGATAGCTCCTTTTAAATGTTGCCCATATTTCAATGCATACAGTTGTGTTAAAGCACCACCCCAACTTTGGCCAATTAAGTAAAAATTATCAATTCCCAATTTTTGCCGTACTTCTTCTACCTCATCAATATAATAGTCATAAGTTAAAATATTCGCATTTTTAGGATCTGAGAAATCAGGTTGATCTGAGTACCATGACCCTAGTTGATCATACATATGGACTTGAATATCTATGCCTTGGGCTTGTAATCGTTGAGCAGTGTCTTCCCAATATTCATGATTACCCCCAGGGCCACCATGAAGAGCGAGTAAATGAATTGTGCCTGTACCTTGTGTGTTCGTCCAAAGATGATAGCCATTAGCCAATTCAATGATTGTTGTCCCTGTTTTCATCATCCTACCTCTTTAATTATAGATTTATAATTTAGTATAACACTTTTAGTATCTTGTAAAATTTATCTTTCGTGAAAATTTGTGCTAAGACGGTATAATAAATATATGTTATTTTAGGAGGTTTTAAATGTTAAAACAAAAATATTTATTAATTAGTTTATTTGCTATCATTTTACTAATTCTCAGTGGCTGTACACCGGCCAAACAATTAATGAAAAAAGCCCCAGCTGATGCCCACTTTAGCGATAATCCGACTATTTTTTTACATGGATTCGGTGGTAATGCCAGTTCAATGCAGCCATTAATTAATGCCATTGAGCGGGCAAAATTAGGTACCGCCGTCGAAACAATTCACGTGCGAGCTAATGATACCTTGGCTACAACAGGTACTTTGACTGCTAAAGCTAATAATCCATTAATTAATATTGTCTTTGATGATAGTACTAATGGTAATCCTGCACATAATGCTCGTATTTTGCGTGTTATTATTGAAAAATTACATCATCAATATCATTTTAAAAAGTTCAATGTTGTTGCTCATTCAATGGGTAACAGTACTTTAGCTGAATATTTATTAAATAATAGCAACAATTCTAATTTACCTACCTTAAATAAATATGTTGCAATTGCCAGTATTTCAAATAGCTTTATTGGTGGTTCCGGCAGTACCAATGCCAGCCGTTCACCACTTTTAGCTGATGGCCAACCAACAATTAAAAGTACCATTTTTAATCACTTTAGTAAGTTACACACAACTTTCCCCAAAGCAGCACACGTACTAAATATTTTTGGTAATTTAAATGATGGTTCTGAGTCGGATGGTCGCGTCCCAATTAACTCGGCACAAGCATTAAAATATTTAACGAGCCGAAGTGCTTCTTATCAACAACAAGAATTTACCGGTTCCAATGCCCAACATTCAAAATTAAAACGTAATCCCCAAGTTGAAAAAACCGTGATGCACTTTTTATTTGAAGATTAAATAAGAACCTAGTGAAAACATTTCGTACTAAAGAAACTAATTTTGCTGTCAAAAATGAGCTCTGACAAAAATACCGTATTGAGTATATAGCTGATAAATAAGCCGTTGAAGAATTTTCCTTCAACGGCTTATTTGTCATATTTGAATATATTAGACTTTACAAACACTTTTGGGTTGTAAACTCTTACTGCAAATTAGTTATATCATAACTTGTTTCACTTTAACTATTCATAACGGTGAATTATTAATTTACCATCAATGTATTCAGCTAGATAAATTTTTCGAATATTACGTTGGCGCTGTCTTTTTAATTCATTATGTAACCATAGCTCATCTTTTTTTACTAGACTAAGTGCATCAAAATCAACTTGACCATCAACAATAATTGGATAAATAATATTATCTTCACCAAATTTGATGATTGTTAGTTGTCCATTTTGCTCTAAAATGGCTCGTTTAACTTGTTTAACCTCATAAACACCTTGCATCCGTAATTTAAACATTAATTCATTAGCCGACATTCCTACTTTTAGACAGTTACTAATATTTAATCGTCCACGTTCTACCAAACTAATTGGCCGACCATCAATCACAAAGCGGATGTAACGGTTATGTTCTTTAGCAAATTTAACAATTAACACGAGCATCGTCCAAATAATTAGGACTAAGAAAAATTGTAAGACGGAAATACTATCATTGTAAATCACACCCCCAATAATACCCCCGAGGACATAATTTTGAACTTGATCTAAGGCCGAAGTTGGTGCTAAATTACCTTTCCCCAATAAGTTAATTTGTAAAATTAAGCATAAAATACCTAACGCTAGTTTAATAATAATTGGACTATATAATTGCATGCCCTTATTTCTCCTCCGTCATGATATTAATATTAGTTAATAAGTGAGTGCGAATTAAGACATACGATGATTGGTCCGCATTTAACTTAATTTGATAGTACTTTGATTTTAATTTAACAATCGTCCCATCGGTCAATTGCGTTGAATTAACGTAGACATCTTTTTCCTTAAGGTGACGTTCTGCGGCAATAACTTTAATAAAGTTAATCATTTGCGTTGATTGTGTATCCTTATTTTTTAACATCGTGTAATCAGTGTATTGTAAGCCAAACATGAAAAGTAAAAATAAAAAGATAATAATACTCAAATCACGGTATTTACGTTTTAAACGTTTAAACGCATATAGGCTAGATAAAATCACAAAACTTAAAATACCAATCCCCATTAACACCGTTTGCAAATAATTATTTACAGCTGCTTGGTGTTCTAAATATGTTACATCATAAAAATTCATAATTACTCCTACGAATCATGGTCATAATTTATACAACAAACTCCATAATCGTTAGACTAGGCATCTAATAACTATGGAGTTTAGTGATTTATTTATTATCTGGTGTGTCAACCATTTCTAAATGTTCGTTAGATTGATTGACTTCCTCATATGTGCGACTGTCTGGTACTAAGCCTAAACTAATTGCCAAACCAACATCAACTTTAGTCATCACTTCAGTATCTAAATGTGAAACTCGATCCTTAAGGCGGCTTTTATCAATTGTTCGCAACTGTTCTAGCAAAATGACTGAATCTTTAGCGATTCCTTCTTCTGTCGGTAATAGAATGTGCGTTGGTAATTTAGATTTTGATGCTTTAGCTGTAATAGCTGCTACAATTACCGTTGGTGAATAATAATTTCCCATGTTATTTTGCACAATCACAACCGGACGTGTTCCGCCTTGCTCAGAACCAGTTACTGGTGAAAGGTCAGCATAATAAATATCGCCGCGTTTGATTTCAGTCTTTGCCATCCTATTTTACCTCACGCTTAATTCTTGTTGAAAGATTCGTTACGATTTCATAGGGAATAGTATTAGCATATGTTGCTAATTCTACGAGTGATAATTGTTGATCCCCACTTTGACCAACGATTGTTACCTTAGTACCAACAGGATATTTTTTAGGTAGCCGAATCATCATCTGATCCATTGTAACTCGCCCAATAATCTCAGCTGGTTGACCGTCTACTAACACGTGATAACCTTGCATTCGGCGTAAAAAACCATCAGCATAACCAATCGGCAGGGTAGCAATCCATTCATTTTCGCTAGTATGATATGTAGCACCGTAGCTAACTGACTTCCCCTTAGCCAATTGCTTAACAAATACCACTTCTGTAGTTAATGATAACACGGGTTTTAACATTGGTGCATCTAAATCTGTACCTGATGGATTAAACCCATACATTCCAGCACCTAAACGTAAAACATTAGTTTGTATTGCATTAGGATGCCAAATAGTTGCTGCTGAATTAGCTGCGTGGACATATTTTGGTAAAGGATTAACAGCTGCAATAGCTGCGTCCCAATTAGCCACTTGGGTCTCAAAATAATCCGTAGTTGGTGCATCTGCTGTTGCAAAATGCGTAAACATTCCTTCAAAATTAAACTCACGCGTGTGCTCACGTAAGAATTTAACCATATCCTTTAAATCGGCTGGTGTTTGGACACCTATTCGTCCCATCCCAGTATCAACTGCAATATGTACTCTTAACGGTGGAATTTCTTCACTATCTAGGATTGGTTGGGCTGCTTTAAGCCATTCCAAGTAACCAACGGTTAATGAGATGCCATTAATCGCAGCATCTACAATATATTCAATTGATGTAATACCTAACACTAAAACTGGTTCTTTTTCATAACCAAGTTCACGTACTTCAAGTGCTTCGTCTAAAATTGCTACTGCAAACCCAGTTACTCCAGCTTGTTTAGCCATTTGTGTAATTTCACGTATTCCATGACCATATGCATTAGCTTTAACAACTGCAAAAATATTAATATCATCTGCAAATGGTGCTTTCGCAACATTGATGTTGTGAACTAATGCATCTCTATCTAATGTAATTTTGGTTGGCCGATGAATCCCAATTGCCATGTCTTTATTTCACCTCTATTTATTACTACACTTGTTCTAAAATAACTTCTGTCATTACTAATTTATTTGTATGTGTAATCGACACATGTACGCGTCCTGCAAACGGATGCTTTGTAAATTCTGGTCGTCCAGCAGCATTATTAATCAATTCAAGGTCTAAAAAACTCAATTCATGCCCAATACCAGTACCATAAGCTTTACTATAAGCTTCTTTGGCCGACCAGCGTCCTGCAACAAATTCAGCCGCATGTATACCTTTGAATTTGGTCAGTTCACTTTGTTCACGAGGAGTTAAAAACTTAGCAATAAATTCTGGTTTACGAACTGCTAAATCCCATACACGATCAATATCTGCTAAATCAATTCCCAATCCATAAATCATGGTTACTCCAACATCATTATATCTTTATTTTTTAATATCAGTTTATTATACCAAACATCAAAACTATAACATAATATTAACCTAAATTTTATCATTCAATATCTTTTCTAAAAAGAACGTACGTCAAAAAGCAGATAATATTGAGAATATCCTAGCAAAAAATCCCAGGAAAAATGAATTTTCCCTGGGATTTATATATATTTTTTTGAATATAGTAGGTTTTGAGACCCTTTGCAGTTACAAATTACTACTAAAAAATAGTTATATCACAACATCTTTTAAATATTCATTATCAATTAACGCAGATAAATTTAATTAGTCGTTGTTATTTTCGTGAATAGTGAATGGACGACGACCGTGTGATCCGTTACCGTTACCACGGAATCCACCACGTTTTTCGCCATCGCGACCACCACGGTAGCCGCCTTCACGACGGTCACCACGTCCACCTTCACGACGATCTCCACCACGACGTTCGCCATCGCGACCACCTTCACGGCGACCACGGTAGCCACCTTCGCGACGATCTCCACCGCGACGGTCTCCGCCACCACGACGGTTACCACCACGGTAACCACCGCCGCCATTCCCCTTCTTACGAGGCAATGGACGTTCTGGAGTAATCTTAACTGGGACAGCTTCTGAATCTGGACGGGCTGCTGCAGTCAATAAAGCAGCGGCCAATGTTTCAGAATCGTATTGGTTAACCAAGTTAGCGATTTGTTCTTCAATACCTTCAGTCTTAGTACGACCAATGATATTTTCAACTTCACCAAGTGCAGTTGCGATACGACCAGCTAAAGCTTCTTCCTTAGTAGGTGGCTTCAATGGTAGCATCCGCTTCTTAGTTAACTTTTCAATATCACGTAAGTAATCAATTTCACTTGGTGATACGAAAGTCAATGAAGTTCCGTGAGCACCCGCACGACCAGTACGGCCAATACGGTGAACATAGCTTTCTGGATCTTGAGGAATATCGTAGTTGTAAACGTGAGTAACATCCTTGATATCCAAACCACGAGCAGCCACATCAGTTGCTACAAGGATGTCAAGTTCGCCACCCTTGAATTGACGAAGAACCTTCATCCGCATTTGTTGTGATAAGTCACCGTGGATTCCAGCTGCACGGTAACCGCGCGCTTCAAGACCCTTAGCCAATTCGTCAACACGACGCTTAGTACGACCGAAGATGATTGTTAAGTTAGGGTTTTGAACGTCGAATAAACGTGTCATCACATCAAACTTTTCAAATTCTTTTGTCTTAACGTAGTATTGATCAACTAAGTCAGTAGTTAATTCTTTTGCTTCAATTTTAATGTGCTTAGGATCTTGCATAAATTGCACACCGATGCGTTTGATAGCAGGTGGCATTGTAGCTGAGAACAACATTGTTTGACGTTCTGCAGGTACAGCTTTCAAGATTGATTCAATATCATCTAAGAATCCCATGTCAAGCATTTCATCGGCTTCATCAAGAACCAAGTTCTTAATTGAGTCAAGCTTAACTGTCTTACGGTTCAAGTGGTCAAGTAAACGACCAGGAGTACCAACTAAGATGTTGGGGTGGTTTTTCAAACCATTGATTTGTTTACGGATGTCAGAACCACCGTAAACTACTTGTACTTTAACCCGCTTATCGCGACCAAGTTGGTACAATTCTTCTTGTGTTTGAATAGCCAATTCACGAGTTGGTGAAATGATTAAGGCTTGCAAACCACCTTGTGGATCGATGTTTTCTAAGATTGGTAACCCAAAGGCAGCTGTTTTACCAGTACCAGTTTGGGCTTGTCCAATCACATCGATTCCTTGTAAAGTCAACGGAATTGTTTGTTCTTGGATTGGGGTTGCTTCAACATAGCCATGTTTTTCGATGGCTGTTAACAGGTCTTGTGTAAGACCAAGTTCTGAAAATTTCAAAATATTTCCTCCATATACATGAAGCTTGCATTACTAACTGGCTACGAAAAATCCGTTCCGCTTAAAGCGCACAGCAGCTGAGCTTGCTTCAACTTACAACATATAACTTATCAAGTATACTTTTGTTTACGACAGATAGCAAGAAATTAAAATTATTTGTTAATAATTATTAATTTTTACTGCCTACGTTCATTTTACAATTTAGGCCAATTTAAATGCGAATATTTTAAATCAAAATAAACATATAGCTGATATTTATAATCAAGTAACCTTTATAATTGTAACCAAAACGTGCGACACCCCCTCAAAATACTGCACCTACCACCACATAGCATTAGATGCATAACCCGCATCATACGCTATGTGTCAGTAGTGCTCGCATTTTCCCGAGGGGGTGTCGCACTCTGCACTCTGCACTCTTATTCTTTTATCCCAAAATTATCATGCACTTCCTGTGGATGTGCATGGGCAATTCGTGCTGCTGCAGCTGCCGCAATTGCACCAACTAAATCATCAGCAAACGTATTGACTCGGCCACCTTTATGTTGGTTAAGTCGCCCAATTAATTTAGGTTTAACCTTATCAAGATAGCCATAATTAGTAATCCCAATTGATCCATAAACCGACGTAATTCCCATTGCGATTTGTTCATCAATCCCATACAAACCTTCATCGTTTTCAACAATCGTTTGTAATGGCTCTGGTAATAACTTGTCATTGGCTAGCGTATCTAACGCCAAGCCCGTTAAAATTGCATTTTGAACTTCCCGCTTTGCTAATACATGTTCAACTGCCTCAGTTGCAATTACTGGTGTTAACTGTAAAATATAATCTTTTTGCAAATCATATACAATTTCACCAATTTCACTAGGTGTAATATCATGGAGTGCCAATTGTTGAATTACATGATCATGCAATTCTAAATATGGTTTAGTTTCAGTTTTATTCATTAAATACATCCTTTCATTGTAATAAAATTGGACTGCCAATATAAAAAATTTTTAGGAAGTCTACTTTATTGGCAGTACCACTTTAAACGTTGTTCCTTGTGGTTTGAAATCTTCTACTGTGATTTTACCTTTATGGATATCAACAATCCATTGTGCAATTGTTAATCCTAAGCCAGTCCCACCAGTTGCTCGTGATCCTGATTTATCTTCACGATAGAAACGATCAAAGACGTGTTTTTTAGCTTGGTCAGAAATTCCTCGACCAGTATCGTTAACCATAATAATTAACTGCTTATTTTTAATCATAGTATCTAGGCTAATTGCTTGACCAGACTCAGTATATTTTAATGCATTATCTAGCAAAATTACTAATAATTGGTGAATACGTTGCCGATCAATTAATACTATTCCAGTGGCCATCAAATTAGTTGTAAATTGCTTGCTATCTAGTTCAGCAATTTCACTATAGGGCTCAATTACTTGATTAATAAACTCCGATAATTCAACTGGCTCACGATTAATCACGGCCATATTTGAATGTGCTTTTGCTAAAGTTAGCATATCAGCAGATAATGAATTTAATCGTCTAATTTCCGATAAAGCCATGATTACCCCATCATATTGATCTTTAATTTGTGCATTGGGCTTGGTTAATAGAAGCTCTAATTTATTTTGAATAATTGTTAATGGGGTTTTTAATTCATGAGCAGCACTATTAACAAAGTCTTGTTGCTGTTGCCAAGCTTTTAATACCGGTCGCATGTAACGTTGTGATAATTTCCAACTAGCAAAAATTGTTAGAGTTGTAAAAGCTAAAAAGGCGATAAATAAAACCTTAGCAAAGCTTGAAACACTCTGGCGCTCGCTCGTAATATTTTCCATCAGTAGCGCATAAGTAGCTGTCTGAAGTCCATCGGTTACTGGACTAGGTAACTTAACTAAAACTGAACGAAAATACACAGACCCATTGAGCCGAATATTATGAATTTCATTAACACCATCTTTATCCATCCGAATTTTGGCTAATGGCGTACTACGATCACCTAATGCATTGAAGTTCACAATATTACCTTGATCGTTAAAAAGTAAGGATAATGTTTTAAAATTGGCCGGATTTGGTAGTATATGTTCAGTCCGTAGATTATACGCAGCACTCCTTAAATCATTATCAGCCGTTCGATATAACATTTGTCGAAAGGTTAATAAAACAATCATCCCTAGCACGGCAAAAATCATTGAAAATATTACTGCTTCACTGATAAACATTCTTAAACGTTGCTTATTATTAACTAGTTCACTCATCATTTTCCTCAAGAATAAATCCGATATTGCGTAATGTTTTAATCAAATGTTCTTCACCAACTGACTCTAATTTACGCCGCAAATTATTAATATAAATATTTACTACGTTCATTGTGGTATCCGAATCAATCCCCCAAATACGGTCAAATATTTGTTCACGGGTAACTATTATATTCTTATTTTGAATAAGGTAAGCTAAAATATCAAATTCTTTTCCGACTAGCTTCAAATTTTCGTTAGCAACCGTCACGCTTCGATTTTCAAGGTTCATCTCTACGCGTCCTGTTCGTAACTGATGATCATCTGAGTACACTCCTGCACGTCTTAATAGCGCCTGTACACGCACAATTAATTCTTCACGATGAAATGGTTTAGTTAAATAATCATCAGCACCAATATTAAAGCCTGTAATTTTATCATCTAAACTATCTTTAGCTGTCAAAATCAACACGGGCGTTGAAAGTTCACGTGAGCGAATTTGTTTGATTACATCTAACCCATTTTGAAGTGGCAACATTAAATCACAAATAATTAAATCATACGGTACTTCAAGTGCTTGATATTCACCTTCTTCACCATCAAAGGCTTGGTCAATATCAGCAAAATCACCTAACATTGCCTTAATATCATTTGATAAATCATGTTCATCCTCAATTAGTAATATTTTGATTGCTTGCTTCATTTTATCTCCTACTCCAATTCTGTGATTACTATTCATATTTTACCGTATCTATTAATAAAAAACTGTCTTTATATATATTGTTTTAAGGGTACGGTGATTAAATTAAAGGAATATAAAAAAACATGCATGTATGCATGTTTTTTTATTATTTAGCTCTTTTAATCACACTTTCTAGAAATGCAAAAAAAGCATCATGATCAACATCATATACAAAATTAACTGGTCGACCCGTTGGAGTCATAAATGTTCGACCACGACTTTGGCCAGTCGTAATAACATCGCAGTTAACAACTTTAGTTTTAGTTAGTGTTGGATTTAACATGTGTGCAGTTGTAAGGACATCCCACAAGAAATATGTTGAATTAGTTTCAAAGTGTGTCAAAGTCGGAACAATTGCATATCCTTGTCCAATAAAATCAAGCCCTATATATTGCCGTTGTTTAGCCCAACGTAAACGATCAGCATTAGTCAATGGAACCTGATGGGTACTTTCAAGTGCAACCATATCAATTTCTATATTTGTATCCCATACACGCTTAACTGCTTGAGGATCCCAAAAGGCATTCCATTCAGCTGTATTGTCTTGTTCTGGCTCAGCGATATTTCCAACACCAAACGTCCCGCCCATCCAATATAGCCGGGCAATTTTAGCTTCAATAGCGGGATTTACATCTAATGCTGCTGCTAAGTCACTTAACGGACCCGTAAATAGCAATGTTACAGGTTCCTCAGCTAGTAATAACTTATCAACTAAGTCCAAATGTGCTGCTTTGGGTGCTATTTGGACCTCACCAATCCCAAATTCATTTAAAATTGGTAACGCATCAACTGTAAAAGAGTCCATTCTCCATTCTTTTGGAAAAGGGTCATTAGTCTTAGCTGATGAGGCGGCAACTGTAATTTGTTTGTCATTACCGAATCTATTAATTATTTTTTGACTCGCTGCTATCCCCGGTTCAAGGTAAGAATCGGCTGGTACATCCCCAACACCAATTAATTTAATTTCTGGCGACTCTAATAACATCAAAAGTGACACTAAATCATCCACACCCGCATCGTGATTGAAATAAACGGATTTAAGCATTAAAATTAGACCTCTTTTTTCATTTTAAGGTTAATTATACTTTAAACACTAACTTTTATCCACAAAACAAGAATAAAGTTCGTTTATATTACAATTTTGATATTACGCCAAATAATACTTCTGTGCAAATGTAATAACATCTTGTTTAGTAATAGAGTTTGAATTTTCTAACCATGTACTAAACATTGCTACCACTGCACAGTACAACAATTCTGTTTCCGCCGAATTGTTTAAATTAATATTTTTAAATTTAGCTAAGCCAATATAGCGTATTCGTTCAACTAAAAGATTTTGAAATAAGTATTTAAAATTGTCTACGTGCATGATGATATGTTGAAATAATTTATAATTATCTTCAATTACACTTACAATATGCTCCAACTCATCCATCGGATTATTGGGTACAGCATTGATAGCCTGTAATTTTCTTTCAACAATTTCAACAATTAAATTTTGATATGTTGGAAAGTGACGGTAAAAGGTGCTGCGATTAATACCTACGTAACTAGTAATTTTCTCAACACTAACTGTTGTCATCACGTTATTTGTTAATAAGTATTCTGCTGCTTGAATTATCTTTTGATGGGTTTGCTCATATTTTTTCATCTCCATATACCATAAAATGCAACAAATGTCGCATTTTGTTGCTTACATCCTTCCTTTTTTACTATTAAACTATTTATTATTAATTTTAAATTAGGAGCGTTTTTTATTGTGATTCATAAAATATTTAAACAATGTGCTAACAAATTGATGCACTATCCCAAGTCAATTATTGCTATTGTGGCAATAATTACTATAATATTAGGCCTTGGATTACCTAATATTCAAATTAAAATGGGCAATGATGTCTTCGTTAATCCACATTCAACAGTCTATAAAAATACTGAAAAAGCACAAAAAGCTTTTGGTGGTGATAACGCTTATGTTCTATTCAGTGCTAAAGATACTGATATTATTAACCACAGCACATTTGCTAAAATTGCCGAAGTAGAAAAAAGCATTCAAAGTAATGACCACGTTATTCGTACTACTAGTGTAATTAGCCTCTTAAATCAACAACTAAAATCAACCGGTGTTGAAAAATTAATGGGTGACCAGCAACTATCTACTAAAAGGCAACAATCTTTACAAGTAGATATTATGGCAAATTTAAACACTAAAGCCAAATCAGCTATTCAGCAAGCTACACTAACTAGTCTTTCAGATACTCAAAAGCAACAAATTCAAACATATATATTAAGTATCTTAACTGATCAACAAAAACTAGCGTTAGCTAAAAATAATGCAACAACGAATTTGAATAGTATTCTAACAAATGACCAACAAGATAAAGTTAATCAGTATACTCAAAGTATTTTAACAGTCTCACAACAGCGTAACTTAGCTAAATTAATGTTACAAAATTTACCGAGCGTTGAAAAATGTCTACAGCTCTTCTTCGTGATTTGATTCTAGAAAATGGGCATGTTAATAAGAATATCGCTACTTTATTACCAAAAGATGGTCGCCACTTATTGTTATTAGTTACCATCGATAAAGCCGATATGGATACGGATGTTAAACTAGTCCATGATTTAAAAACTACAATTAATAATCACCCAATTAAAGGTGTCAATATCCGTGTAGCAGGTCAACCAGCTATTTTAGGGAATATCTCTGGTGAAGTAATGACTACTATGGCAATCATGCTTTCCTTAGCTGTGATTATGATGATTATTATTTTAGCCCTAGTCTTTCATGTTCGCCGCCGTTTATTATCATTACTTTTTGTATTAATTGGTCTCGTCTGGTCATTTGGGATTATGGGATGGTTAAATATCTCATTAACCTTAGCAACCATGGCAACTTTACCAATCTTAATAGGTTTAGGAACTGATTTTGGTGTTCAATTCCAAAATCGTTATGAGGAAGAATACCGTAAGCATGCTAATGTAATGACTGCAATTCAACAAGCAGTTATCACAATGGGCCCAGGTATTGGAAGTGCCTTAGTAGTCATGATTTTTACTTTTCTAACGATGTTTCTTTCAAAAGCCCCACTAATGCAACAATTTGGTTTAACATTAGCGATCGGTGTATTTGCCGTATATATTGTTGAATTCTTATTAATGTTTGCTACACTGCGACTTCTTGATCGTAATAATCATCCGATTAAACAAGTTCATCAAAATAATTTTATTGGTAATCTTTTAGGTAAATATGCACGTTTTGTAATTAAACACGCGAAATTAATTGCTGTGTTTGGAATTATTATTGGTTTAGCTGGTTTTACAGTAGAACATAAAGTACCTATTGAAACTGACTTAATGAATATGATTCCTAAAAACATGCCAGCACTTAAAGATACAAAATATTTACAAAAACAAGTTGGCTCAACTAATTATTTAACCTATTTAGTTGAAGCCCCAAATGTTACTAAGAAACCAATTTTAATTGCAACTGATAAACTTGCACATAAGATTGATAGCAAATATGATAATGTTGTTGATTACACTACAATTACAAGTGCCTATACACAAATGTTTGGTTCCCTAGCTAATGCTTCGCAACAACAAATCAATCAAAATATTAGCACCTTACCAAGTGCATTACGTGAACAAATGCTTAGCAATAACAAGCAATATGCGATGATTCAGTTTAAAATCAATGAACGGTTATCATCTGATGAGCAAAACAAACTAATGAAACAAATTAATCACGATGTTAAACAAGCAACAATCGGGCACGACTATCAAATTGTTCCTGCCGGACCACAAGTCTTAATGCTAGTTGGATTGGATAACATCGCTTCTAATCGTATGCTTATGATGATTGCTGGTATTATGGCGATTATTATCTTGTTGACTTTGCTATATCGTCGTTTAAGCCATGCTCTTTTACCAGCTTTCCCAATTGTCATTGTGTTAGGTATTTCACCATTGACGCTATATCTTTTAGGTCAATCATACAATCCACTTACATTAGGCTTAAGTGCCTTAGTACTTGGTATTGGTACTGAGTTTACAATCTTGATCATTGAACGTTATCGTGAGGAAGTAATGAACGGTCATACTGTCCAAGAGGCTGTTGTCCAATCTGTTCAATCTGTTGGTCAGGCAATCACTGTTTCTGGTTTGACCGTTGTGGGGGGCTTCTTTGCAATCATTTTCGTAAGCTTCCCAGTATTGAGTTCATTTGGTTTAATTACTGTGCTTGACACCGCCTTTTCATTGATTGCTGCTTTAACTTTATTACCAGCAATCATTGTCCTTACTCAAGGTAAAATCGATAATCGATTACGGCAAAAAGGTGTTATGAGTAAAGCCAAGCCTTAATATAAGTCAAAGTATAGTAACTTCAAGTAAAACACCACATCCATGAGCTGTCCTATAACTATTTTTAGTAGTAATTTATAGCCAAAAGGTGTTTCAAAAGTCCGCTATATTCTAATATGAAAATACCACCCTGAAGAAAATTCTTCAGGGTGGTATTTTAGTTATATTATCAATACCGCTATCGTTTGGCTTTTGTCATAATCACCAGTTAGAAATAAAAAACACCAACCTTTTTAGGTTGGTGTTTTTTTATGATGCGGGTGAGAGGGTTCGAACCTCCACGGTATTTCTACCACAGGATCCTTAGTCCTGCGCGTCTGCCAATTCCGCCACACCCGCATGTTGCGTAGCTAAGTTGTTATGTTTTAACAACATATATAAATGTACCAGACGTACTTAAACTATGCAACACTTTTTTTAAATTAAATTGCAATTAATTGCAATTTTCCTTGGCATTGACCACACACATACTTTTTTAGATTAATTTGGCGTTGCCGATAATAATCCATCGCACACTTTTGACAGGTGTAATGATACTTATAGACCTTAGCATTTACTGCATTCCGCGGAGCAAATCTTAAACCACCGACTTGTTTTAGCAATTGTTTAAATGTCGGACTGCCATGTTGATATGGTTGCCCACTTAAATGCAGATGATAATGTACAAGCTCATGTTTAATAACACCAACTAACGTGACCATATCATGTTCAGTCAGCATTTTAGGATTAATATCAATATTATGGTCTTGTAACCGATATCGGCCCCCGGTCGTCTGTAAGCGGGCATTAAAGGTTACGTGGTGTAAAAATGGTTCATTAAAATGATGCAATGAGATTACTTCAACTAGCGCTTGTAATTCCTCATTAGTCATCAACTACCTCCAATGGTAGTAGCGACAAGCCAATTCGATCACGCTTTAAATCAATATCAACTACCCATACTTTAACAACATCCCCCACTGCTAACAATGCACTTGGGTGCTTAATTCGTTGCCTACTCATTCTTGAAATATGCACTAAGCCATCGTGTTTTACGCCAAGATCGATAAATGCACCAAAGTCAGTCACATTTCGAACAGTCCCTTCTAGTTCCATCCCCGGTTTTAAATCTTCAATGTGTAAAACATCTGAACGTAAAATAACTCCTGGTAGATCATCACGAACATCACGTCCAGGTTTTAATAAACTAGCAATAACATCAGCAACCGTTTGTTCCCCGGCTGCTAATTGATTTGCCAATTGTTTAGTATCAATAGTCGTTAATTTTTGTATCGTTGGCGTATTAATATCTGCCACCGTCAAATTAGCTGCTGCTAAAATTGCTTTAGCTAATGGGTAACTTTCAGGATGAATATCCGTATTATCAAATAAATTCTTTCCTTCAATAATTCTTAAGAAACCAGCTGCTTGTTCATACGCTTTGGCTCCTAAGCGTGGAACTTTCTTTAATTTGCTACGTAAATTAAATTCACCATTTTCATCACGATAAGTCACAATGTTTTGCGCTATTGTTTTATTCAAACCAGAAATATGTGTTAGTAAAGCAGCACTAGCGGTATTTAAATTAACCCCAATTTGGTTAACTGCTGTTTCAATAACCGTTCCTACCGCCATATCAAGCTCTTTAGTCGGTAAATCATGTTGATATTGACCAACACCAATCGCTTTAGCATCAATTTTGATTAATTCTGCTAATGGATCTTGTAATCGCCGACCAATAGAAACTGCTGATCGCTCTTCAACATGAAATTCTGGAAATTCTTGGCGGGCTTCCTCACTAGCTGAATAAACTGAAGCTCCTGCTTCATTTACGATTACATAATGAACACCTTTTGGGATATTAGTAGCTACAAATTCTTCTGATTCGCGACTCGCCGTGCCATTCCCAATCGCAATTAATTTGACGTTATTATCAGCAATTAATTGTTTGAAATTTTCCCCAGCAGCTGCACGCTCTTTGGCATTAGCTGGTTTATGCGGATAAATAACCGTTTTCGCTAAAAATTTACCATTAGCATCAATAACAGCTAACTTACATCCTGTCCGAAAGCCTGGATCAAAGCCCATTACTACTTGACCCTTAATTGGTGTTTGCATTAATAAATGATATAAATTTTCTCCAAAGACATCAATCGCTTGCTGACTTGCATCATTGGTTAAACTAGTACGAATCTCACGTTCGATTGCCGGGCCAATAAAGCGTTTGTATGCCTCTTGAATCGCATTATCAACGATTTGCCCAGCTTCATTTCTTATTGTTCCAATTTCTTTAAAACGTAAACGATTTAAAATATCATCAGTATTAATTACAACCGCAACTTTTAATATTTTTTCGCGTTCGCCACGATTCAATGCTAAAATCTGATATCCGTTCAAAGCTTTTAAAGGAGCCCCAAATGCATAATATTGTTGATAAACGCCTTTACCATCAAGGTCTTCACCCCCAGACTTAAGGGTACTTTCTAAACGTCCTTGCTTCCAAGTTAAATTTCGAATCCAATCGCGATGATGGGCATTCTCACTGACTTGCTCGGCAATAATTTCAATGGCACCAGCTAATACATCTTGTATTGTTGGTAATTGTGTATTCAGATACTTTTGAGCAACAATTGAAACATCCTCATCTGATAACTTAAGGAGCCATTGTGCAAAAGGTTCTAAGCCTTGTTCTTTAGCAATCATAGCTTTGGTACGGCGTTTTTGCTTATATGGCAAATACAAATCTTCAACAGCTTGCATTGTCCTTGCCGTTTTAATAGCTTTATCTAAAGTAGGTGTCAACGCCCCTTGTTCCGTAATTGCTTTAAGTATTGCTGTTTTACGCATGTTTAAATCATTTAAAGTCTTAGCAATATTCTCAATATCACGAATTGCAACTTCATCAAGATTTTGTGTGCGTTCTTTTCGGTAACGGGCAATAAAAGGTACTGTATTCCCTTCAGATAGCATTGTCAAAACATTATTTACTTGGCTAAGTTTTAAATTAAGTTGTTGTGCCACTTGGGCATTAATTTCCGTATCCATAATAGCTCCTTAATTAGTTTGGTACTCTGATTATACCATTAAAAAAAAGCCGAATGGCCAATAGGCCCATTCAGCTTTTTTCATTGTGTTAATTTGAATTATCATTTGTCGAACTAGAACT
Organism: Periweissella fabalis; assembly: GCF_012396505.1. Taxonomy (GTDB): domain Bacteria; phylum Bacillota; class Bacilli; order Lactobacillales; family Lactobacillaceae; genus Periweissella; species Periweissella fabalis. The sequence continues at coordinate 158,666 of NZ_JAAXPN010000002.1, read as the reverse complement.
TGCACCACCATCATTTGTATCTGTTCGGCGTGTTTGTTGAATTCGTGAACCACTCATATCTTTGTGGTTAAGTTCAGGTGCGTTTGTCTGATATAATCCAACGGTTGATTGATTATGATTTTGTGAAAAAATACTTGTTGATTTCAGATGAAGTTTAGCTTCAATTTTATCAGCCTGTTTAATCCCCATCGGGAAGACATAATTGTAATTATCAGGATTGATTTTAGGCAATCCTGCTGGCTGATAGAATCTTAATAAGTTTTTCTCATTTAACGAATCTGATAGACTCAAAGCTTCTTTAACCTTAGCATCCCAATCATTAATCTTCTTCATTAAATCATCGGTTTGATTTAAGACATTACCCGTTTTAGTATCATACACCGTTCCATTAATATAGTTATACCATGGCGAGACAAAGTCCCCATTACGGAATGCTACAATTTGACTATGCTGTGGTGACATTAAGTCTTGTCCAAATTGAACATATTCCCGATTATCAATACCTAATAAATGTTCAAGCGTTGGTAATACATCAATTTCACCACCATATTGATTTTGTACCCCACCATCTTTAAGCCCAGGAATATGAATAATCAATGGTACGCGTTGCAATTCGGCATTATCATTATCATTCCAATCAGTAGCAGTTTTACCTAATACCGGTGCTAAGCTTGGATTTTCACTATCAGAAATACCATAGTGATCACCATATAGAAGGACTACTGAATTATTATATAATCCTGATTTTTTCAAGTAATCAAAAAATTCTCGAACCGAATCATCAAGATAACGATTAGTTATAAAGTAATTATTAACTAAATTCGAATCAGTAGTAGTCGTTTTAAATCCTTTATCTAAATCTTCGCTATCCAATGAATATGGGAAGTGATTCGTAACAGTAATGTACTTTGTATAAAATGGTTGTTGTAAATGTTCTAAATATTGAATTGAATCATGGAATAACAATTTATCTTTTAATCCATAACCAGTTGCCCGATCACCAGTAGTGTCATAATAACTGGCATCATAGAAGTAATTATACCCCATATTTTTGTAGGTATTATTCCGATTCCAAAACGCAGCATTATTACCGTGGAAGACCGCTGATGTATAATCACCATGCTGCTTTAAAATATCAGGCGCTGCTTGAAAGGTTTCATCACTACCTAGTTGCGCAAATAACGAACCTTGTGGCAAACCAAATGTTGATGTTTCTAACATATTCTCAGCATCAGACGTCTTCCCTTGCCCAACTTGATTAAAGAAGTTTGCAAACGACAGGCTCGATTTTGAATTATATAAAGAATTTAAAAACGGTGTGATTTCCTTACCATCAATTTTACGATTAATGACAAATTGTTGGAAACTCTCCAAGTGAATTACAATCACATTTCGTCCTTTAGCAATACCATAAAACTTAGGATTACCTGGTACATAATGACTGTGGACATATTTTAATACACCCGTAATTTCTGAACTCTTAGCATTTTTGCGAAGCTCAGCTGTTTTACGTGAATTAATCGCATCATAAGTAGTGAAGGCATCTAGCCCGAGATATTTAACCATATAGGTGCGATCAAATTGGCGAGTTAATAATTGTGGGCGGCTCATATCTGCTAAAGCAATATTAAATAACACTAACACGCCAGCACCAGTTATTGCAGCTAACCCTGCCCAACGACTAGGCCGTTGCTTATCAAATTTAATTTTGCGGATAAGCATTAAAGCAATAACTACTATAATATCTAACCAAAAGAAAATATCATGAAATGATGTCAACTCATAACCGGCACCACCAAGGCCTTGATTAACTTTGTTATAGCCTAAAATAACATTAACTGTTACAAAATCAGTAAACTCACGGAAATAAATAACATTAAGATATAATAATACTGTATTTAGTATATAGGCTAAACCCAACCAAGCATAAAAAAACTTGGCTGAGCGAAAGAACCATGCAATTCCTAGGAGCAAAATTGTGGTTGCAAAGGGGTTAATTAGCATTATGAAGACTTGAAACGGGGTTTCTACCCCTAATGAGCCAAAATCAACAATATATGCTAGGAGGGTCTTAGCCCAAAAAAGTAATACTAAGCACCAGAAAAATCCTTTTCGTGTACTTAACATTCGAAATAATTTTTGCATTCGAGAAAATCCTTTAATTATTTTATTCATGTCTTATCAATTCTACCATTAATAGTATAAAATGTTTTTTAAATCAATATTAAGGAAAAATTTTATCATGAAAATCAACGTCCAATTTGGTGCCAATACTCGAACTAGCCAAGATGCTTTAAAAATTCGAAAAGCCGTCTTTGTCACCGAGCAAGGTATCAGTCTCACCGATGAGCTTGATCAACTTGATGATCAAGCATGGCATTATGTTGCTTATCTTAAGCAGCAACCAGTTGCCACTGCCCGCGTAATCGCAGAATCACCTGCAAAATGGCATATTCAACGTGTCGCAACTGTCGCAGCTGCTCGTCACCAAGGCTTAGCTAGCGCCATCATGAACAAAATTAGTGCTGATGCAACTGCACATAATATTAACAGTTTAACTCTTGGAGCACAAATTACTGCACAAGAATTTTATGAAACTTTGGGATTTAATACTTATGGTAATGAATTTATTGATGCTGGTATTTTACATATTAATATGATTAAAAAGCTTTAAAGGTTTTTGTTTTTAACATTAATTAAGTTATAATAATAAACTAAAAACCAGAGGGGATTTCCATGCCTGCAGAAACCATTACCGTTGATCAAAAAATTATTAATGCTCAAATTTTAGATGTCTTTAACCAAGCTTTTATCTCAACTACAGTTTGGATTTTAGCAGATAGAGTGTATGCGCTTGGTGAGCAACCAAATTTGGTTGCTCAACAAACTTTTGATGCAAATGGTAAAACTATCGTGCCTGGTTTTATCGATGCACATATGCATATTGAAAGTTCGTTATTAAATCCCGTTGAATTTGGTAAATTAGCTATTAAACGTGGTATTACGACTGTGTTTGCCGATCCACATGAAATTGCTAATGTTCAAGGAACTGATGGCTTAGATTATTTTCTAGCTGAAGGTCTTAAAAGCCCCATTGATATTCAATTTATGTTACCATCTTCTGTTCCTGCCGTTAACTTTGAAAATGCTGGCGCCAAATTAACTGCTGCTGATTTAAAACCATACTATCAACAACCTAATGTTGGTGGTTTAGCTGAAGTAATGGATTTTCCTGCCTTAGCTAATGCCGATGCCGATATGCTTACCAAAATTGCCGATGCACAAGCTGCTGGTAAACAAATCGATGGCCATACAGCAGGATTACAAGGAGCACAATTAAATATTTACCGTAAATATGGTATTGCAACTGATCATGAAGCCCGAACAGCCAATGAAGCCTTAGAACGAGTAGCAGCAGGCTTTTATGTTTATCTACGTGAAGGTACGGTTGAACGGGATTTGGAAAAGCTCCTCCCGGCTGTCACCGCTAATAATTATCACCGCTTTGCCTTTTGTACTGATGATAAAACAGTTGTTGATATGGTTACTGAAGGCGGTGTTGATTATAATATCCAAAAAGCCATTGCTTTAGGTATGTATCCAGCAATGGCGTACACACTAGCTTCATTTAATGGTGCACAATCACACGCCATTAATGACCTTGGGGCCATTGCACCAGGTTTTAAAGCTGATTTAGTCGTCTTAGAAGATGTTGAATCAGTAGCTATCAATCGCGTCATGAAAGCTGGGGTTTGGCAAAATGAAAGTAATTCCCAAGCCACCCATTGGCCTTACACTTCAATGAATTATACAATTGGTGACCTAACATTACCGATTGCAACTGGCCGTGCTCGTGTAATCGGTATTATCCCGGATCATATCGATACAGAACACTTAATCTTAGATGTTCCCACCGAAAATGGTAATTTTATTGCTGACTTTGACCAAGATTTGGCTAAAATTGTGGTCATTGAACGTCACAATAATTTACCTAATACCGGTGTTGGCATTGTTAAAGGTTTCCAATTTAAAGCTGGTCAACATGGGGCCATTGCTAGTTCGGTGGCTCATGATTCTCACAACTTAATTGCAGCGGGAACTGATGATCACTTAATCACCAAAGCTATTGATGCAATTGGCACTATTGGTGGTGGCTTTGCTGTCGTTAATGCGGCTGGTGAAGTTACATGTTTACCATTGCCTATTGGCGGCTTAGTTTCAAGCGATAGCTATCAAAATGTTTGGCAGCAGTATCATGGTATTCTTGGAGCCTTTAATCAAATTAGTACTGCTGAATTTGATCCATTTATTACTTTATCCTTCTTAGCACTTCCAGTTATTCCTGCCTTAAAAATAACCGATCAAGGATTATTTGATTTTGATACCTTTAGCTTCGTCAGCTGTGAAGTTTAATGCTTAGCAATTATAAATACTAAAAAGGCGATGACATCGTCTTTTTTAGTAACAAGCGTTATAATCAAGGTAGTATCTACTACTAATCGAAAAGAGGTGTGAATATGCAAAAAATTGGTTTTATTGGCACTGGGGTCATGGGAGCTGCCATGATTACTAACTTACTTAACGCTGGTTATCCTGTAACTGTTTATAACCGAACAAAAGCTAAAGCGACTGATGTCTTGGCCCATGGTGCTACTTGGGCTGATACGCCCGCTGAAGTCACACGCCAAGCCGATGTCATCATTACAATTGTTGGCTATCCAAAAGATGTTGAAGAAGTCTACTTTGGCACTGATGGCATTTTTAGTACCGCCCAACCAAAGCAAATCGTTATCGATATGACCACTTCAACCCCGACCCTTGCAAAAAAAATTAGTGACTATGCCACTGAACATGGGATTGGTGCCCTTGATGCACCGGTTTCTGGCGGTGATATTGGGGCCAAAAACGCTAGCTTAACTATTATGGTTGGGGGCTCTGAAGCAACATATACCGCTGTCACCCCCATTTTTGAAGTTTTAGGTCATCAAATCAATCGCTTTGGTGCAGCTGGGGCCGGGCAACATACTAAAATGGCTAACCAAATTATGATTGCTGCGACAATGATTGGTTTGAGTGAAATGCTTGTCTATGCTAAAGCAGCCAAGCTTGATCTCCAAAAAGTTCTTGAAACTTTGAGTAGTGGTGGAGCCGATAATTGGAGTATGGATGCTTATGTCCCTCGAATTCTAAAGGGTGATTTCCAACCTGGCTTCTATGCCAAACATTTATTAAAAGATTTACGAATTGCACTTGATGGTGCTAAAGCAATGCAGCTTGATTTACCTGGAACGCAATTAGCTGAACAATTGTATACCAAACTCAGCGAAGAAATGCATTTAGGTGATGAAGGAACCCAAGCACTAGTTAAGTTATGGGCTTCATTTCAATAATAGGTAATAAAAAAATGGTTGAATTTTAAAATTCAACCATTTTTTTATTACACATATTAACTTAAGTTACCTTGTAATACACCCATCAAACCAAGAATAATGAAAACAATCCCGGCAACAATTCGGTAATATCCAAAGGCTTTAAAGTCGTGTGTTTTAATGAAACCAAGGAAGGTCTTAATTGCAATGATGGCCACGATAAATGAAACCAACGTCCCAACAAAGAGCACCATTGTTTCGGCCCCACTAAAAGTGTTCCCTTCTAACAAGAACTTACCAACCTTCAAGATTGTAACCCCAATCATCGTTGGAATCGCCAAGAAGAATGAAAATTCAGAAGCCACAAAGCGTGATGCACCGACCAGAATACCCCCAAGAATCGTCGCACCTGAGCGTGAAGTCCCTGGAACAATACTTAATACTTGGAATAAACCAACGAATAATGCCGTTTTCCAAGGTAATGTGTATAAATTAGTGTGGCGTGGTGTTTGCTTTTCATTGTGTTTTTCAACAAAAATAAAAATAACCCCGTAAATAATAAAGAAGGCTGAAACCACTTGCCAAGTCATTAAGTGTGCATCCATCCAGTCATTCAAGGCCAAACCGGCAATTACTGATGGGATAACCGCAACAATAACTTTAAACCATAAAATCCATGTTTGTTTCTTTTCTTCAGCGTCTTTTTTCCCTGAAAATGGGTTTAATTTATTAAAGTATAAAACAATAACCGCTAAAATAGCACCAAACTGAATAACATAATTAAACATATCCATAAATTGCTTAGATTCACGCATGTGCACAAATTGTTCAGCAATAATGATATGACCAGTTGATGAAACAGGTAAGAATTCAGTCAATCCTTCCACAATCCCAATGATTGCAGCTTTAATAAGTTCTAACATATTTTCTCCTTTTACTTTACGCATTCACATTACGTACCTATGTAGTATATCAAAAAGCACTTAATAACGGATAAATAGGACTAATATTTTAAAAAATTATTCATCTCAGTTTACAAATTACTTATTGATTATTTACAATTAACTTTGAAGACATTCAATAGCCTATTAATTAAATTCTATGTATAATATTAATTAGGCCAAAAAAGGCTTAGAAATGAGGATATGATATTGGATAGTAGTCATATAATTACCAATTTGATTGTTATTGTTATCGTGCTATTGTTAGCTACATTATTTGTTGCCAGTGAATTTGCACTCGTAAAAATTCGGATTAGTGCCCTTGAAGATGCTCAAAATAAGCTCCCTAAACCTTCAAAAAAGATTGCGCGTGCTATTCACATGGTTAATAATTTAAACGAATACCTATCAACCACTCAGGTAGGAATTACGTTAGCAGGTTTAATCTTAGGATGGCTTGGAGAGTCAACAATTTCTGCAATTTTATTAGATCTTGGCTTTATTGCCCATCTTTCTGATGGACCAACGACCAAGATTATTGCATCAATTGTTGCTTTAGTACTTTTAACTTATATTGAAGTTGTCTTCACGGAACTAGTTCCTAAAAACGTTGCTATTGATATGCCTATGAAGGTTCTAATGTTTGTTACTGGTCCCCTCCACTTCTTCCACGTAATTTTCTACCCATTCGTATGGTTCTTAAATACTTCAGCCAATCACACCGTTAAATTATTTGGATTAAAACCAGCTGATGATAACGATGAAACTTTCTCGGAAGCTGAAATTTTATCCCTTTCACGCAATGCGGTTCATGGTGGCCAGTTAGCAGAAGAAGATTTTGTCTTTATGCAACGCGCCTTTCAAATGAATGATAAAGTTGCCGTTGATATTATGATTGATCGGACCCAACTTGAAGTTTTAGATATTACTACCACTGTTAAAGAAGCACTTGCCTTTTATCTGCAAGAACAATTCTCGCGTTTCCCGGTAGTAGCTAATAATGACAAAGATAAAATTCTTGGTTACGTTTATGCTTTTGATTTAGTTCGTCAAAGTCAAGTTGATGGTTCCATCTTAATTTCTAAACTAATTCGTAATATCGAAGCCGTCCCTGAAAACATGCCATTGCAAGCTATTTTAAAAAAGATGATTGAAAAGCGAACACCAATTGTCGTCGTAGCAGATGAATATGGTGGGACATCAGGAATTATTACTGATAAAGATATTTATGAAGAATTATTTGGAACAGTGCGTGATGAAATCGATGATGTTGCCGAAGATTTAGTTCAAAAAACTGGTGATAATACGTACATTGTTCCAGGTAAGATGACTATGTATGACTTTGAACGTTTCTTCCAAGTTAACGTACCCCAATTCCAAGACTCGGAAATGGTCACATTATCAGGTTTTATGATTGACGAAAACAAGAGTATTAAAGTTAATCAAGTTATCAATATTAATAACTTTGACTTTAAAGTTCTTGATTATGCGGATGCCTTTATTAATAATTTTGAAGTTACCGTTAATCCAATCGATGAAGATGACGAGGATGATGACAGTATTTTTTAATACTTAATCTTTTTTAAGAATAATCTTCATACTTTTTTCATAAATAATAGATAAACTTAGAAAGTTCACATTCTGAACAATTCATTAACTTCCCCAAAGTAATGAATTTTTATTAGCCCCCTATATTGTGCTAATTTTCTAATCATCTTGATTAGACTAACCACCGTCGCACCCCCCTCTTGCACGGTGGTTTTTTTGTACCATTTTTTCAAAAAAAAGCCCGATCGCATAAATGCAACCAGACTTTCGAATAATATTTAATTAAATATTACTTAGTTTCAACGGCGTGACCACCGAATTCGTTACGCAAGGCAGCAACAACTTTACCAGTGAAAGTGTCATCTTGCATTGAACGGTAACGCATCATCAATGAAAGAGCAATAACTGGAGTTGGTACTTGTAAATCAAGTCCTTCTTCAATAGTCCATTGACCTTCACCTGAAGCATGCATACGACCAGCTAATTTTTCAAGCTTAGGATCCTTAGAGAAGGCATCTTCCATAAGTTCCATCAACCATCCACGGATAACTGAACCATGGTTCCAAAGCTTAGCAACAGCTTCGTAATCGTAGTCAAATTGTGAGGCTTCAAGAACTTCAAAACCTTCAGCAATTGCTTGCATTTGACCGTATTCGATACCGTTGTGAACCATCTTCAAGTAGTGACCTGAACCAAGCTTACCAGTGTAAAGGTAACCATCTTCAAGGGCGATTGACTTGAATAAAGGTTCAATAGTCTTCCAAGCTTCAGCATCATCTCCACCGATCATGAAGTTACCACCGTTACGGGCACCTTCCATACCACCTGAAGTACCAGCATCAAAGAACTTGATACCAGCAGCAGTTGTGCGGATGTTTTGTTCAAGGTTGTCCTTGTAATTTGAGTTACCACCATCGATGATGATATCGCCTTCGTCCATCTTTTCAATCAAAGTATCGATTGTTGAGTTAGTAGGCACACCAGCTGGAACCATTACCCAAACAACTTTTGGTGATGGTAATTGAGCAAGCATATCGTCGATATCAGTAGCAGCAGATACTAATTCTGAGTATGCGTCAGCTTCCTTAACGAAGTCTGCGTTCAAGTCAAAAGCAACAACTTCGTGCTTGTTGTCAGCAGCGTTTTTAACAAGGTTAAGGCCCATTTTACCTAAACCGATCATAGCGAATTTCATGAAGAAACACCTCTTAATTTATTTTTTACTACACTGATATTGTATGAAAATTTTTTTCAAAAATCAAGCAATTTGTTGTAAAAACTTTTCATATTTGTCTTATAATTATTGTAACGATAAAAATCAATGAGCAAAATGCTGAATTAAGCATTATTTGGAGGGTTCCATGACACAAACCGCAATTAGTAGTATCAAAACAAACTATCAACATTTAAATAATACTGAGCAACGTATTGCTGATAGCATTCTTGCAAACCCGACCGTTGCTCATGATTTTACCATTCAAGAACTAGCTGTTATTTCTGGGGTTTCAAGTGCCTCAGTCTCACGATTTGTTAAACATATTGGGTGGGAATCTTTCCGAGAATTCAGTCTGGCCTTAGCGGCTAATGATAGTGATGACACTTTTTTTGGTGAAATTGAGGATACTGATAGTACCGATGATATTATCCGTAAAGTTTTCAGTGGAGCAGATAATGCCTTGAATGCAACCTTAGAACGGCTTGATACCAATGATTTTGATGTTGCCATTGATTTAATCTGCAATGCTAAATTAGTGACTTTATTTGGCATTGGAGGGTCATCGATTGTCGCCTTTAACGGTTATCATAAGTTATTGCGGACACCATTAAATGTCCAACAACATCCTGATTATGATATTCAATTAATGCAAGCCGTCCGAATGGATAAAAAAGATTGTGCCATTGTGATCTCTCATTCAGGGCGTAACCATGACACGTTGACGATTGCCGAAAAGCTAAAAGCCAACGGAGTACCAATCATTGTTATCACAGCTTTTGCCACTTCTCCACTTGCCAAACTAGCCGATGTTTGCTTTGTATCACTCGCCGAAGAAGTTAATTTTCGGGCTGAATCAATGAGTTCCTTAATCGCCCAGCTAACAATTATCGATTCCCTCTTCACCTTAGTTGGTTTCCATTTAGGTAAAGATTCCCATCATGTCCTCGATAATGTCCGACAAGCAATTGAAGCTACCCGAGTTCCTAATAAATAACTTATCCACCGGTGGATATCTTTTACAAATACCACTTTATCCACAAGCCATAAGTTATGGCATAACATTATAAAATAAGGGCCACTAAATGAAATGTAAAATTTCGTTTAGTGGCCCTTATAAATATAATCAAAAGAAAAAAGCATGCGAAACTCGCATGCTTTTGGGTCTTACTTGAGACCGTATTTCTTGTTGAACTTGTCGACTGCACCGTCGGCTTGAGTGAACTTTTGCTTACCAGTGTAGAATGGGTGTGAATCTGAAGTGATTTCAACACGAATCATTGGGTAAGTAGCACCTTCAAACTCAACAGTTTGATCAGTAGTCTTAGTTGAACCTGACTTAAACATGAAGCCAGTAACTGAATCAACAAACACAACTTCGTGGTATTCTGGGTGAATTCCTTGTTTCATAAATTTGCTCTCCTTAATGCCCTGATTCATGCGCTGAACCAGAGTCAGTCTCGATGTTATAACATTAACTCTAACATATTACCATATTCCGATATTTTCGACAACCATTTAAACTATCGAAAATCATTAATCTTCATCTTCAACAATCTCAACATCTGCTGTCAATTGAGTTAACTTCCAAACAACCCGATCATAACCACGTAAAATATGGTCAGCTCCATGAATAACGGTTTGACCATCGGCTAATAAACCAGCAATCATCAATGCAGCACCGGCGCGAATTTCAGCAGCTTTAACTGAGCCACCAACTAAATTACGGCTTTCATTAATAGTAATTTCACCTTCAACTTCCGATGCAATATCAGCCCCTAAGCGCCGTAATTCAACGATGTGTTTAACCCGTTTTGGATAAATAGTATCGATAATTTTACTTTCACCACCAGCTAGTAATAATGCAGCTGTTAGTGGTTGTTGTAAATCAGTGGCAAAACCTGGATATGGGGAGGTCTTAACGCTGATTGGTGTAAGTACTTCTGTTTTTGGCACATAAATTTGATCTTCATCAATTTTAAGTTCGACACCCATCTCAATCATCTTTGAAGTAAATGATTCTAAGTGTTCTGGAATAATATTGTGAATTGTGATGCCATCGCCAACAGCAGCAGCCAATGATAAATAAGTACCAGCTTCAATTCGGTCAGGAATAATGGTATGTGTTGCACGAGATGCCAAATAAGGTACCCCTTCAATCCGGATTACATCAGTCCCAGCCCCCCGAATTTTGGCCCCCATATTATTTAGAAAAGTTGCAATATCAATAATTTCTGGTTCCCGAGCAGCATTTTCAATAATTGTTTGGCCAGGTGCTTTAACCGCCGCCAAGATAATATTAATAGTTGCACCCACGGAAACTAAATCAAGGAAAATCCGTGCTCCATGAAGGCCTTCCGGACCAGTTGTAATAAAAATCGTATCATCTTTTTCTTCTACGTTCGCCCCTAAAGCTTTAAAGCCTTTAATATGTTGATCAATTGGCCGTGGACCAATGTTATCTCCACCTGGGAAAGTTACTGTTGCCCGACCAAAACGGCCAAGCAAGGCCCCCATAAAGTAATATGAAGCCCGCAAGCTCTTGATTGCTGTACTTGGTAGTGCGGCTTCTTGAATTTGCGTAGGATTAATATCTAAAACACTATGTTCAAACTTAGAATCAACATTCATTGAATCCAAAATAATTTGTAAATTGTAAACATCGGCAATATCCGGCACACTATCAAATTGTACCGGTGTATCTGCCAAAATCGCCGCTGGAATCAAGGCCACAGTAGAGTTTTTAGCGCCACCAATTGTGACATCCCCTACTAACCGGTGACCACCGTTAATAATCATTTTTTTAGTCATTTTATTTGTACACCTTTAAAAGCTAATTATTGTGTGTTGATTGATTTTATACACACCATCCGTATTATATGCGTGGCTACATATATTAATAAATTTTACATATATTTTCTTAAAATAACAACTAGCAAGTAAACATTCTCATGATAATGCCATATTTTTTAAGCTTTTACGAAATCGATTGATGAAACAACAAAGATAATCAATGATTTTTTCATTATTCTTAAATTATTATAGCTACTCTTTAACTTTTCCTTGTTAATCAAATATAACTTTAAATACCTGCCCCAATAAAAAAGGGCATAAGATAAAATGCATCCAGATAACGAATAAAGTCAGAAAAAAAGACCGAATTTGTAAAAAACTCGGTCTTTTTTGGATTTTATTAAATTAGTTGTCTTTTGAAGCGGATTATAGTAGCAACTTACTCCTATAAAAGAGTTATGTCACAACCTTTTTATGCTATTTAATGCTTATTTTGCTTCGTGTTGCTTTAAAGCAGTTGCTACAAAGGCTGCAAATAGTGGTGCTGGCCGTTGTGGCCGTGACAAGAATTCTGGGTGGTATTGAGCAGCCACAAAGTAATCTTTATCAGGAAGTTCAATTACTTCCATCAAGCGGTTATCTGGTGACACTCCTGAAAATACCATACCAGCATCTTCAAATTCTTGACGATAGGCATTATTAAATTCCCAACGGTGACGGTGACGTTCTTGAATTTCTTCAACATTACCGTAAGCGGCTGCAGTTTTTGTACCAGCTTTTAATACGGCTGGGTAAAGGCCTAAACGTAAAGTCCCACCAAGATTTTCAACATCTTCTTGGTCTGCCATCAAGCTAATGATTGGGGCATCCGTTTCTGGATCAAGTTCAGTTGAGTTAGCGTTAGTGTGTCCAAGCACATTACGCGCAAATTCAACTGAGGCAAGTTGCATTCCTAAACAAACCCCCAAGAAGGCCACGTTGTTTTCACGGGCATACTTGATTGCCAAGATTTTACCTTCAATCCCACGCGGACCAAATCCACCTGGTACAATAATCCCATCAGCATCACTAAGTAACTCTTCGTAGTTATCTGCATTAACGGTTTCAGCATTGATGTGCTTAATGTTAACATCCGCATCAACTGCGTAACCACTGTGCTTCAAAGCTTCGTTAACTGAGATATAAGCATCTTGCAAGTCAGCATACTTACCAACAAGGGTAATGTTAACTGTTTTGTGCAAGTTTTTAACATGATCAACAAGAGCTTTCCATTCCGTCATGTCAGCTTCTGCTACATCTAGACCTAATTTAGCTAACACCACATCGTCCATCTTTTGACGTTGTAAGTTCAATGGAATTTCATATAATGAGTCCACGTCCATTGATTCAATAACAGCTTCTGGCTTAACATCAGTAAACAAGGCTAACTTTTCACGCATATCATCTGAAATTGGTTGTTCAGTCCGTAAAACAAGCATATCTGGTTGAATACCAAGTGACCGTAATTGTTGCACTGATTGTTGGGTTGGTTTAGTCTTCATTTCACCAGCCGCCTTCAAGAAAGGTACTAATGAAGTGTGGATATAGAAGACGTTTTCTGAACCAACTTCAGACTTCATTTGACGCAATGCTTCCATGAATGGCATTGATTCAATATCACCAACTGTACCACCAACTTCAGTAATCACGATATCAGCATCAGTTGTTTGAGCCGCCCGCATCATCTTTTCTTTCAATGCACCAGTGATATGTGGAATAACTTGAACCGTTGCTCCTTGGTAATCACCACGACGTTCTTTAGCCAAAACTTCTGAATAAATTCGACCAGTTGTAACGTTTGAATATTTGTTTAAGTTAATATCAATAAAACGTTCGTAGTGACCTAAGTCAAGGTCAGTTTCCAAACCATCATCAGTAACAAAAGTTTCACCGTGTTGGTATGGGCTCATAGTACCAGGGTCAACATTAATGTATGGATCAAACTTTTGGACCGCAATTTTAAATCCGCGATTCTTCAAAAGTCGTCCAAGTGATGCTGCGACAATTCCTTTTCCAAGTGATGACACCACACCACCGGTAACAAAAATGTACTTAGTTGCCATAAAATAAAAATCCTCCTCTGGTTCCCATGAAAACAATATACTAAAAAATAAAAAAGCTCCCAACTCAAGTTGAATTGGGAGCTAGTTAATAACTATCTGAACAGCCCTTACATTAGTAAGGAGCCCTAAAATATACTACACAAGTCATTACTGATAGTCAAGTAATTAACTCTATTTTATGTGATTATTTTTCGTCGTCGGAAAACTCATCGTCTTCATCTTCGTCATCACTTAATTCAGACAATTGACCTTCAATACCGTCTGCTAACATGTCTTCATCTTCGTCATCAACGTCGTCAAAGTCATTAGCAGCCTTTAATTCTTCATCATCATCGTCGTCATCGTCAACATCAACGTCGTCTTCATCGATGTCACCAAAATCATCATCTTCTGGATCATCATCGTTGTAGTCGATAACATCATCATCGTCAGCTGAATCGTCAAGGAAGGCATTAACCTTCTTACGCTTCTTCTTACGTGTTGGTGCATCATCTTCATCATCTAAGTGGACGGCTTCATCAATTGAGTCAATCGCATACCATGAACGAAGTCCCCACATATTATCTCCAAGGGAAATAAAACTACCATCGACATTCAAATCAGTATAAAACTGTGACAACCGTTCACGAATCTCTTCATCACTCTTGCCTAAAAATTGTTGAACCTCATTTACCAAGTCAGCAAAGCCTAACTTTTCGCCATGATCGGCTAAGATTGCATGAGCAACCTCGATCAATGAGAGTTCTTCTTTATTTTGGCCATCAAATTTTGTAAGTTCCAAAATTAGCACGTCCTTTCAGTGTCTTAATATCTTTGCTATTTTACCTTTTTATTCAGTAAAATGCAATCGAATCTTGTATTGTCCAACAACTTCTTCACCAGTAATCAATTCATAATCAATTTGTGCTCCTCCATTAAGTGGTGCATCTTGATATGTAAAGTTTACCATTTTCGTCCGCGTAGTAATATCCATTAATCCAGCTGGTGTCGAATATTTAGTTGTTACAGGCTCATTGGGATTAAATACTAAACGCAAATCGGAACTAGCATGGCGGCGAATTTGAGCAGTTCCATCCCCTGCTAATTTCATTGTTACCGGAATTTTACCAATCGGATTGGTTTCTTGATAACGGATATAAACAGTATCCCCCATCTTGAAGTATTGGCCAGTTTCATTGAATGAAAATGATTCAGCTTTACCGTCTTGCTCAATATGTGTCTTTATTTCTACTTTAACCGGAATACCGGCACTTTTTTCAACCATTTACGCACTCCTTTCACTAATGTCTATTTTATTATATACGAAATATTCGTTATAATGTACTTTAGAGAAACTAATATTTCACTAATAAATCGAAAGCCGTTGGAGGTCCCAAATGCAAGTTCCTTTCTCAGCTATTACATATTTAAAAAACAACTTCACTACCGAGGTACCTTTTATGAGTAGTGTTTATAATCATTGTTTATACTCACATGTCGATGCTGATAATGCCATCTTGCACATCTGGACAACTCCTAAACAAGTCGCTTTAGGCCCCCGAGATAAACAATTGCCCGATTCCCCAGCTGCCATCGCTTGGCTAGCTGCCAATGATTATACCATGTATAACCGCAATGCCGGTGGATTAGCTGTGATTGGTGATAGTGATATCTTAAATGCAAGCTTAATTTTCCAGCAACCAGATAAACCACTGTCGATTGATGCTGCCTATCAGCTAGTTGTGACCTTGTTACAAAAAGCATTGCCAACTTTAACCTTAACGACTGGTGAGGTAGCCACCTCATATTGTCCTGGGGCATATGACATTAGCGTTAATGGGCAAAAAATTGCTGGGTTGGCCCAACACCGTTATCAAAATAAAATCGCAATCTCATTTTATTTGAGCATTGCTGGGAATCAAGCCACGCGCTGTGCAATCATTAAACAGATGTATTTAATCGGTCTTAACAGTGATATTATCACTCCACCATACCCTAATGTTAATGCCAATTCGATGACTACATTAGCCGCTTTAGATACTAATTATTCAATGGAACAGGTTATTAATAATTTAACTATCAACTGGTTACCTATGTTGCCATTTAATCGTAGCTTAATTAGTACTACTACACTTAACCATCAGATTGAACGGCTGCAACTTCGTCAATCACCATTAATTACTGCACTTAATATTAGAAAGGCTACCAAATGGAGCAATATTTAACTCAAAAATTACGAAAAGAAACTGTTTTACGTGATCCCATTCACACCTATGTATATGTTCATCATCAAATCATTTTAGATTTGATTAACACAGCCGAGTTTCAGCGTTTACGTCGAATTAAACAGTTAGGCATTGCTAGTTTGGTTTTTCCAGGTGCTGAACATTCACGGTTTACACATTCACTTGGAGTTTATGAAATTGCTCGCCAAATCACTAATTACCTTGCACAAACTTATCCTAGTCAAATTGCCGGTGATGGATTATGGGATGGCAATGAGCAAATGATCACTTTAATTGCGGCTCTTTTACATGACCTCGGCCATGGGCCCTATTCGCATACATTTGAGCACATTTTCAAGACTGACCATGAACGTTATACCCAAATGATCATTACGACACCAGGAACGGGTATTAACACCGTTTTAAGACGAGTTTCACCTAATTTCCCACGTCAAGTGGCTGCTGTAATTAATAAAACCTATCCAAATCCACAGGTTGTTCAAATTATTTCTAGCCAAATTGATGCTGATCGAATGGATTATTTATTACGCGATGCCTATTTTACTGGTGCTAGTTATGGTTCCTTTGATCTTTCTCGTATCATGCGCTTAATCAAGCCTTACAAGAATGGAATTGCTTTTTCAATTACGGGGATGCATGCAATTGAAGATTATGTTGTTAGTCGCTATCAAATGTACCAGCAAGTTTATTTTCATCCTGTTAGTCGGGCGATGGAAGTTATCTTAACGAGTTTACTTCATCGAGCAAAGGACCTTTATACCAAATCCTTAACCGATAAAGCAGTTGATAGTTCCTTTATTCCAGCAACTTTATTACCATTTTTTAGTGGTCAAAGTACCCTTAATGACTACTTAATGCTTGATGATGGTACGTTAATGACATATTTTAATGCTTGGCAATATGTCGATGATCCAATTTTAAGTGATTTAGCCAGCCGTTTTTTGAATCGTAAACCATTAAAATCAGTCCTTTTAACATCGGAATCAAATAAATATATTCCTATCGTTAAGGACTTAATTCAAACATCTGGTTTCAATACTAATTACTATACTGCCGAAAATGATAGCTTTGATATGGCCTATGCAATATATCAACCAAATGCCAAGAAACCATATACGCAAATCGAGTTAATTAATCCCGATGGAACCACAGTAGAACTATCAAGTCTAAGCCATTTAATCCAAGTATTAGCTGATAAACAAGCTGGTGATCGCCGCTTTTTCTTCCCAAAAGAAATGTTATCTAACCCTGCTGATGATTTATTTAGTGGGATATACGTTGACTTTCAACAATACTTAAATAATAATTACCTTAAAGCACCAAAACTTTAAATTAGGAGATTTTTATGAGCATTAAATTAGTTGCAATTGATATTGACGGAACCCTTTTAAATGAGAAAAATGAATTAACTCAACGAACAATTGATGCAATTCAAGCAGCCACAGCAAAGGGTGTCAAAGTAGTGTTAACAACCGGTCGTCCCTTAACTGGTGTAACACCTTACTTAAAAGCCCTTGGCTTAGCTGGGGATGATCAATATGTCATCACTTTTAATGGTGCATTAGCCCAAACAGTGAGTGGTAAAGTATTAACTAAGGAAACAATTAGTTATACTGATTACCGTGATATTGAAGCATTAAGTAATGAATTAGATGTTAAATTCCACGTTGAAGATGAAGAATTAATTTACACTGCTCACCAATTAATTCCTAAGTATTCTATTGCGGAGTCATTTTTAGTTCTCATGCAAATTAAATACATGCCTGTTGCTGATATGATTGAAAAAGATTATTCAAAAGCTATGATGATTGACGAAAAAGAAGTTATTGATCGTGTTCAAAATGCTGTGCCAGCTGAATTCCATGATCGTTTTTATATCGTTCGTTCAACCCCATTCTTCTTAGAATTTATGAATAAGAACGCTTCTAAAGGTAATGCTTTGGCTGCCTTGAGTGAAAAACTTGGTATTAAACAAGAGGAAGTAATGTCTTTAGGTGATCAAGGGAATGATATGACCATGATTAAGTGGGCTGGTTTAGGTGTTGCAATGGGTAATGCCATTGATGATATCAAAGCCGCTGCTAATGAAATTACTGCACCTAACTCTGAGGATGGAGTTGCACAAGCAATTGAAAAGTACGTTTTATAGAGTGCAAGCACAACCGATAAATATCGAGTACTAACAAAAAATAATAAAATACCTCCCCAAGAATTTTTCTTCAGGGAGGTATTTTATTGTATTTTTCAATATTGCTATTGCTCGCCTTCAATTATGACTCCACCTGATTGCTTTTCTCAAATTAAATTTAAATTCATACAACTAATTTTGCTAAAAAATCAGTTTAACCAAAATAATTGAGGCACACCAATTAATAATTATGATATATTTATTAGATATATGAAAGGAGAACTATTTTGCGTGATTAATATCTTTAATTTTCAAGTATTCAAAAATAGATATCACTTAACAAATTTTTTGATACTCTTATGTCTTGCACTCATAGCATCGTATGTCCCATTTTTAGGCCATTTTGTTAATATTTCGCACGATGGAGTTTACCATTTAGCACGATTTCAACAAATAACAGAGGCTTTTAAGGCGGGGGAAATCCCTCAAGTCCTAAATTTTAAATACGTATCGCCGTCTTCTTATAGCGGTGTCGCCATTAATTCATTCTATCCATGGATAACTGGTTTAATATTTATTATTCCAAATCTTATTTTTCATAATCCATTGTGGGCCATAGCGTGTGGTTATGTTATTTTAAACTTCATAACCCTTTTATCAATACACCAACTACTAACCTATCTTAAGGTAAATGGCTTAGCTTTGTACACTGGAATTATCATCTATGAGTTTAACAATTTCCATATGTTAGATTTATATTCTCGCATGGCAATTGGTGAAGTGATAGCTTATGCATTTTTTCCTTTAGTCATTCTAGGTTTACTGATGATTGAGCACCATAACAAATATGTTTATTTATTCTTAGGCTTAAGTTTAGGATTAATTATTAACACCCATATTCTTAGTTTTATAATTGCACTTATCTTGGTTGTAATCTATGGACTAATTATTATATTTAAACGTACAGATTTTAAATATAAATTTATACAACTTATCAAAGCTGGGATTACTAGCTTTATTTTAGGTTTTTACGTTATTTATAACATCATTTTTATATCTATGAATAACGGATTTTTGTCGCCACCTAAATATATAACTCCATTAAATCCAGACAATACTTTACAAGCAATATTAAGTAACAGTTTAGCTGAACAACAAAGTGCTGCTTGGAACTTAGGAGCACCGGTAACTATTCTACTACTATCTCTTTTTATACTAAGTTTATTTAAAAGTGCTACTGCTTGGAAAAGATGGATTATTGCATCAGCCATATTATTTTTTATTATTTTCTCATGGTTACCGTACAATCTTATTGCTACTAGTCCGATTGGATTGATTCAATTTACCGCACGTCTTTTGGCAATAGTAGTCCTATTAATGGCAATTGGTTCTAGTTTATTTATTCAAAAGGGCTACCTGCGTTGGAGCTCTATTACCATCATTAATATCTTTATTATTGCTGTTTCACTAACGGCTACCTACAATTTTCATTATAACTATTTGTACCAAAATACTGGTGGTCACGTAAAATTAAGTTCAAGTAATTACTATCAAACACTTGAAACCACACATACTTTTACAGATTATCTGCCAACAAAGAATAAACAAAGTAAGATAGTTGCCTTAAATGGCGTTGATTTTAACAAAGCCACAATTGTTTCAAAGACGACAACAATCGACTCTGTTTCCTTTAAGATTAATTCAAAATCAAACCAAACTATTACTTTACCTGTTGCCTTATATAAAGATTTGCATTATGTAATTTATACTAACGGAAATAAAATGAGCGTTTCAAAGTCAAATATTGCAGCAGTAAAAGTTAAAACAGGTACTAATAAGATTGTCGTTAAATCAATTGGTAACTATCACCTATTTGCTCTTATAATCTCATTATTTAGTCTGATTGGATTACTACTTTATATCTTTTGGAGTTATATTAAAAATTATAATGAAATAATGCTATAAAAATTTGATTGATCAAAGTTTCGGATTAGTTTTTTAATACTATCTAAGTACTACTAAAGCTTGATATTTTCTTTTAATCAATATAAAAAAGGCTACTAATGAAATATTAAATTTCATTAGTAGCCTTTTATTTATAGTCAATAAAAGTTATATCACAATCTCTTTAGTAACTTTCTCGATACTGCTCTATTTACGACTACGCGGTTGCAATACTTCAACTTCAATATCTTTAAAATCATTTGGTGATGCATGATTATTTTGCACTAGCCATAGATGCCAACCAAATTCAACAATTGTCCGCACAATTGCATAAAATGGAATTGCTAAAATCATCCCCGGAATGCCGGCAATATTTCCTGCCGCCAATAAAATAATAATAATGGTTAATGGATGAATTTTAAGTGTTTTCCCGATTATATTAGGGTAAATAACATTTCCATCGACTTGTTGGACAATAATTACAATCACAATTACCCAGATAATTTGCCAAGTCCCCATCGTAAGTGCAACTAATAACGATGGAAAAATCCCTAAATACGGACCAACATATGGAATAATATTGGCAATTCCAGCAACAATCCCCAATAATAAGGCATATGGTTGGCCAATTATAAAGTATCCAATAGTTGTAAAGACTGCCACAAATAGACACTCAATAACTTGCCCATCAATATATTGCGAAATTGTCTTTGACATTTTTTTCAACAAGTCTTCAATTGCATCTGCTTTACTTGGTTGAAAAAATTTCTTGATACTTGGTAAAAATTTATGACCATCGTTTAACATATAAAAAACCATCACAGGGACTGTAATCGCGGTAATTGTAATACTCGTTACCATTGAAACAATGGTACCAATCCCATTAGCAGTCCCTAATAAGAAGCCTTTAGTATACTTACTAACTTGGCCTTCTAATGATTTGGTACTTACATTTAAATCTAAGTGTTTAATCCAGCGTGAATGCGAAAAATCATTAACTTGATCTTGTAACGCATTCGTAAATGCAGGAATATTAGCTAATAATTTAGATACCTGACTAATTAATTGCGGAATCACTAACATCAGTATTCCAGTAATTAGTAGCAATACCGCTAACATAACTATTAAAACTGCTACAGTATGCGGTAATTTATGTTGCTTGAAATGGATTTTTTCAACTAACTCAACAATTGGATTAAGTACATAAAAACAAAAACCTGATAGAATTAGTGGCACAAAAATTGTGCTTATAAATATTCCCAGTGGTTCAAATAAAAATGAAATGCGGGTACACATAAAAACAATTAGCACTAATACCAATAATTCAAGCGACCAAAATAACAGCTTAGAATTACGTAATTTATCAAACATAGCTTTCCCCTTATAAATATCTTACTACTAGATTATCAGAGATGCTCAGTATATACCAGTGAACTACTCATCGATAAATAACTTTTTGCTAGTAGTAATTTACTACTAGCAACGTACTTCAACCAGCAGATAGTTTTGTAAAATATAAAAAAAGACCGAATTTATTTTTATAAATTCAGTCTTTTTTGTTATCCAGGCGTCTTTGCTCGCACACCTTAATTTAATATACTGCTCACTATTATAATAAATATTATTTATTATGCTTTAGCAGCATCTTTTTCTTTTTTAATTTCTTGTTCTGCCCAATTACCAGCTAAGTTTTTCTTTTGTAAGTGATTCATGCCAAGCCATAATAAACCTAAGCTGACAATCATTACGCTAATAAGGAAGACTGATGATTGAACAATTTGAATACCGCCAAGACCACTTGTTAAGGATTCACGTAAACCTAAAACAGAATAAGTCATTGGTAGTAATGGACTAACAAATTTGTAAAACTCACTTTGAACTTGAACTGGGAATGTTCCACCAGCCCCACCAAGTTGAATCATTAATAGCACCATTGCTAAGAAACGACCTGGATTATCAAATGTCATCGCAAGGAACATAACTAAGTACATTGCCGCTAATGCAAAGAGACAAGCCATAAAGAATGTTTCAAATAAATGATCAGGGTGAATACCACCAACATACATTAAGGCTACTTCAATCACTCCCATTGCAATCGCTACTATACCACCAATAGTAATCTTACTTGCAAACCAACCAGTTGTAGTACCACCAAGTTCATAACGACGTCGAATTGGGTAAATAAAGTTAAATACCAATGCTCCAACGTATAAAGCTAATGAAAGAACATATGGTGCTAATGCATGACCATAATTAGGCACATAACTGTAACGTTTGTGGTCTAATTGCGTTGGTGTAGCAAACATTTTGGCTGTTTTATTAGTGAAGGTTACATTATTGATTTGCTTAGCACCATCTTTTAATGCCAATGTTAATTTACCAGAACCGTCTGATAATTGGTTAGCTCCTGCAAGTAACTTACCAGAATTGGCAGTCAATTGGTTAGCTCCATTGGCTAATTGATTCACTCCATTGGCCAATGTTGGTACTTTACTATTCAATTGACCAAGGCCACCATTTAATTGGTTAGCTCCACCAGCTAATTGGTTCACTCCATTAGCCAACGCTGGTACTTTGCTATTCAATTGACCAAGGCCACCATTTAATTGGTTAGCACCATTGGCTAATTGGTTCACTCCACCAGCTAAGGCTGGAATTTTACCATTTAATTGGTTCGTACCTGCTAATAATTGTTGACTACCAGGTGCTAATTTAGCAACACCATTTTTAGCTTCTGCAAGGCCTGCATTTAACTCACTTGCCCCATTGTTTAATTTAGTTAAGCCACCATTAACTTGGGTCAATAAGCTAGCTTGACCGGTGCCTACTTGATTAATTCCAGCACCTAATTTATCGATTCCATTTTTTAAAGCACCTAATTGTGTTGGCAATGTATCAAGCGTTGGTTTTATAATCGCCATGTCTTCCTGAACTTTTGCATTCATTTTCGCAAATTCAGGCTGCAATGCTTGCATTAAAGCTTTAGTTTGCTCATCAGAAATACCAACTGCTTTAGCTGCACTTTGGATGGCAGCTGCTAACCCGTTAACTGCTGTAATTTGTTTTTGTAAATCAGCAATTGCACCTTGTTGTGCATCAGTTAAAGTTGCTCCTGCAAGACCAGCTTGTAATTGCTTAACGCCAGCTTGTAGTCCAGCAATTCCATCAGTAAGGGTTGGGGCTTTAGGATTATTTGATGATACTTGTTGTGCTTTAATTGCATTTTGAAGTTGTGCTAATCCTTGTTGTAATCGTGCACTACCGTTATATGCTTCTGGTAAACGATTATTCAACTGACTTAAACCACCTGCTAATTGACTAGCACCTGAGTTTAACTTACCAACGCCAACTTGAAGTGGTTCAACATTTTGTTGTAATTGACCTAAGCCATTAACTAATTGACCAGAACCATTTGCTAATTGACCAACACCCGCTTGAAGCGGCCCAACGTTTTGTTGTAATTGGCCTAAACCATTAGCAAGTTGACCAGCACCACCAGCAAGCTGATTAACACCACTTGATAATGGGCCAACCCCTTGTTGTAATTGGTTGACACCAGAACCAATTTGGCCAACACCACCAGTATATGTTTTCAGTCCGTTATTTAATTGATTAGCACCATCAGCTAACTTACCTGAACCGTCAGCAGCCTTTTGGAAGCCTGCACCGGCTTTTTCGACTTGTGCAAACATTGCCTTAGCATATGCCTCAGTAATGGCACTCTTAATTTTGTCGTTAACTGCTTTGGCACCTTGTTCAGAGATGACGCTTCCAATATAGTTCAATGAATCATTAGTTTCATAAGTTAGATTCATCTTCTTAGGATTTTTGTCCAATAACGTCGTGGCGTTTTTAGAAAAATCCTCAGGAATAGTAATAATAGAATAGTACTTTTTATCCTTTATTCCTTCTGCTGCCTGTTTTTCAGAAACAAATTCCCATTTAAGGTTTTTGTTATGTTTTAGCTGATCAACTAATTGTTGTCCAGCTGAAATTTCTTGTCCATTAAACTTTGCAGTTCGGTCCTCATTTACGACCGCGACTGGCAAGTTTCCTGTACTGCCATATGGATCCCACACTGAACGTAGGAAGAAAATACAGTACAAAAATGGAATAAACGAAATTGCCATCAAAGAAATCATTAACACACGATTACTCTTAATCGCGGCAAATTCACTCTTAATCATCTTCATCTCAATGCCATCCTTTATTTAATCTATGCAATAGTTTATAATAAATCATAAATGAACGCAATATACAATATTTAACATAATGTACAATAGTTATTAAAACTAACTTTATCTTGTGTTTCAATACTTGAAAGGATACAATGCTATGCGACAAAACCAACGAGTACTTCAAACCAAACAAAAACTAAAAGATGCCTTCATTACTTTATGCGAGCAAGAAGGTATCACCAATGTTACTATTAGTAATTTAGTTAAAGAAGCTAATCTTAGTCGTGGAACCTTCTATGTCAACTATAAAGATATCAATGCACTTCTAGAAGAGCTCCAAGCTGAATTATTTGCTAATATTTTAAGTGAATTCCAAACAAAAATCAGCGATAACTCAATATATAACGAAATATTTGTTCAAAACAGTTCTAATGACAATGTCTATCTATCATTTTCAAACGTTCTAAATTATATTTACAATAACATTCGTATGATTCGTGTCCTTGTCCTTAACGCTGAAAACCATGAAATTTTAACTAAGATAAAAAGTTTGATTGAAAAGTATTTCATTGAAAGTGTCCGTAATAACAATGGTCATATGACTGATGAGCTACCTGAAGATTATGCTCGGCAGCTATTAGTTGATTGCCTTTTTAGTATTGTTATTCACTGGATTAGAAAGCGTGAACCTGAATCACCAGAAGAAGTAGCACGTATTATTGCTGCTAGTCGACGCCTTGCACCACAAAATTTAGTAGTTAATACTACTGCCTAATATTTAACAAATACCTTAACTATGTCCATTATACTTAACTTTACATGAATCTGATAATAAAATGACCTTTAAGGCTATGCTGCATCTAATTTTTAATGGTAATTTACAGCTTAAACGGGTTTCAAAAGGCTGATATATACAAAATATACACAAAAATCCCAGGAAAAATAAATTTTTTCTTGGGATTTTTTACTAGTATTTATCAATATTGGCTGACTTTACACGTATTTGCCGTTTTTACATTTTAAAAATTGATAATTTGCGTTTCGTAATGATCCGCATAAAGCTCAATTTTACGGATACCACGATCCAATTCTCCATAGGTATTATACCCAGCTACATTACCATAGCTAAGTTCGATACCATCAAGAGTACTCCGATAATTATTTTCATGATCATGTCCAACAAACATTGCTTTAATATTTTGTTGTTTCATTAATGCATAGAAGAGACCTGAACTATACCAACCAGAACAAATCTTTTCACCCTTTATACCTTCAAGAATGTTGGTTTCAGCCAAGTAGTATTCAAACAATGGAATGTGCATAAACGCCAAATCAGTCGCATTAGCATCGCGTTCAATTGCACAATCATTAAACCATTCCACTTGTGCGGGTTCTAAGGTCGCGTAGCCTTCTTTAACGGCGGAATTAAAGTAATCACCAGAATCCCAAACAAAAATCCGGTTACGAACTTGATCATCTTGGTAAACATCAAGCGTGTAATTTTCACGATCGTTAATCACGAATGCATTTTCCTTAGTGGCTGGATTAGCCAACATATTTTCGTAGTTACGCAAATCAGCGCGACTGAAGTTACCTTCTGTATCGTGGTTACCATACGTTAAGGCAACTGGGACCCCGCTACGGTTTAATACTTTAAATAATTCCGCTAATGATTCTTGGGGGGATTCATTGATTTTACCCCAGATTAAATCTCCAGTAACCATAATCAAATCAAAATCATTAGCAGTTAATACTTGTTCAATCCCAGCTAAAGTTCGTTCGTCTTCTTCCT
This sequence comes from Periweissella fabalis, assembly GCF_012396505.1. GTDB lineage: Bacteria > Bacillota > Bacilli > Lactobacillales > Lactobacillaceae > Periweissella > Periweissella fabalis. The sequence continues at coordinate 132,433 of NZ_JAAXPN010000002.1, read as the reverse complement.
TTAATGGAAATGTTCCTAAGTGAATATCAGTAATTTGACAAATCTTAAAAGCAGCATCTGCCGGTACAGTTAACTTCATGTTTCGTTCCTCAACTATTATAAATACATTTCTTGATCGAGATAGACATTGTAACCTTGATCAACAGCAGCTACAGCGTGGGCATCAGCCCCATAAACCATTGGAATGCCTAACGCAAGTGCTTCGCAAATAATGTCAAAAGTTGGGGATGGCTCGGTTTGTGTTGCACGTGGAATCCCCGACATATTGCAATCTAACATCACGCCTTGGGCTTTAACTAGTTGCAAGATTTCAGTTACTAAGGCACTCGTTTGGGCATCACACCATGTTGTTTCATTTGGAAATTCATTACGCCATTTACGATACAACGTAATGTGGCCAATCCGCCCTGGCTTATTCTCAACTTGCCATTCAATCGCTTCCTTAATCGTTTTCAAGTAAGCATTAGCAACTTCAAGGGGACTACCATATTCCGCTAAGACCCCGTCAACAAAGTCTTCAGCACTGTCATCAACAGCGCGTAAACCATCTTTAGTTGGTAAGAAGTGCACTGATAAAATCGCATCATCGATTTGATCAGCATATTGAGTAAGCGCGGCTGCCGTATATTCGCGACCAAGCTTCAAGTAATCAAACTCAAAACCCGTTAAAATCGTAATTTGATCAGCATACTTAGCCTTCAAAGCGGCTAATTCAGCAAAATATGCAGGTAAGTCTTCCGGCTTCATACATGCCGTTGTGATGGCGTGTTCCGCGCCTGTTACATTAGCATAAAATTCTGGGGCCATCGGAAAATGTTCCGTCACTGTATACGTCTTAAAGCCTGCTTCAATCGCTTTTTGAATAAACAGCTCCACATTCTCACTAGACCCATGTGGACAAAATTCAGTATGTGTATGACCGTTCCAAGTCCGGCGATCAATTTGTAAAAGACGTTCTAAATCCATGCTTTAACCAACTTTCTTGATTTCTGCAACTTTGAGATAGACTTTGATATGATCATTAATCGTAAAGTTAATGTTTTGGTTCATGCATTCCGCTTTAACAATGTGTCCAGTCGCCGTCTTCAAACTGTATTCAACGCGGTTACCTAAGACGGCCAGCTCAACAACTTGTCCTTCAATTGCTGCATAACCGTTTAAATTAGCTGGCATCACGTGTTCCAAAAGTTCTGGGCGAATAATATATTGGCCGTCTGTTTGATTAGCAACTAAACCAAGCTTACTTAAATCAGTGGCCGTTAAAACATTATGGTTACCGATAAAGTCCGCTACAAACATTGTTTTGGGATTAGCGTAAATATCCATTGCTGAACCTTGTTGTTCTAATTCACCTGCACTCATGATTAAAACATCATCGGAAATCGCCATTGCTTCCGTTTGGTCGTGCGTCACAAAGATCATCGTAATCCCAAGTTCTTGTTGGTAACGTTTAATCTGATTACGTAATTCAACTCGCGTCTTAGCATCAAGGGCACTTAAAGGTTCGTCCAACAATAATAATTTCGGTTCTAAAACCATTGACCGAGCAATTGCCACTCGTTGACGTTGACCACCTGATAAATTAGCAGGATAGTAATCACGACGTTGCGTTAAACCAATCACAGCTAACATATCCGTAACAGCTTTTTCAATTTCAGCCTTTGACTTCTTTTGCACCCGCAAACCATAAGCGATATTATCAAACACCGTTAAGTTAGGGAACAAAGCATACGATTGGAAAATCATGCCAATATTTCGTTGGTTAGGTTGTAAGTTCGCAATATCTTGGCCATCGAGCATAATTTGACCCGCAAACGTTTGGTTCAAACCCGCGATTGCCCGCAATACGGTCGTCTTACCACTCCCACTAGGTCCTAAAAACGATGTTAAAGTCCCTTTCTTAATATTAAAACTCAAATCCTTAATCACCGTGTTGCCATTAAAGCTAATATTCAAATGACTGACACTTAAAAAGTTGTCCGTGTTAACCATAACTTGTTATTACTCCTTTACAGACCGTTTTTGACTTGAAACGATCTTAATTAAGATAAATGCAATGATACCAAGGAAAATGAAGAAAATAATTGTTAGCACACTCGCTGCGTTTCCGTTGGTGTTCATTAAGCGATACATGTAAATCTTCAATGTTTCGTATTGACCCGTTAAGAAAATGTTGGTAATGACGTACTCCGTAAAGGCTGTTGTAAATGTTAATAATAAACCAACCATTAAACCCGCCCGAATATTTGGCAAGACCACTCGTACAAAAGCACCCAGCTTACTATCACCGAGTAATTGGGCTTGTTCAAACATCCCCTGGAAGTCATCCCCCATAAAGGCGTTGTTCAAACTTTGATAGAAGGCTGGTAAACAAATTGCGGAAATTGTCAAAATCAAAATTAATAATTTAGGTACTGGTAAACTACCATACAATTGCACTAACCCAGTTACCAAGACAATGCCCGGAATTGAATACGGCAAAATTGAAAGGTAGCGTAACTTTTCTTTTAATTTGGGATTGTAAACGTTGGCATAAAAAATCACCGGCAAGAAGACCAACATCGTGATCAAGACAACCGCCACTGCCAAAATTAATGAGCGTAAGGTTGATGGAATAAAATCCGGATCCGCCGTTAACACGCCATACCACTTAAACGTCAATCCACTTGGTAAAATTGTTTTAACCCAAACGGTTGAAATTGAATAGATAAATGTCGCCACAATAGGCCCAAGTAAGAATATCGCAATCAAAATAATAATTAATCGCGGTAGCCATTTATCGACACTGTGTGCTCTCATACTACTTCCTCTTTCTGTTGATGATTCGATTACCAACTAATACTAGGATTGCCATCACTGCTGCAAAGATTGTTGCTAAAGCACAGGCAAGTGGTACGTTGGCATTAAGTGAACCATCAATTAACGACCCAATTACGATTGGAATTGAAATAAAATTATTCCCGGTTAAGGCATACATTGTTTCGTATGTCCCCATCGCATTGGCAAATAAGATAATAAATGTCTCAATAATATTTGGTAGCAAGATTGGTAAAATAATAGTCTTAATAAAGAAAGAGCGGTTTGCGCCCAAGACTACTGCAGCTTCAAACCACTCTTTCTTGATTTCTTTCATCGGTGCATAGAGGAACAAAATTCCCAGTGGCACCTCAAAGAAGGTGTAGGCCAAAATTAAACCTTGTAGAGAATAAATACTGAAATTACCTAAAAACCCGATATGCAATGCATGTGCTAATGCTTTTGCAATTCCAGCATTCCCAAAAACAATAATCAATGAAAATGCTAAGGGAATCCCTGCAAAACTTGCTGCCAAGTTAAACAAAATAATTAAAATGTTTTGTGTCCGTTCAGCTAAACGCGTAATCGCCCAAGCTCCCAAGATAGAAATTACTAACCCAATTATTCCGGCAATTAATGAAATCCATAAACTATTGAAAATCGCCATTCGATAGTAGTTCTGTGTGAAAATGGTCGTGTAATTACTTAATGTAAAACCACCATCCATACCTTGAAAACCCGCAATCACCATGACGATAACTGGTAAAATCAACCCAATTAACATCACCAAGCTAAACGGAAAAAATAACTTGACCTTTGAACCCATGTTTTACGCTCCTAAGCTTACTTACCAAGTACTTCTGATTGCCACAATTGAGCTAACTTAAGCGTTGTTGCATTCCAAGCATCACCATCTTTTACGTGGTAAACATCTTTATAGTCACTCTCAGGTAATAATTGGGCAGCTACATCAGCTGGTAATTTAACGTCTGTTCGAATTGGACGGGCAAATCCTTTGGCCAAATTGATTTGACCAGCATCTGACAAGATATAATTGCGCGCTAATTTGGCAGCATTGGGATGGGCGGCATTTTTGTTGATAATTTCAGCATATCCACTCATTACTGATCCATCAGTAGGAATCGTAATCTTGTAACGACTGTTATCACCGATCAACTTACGGTAGTTAAGGGCGTTAAAGTCCCACACAATGGCCACTTGAGTTTCACCTTTTTGAAGGTTTTGCACCGTCAAGTTGTTAGTTGATAGGCGATGTTCTTTTTGTAATTTTTGGAAGAACTTAATACCAGGTTGAATGTCTTTTTCATTACCACCATTAGCAACTGCCGCCGCAAGGACTGCATATTGTGATTGGGCCGCTGAGGTTACATCCCCTAAATCAACGTTATATTTACCATCGGCCAGTTGCTTCCATGAAGTTGGTGCATCACTTGCCTTAACGTTTTTAGTATCCGTAATGAATGCAATTGTTCCTGTGTACCCTGCTGACCAATAACCCTTTGAGTCTTTCGCCCAAGTAGGAATTTGATCCCAGTATTTAGTTTTATATGCCATTAAAAGATTTTGTTTAACTGCAGTTGGTGCAACATTAATCCCAATATCACCTAAATCAGCTGCTTTGTCAGTTTTACCGGCTGATTTAAAGTTTTGTAATTCTTGTGCACTCGACATATCGGTATCTTGGTGTTTTAAATTGTATTTATCTTTCAAATCATTCCAAGTACCAATCCAGTTAGCCCAAGTATCTGGCATCCCCACTGAACGGATCATGCCTTCCTTTTTCGCATTTTTAGTAATATCATTCAAATTATCAGAAGTAGCTGAGTCGCTAGCCTTTGTTGAACAACCTGCTAATAAAGTACCTGTTAGAGCCAAACTTAAAACTAAAATTCCAGATTTCTTGCCAAATTGCATCAGAAAATCCCCTTTCATTCATTACCCTAACTATAACGAGATGCGCCTTTAATTTTAAGCAAGAGATTGTAAAAGTTTGTATCTTTTTGTTTGCCTATTTTTTACTTTAAAAGCCATTTTTTATTGGCTATTATTCTATAAAATATTGATTCTAATAAGGGTTATCCAATATTTTCAAGCTTTTAAACATCCTTTTTATTGTAATTTTTGTATCAATTATTTACCCAATGATTACGATGGGGGATTAAAATTAGTGCTGTTAAAGGATATACAAAAAACCTCCAAATTGACAAATGAAATAATACATTTGTTAATTTGGAGGCTACCATAGCAATCAAACACGTGCTCATGGCAAAAAAATCATACTGCTTATTACCACGAATTATTTTATTTTGAGCTCATTAAATACGTTTACTGCATCACCTAGCATTTGCTTAACAAAGTTGGGAGCGGGAATTCGTTCAAGATTAATTGCTACAACTTTCGCATTAGGCTGTGCATATTCCAACAAACCTGCAAAAGGATAAACAACAAAACTGGTCCCAACTATAACAATTAAATCAGCATCGTTAACCCATTGCATAGCTTCATCAACCCTAAATGGAATCTCACCATACAATGTAATGTTTGGCCGTAGTAATGCCCCATCTTCACGCAACATATTAGCCTGATATGCTTGATAGTCAACGTGTTGATTGTCAAGTGGTGCATAAATATCATAAATATTACCGTGAAATTCGATAACATTTTCTGGTATAGCCCCGGCTTTTAAGTGTAAGCCATCAACATTTTGGGTAATAATTTTAGCTTTATCTTGGTGTGTTAAAGCTGCCATCTTATCGTGAATAACATTCGGTTGGGCTTGTGGATAAAACATATTAGCCATTATAAACTGATACATTGCCGCTGGTTCATCACGTAAAGCATCCGTACTTAATAAATATTCCGGCCGAAGAGTTTGATTATGATATAACCCGTTTTTAGAACGATAATCAGGAATTCCTGAGGCTGTTGATACACCTGCTCCCGTCATAAACACAATGTGCTTTGCTTCATTAATCAGTGCTTGTAAATCAACTTCCATCAAATTCTCCTTCTATCTATTAGTCATTCTTAATTTCAGTGGTTTCTTCTTCACGTAATGTATATGGCATTGCAATACTATCAAATAATTCTTCAACTGTCATATCATAAAGTTGTTTAAACCATTCCGTTGAGCCGCCAGTAACCTCTTCTGGTACTGAAATTACAAATCCATTTTGGCGATCTAAACGATTCAAACCAACAAAAGCTCGTTCACCTGTCTTTTTATCGAGCATTTCGGAATGGAACACTTCAAAAATTTGGCGAACTTGCATCCCAGCTTGCCGTTTAGATAATACGCTTGTTAAGGTAGCATATTCTGTTGCATGTAATTCTGGCATATGCCACATTGCCATTTGTTCATCAAATGCCTTGAACAATTTAACGATTGCGCGGCGCATGCTAAATGGTGAATTAATTGGTTTTTTGGTAATCACAGCGTTAATATTTTTAGCTGCTTCGTACGCTATTGGATAATCTTTGCGGAAACGTGCCATGTACTTACGCTTATCATCTTCTTCACTGTAGAAAGCAAAGGCATCTAATAAGGTTAGTAAACGTAACGCCGCTTCATCATCATTTTTAGCACCTTCAACAGTTAGGGTTGCTGTTACACCAGCCGCATAGGCTTCAGCTACTTGAGTAGTCAATAAACCATGCTTACGTTGTTCTTGAACAATAATTTGATGTGCAACAACATCGTATAATCGGGTTGTTAAACTCATCATTTGTTCATTTAATTCTTGATCATCAAATTTCAAGTCAAACATAACCTGTGGAAAACCAGTTAGTGACATTAAAATATGCATTAATTCATGTGTTGCTGTGTAATCAGGTGCCGTTACATCATTTACCTGAATTAAAAGTCGGCTTCCCATCATATCCCGGCTGGCTTGATTATAAGTAATTTGGCCACTCTTTTGCGTACCTAACCGTACCATAATTTCACCTGGAAAAATATCATTAATTTGCTTTAAAAGCTGTTGTGTTGCCTGTCCTAAACGTGCATCTGTCATTATTTTTCTCTCATTTCTGTTAATAATTGCTGAGCTGTTTGCATATCTGCATGGGTAGCTTGCTGTAATTTATTTACTAACGTTGGCACTTCATCAATCGTAGCTCCAACAGCTAATGCCAATGATTTTAACTGAAGTTGCATATGGCCGGCTTGAATACCACTAGTCACTAAGGCCCTTAATGCCGATAAGTTCTGCGCCAAACCAACTGCTGCAATTATTGCTGCTAATTCATTAGCTGAATGGACTTGTAGTATTTTATGATTAGCTTTTACAAGTGGCACGATTCCAATTGATCCACCAACGACTCCAACAGGCAATGGTACTGTAATCTCACCATATAACGTTGTTTCATCGTGTGTCCATGTAACTAAATTTCGATACTGGCCTTCTCGACTTGCAAAGGCATGAATTCCTGCACTAATTGCGCGCCAATCATTACCACTAGCCATGACTACAGCATCAATACCATTCATTACACCTTTATTTTCTGTCGTAGCCCGATATGGGTCACGTTGGCTAAATTGATTAGCCAGTACAATTCGTTGTGCAATATCATTTGCATTAAATCCAGCCTTAGCTAATACTTTAAATGGTAGTGCTACTCTAGCAGTTACCAACGACTCAGTGGCTAAATTAGATAAAATAGCCATGACAATATTCCCAACATTTTGGCCTCTTAAATAATTAGCTACGGCTTCACTAATTGTATTAACAACATTTGCCCCCATGGCTGCTTGTGTATCAATATGCAAATCAACTGAAACAAAGCCATCTCCCAAATCACGCGTTGTAATACGCTTTAGCCCACCACCTCGTTGAAGCATTGAAGGATGAGCGGCATTACCAATACTAATTAATGTGGTTTGTTGCTGATTAACCAGTTCATGGACCGCTGTAAAATGTGCTTCGTTAATTAAAACTTGGCCCAACATTTCACGTGAAGTACTGGTCACTTTGACCCCACCACCCATATTAATCATTCGTGCTCCATTAGATGCCGCCGCTATTACAGATGGTTCTTCTGTTACCATGGGAACCTGATATTGTTGATTATTAACTACAATATTGGGTAATATCCCTTCTGGTAGGGTAAAGCTGGTAAGGTAATTTTCAACCATTTGCTCATTGATCGCTGAATAGTTGTTGATAAATAAATCTTTTTCACTAGCCTCAAGGTTTGCAGTTGTTTCAATTGCTGCCAAGCGTTGTTGCCAGTTCATCTGATGAAATTTCATATTATGCCTCTCTTTTGTCGATATATATTCTATCATGTTTATTAGCTTGTAAGCCACCGTAAAAGGTAGCTGTTGTAACTAGTTTTTTATTAGATAACTTGTTACAATTATTTAAATATTATTTAAATTTTTAGGAGACACGATGAAAATAACAATTGGCGTATATGCCCACGTAGATGCTGGAAAAACTACTTTTAGTGAAGCTTTATTGTATGAATGTAAAACCATCACTGCAGTTGGCCGTGTTGATAAACAAAATACGTTACTTGATTATCATGACATCGAACGTAATAAAGGAATTACTGTCTTTAGTGATACTTCTCATTTTAGTTATCAACAACAAGCATATCAATTACTTGATACTCCTGGGCATACTGATTTAATTGCTGAAATGGAACAAACTTTACCAGTTGTTGATATTGCAATCTTGGTCATTAATGGAAATGACGGTGTCCAAAGTCATACACTAACTTTATATCGAATGCTAAAGCGTCGAAATATTCCTACCTATATTTTTATTAACAAATTAGATAGTCAAACTAGTGATCTACAAAACTGCTTAAATGGTATTAATGATTATTTGACCACTGATACTTATTATTTAGAAAATCTTACTGACTTAACTTCACCGCAATATTTAGATTGGTTAGTCAACTATGACGAATCAATTTTAGAAGCAGTTTTAGAAGAAAGTGTTACCGCAGAATTAGCCTTAGCGGCTACTCAGCGCGTCATTCAAACTGGCAATGCACACTTAATCATGGGTGGTAGTGCATTGAAGCAAACTGGAATCACAGATTTTATGGCCCTCATCTATCAAACTTTTAAACCAAATACGGCGGCGGTTAATGCTAATTTTGGAGCTTATGTTTATAAAATTATCTATAATGAGAAAAACGAACGAATTACATTATTAAAACTGATGACTGGTCAATTAGAACCACGGACAAGCCTTAATATTGCAGAAAACATTGAAAAAATTAATGAACTCCGTGTTTATTCAGGTGCTAATTATCAGCAAATTAATCATGCTAGTGCTGGTGACATTATTGGTGTTACAGGGCTAAAAACCTCTACAATTGGTATGGGGCTTGGGCAATATCAGTCTGATTTTGCATTAACAAAAAAGCCCATGCTTCGGGCTACAATCACCTCTGATACACCATTTGATAATAATTTTTATCAAGTTATCCAACGAATTCAAGAGCAAATGCCTTTAATTCAATTGCACTTTCCTAAAGATACATCGATGATTTACATTGATTTTGTTGGTAAAATTCAATTAGAGGTTTTTGAAGATTTACTTCGTCAAACCTCTGATTACAATGTTAACTTTTCAGAATATACGGTGCTATATAAAGAAACTATCACCGATGAAGTTCTTGGTTATGGCCATTATGAACCATTAGGCCACTACGCAGATATCCGTTTAAGACTAAGTCCAAGCGACCAACCTGGTTTAACTTTTAGTAGTGAAGTTCCTTTAGAAACATTATCCAAGCAAGCTCAAAATATTATTGAAGATAGTTTATATGCTCGACCTCAATTAGGTGTTTTAACCGGATCACCATTAACTAAAGTCCATATTACTTTACTTGATGGCAAGCTTAGCCTCATTCATACTAGTAAAGGTGATGAACGGGCTGCGACTTGGCGGGCTATTCGGCAAGGTCTTGAACAGGCTAAATCACAAGTCTTAGAACCATGGTATACATTTGAAATTATCGTTCCAACTGATTACATCGGGCGAATTTTATCTGATATTCCTAAACTACACGGCCGCTTTAATCCACCAATAATTAACGGTGATGTGTGCACAATTACAGGCGAAGGACCAGTTAGCGATTTTGCTCAATATCCTGAAGCCCTTGCTTCATTATCAAAGGGAAAAGGAAGTATTCAATTTGATTTTTATGATTACTTACCTTGCTATGATGAAGCTGCTGTTATCGAAAAAATAGGCTACGAAAAAGATCGTGATTTAGACTATACTTCCAGTTCAATTTTATTTAAAAAAGGTGCTGGTTACGAAGTTAAGTGGGATGAAGTCCTTGCAATGCACCAAAAGTAATTAAAATTTAGTAGTAATTTGCTTATAGAACGTGTGTCAAAAAAGTAAATACTAGCGTGAAATAAGAAAATCCCGACCGAAATTATTTAAATTCAGTCGGGATTTTTTATTTTTATATAAAAAAAAGAACCAACCAAACGGCCAGTCCCACATACCTATACTACATATCAAATATATCTTATACACTTATTGTACGCTTTTTTATTCAGTTGTGAAGCAAAAAAAATCAAATTTCAAGAAAATTATTACAAAACATTCTAAAATAATTATTTTTTAATAAATGAAGTATTAATAATTTTTAAATTATTAATACTCATCTATAACGTCATTTTCAATTAGGGCCAATCCAAATTCAAGATTATTAGCGAACATACCTAACATATGTATATCTAAGCCTAATTTATTGGGCTCCATTTGCGCAATAACTTCCTCAATTAGGGCCACTGTGTTCGCCAATAGATTATTCGGGCGCATTACTAAGAAATTTTTCAAACGTAATAATTCATTAACTACTCGCAATAATAATAGCTCTGCACTTGCTTGCGGATTTTTTAAATCCCACTCAAATTGTTCAGCGTATGGTAATTCGATAATCGTTGGCACAATTTCATCGATTGTTCTATCAAGTAGTTGACTAAGTCCATCGTTACCAATACTTTCAAGTGTATACCGGCCTTGAATATCAACTGTTAAATACTTATTAATAAAATCATATGCTTGACTACCTGCAAGTTTGTCAGTTGGTACTAGTCTAATCGGGAAATAGCCTTGTAACTGTAATTGTTCCGCCTTGCGTGTTAACATCTCACGATTATTAAAACGCCGATACATTGCATCTTCCACAAAAGCTTCTTCTACTTTATCCGTAACTATCTTTTTTACTTTAAAATCGACAATACTCAAAATTGAACGTGCAAGATAACTAAATGTACCATCAGCGTTATCACTAACCCAAATAATTCGATCATCTGGACTTTGTAAATATGTCTTATCAAAACCGACAACATGTAATTATTGCAATTTGTAATCCGTGACCTGTAATCGTGCCATATGTATGCTTGCTTGATAACGATATAACGTTGGTAAATCTAAATAGCGCTCTTCATCTTGAGCTAGTCGTAGGTCTGTTTCAATTTTTTCAACTAATGCTAATATCGTTTTAATGTGACAAGTAGCTAACTGATTTTTTAAGAGTAATAATTCATTAATTACCTCAGCTGTGACTTCTTCTGGATCATTAATAAAGACACCAACAGTTGCATTTTGCTCTAATAAGCCATACATTAATTTTTTATTTTTTTGTGGATTTAACGTATTTTCAATTGTATATGGTCCCTGAGTTACTGGCACTAAATAATCAGTTAAGGAATACGTAAAGCTATGGGAACCTGCTTTTGCTAAATTAGCCTGATCACTAATTATTAACGGTTCAAATCCTAAATCAATCAACCCTAAATATAAATCATCTTCATTCGTTAACTTAGGGGCCATCATAGTATCACTATTCTCTACAAAAGCTTGGCGAATATCTTTGGATACCAAATAATTTATTTGCCCAGTAATAATATCGATTGTAGCAAAAGTGACAAATAATTGTTCAGCTTGTGTTTGCTGAGTCCAAACAATTGATTGTTTTGTTGAGATTGCCTCAATTGCGGCATCTAATATCTGTAACGATAATTTTTCGTGCTCCTTTGGCATCGTACTCCTTTCATCAGCGGCATGTCCACGCATAATTAATTAATTAATTAATTTACTTCCATTATACAAGTATATGTAGAAAAGGTAACACTAAATTAAACAAAAAAAAAGACTAGTTATTACACTAATCTCTTTTAAATTTTAGTCATTATTACTTTTATAAGCGCGTAAAGTCAATTACCTTACGACCAACAATTTTCCCATCGAGCATTTCTTGAATAGCGTCATTTAAATCAGCAATATCAATAGTTTCAACAATTGGTTTTACTTTGCCATCAGCCCCAAATTGGAGGGCTTCTTTCAAGTCACCACGAGTTCCAACTAATGAACCGTGAACTTGAATACCATCAAGAACGGTCTTAGCAATGTTTAACGCCATGTCACCTTGAGGTAAGGCAACTGCAACTAATTTACCCATTGGTCGTAATGCATCAATTGCTTGATTGAATGCAATTGGATTAACGGCTGCAACTTGGGCATTATGAACCCCACCAGTTAAGCGTTGAATTTCACCAGCAACATCTTTGGTCTTCATAAAGTTAACTGCTAACTCAGCACCATAACCTTTAGCTGCTTCCAGCTTTTCATCAGTTCCATCAACAGCAACAACGTGTGCACCGAAAACGTTATGTGCATATTGCACACCTAAGTTACCTAAACCACCAACTCCATGAACTGAAACCCATTGACCTGGCTTAGTATCTGCCACCTTTAATGCCTTATACATTGTGACCCCAGCACATGTGATTGATGATGCTTCAACTGGATCTAAGTTTTCAGGAACCTTAACCGCATATTTTGCGTTAACAACTACTTGTTGGGCCATGGCACCATCAACGGTAAAACCAGCGTTACGAACATTGCGACAGAACGTTTCATTACCTGAAACACAATAGTCACAAACTCCACAAGCATCATAGAACCAAGCAATTGATACTCGATCACCAACTTTTAAATAATCTGATGCCCCGTCAGCTAACTTAGCTACTCGCCCAATCCCTTCATGGCCAATAACACGTCGAAATTGGCCATTACGAGTGCCGATTTCATTTGGATTACCAAAATCACCATTTGCACAGTGAATATCAGTATGACATAATCCACAATATTCCACATCAACTAGTGCTTCACCAAACTGTAAAGCACGTGGTTGCCAATCATCAATAATATCTACAAATCCATTTGGAACTTCACGTACAACTGCTGCTTTCATATTTTTCATCCTCTTTTTATTAATCTAACATGTATTATCAAGACTATACAGAGATTGTACACCTTTTCACATAATAATAAAAGAATCTAGCTCAATATTCGTAAAAAAAAACTAACTACTTAATTCTATAAGTAATTAGTTTTTGCTTTATTAAACTAAATATTGATGCCGTAATGCTGTAATGACATCACTTGATAGTCCTAAACCATCATTTGCTTTGAAATAATGCGCAATTGAACCAAAGTTATCTTCAATTGTAGCAAAACTATGTTCTAAGTAGTCTTGCTTTACGTATAACATTGTCTCAATAACGGCAAGGGCTTTCTCATCTAAGCCGTTCGCCCGATAGTTTGCAAGTATTGCATCGTTAGCTATTTTACGTGCTGGATTTGTAGCTAAATAATCTCGCATAATTTGGTCAGGTGTAACTTGTAAACTTGCCAATAATAACGCAGCTGCAACTCCAGTCCGATCTTTACCTGCAAAGCAATGAAATATTGCTGGTCCTTCAGAGGTGACCAAGCTATTCATAAAATTGTGCAATCCTTCACGGCCACTTGCGGATAATACAATATCTTGATACATATCTTTCATCACATCATCTGCTTTTTGGCCATCAAAATTTGAAGCAAATACTTCTAACGATGCCGTATGTCCACCTGCATCACGCATTAAATCAATATGATGATATGCAACCCCAGTAAAATCATCATCAGGTTTTTCAGTTACTTCTTTGCTACTTCGAAAATCATAAATTTGTTTAATATTAAACTTTTCAAATAACATTGCACGTTCTTGCGCAGCAATATTCACTAATTCACCACTACGAAAAATCATATTAGCTTGCATTTTTCGATTGTTAACCGTAGTAAAGTCATTCAAGCCACGAAAATTAACTAAAGTTTCCATTCTATTATCCTCTTAATCTTGAGCAGTCGCTTCGTATGTTTCCACAAGATCATTAATCTTAGTAATAAGTGGTTCATCAAAAATTGGATAATCTTCAATCAAACCAAGTAAATCAGCAATATTATCTCCAGCAATAGTATCATAGTACGTAATTTCATTAATTAATTGTTTATTACTTTTATCGTCATCATTAATTTGCATATACTGTGCTACTTTAGCTTGGTATGCTGCCATTGCTGTATCATTTACTAATGGTGTTGCCAGCTCACCACCTCGCTCAATGATTGTATTTTCCATAACCTTTAACGCATTTTGCAAGGTTTCAATTGTTGCCCCAGCTAAAGCTTGGCGTGCGTTACGATATGCAAGTGTTGCTTGTTTATCCATCATTATAACCTCATTTTTTCTATATCATTAAATTATAACGTGAATTATCGTGAAATTATCAATAGATTCTAATTACCTTGTCGTACACACCTAACATTTACACTTTTTTACGTATTTATTACCAAATTGATATTAATAATAATGTGCTACAATAGTATGATAAACATCAGATGTTTATCCAATTTATTATATGATACATGTAAAAGGAATATTTAGCTATGAAAAAAATTATTCAAATTTCTGATCTTCATTTAACTTCTGAGGGTCAACCTGATGCCTATAACCAAAAAACTAGTCCCTATACCAAACTTGAATTAATTTTTAATGATATTGCTTTAAAGTATCCCGATGTCGAGTTTATTGCTATCACAGGAGATCTCGTTCATGAAGGGGTAGCTGCTGATTACAAAGTTCTAAACGATATTATTAATACTCAAAAGGCCAAATTAGGTATCGATATTCATGTTATTTTGGGTAATCATGATCGTACGGCCGCTTTCTTTAAAGGTTATTTAAAACAAGCAGCTAAAGATGAATATTATTATGTAATTAATGATGGCACAACTAAATATTTCTTTCTTGATACAAAATATGATGATAAAGAACAAGGGAGCCTTTCTACTGAACAATTAACTTGGCTAGCAGATGAAGTTAATGCTGATGTTAATATCCCTAAAATTTTATTTACTCATCACCCCATCTATGGGTTATCAATTATTCATCGCAACGATAGCTTAATTTCAAATAGTGCACGTCTTTATGAAATTATCGCAAATAAGAATGTATTAGGCATTCTTTCTGGACACTTACACTTCACTTCAACTAATTACTATAACCATATTTTAAGTGTTACTGCTGATTCAAGTGCCTATCATATTGATTTAACTAATCCACGTTATGCATCTTTTACAGATGCGGTTAGTTACAATGTAATTAGTTTTGATGAGCAGCATTTAGGTGTTGAAAATGTATATCTACGCTATGACAACGAAATTCGTTTGCAATACGATTTTGTCGCCAATACCTTTACTACTCCTACCGTTTAATTATTTAATTAAACGTCATATCTATTTAAAAAATTCAAGCCAGAAACTTGCTTTAAAGTCGGTTTATTAGGCTTTTTATAGCAAAAAACAATCTTTACAATAACTAAACATCATATCTATTTTACATTTACATTTTACCTGTATAGTTATATTTATCCAGTCATTACGCTTTTAAGTCCTCAGGAGATTACTATGATTACATTAACAACAATCACCGCATTTTTTATTGCCCGTAAATTTAAAAATATTAAAACATTTGTTAAAAGTAAGCTAAACCCCGAAGGTACCTCATTGGAAGAATAATATATTAAAAATCTTATTATGCTTTAGTTCTGTACTTGACTTCATCGCTGATACAAAAAAATAACAATAAAAAAAACTTGAGGTATTCACTCAAGTTTTTTTGCTTATATTAAGCTAAGTTTCTATCATTAGTTTCACGGATTAATTTTTTGGCTGCAGTAACATCTCTATCAACAATTGCTTTAAAAATTTGATTATGCAAATCAGTATTATCAGTAAAATCAGTTGTTTTTAAAACCTGATGTCCAAGATATGTACGGACGTCTTCTAAAATACTATTAAACCATTTAATCAAAAAAGGATTTTGCGTTAAATTAACAATAGTTCGGTGAAATTCTAAATCAGCGTTAACATATTCTAAAAATTTGCCTTTTGCCAATAACTTATTACGTTTAAATAATAATTCTTTTAAATTAAGTAGTTCTTCATTACTAAGTTGGATTTGCGCACACTTAATTACAGCTGTTTCTTCAATCATTGTTCGTGCAAGCATTAATTGACTTGGTGTAAATTCAGTTTTAAATTCCGTTGCATTAATAAATGTTCCTGAACCTTGCTTAACCGTCAAAACATCGGCAAAAGCCAATATCTTAACCGCTTCTCGTAAGGTTGAACGACCAATACCAAGTGCAGTGGCTAAATCAGCCTCTCTTGGTAATTTGTCATTTACCTTCAGTTCTTTTGTTTTTATAAATGCCATAATATCATCAATCGCTTTATTTACTAGGCTACGATCGCTTGCCATATTAATTTCCTCTTATTTTCCGGTCAATATTGCTAACAACGATAATAGCAAAAAATAACTTTTAAAACAATATTGATGCTGTAAAATTCTCTTACTACCCTCATATGTGCCAACCCTATCAGCTAGCTAAGCGTATCAGCAATAGCGTCAAAACGCGTTCCCTCATGGCAAAACTTTGCGCCAATCCAAAAATCCACCCTGATGGTTTCACATCAAGGTGGATTTTCTAATTGTGCTCAAGTTTTTAACGCCTTGAGTCACGCTCTATTAAATTACTTCTTTTCAAGAATCTTCTTATCAGTAACTTCAAGTTCAGTGTTGAAAGTGTAAACAACAGGTTCACCAGTCGCCATTTCGAGGTTCAAGATATCGTCATCAGAAATGTTTTCGATGTACTTGCTCAAGGCACGCAATGAGTTACCGTGGGCAGCGATGATGATGTTCTTGTCATCCTTTAACTTAGGAGCGATTTCGTCTTCCCAGAATGGAATAACACGATCCAAAGTAACCTTCAAGTTTTCACCAGCTGGAACAGTACGTGGGTCAAGGTCTGCATAACGACGGTCGTTAGCAATTGAACCTTCAGCATCAACGTCTTGCATTGGTGGCAATACGTCATATGAACGACGCCAGATGTGCACTTGATCGTCACCCCATTTTTCAGCGGCGTCAGCTTTGTTTTGACCTTGCAAAGCACCGTAGTGACGTTCGTTCAAGCGCCAAGTCTTAGTTTCAGGAATCCAAAGTTGGTCTGATTCTTCAAGAGCGAAGTGCAAAGTCTTAATAGCACGAGTCAATACTGAAGTGTAGGCGAAATCAAATTCCAAACCTTCAGCCTTCAATGAACGACCTGCGTTCTTTGCTTCTTCAACACCTTGTTCTGACAAGTTAACATCAACCCAACCAGTGAAAAGGTTCTTTAAGTTCCATTCACTTTGTCCGTGACGAATCAAAACTAATTTAGCCATTAGGATACTACCTCTTTTTTAAATGATTTTTTATACAATTACGATTATACCCGATTTTGCTCACTAACGCACACTAAAAACCAAATCAAATCTAAATCCTACTAAAAAATTTTAATTGATTTATCAGTTATTTACATTGCGGCCAGTAATAAAGCAAAGCCCCATACACTAAGGAGGCCCACCATTACTGACAAGAACATTGATCGCGTATAGTATGCAAAAATTACGACAATTAAAGCAGCTAAATACATATTGTAGTTAGTAAATGTCATATGATAACTATGATCAACGAATAAATCTTTGGCAATTAATGAAGTAAATAATGCTACTGGCATATAGTTCATCCATTCATTAAACCAAGTTGGTACTTTTCGTGTTGTAAAAAATAACATCGGGAAGTACCGAGGGATTAAAGCGGCAACCATCCCGAAAAAAACAATCATTAAATGCCGTTTTGTTTCTGCATCCATGAACTTGAATCTCCTCTAATTCTCTGCTTCGCTAAGTTGTTCCATTTCACGAGCGCGGGGATTTTTAATCCGTTTTAACATTGCGCTATCGCTGTAGTTAGCTTTTAAGTAACGTTCCAAGAAGTATCCAGCGGTTGCTGATACTAAAGTTGCAACAATTAACCCTAAAGTACTCTTAAACATTACCACCGTTAAGACTGACACTACTACTGAAATGACTACTGGAACAAATAAAATGCGCCGTTTGAGCTGCATTGTTACCATGTACAAAAACATTGCGGTTAAAGCAAAGTGTACAATTGGCAAGTCAATCGTAATCTTGGTCCCTAAAAGACCCCCAATAATATTTCCAACTGTCCATGAAAGAAGTGAGAAGTATTCAACCATTAAAGCATCTGTGGCTGACCATTTCTTGTCTGTTGAAAACTTTAGGTAATTAACCGCATAGTTTTCATCGTTCATAGAAAAAGAAAAACGGAAAATAAAAGGCTTACTTTCATTTTTAAGATATTTTGACAAACTTGTTCCTAGCAATGCGTAACGTAATTCAAGGAAGAATAATAGCAAAGTAATTGTGAAGACTGGGGTCCCCGTCATAATTGATGATGCAATTAAAAACTGGGCGCCACCAGAAAAGACAAATAATGAAACTAGGACAATCATCCAAATAGCAAAACCACCAGTTTTTAATAAAATCCCAGCGGCAATTCCTATTGGTAAGTAACTAATCATTAGTGGCAAACATGCCTTTAATGCTTTTAGCCAGTGTGGCTCATTTGTATGCTCGTTCATATTGACTCCGAAAATAATTCAATCATGTATTAAAACAGTAAATCAATTGTATCATACCAATACACTTAATTTACAGTTTCACTAATTTTAACGACATAATCGTAAAATGTAAGCGTTATCTCTCATAATTATCTAATAAACAAGAAAATACTACTTAAAATTAGTCCCTTATGACCATTTTAAGTAGTATTTTTAGATTTTATTTGGAAGCTTGATATTCAGTAACTTTTTTGGCTAAATAATCATTTAACTTTGCTTGCGGATATAAACCAGAGATTTTTTCTTTAGCAACACCGTCTTGAAAAATAACCAACGATGGAATACTCATCACATGGTATTCCTCCGCTAATTTAGTTTGTCCATCAACATTTACCTTACCAAATGAGATTTGTCCAGCAAAATCATTTTCTAATTTATCCAAAATAGGATTCATAATCTTGCAGGGCCCACACCATTCAGCCCAAAAATCAACGACAACTAAACCGGTCGCTGTAGCTTCTTTAAGATTTTCTTGTGTAATTATAACTGCCATTATTATACTCCTGATTATTTTAAATTGACTGGAAAATGTGCTGGTAATGTTGCTGTTAAATTAATTACTTCATTACTAAACGGCACGTGTAATTCAACTTGAGCACTATGTAACATCATTTCATCCCCATGTTGGGTAGTGGAATTGTATAATGGATCCCCAATAATTGGGTGGCCAATACTAGCAAGATGGACTCGTAATTGATGTGTGCGCCCTGTTTCTAATTGTAACCGAACTAAGGTATTTTGAAAAACACTGTGAACTTTAGTCCAATGAGTAATAGCTGGTAATGCTTTGGGGCCATTTATTTGTCTTTTACGTGGATCATTCACATCTTGACCGATGGCTGCATCAATACTGCCGGCCGTTTGACTAATAGCACCACTAACCCATGCCAAATAAGTCCGCTTAATAATCTTTTTAGCAATTAATTGATTTAAAATTGGCACAACAACTGGAGTTTTAGCAATTATTAACGCCCCCGAAGTAGCTTGATCTAAACGATGGATAATATATGGTTGCCTATGTTGCGGTGCTAAATATGCCGCCACAAAATTCATAATTGTATTCATTTCTCCTGTATAGTTCGGATGGGTTTTATACCCAGCTGGCTTATTAACGACTAGTAAATCTTGATTCTCAAAGATTACTGGCACTTTAACACTATTGTCAATCGCATAATTTGAATTTGCTGTTACAAAATCCTCATCAATAAAGTTAAACGTCAATTTATCTCCTAACTTTAAGACTGTACTAGTATGTTGATAATCACCGTTAATCAATACGGCCCGGCGTATCCGTAAATTCCCCCTAATTCGACGGGGCACATACCATTTAGTTAATTGATCTTTTAATGTTGTTCCCGCCTCTTGTGCGGTTATAGTCAGTTCATAAGGCCATTTCATTATTATCTACCGCCTTTCTTCAAACTTTAATTTTAGCATATCTAATTGTAAAGCTCATAATTTACCAAGCCATTCTTTACAACTAACTTAAAAACAGTTATATTATTGGTAGCGAAGTTAACTTCGTAAAAAATTTAATATTTAAAAGCATGTTATCTGGGGTGCGAAGAGCTGAGAATTACCCATTGAACCTGAACTAGTTAGTACTAGCGGAGGAAGATACGCTTATTTTTGTGCAATTATGCCTATCGTAAGCCAATCTTTATTCGTAAACCATGAATGAAGATTGGCTTTTTGTTTTTTTAACTGACGATAATTGTGTTTTTAAATTTGGAGGAATTAGTACTATGCAAGCAACTAAACAATCATCTGGATGGCACTTACGTGATGTCATCATGTTAACACTTATTGCCATTTTCTTTGGTTTTATCTTTTGGGTTTGGGCCTTTGCTTATGATGCAGTAGCTGCAACCCCACTCAAACCATTTGCCAACGATATCACTTTAGGAGCCTGGATTATGGCTGGCCCACTAGCTGGTTATCTACTCCGCAAGGCTGGAGCATCATTTTTAGGAGAATTCCTTGCCGCCTTTGCTGAAATGATTATTGGCTCACAATGGGGAGTCTCAACGCTCCTTTCTGGCTTGATTCAAGGAATTGGTGGTGAGCTTGGTTTTGCTTTAACTGGTTACAAGGTGTGGAATGGTTTAAGTCTTGTTCTTTCAACTTTAACTAGTACAATTGTAACTTTTGGTTATGATCTTTATGCTAATGGCTATGCTTCATATAGCTTTGGCATGTTAGTTACTTTGTTTATTATCCGCTTCATTTCAATTGGCTTCTTTGGTGGTGTATTAGTCGCAGCCATTACTAAGCTAATTGATAAATCAGGAATTTTAAACCGTTAATTTTTAATAACACATATCTTTAGCACATCTATTTTAGCTATTTAGCTAAAATAGGTACATATTAACTATAAAATAATGAGGATTATAACCATGCCTGTGCTTACTACTCACAACTTAAGTATCGCTTATCAAGAAAATGCCACTCCAATTATCGCTGACGTTAATTTATCCCTTGATGCTGGAAGTTTTAATCTTTTAATTGGCCCCTCAGGTAGTGGTAAATCAACCTTGTTAAAAGCATTGGCGGGGCTTTATCCCGAATTTGGCGGTTTCATTAACGGTGCAATCAAACTCGAAGATCACAATATTAATGATTTAAGTATTATCGAACGAGTTAAGAAAGTTGCTTTACTTTTTCAAAATCCCAACCAGCAATTTGCAATGAGTACCCCTTTTGATGAATTAGTTTTTACACTTGAGAATCTTCAAACACCGCCCGACGATATTAAAGCCCGTGCTATGGCGGCTTTAGAATTTGTAGATATCGCTAATTTCAAAGACCAAAATATCCAAACATTATCCGGTGGTGAAGCACAAAAAGTTGCTTTAGCAATTTGCTTAGCCATGGATAGCGATATTATTTTATTAGATGAACCGTTTGCAAGTGTTGATCCCATAGCACGGCTAGAACTATTACAAAAGCTCAAGCAATTACAACAAGCAGGCCGCACAATTATTATTTCCGATCACGATTTAGCCGGTTACGCCGATATTATCTCAAGCATGTATACTATCGATGGTCAGCATTTAATAGAAGTTACTGATACTACTAGCTATTTTGCTAAATTTAGTGCTAAACCTGCCAATTATCAACCCGTAAGTGGTCAAAGTGTTTTTGAAATAAATCAGCTTAGCCTTAAAACTAGTGGTCGGACTTTACTGCAACCAATTTCTCTGCCAATTGCTAAAGAAAAATTCACTTTAATTACCGGTCCTAATGGGGTTGGCAAATCAACTTTCTTTACAGCTTTAACCCGCCTTAAAGCATATGATGGCCAAATTAGTTATTTAGGTACTGATATTCAAACTATCAAACTACCAAAATACGTGCGTGAAGTTGCCTTAGTTTTCCAACAAGCTGAGCAACAATATCTTAAAATGACGGTCATGGAAGAAATTGAATTAAGTTTAAAACATGCTTTACACCCTGATTTATGGACTCCTGCCAAAATTGATAGTACTTTAGCACAATTAAACATGGCTGCGCTCAAAGAACACGTTATTTATCAATTATCTGGTGGTCAAAAAAAGAAACTCCAAATTTTATTAATGCTTATAATTGGCACCCCTGTCTTGTTATTTGATGAACCTTTAGCCGGGCTTGATTTAGTATCTGTTGATAATATTTTTACATTATTGATAGCAACCGCTTCAGCTCAGCACCAAACTATTTTAATGATTAGCCATCAATTAAATGGGATTACGCAATACTTTGATCATCACTTAATTTTTGATAACCAAACTTTAACTTACGAGGTACATTAACCATGAATGCTAGTATCAAAATTGCGGTCGCCTTGTTGATTAGCTTGGAAATTTCATTTACAAAATCAATTAGTCTAAATATTGCATTGATTATTTGTGCAATTATTTATTTATTATTTAAACGAGTTAATTGGAAACTAATGCTTTACAGTATACTATTGCCAATTTTACCAGCCTTTGGTTCGTGGTCTTCACTTTACTTTTATGGGACAGGCGATCATGTCCATATGGCTTTTGTATTACTAACTCGGATTTTTGCTTACATTTGGATTGGTAGCTGTTTTACTTTTACCACCAATATTGATGACTTGTTGAAATCACTTGAACAAAATTTTCGGCTGCCTAACACCTTTGTCTACGGTGTTTTAGCCGCATTTAACTTTTTACCACGGATTGCTCAAGAGGTTAAAACCATCCGACTAGCGGCCCGCATGCGTGGTGAGGTTTTACACTTTTATTCACCCCAAATTTTCTTCAAAGCCATCTTAACATCATTTAACTGGTCTAATAATCTAGCACAAGCTATGCGTTCACATGGTTTTGCTGAAGGCAAACGTCGAACACATTATCATATTATCAAGATTCCTAAGTGGAATTGGTTAGTTGCTGCTAGTATATTAATTGCCGTGCAAGTGTTTTTATTCATGTCACCGTTTCATTAATTTGTTATAGTAGAGGTATACTATTCTAAACTAAAGATGTAGGCAGATGATACCATGATAAAAGAAATTACTCATTTTAAAAAATTTAAATGGTTGCAAATTTCTGATCCAACATCAGAAGAACGCACCCAATTAATTGAGCAACATCACTTGACTAATGAATTACTATTTTATGCAACCGACCCAAATGAAAGTGCACGGATGGAATATGACGTACATAATGATACCAAGTTAATGATTTTTGACGTTGTTACTTTGGATGGGTCTCAAGCCGTCACAAGTCCGATTGGCATTATGTTTCGTGAAGGCTACTTATTTACTTTCACGCGTGAATCAACTGAGTTTATTAACGATATCTTGATTAGTCCTGATAACCATCAAGTT
Source organism: Periweissella fabalis (assembly GCF_012396505.1). Lineage (GTDB taxonomy): Bacteria > Bacillota > Bacilli > Lactobacillales > Lactobacillaceae > Periweissella > Periweissella fabalis. The sequence continues at coordinate 108,884 of NZ_JAAXPN010000002.1, read as the reverse complement.
GCAAAACCTGATGATGAAATTGAAGCGATTGATGTAGTCCTCAATGGTCTATATTCTTTAGTTACCGATTATGTTACTGCCCTTGTTGGGATTAATCGTCGTCGTAAGGGAATTCAAGAACGCTTAGCCCACGCACGACAAGTTCAAAAAGAAATTAATGCCTTACTAGAATTAGAAACTAATCTAATCTATTATTTAAATTCATTACAGTCCGATATTGTATTATTAGAAAATCTCAAGCGCCATGAAGCTAGTCGCTTATCCACGATACAGTCTGAACATATTGATGATATCTTAGTTGAACTGCGTCAAGCTACCGATATGGCAACAATGGCTCAAGATGTGGTCACATCCGTTTCAGGGGCTTATTCTAACTTAGTGAATAATGATTTGAACTGGACGATGAAACTATTAACGGTCTTTTCGATTCTTTTGACTGTGCCAACAATTGTTTCTGGATTCTGGGGGGAAAATGTTCCGCTACCATTAATGAATAACCCTTATGGCTGGATAATTACAATTGCAATTATGGTTGTGATTATGCTCATCTTTTCTTTCTTTCTATGGAAAGGTGGCCTATTTCGTAAATGAGAGCTTAAATATTGATATTCAATTAAGTCAATAAATACAACATTAAAGGATAAAATTATGCAATTAATTTTTGTGAGTATTATGTTGATCATTTCCGCACTCACTGAACATTTTCTTAAAGCTAAACCTAATCCACAATTACAAAAAATTACTGGTGGTATACACATTATCATTGCGCTTATTTTATTTAGTTTATACTTTTGGACAAGTATGAATTTAATTACTAAAATTGCGACTGGGCTTACTACGATTGGATTCTTATTAATTGGCAGTGCATATTTATTGCCGCGACCAACCTCAAAATATAAATGAGGCTGTAGCATAACTAAAATTTAGCAGTAATTTGCTTACAGAATGTGTTCCAAAAGGTAGATACTAGCGTAAAACAGGAAACCCCCGCCCGAATTTTAAAAAATTCGGACGGGGGTTTCCTGTTTTCACTTTAAAATACTATTCAAATACAATTCAAATAATTGACACGCTTCTTTTTCAATTGCAATTTCCGTTGCTGGCATTTCAATCGCCAGATTAACACCATTAAATTTATTAATATTTGCAAATGTAAGCAAGCCATTTAAAATTGAACCTTGAATAATAAAGGCATGTATAAGTTCATTTATATCTATATCAGGAACATTGGTAACCATTGTTTGACAGATGCTACTTAATAATTGATAGATAGCACTCCGTCCACGTTCTGTCTGTGAAGGATCAGCATGTGCTTCTAAAGTGAACCGGCGTAGCGAGTGAATTAAGATAATAACTTGGTATTCTCTAGCTAAAATTTTCATAGTATGTACTAAAAACATTTTAAGCTCAGTTTGATTAGTAATCGTTGTAGCTACTAATTCCGCCTTAACCTGCTCAAAATATTTTGTATAACCATTTATATCAATCGCCATATAGATGTCTTCTTTACTATTAAAATAGTTAAAAATTGTCCCTTTAGCAACTTGTGCCCTTTGAGCAATCATCGTCATCGTTATATCATTAAATGGTTTTTCAGTTATTAAATCGTATGCGGCCTGGCCAATTTGAAAGGCTCGTTTATTCTTTCGATCATAGCTATTAAACTTGTCATTGAACACAATCAATCCTCTTTTCCCAAAAATTAAAATATGTAACTTATTTTTTAAATAAAATACTATCTAAATACAAGCTAAACAAATTAATTGATTCATCAACAACATTAACCACCATATCAGGCATCGCCATATTAAATTGAATATTATTGACTTGGTCTAAATTACCAAAATTCAACATTCCATTCAAAATAGCTCCTTGAATAATAAAGGCATGTCGTATCTCCGATAAATCGACATCTGGAATATTTTTAACTGCTTCCTTAACAATATTGTTAATTAATAAGAAAATCCGGGTCCGCCCTTCCTCCGTTTGAATTGGATCAGCATGTGCTTCTAATGAAAAGCGGCGTAACGAATTAATTAAAATAATTATCTGATATTCTTGCACCAATGTTTGGGTTTGTTCCAACAAAAATTGCTTTAATTCTACTTTATCTTTGATTTCAATTTCTGCCAATTGCTTTTCAATTTCTTCGCAAAAGTACTGATAGCCAGTTAGCGAAATTGCCATAAATATATCTTCTTTATTTCTAAAATAATTAAAAATCGTCCCTTTGGCCACACCAGCTCGTTCCGCAATTGCGGTCATTGTGATATCTTCAAAGGGAACTTCTGTAATTAATTCATAGGCGGCTTTACGAATTTTCAATGCCCGTGGATTTTTGCGCCCATAACTATTTGAGTTTTCTATTTCCATCGTTAAATCCCGTCCTTTAGATATGGCGTATAAATATAATTTTTTTAATTATTCCACTTAATTATAACAGATGAAATATAACCTTTAGCTATATTTTTATAATCACGCATTATTAATCACTTAGCAGCCCAAGCCAGTAGCTACCAAAATTGTGCCATAATAATTTGCGTGAACTACGAAAAAAGACCGAATTTTTACAAATTCAGTCTTTTTTCTAGTTTTATTCGTTATCTGGGCGCCTTTTGTGTATAAACTTTTTGATTCCAGTCATTAAATATTATTTAGTGTTTAACTCCGAACGTTTACGACTGTATAAAAAGTAAATTGCTAAGCCAATGGCAAACCAAACTGCGAATCGTACCCAAGTTTCCCAGTTCAATCCGGCAATTAATACTAGGCAAAAAATAATTGAAATAATTGGTGTTATCGGTGCTCCGGGAACTTTAAACCCGCGATGTAAATCTGGTTCCTTTTTACGTAATACTAATACACCAGCCGAAACTAAAACAAATGCTGATAAAGTACCAATATTAACTAATTCAGATAATACATCTAAATTAATTAGACCACCTGCAAATGCTGTGATAATCCCAAAAAACCAGGTTCCTTTTGCTGGTACCAAGAATTTTTTGTCAACGTCACTAAAAAATTTGGGAAACAATCCGTCGCGAGACATAGCATATGCAATACGTGATTGGCCATATAAATCTACGAGGATAACTGTTGTCATCCCGACAATCGCACCAATACTTACAAAAACAGCTAACCAAAGCTGGCCAGTTTGATGTAAAACTGCTAAGACGGGGGCATTTAAGTATTTAGCAAAAACATGATAATCAACAACACCTGTCATTACTAGTGTCATCAAAATATATAAAATGGTTGAAATAACTAATGACCAAATGATACCACGTGGCATTGTTTTACTTGGATTGATTGTTTCTTCAGCACTTGAAGAAATTGCATCAAACCCGATAAATGAAAAGAAAACAATCGAAGCTGCTGGAATGATTCCCATCGCTGTCCCATGGCTAAAACTATATACTCCATGAGGTGCAAATGGAGTCCAATTGGAAATTTTAATAAACCAGAAGGTAGCCGCAATAAAGATGACAATCACCAAGACTTTGATAATAACCATAATGTCATTAACTCGCTTCGTATTATTGATGCCCTTTGAAATAATCCACGTTACTAAAAGAACAATTAAGAATGCTGGTAAATTAAAATAAGTTGTTACTCCTGGTGTAGTTCCGGCGGCAGCTGTTAAAGCAGTCGGCAAATGAATGCCCGCATTATTTAATAAACTCACGAAATATCCCGACCACCCCGCCGAAACATTGGCGGCACCTAATGAAAATTCTAAAATTAAATCCCAGCCAATCATAAACGCAATTACTTCACCAAATGCGATATATGAATAAGTATATGCCGAACCAGATATTGGAGCAATTGAAGCAAATTCAGCATAACATAGCCCCGCAAAGCCACAACAAATGGCAGCTAGCAAAAATGAAAGCGACAAAGCTGGTCCGGCCGTTAGTGCACCTTTACCGGTTAAAACAAAAATCCCAGTCCCAATGATATCACCGATTCCAAGTAAGATTAAATCCCAAGTACGTAGTGTACGTTTCAAGCGCGGTTGTGTCTTTAATAAATCCGCGACACTTTTTTTACGAAAAATATCCATAAAAATCTCCATTTCTTAAGCGTAACTTTTAATAAAAATACTAAATAGCAAAAAACACTCACCAAATATCATAGCATTATTCTATAAGGTAGGTTAACCGTTGCTTACATATTTTAATCATCTTCTAATAAGAAAAGTTTACTCAAGATTAAATGATATATCTTATGGATTACTTCTAAGCTAATTCACATTACTTTAACCGTTCAAGTTTTTCATGCTTAAACTTGTTTAACAAGCCGATTAGTAGTTCATGCGGTTTATTATCGTCATTTTGCCTACTAATCTCATCTAGACCATCTTTATCCATATGACTACCAATTTGAAAGTCTTTAATTGTTCCAGCCTTAATCCCTGCCAAAATTGCCTGGGCGGTATCTGATAATTCAACCGTTTCCTTATTATTTGCTCTTTTTGCAGCCAAATCAGGTGCTAATAACTTAGTGGGCTCTTCGTTGTCAACTACTTGCATTGTATCGATATTGAATTTAAATTGATTTTGTAAATTATTTATTTGCATCAAATCACATCCTACACATTTTTTTATTACGATCTTAATATCGGTAGTGAATATCCACAAAAAAGTTTCTTTAATAATCCTTTACGTACATTTAAGAAACCATATAGATAATTAATTATCCATACATGAACTGCTTTAGACACTATCATTTATGCATATACAAAAAAGCCGCCAAAGGTATACCTTCGACGAACTTTTTTCTAATACTTCACACTTCCCAAAGAGAATTGTACTATTTTATTTATGTGCACCACGACGGTAACGACTCAAGAACAATGGTGAGACTGCCTTGTTTTCATTAATCCGCATAATCGCATCGGCTAATAAGTCAGCTGATGAAACTTGTACCAATTTACTAAATTTCTTTTCTTCTGGTAATTTGATTGAATCAGTCAAGATAACCTTAGTAAATACCGAGTTCTCAAGACGTTCAACTGCTGGACCAGAAAGGACCGCATGAGTTGCTACCACGTAAACTTCAGAAGCACCTTCATCCATTACTTTTTGAGCCCCTTGAGTGATAGTCCCGGCTGTGTCAATCATATCATCAATCATGATTGCCCGCTTACCTTCAACGTTACCGATAATATTCATAATCTTAGCAACATTGGCTTTTGGACGCCGTTTATCAATAATTGCAATTGGGGCCTTTAATAGTTCCGCCAATGCTCGGGCTCTGGTTACACCACCATGGTCAGGTGAAACAACCACCGTATTACCTTCTTCAGCAATTCCGGAACTAAGTAAGTAATCCGCCAATAAAGGTGCCCCCATCAAATGATCCATTGGAATATCAAAAAATCCTTGAATTTGGGCAGCATGCAAGTCAAAGGCAATTACACGTGTGGCTCCAGCCTTCTCAAGCATGTTAGCAACTAACTTAGCAGTAATTGGCTCACGAGAACGCGCTTTACGATCTTGACGAGCATAACCATAATATGGCATTACTACGTTAATACTTGCGGCACTAGCCCGACGTAAAGCATCAATCATAATCAATAATTCAACTAAATTATCATTTACCGGTGCTGACGTTGATTGAACAATGTAGACATTGTCTCCACGAATACTTTCATCAATATTGACACGAATTTCTCCATCACTAAAGCGATCGACCGTAACTTTACCTAATTCAACTCCGATTGATTCGGCAATTTTTTCAGTAAGTGGTTGATTGGCACTTAATGAAAACAGCTTAAATTTTGGGTCAGTGTATGTTCTCATTTTGGTCCTCTACTTAATAAAATTTCTATAACGTTTTCTATAAACAATTTTATTAGTTTTTGTTAATCTATTCAAGCAATTATAGTCGTTTCTAACCAATTGTTCAGATTTATTCGCTTTATTCTAACGTAATCATCAAAATCAAAACTAAAACTTAACGTTCAATAATTTTGTACGTAACTTTACCATCTTTTTGGACAGCAATTAACCGTTGCTGCGTTGCTTCATCAAACCAACCAAGGTCAATTTCAATATGGTCACCATAATCTTCAATCGTTTGAATCGCTTCTTTGACAAACACATGTACAAAATTCGCCATATCAATGTATTCATTGATTTTTTTTACTGATGCTGACAAAGTATACCCCTGATCTTGAAAATACTTTATTCCCATTACGCGAGCATATTCTCGAAAACGGTATGAACGAGCTGCTTGTTCATCCCCACGTTCCATGGCCTGAATGTAATTTTTCTGTTCCCAGTACCGTAACTGTCGACTTGACACGCCAGTCATTGCACTTAATTCGCCAATTCGAAAAACCATTCGCTCTGCACTAAAAATTTTGCGAAACAATTGATACTGCACAGGTTCCTTTTCCATGTTAATACTCCACTTCTCTAACTATTGTATAGCTTATTGTCATTCAAGTTGACAACAATGTCAACTTTAGAATAAATCAAGGAAGTTTCGCCATATTTGTGCAAAGAAGCCTAGTTTCTTTACTGGATGTTGTGCAACGGCAACACTGGCAAAATCATCATGGCTACTTAAATACGTTGCATCATTAATTTTTACCATCCCCGCAGCTTCACCTTTTTTAACTGGTGCAGCAAATTCTTTGTTAGCGGTAATTGTAACTTTGGGAGTTTGTTGTGTACGTGGTAACCAAACCCCAATTGGTTGTTGATTTGTAACTATTAAGGTTTTATCTTGCCCATCTTTAATCGGTGTCTGTGCAGTTATTGCACCTGCATCAAGCTTTACGAAATGAACTTTGCTTAAAGTTTGATCAAGTAGCTTAATTGTTTGATAAAAACGGGTCGGATTTTCTCCATCAACAGGTCCTGTCCCGAAAACAACCGTGATTAGGCGCCGATTATCATATTTTAATGTTCCCACAAAGTTTTGATGAGCTTTAATAGATGTCCCCGTTTTTAAGCCATCAAATTGATATTTTGTCTTTACGCTACCACCCGGCAATAAAGCGTCAGTAGATGCAACATTCGTACCATAAAAATCTATATTAGGTAAGGCCGTCGTTTGAATAACATTTGGGTAATCATCAACCAAATGTGTTGCAATAATTGCCATATCCTTGGGACTTAATAGATTTTCGGTATTTGGATTGCTGCCTACTGCATCGCTATAGACTTGTGAATTTAATAACCCTGCAGCAGAATTAATCGTGGCATTATCAATTCCCCACATACCAAGTTGTTGTTTCATCTGTTGGATATATGCATGCTGATTACCACTAATTGCATCACCCAATGCCATAGCAGCGGCATTCGCTGACCCAAGTAACGCAGCTTGATATAATTTTTGAACGCTATAAACACGCCCAGGTGCTAGCGGTACATTCGTAAGTTCAGGTTCAATACTGACTTTAGCCACATTTTTTGAAATTTTAGTGACTGAATCCCAATCAAATAAATTATCTTTGCTAATTGCTTTATTTACCAAATAGGCCGTAATTAATTTTGAAGTTGAAGCAGCTGGCAAAACTTTATTCATATTTTGCTGAGCAATTATTTGACCACTTTCCGCATCAACAACAATTGCTCCTTTGGCATCAATGTTCGTTGTAACCGGATCTGCGTGAATTATAGGCTGATCTAATACCACAGCTAAGCCCGTCATTATTAGTAGACTAGCTAACAATAACTTAATCCGTTGTGGTTGCATGTCCTTGTGTATCATTTTCATTTATTTTCCCCATACTCCTTTGAACTATTGGTACTTGGACTACAAATTCAGTTGTATTATCATCTGATGTTGCATAAATTGAACCATTATGTCCTTCCACGACCCCTAATACAATGGCTAACCCTAGACCGGTACCACCAGTTTTAGTTGAACGTGAGCCCTCTACACGGTAAAAACGATCAAAGATATGTTCAACTGCATCTGCCGGAATCTTTTTACCATCGTTTATTACCCGTACTTCGACAAAATTCTTTTCTAACCGACTCGTTAATTTAATAAACGTTGCCCCAGTACCATATTTCAATGCATTCTGAACCAAATTCATAAATAAGCGGGCCATTTTATCAGGATCGGCATCAATAATAATATCATCTGGCTGTGATTCTGTTGTTAAGGTAAGCTTTTTATGCTGAGCTTCCAATTCAAAACTAGCTGCTAATTGTTCCAACATTTCACTTAAGTTAATTTTTTCAAAATTCAAACGCAAATCTAATTGTTGCATTTGTGCAAATTCAAATAATTCTTCAACCAATGATTTCATTTGCGTTGCTTTAGCATATGCGGTGTGGGTATACTTTTGAATTAATTCTGGCGTTAACTTATCATATTCATTTTCTACCAAACCTAAATAACCAATAATCGAAGTTAATGGTGTTCTTAAATCATGGGAAATATTGGTAATCATTTCATCTTTAGAACGTTCAATTGCTAATTCGTCCTCGCGTGCCATAATCTGTGCATCAACCATTGCATTAACACTATCAATAATTTTTTGTAAATTATTATTCAATTGGTATGAAATATGATGCTTAAAATGTCCAGCTGCAATATAATGCAATTCACTTAAGATATGTCCCATTTGTAAGCTTCGATACCGCCGCACTAATCGCCAGATTAAAATCCATAAATTAATGCCACCAATCATTAAAATTCCTACCCATTGGTAACTCCAAATTCGTAAATCTTCTGGTCCAAAAGATAGGCCACTTTTTATCTCAAAAATTCCTACTTGAAAGCTTTCATTCGTATGTACCACCTGATCAATAATCGTTAATACACTCCAATCAAGTAATAACAGAATCCCAATTGTAATAATACCTTCCCAAAAAAGAAGCCATTTTTCCCGACCAGTTAATTTCATTTTTTAACCCTTTCTTGCTTTAACGGTACGAAAAAGGACCATGACATATTACTAAAAAACAGTTATGTCACAGTCCTTTTTAACAACACCTTTATCAGGCTGCTTTAATATTAACGGCGTTCAATCTTGTATCCTACACCCCAGACAGTTTGGATAACTTGATCACCATTGGTTGCTTCTTCAATCTTATCGCGCAAGTGTGACACGTGAACCATAACTGTTTTAGCAGATACTACTGATTCTTGTTGCCATACACGTTCAAAAATGTCATCAGCTGAAAATACACGATTTGGATGACTTGCAAGCAAGTACAAGATTCCAAATTCAAGTGCAGTTAGGGCAATTCGTTCACCGCTGACAGTTTTAACTTCATGTGAATCTTTATTAATAATCAAAGAGCCCACATTTAAAACATCCGGTGTGATATCTTGAACACGGTTATCAGAACGACGAAGTAATGATTTAACGCGCGCCATGATTTCAAGTGGATTAAATGGCTTAGTAACATAGTCATCAGCTCCTGTAATTAATCCTTGAATCTTGTCCATGTCAGATGTCTTAGCTGACAAAATTAAAACTGGTACTTGAGAATCTTTTCGAATTTCTTTAACAACTTCTAAACCGTTAAGCTCTGGCATCATGATATCTAAAATTACTAGACCAATATCTGGATTAGTATGTAACTTTGATAGTGCTTCATGACCATCATAAGCGATTACTGATTCGTAACCTTCGTTTTTAATATAAATTTCAAGTAATTCTGCGATTTCGCGATCGTCATCTGCAACAAGAATTTTTGTCATCGATATCACCTCGTCTGATATATTTCAATATTTGTTATTGCTATTTTTTAGGTGTTGGTCCACCGAAGAAGCCACCAGTAATCCCGGTAATTCGACGTTCGTAAATAAAGCCTACAAAAGCCAATACAGCGATAATGATGTATGCCCAAGCTGGTAAAATTGGGTTAATTGAATGTGGAATAAATGATACTCCTAAGTAAATTAACATCCAAGCAATAATTGCTAAGATCATTGCTATTAAGCGGTACCAAAATGGTCGTTTTGGTTTATTAGCGCTTGGCAATAGTAAGCCTTGGATATATGCGAAAATCAACCCACCGGTCGCGGCTGTTAAGATTAAACTTACCACCCCATATGGTGCACCGTTAGTTTGTAACTTTGAACCGTTGAAGAGCATGAAAAATCCAAAGACCGCCCCAAACATTGCTAAGAATAAAATCCCTGTATCTAACGCGTTCAGCCAGTAGCCAGCATCATTACCAGCTACCGCTTGCCGTGGTTTAGGAGCGATTAACTTAGCAGCAGTTTCACTTGGTGTCCCAAATAATTGCTTAGCGGTTGTTCCAGTTGCTTGTGCAGCTAAAAGTTCATTTTCGATCTTAGTTAGTTCACTAGCTAGCTGATCTGCTTCCATTTTACCATGTAATTGTTTTTTTAGTTGGAACATGAAATCTTCGTTGCGTTTAGTTAACGTTTGCTTCGCTGCATGAGCAGTTGTAGCAACCGGTGTTTCTGTAGTTTCTGCAGCGGTTTGTTCTGCTACAGCTTCATTACTGTTTTCTTCTACCATTGCACCTTATCCTATAATTATATTGATTGAATATTAAATTAAAATTCATTATACCTTAACTTAAGTTTAAGGCTCGTGAATTTCTTAAACATTAAACAAGAATTCGATGATATCACCATCTTGAACAACGTATTCTTTACCTTCAGAACGACGTTTACCTGCTTCACGGACTGCCTTAACAGAACCAAATTGATCTAAATCGTCAAAAGCAATTGTTTCAGCACGGATAAAGCCACGTTCAAAGTCTGAGTGAATCACCCCGGCTGTTTGTGGTGCCTTCATGCCAGCTTTAAAAGTCCAGGCACGGGTTTCTTTACCACCAGCAGTGAAGAATGTCCGTAAATCAAGTAAGTGATAAGCCGCCCGAATTAACTTGTTTAATCCTGGCTCAGTTACCCCATTCATATCCAAAAATTCTTGCTTATCTTCATCTTCTAGTTCGGCAATTTCTTCTTCAGCCCGGGCTGATAAACCGATTACTTCTGCGCCTTCAGTGGCCGCAAAGTCTTGGATTAACTTAAAGTATTTAGAAGCAGTTGGATCAGCCATATCTTCTTCCGCTACATTAGCAACGTACAGCACAGGTTTTGACGTTAACAAGAATAATCCACGGACAACTTTTTGTTCTTCTTCATTAAATTCAAGTGTGCGGACTGATTTACCAGCTTCAAGAACTGGTTTAATTTTTTGTAAAACGGCAAATTCAGCATTAGCTTCCTTATTGCTAGCCGTTTTGGCGGCTTTTTCTGCCTTAGCATACCGCTTATCAACGGCTTCTAAGTCCGCTAAAATCAATTCTGTATTGATTGTTTCAATATCATCAAGTGGATCAATTACACCATTAACGTGGGTAATTTCATCATCATCAAATGCTCGCACAACATGTACAATTGCGTTAACTTGGCGAATGTTTTCAAGGAATTTATTCCCTAAACCTTCACCTTTTGAAGCCCCTTTAACGATTCCTGCAATATCAGTAAATTCAAATGTAGTTGGGACAATTTTATCGGCTGGCTCAACTTCTTGAATCCGTGCTAATCGAGCATCTGGAACTTCAACCATCCCCACATTGGGTTCAATAGTTGCAAATGGATAGTTAGCCATTTCAGCCCCAGCCTTTGTAATTGCGTTAAATAAGGTTGATTTACCAACGTTAGGTAAACCAACGATTCCTGCTGTTAATGCCATATTTATCTCTTCTTTCTATTATTATCCTTCATCGGTTACATGTGCTTCTAACACACGTTTTATCCGATGGTTAAAATCATTGCGTGACATCATAATTTGGTGACCACAATTGACACACTTAATCTTGATGTCTGCTCCCACACGCAAAATTTCCCAAGCATTGGTTTTACATGCGTGTGGCTTTTTCATCTCAACGATATCATTTACGTTATATTCCATCGTATTACCTACTAATCAAGACTAATGTTAAGCATATTTAGGATGCGACTCAAATCATCATCTGAAAGATAATTAATTTCAATTTTTCCTTTACCATTAGTCTTGCTCTTTAAGAGTACTTTCGTACCAAATTTTTCTTCTAACTGGCCTTCTGCGGCTTTGATAAACTTATTACCTTCAGTTTTGGCTTTGCTTTTAGGTTTTGTGGGCTTTTCAGTCGGTTCAACACCATTGAGTTCGCTAACAAGTTCTTCAAGCTGACGTACAGTTAAACCTTCTTCGATGACACGTTTCGCTAAAGTTGTAATTTGATCTTTAGCTTTTAGACCAAGTAGCGTCCGGGCTTGCCCCATTGAAAGGGATCCTTGTTCTACTAAATCTTTAACACTCAAAGGTAACGTCAATAGTCTTAAATAATTGGCAATAAAAGGCCGTGATTTACCTAGGCGTTTGGCTAATTCACTTTGCGTGATATTCAAATTTTCCATTAAAGTATGATAGGCTTGTGCTTCTTCAATTGGTGATAAATCTTCACGCTGCAAATTTTCAATGACTGCAACTTGCATCATTTGCTCATTAGATAAATCTCGGACAATGGCTGGAATTGTATCTAAGCCCGCCATTTTTGAAGCTCGGAAACGCCGCTCACCAGCAATAATTTCATATTGCTTTACCGAACGTTTCGGATGCCGAATAATAATTGGTTGGAAGACCCCTTCATTTTTAATTGAAGCTGCTAAATCCTCTAAAGCTGCTTGATCAAAATTTTTACGGGGCTGAAATGGATTGGGAACAATTTCATCTAAATGAATTTTATGCACCTTTTCTGCATTCAAATCTTCAATGTCAATATCAATATTATTACTGCTAAGGAGGGCTCCAAGTCCCTTACCTTCGCCTAAAATACTCTTCTTTTTAGAAATCGCCATGGGCCGCTAAGACCTCCTTTGCTAAAGCCGTATAAACTTCTGCACCACGTGAACTTGGATCATAATCAGTAATTGCCAACCCATGAGCTGGCGCTTCACTTAAACGTACATTCCGCGGAATGATAGTTTTGTATACTTGGTCACCAAAGTAGTTTTTAACTTCCGCATTAACTTCTTGCCCTAAATTAGTCCGAGCATCAAACATCGTTAATAAGACCCCTTCAATTTTTAAATCTGTATTAAAGTGGCGTTGTACTAATTTAACCGTGTTAAGTAATTGTCCCAACCCTTCAAGGGCGTAATATTCACTTTGCACCGGAATCAAAATTGAATCCGCAGCCGTAAAGGCATTAATTGTAATAATTCCAAGTGAAGGTGGATTATCGATGATCATATAGTCATATTGATCACGTAAAGTATCTAACGCATCCTTTAAGCGCATTTCACGGGCCATTTGAGGTGCTAATTCAATTTCAGCCCCTGAGAGTTGAATTGTTGCTGGAACCACGTCCATGCCTTCATGAGATGATTTTAAAATAGTTTCTTCAATCGGAACTTCATTAACTAATACATCGTAAATATCTTGTTCAATTTCCGCTTTTTCAATCCCTGTTCCACTGGTTGCATTTCCTTGCGCGTCAATATCGACAAGCAAAACACGTTTACCAGCTGATGCCAAGGCGGCTCCTAGGTTAACACTAGTTGTGGTCTTACCTACACCTCCTTTTTGATTTGCGATTGCAATTACATGTGCCATTTAAGCATTCCTCTCTGTCTGGTTCTTATCAATTATTTTTAAAATGACGTGATCGTCAACCTCACGTTGTTCGACAAAGACTCCTTGCTTGGCTAAGCGCTGCATTCCTTGCTTTAAGAAATCCTGTAACATTGCTTGTTGAGTTGGCAGATCAAGTTGGGTTTGAACTAATTTTTGAACTAATTCTTCTGTTTGTTTAACGTTTAATTTGTGTTTTAAAATCTTATTAACGACTGCTACTTGCTTGCGTTTTTCAAGTTTAAGAATCGTGCGGCCATGTCGTTCTGTAATTTGATTATTTTGTAACGCTGTTTTGGCAACATCACTTAACTTTAATAACCGTAATTTATTGGCGATTGTAGCTTGTGAGCATCCTAAACGTTTTGCTAGGTTTGCCTGTGTAATATTAGTTGCCGTAATAATTTCTTGGTAGGCATTGGCTTCATCAATTACAGAAAATTGTGCATCTGCACTGGCCTTTAATAACTGTTCAATGCGCATCTCAAGTTCAACATTGGAGATACCTTGTAAATCATTGTTCATATTACGTATGCCTTCCAAAAATTTTTATTCCCCTAGTGGTTCTTTATTTGGCGTTCCAGGTTTTCGGGGGTATTTTTTAGGAGTTACCTTAGTTTTTTGAACCACATCAATTTCGCGTGGATCCCCATTTGGCAATGTAAAGGCGTGTGTTTCAAGAACTTGGCCGCCGAGGGTCTTTAAGGCAAATTCGGCATTGGCTAATTCAACTTGCGCACTTGAGCCCTTCATTGCTAAAAGAACCCCTTTGACCTTCATAAGTGGTAATGTTAATTCACTCAAGATAGTCATTCGCGCAACTGCACGAGCCATTACAAGATCGTATTTAGCACGGTGTGGTGAGTTTTTGCCACCAAATGTTTCGGCCCGATCATGGTAAAACGCAACCCCAGTTAAATCAAGCGCAGCGGCTAAATCATTTAAAAAACCAATCCGTTTGTTTAATGAGTCAACGATACTTACCTTTAATTGTGGGAAAGCAATTTTTAGTGGTAATGATGGAAAGCCAGCTCCGGCACCAACATCAATAATATCCAGTTCTTCAGTTTGGAGCGCTGGATAATAGATGGCTGCAGTAAGAGAGTCATAAAAATGCTTTAAATAGACTTCTTCTTTGTCTGTAATAGCAGTCAAATTGAACTTTGCATTCGTTGCAACCAACAGTTCATAATACTTATCAAACTGTGCTAATTGCTTAGCTGACAAGTTGATACCATGTTCAGCTAATGCTTGCACAAATTGTTCTTCATTCATTGGGTTTCCTCCAGCGTTCAGTTGAACGATTAATAATTCATATAAAATAATAATACCTTAAAATTAGCTAATTCTCAAAGTTTGTTTGCATTTTTTAGGGAAATATTTTGTAATTTTCAGAGTGCGTGAAACAGAGTGTGAAACGATACGATTAAATCGCGTAGCATAATAGCAATAACTGTTGACGCGTCTTTTGAGTCAGCATGGAATTGCGTATATGCTTAGCTATATGTATCGTTGAAGCACGTTTTAGCCTTCCGTTTGTATACAACAAAAAAGCAACCGACAGATTATCTGTCGGTTGCTTTTTGACATTAATTAATTAAAATTAAGCCTTGTTAACGTTAGCAGCTTGTGGGCCGCGGTCTGAACTTTCAACGTCGAAAGTTACAGCTTGACCTTCTTCAAGAGTCTTGAAGCCGTCACCTTGAATAGCTGAGAAGTGTACGAACACGTCGTCGCCGTTTTCACGAGTGATGAAGCCAAAACCTTTATCTGCGTTAAACCATTTAACAGTTCCTTGTTCCATGAGAGAAATCTCCTTTTGATACTACTACTGTAGTGAAATATTTGATATGTAACTTGATGGTGCCAGGAGATATTTCTCAATACTGATGAAACAAGACCTAATTAACCGAACCAAACTACAACTTGAATTATAACACGATTATAAAATAATTAAAAGTTTTTATTTATCGAATTTCGCAGGAAAATCGCAAATATCCATTAAATTAACCAATATAAAGGATTATTTTTAATAATTAAATTATTTTTCGAGTTTATTTACAATATCTGCAAATGCTTTTTGTTGAAAATCTGTCGTTGCTTGCTTAACAATTTTAGCTTGCGCACTTGGATCAGTAGCCAACTTGGGATTTGCCATAATTGCTGCTTTAACTTTAGCACTAATCGCAGCTTTAGCCGCCGTTTCCTGTGCTTGCTTTTGAGCAGGTGTCATATCTTTTTGTATCTGAGCTAACTTCTTAGCATTTGTGGTACTAATTTTTAGCCATGACTTAGGTAAGTTAAACGTATTGTTACGTGATACTAATGTTTCATTATCACCTAAACCAAAGAATAATTTATACAAATTATTCTTATATTCATAACGAATTGTTGTTACTTCAATAGTTGCTTGTTTAGCTGATGTGAAGAAAACGCAATTAATAGTTTTCCCATCGGTCTGCGTGTGAGTTGCATTACTATCAGCATGTTTTTTGTAAATGTAAACATTTTCCTCACTCCCCTTACCCACTTGTTGATATAACAGTAAATCAGCGGGAGTTTTAGGAGCTGCTGTAAAGATTTGGTGGCTTGTAACGTGGCTAACTTGCTTCATTCCAAAATGATATTTATCATTTTGAATTAAGAGTGTCAAACTAGCAACTAAAGCAACAAATGAAATTAATGAGGCTATTATCCGTAATTTCCGCTTAGTAATCAATACAAATGATACGAAAAAGGCAATTACAAAAAGTGCAATTAAAACTAAGATCATAGTTTTTTACCTCCATCGATAATAACCATATTTTTAGGCTTTTCCGTTAAGAATAAAGCCACAATCAATCCAGCAATTGCAAAGCCAGTCGCAATCCAAAAAGCAGCGTGGTATCCACTTAAAGCTGCCTCTAATGCCTGGTTTTTGTACTCAAATGGTGCCGTCTTTAAAAGTGATTTAGCAGGTAAATTGTTCTTAATCACATTTGAAAGAACTGAAATCATGATTGCCGTCCCCATTGATGAGGCAACTTGTCGAGTTGTATTGTTAACAGCAGTTCCATGAGCAACCAATTGCCCCGTCAAAGCTTGCATCCCTGATGTTGTTGCTGGCATCATAACCATTGAAATGGCAAACATCCGAAGTGCGTAAAGGACGATCACGTTAATAATTGGGGTATTTTCAGTTAAGAAAGTAAACGGTAATGTTCCAAGCGTTAAGATTACCATTCCGGCAATAATCAGACGTTTAGCACCCATTTTATCGTAAATGCGACCAGTAATTGGTGACATAACACCAATTAATAATGCCCCTGGTAATAGGGTTAATCCGGCGTGAAAAGGTGACATTCCCCGTACTGTTTGTAAGTATTGTGGGATAACCAATTCTACCCCAATCATTGCGATTAAAACAATTGACGATAAAATAGTTGTAAGTGCAAATTGTTTAATCTGAAACACATGCACTTGAAGTAATGGTTTTTCGTGTGTAACTTGTCGCCGAACGAAGAAGGCAATAAAAATCACCCCAATAATCAATGGCAAGATAACATATGTAAAATCACCCCAACCTTGTGAACTAACTTCTGAAAAACCATATAGTAAACTACCAAATCCGATAGTTGAAATGATAAATGACCAAAAATCAAGTGGCTCTTTACCAGTATGGATAACTGGTTTCATAAAGAACAAGCCCGCTAGAATTACAACAATTATAATTGGAATCATTACTCCAAATAAAACTTGCCATTCATAATTATCAATAATCCACCCTGATAATGTTGGCCCCAGTGCTGGTGCTAAACCAATCACTAACCCTGCCATTCCCATGGCTGTTCCGCGCTTTTCAGCTGGAAAAATTGATAACATTATCACTTGTAGTAAGGGCATCGTTACCCCAACTGCAACCGCTTGAATTAAGCGCCCAGTTAATAACTGTGGAAATGTGTGTGCGGTGGCTGAAATTGTAGTTCCAATTAAGAAAATTACCATTGAGCCTAAGTAAAGCCATTTGGTGTTATACCGGTGACTTAACCATGCTGAAATTGGGATTAAGATCCCGTTAACTAACATAAATCCGGTTGTGAGCCATTGGACTGTCCCTAATGATTCATCTAATGATTTCATCAAAGTCGGCAACGCCGTGGCTAGCACAGTTTGATTTAAAACGGTCACGAAGGTCCCTATTAAGAGCACGGCAACTAATAAGCCGCGATTAAAATGTTTGCCTTGTGCATCAACTGCTTCCATTCAAGTTCTCCTTTAAATTGTTTACTTGTGTGTTTTTAATTACGATACGATAATACAGTTTAAAGCTTTTAACTAACGTTTGTCAACTTATTTGACATAAATTTAATTATTATTTGTAAGTGCGAGCATCACCGGGTAGCCACCGTGTCATACTAGCCATAACCTATGACTTGGCCTTGTGAGCACGTTATAAAAAAGTGCACAAAAAAGACCAGGCGAAAAACGTCTGGTCTTTTTACTAAATAAGTTGCATGTAAATGTTTCACACTCTCTATGCCGATCATGCCATTATTTAGTTAGAATTATTCTGTTTGTTGGAAATATGGTTATCATCTTAACCACAAAAGTAAGAACCTCTGCCTAAGAGAGGTTCTTACTTAAAAACTACACTTTTAAAGTAGTTACTAATCAGAATTTAGATTAGTACCAACCGTGTGATTGCCAGAATTGTTGTGCTCCAACCCATGAACCGTAACGTGATTGAACGTATTGGTTAGCAACACGTTCTTGGTTAGCTGGTGAGTAGTCACCACCAAGGTATGATGCAGAAAGTTGGTACATACCGATAAATTGACCGTTACGGGCATTGTAGTTGTTACCTGATTCACGGCTAGCAATCCATTGCTTAGCAGCAGCATTTGAGCCTGAAACATTAGTAGCTGGGGCTTGTTGTACTGGGGCTTGCTTTTGTACTGGCGCTGCTTGTTGTACTGGAGCTTGCTTTTGTACTGGAGCTTGTGTGTTAGTTGAAGGAATAGTCAACTTTTGGTTAACAAAGATCAAGTTAGCATTAGTTAACTTATTAGCATTAACAATAGCTTCGATAGTAGTATTGTTTTCCTTAGCAAGTTTTGAAACAGTGTCGCCTTGGTGAACAGTGATGATTGAGTCGGCGTTAGCAACAACTCCTGTAGAAATCATGGCTGCAACCAAACCAGTACCAGTTAAAAACATTTTCTTCAAATTATTCATATTGTATATCTTCTCCTATTAAATACATCATGTGTTGTGTTTATTTATTCGTTTTATATTATCTGGTCATCGATGTGACCCATCTTTTTGTATTGATAACTCGTTGCTATCAATCAACAAACTATATATTACTGGTAATTTATAACAGCCATATAGCTATATTGTGACAAGAACAGTTGTTTCCTGTCATATAAGCCCGAGTTTATGTAATACACCTGTAATATAATTTTTTTCATTGTGTCAAAAGCCTATCATTGCTTGCTTCTAGCAAAATATGTATACCCCCTTAACTAATTGGCAAAATTAGCGCTTTTTTTAGAAAAAAATCGCTAAAAAAGACTAATTTAGCCCAAATAATATAAAAAAAGCTGCAAAATTCAATGAATTTTACAGCTTTGTGACTAATATTTCCGTAATGCAACTTGCGTAACATTATGATTTGGCCCTTTTTGAATGATTATATCGGCTAATGATCGTGCTGGTAGAATATATTCTTTCAAATTGCGCTCATTAACCGCATGCCAAACCTTTTCAGCCTGACTAGTTGCTACTAGGCGATCATTAATAAAGCGATGATAATAACTTGATGGTTCATTAACAGCAGTATCTACTAAATGTTCAAACCGCTCCATAAACCAACTTTTGATTAATGCAGTTGGTGCATCAATATATAATGTTAAATCCATTAAATCAATCGGCGCTAAAACTTGCCCTTGACGATACAACGCATTAACGCCTTCTAGGATAACCACATCAGGAGCTCCAATAACTTGAGATTGATGCGGTAAGATATCGTAGTACTCATGTGAATACACAGGCACTTTAATATCAGGCTTGCGCTCTTTGACAGCTTTTAAAAAAGTAATCATTGCTTCTATATTATATGATTCGGGAAAGCCTTTGTGCTCTGTTAACTGAAGGCTAGCTAAAGTTTCATTATTATATAGGAAGTTATCGGTCGTTACTATTTCAACCTTAGCCTCGGGAACCGCCTTATTTAATAGTTGTTTGATTGCCTTAGAAATTGTTGATTTTCCTACAGCAACACTACCAGTCAAGCCAATAATAAATGGTTTGGCCTGGTCAATAGGTTGTTTTAGAATTTTATGCCATAGCACCTCGGCTGCATGATTATGCTCCATTTTGGCAATAATTAGTGGTATTAATGCTTGATAATCAGCTTGTAATTCCCTACTCATTGGTGCAGACCATGAATGTAATGGTTCAAAATTTGTCCCAATTTGATGCCAAGCTGCAGCCTTCAAAACGGTGTAATTTACATTTGCCACCGGTTATTCTACCTCGTATAAGTCCTTATTTACGCGATCAAGTAATGGTGTTACTGGCCCGCAAGCTAGTAATGTTAATTCGTGCATTGCCCGTGATGCAATCGTGTAAATTAATTGACGTTCACTTTCTGATGGGTAGTTAGTTGCTGAGATATCCCAAGCTACCACCGCATCAAATTCGAGTCCTTTAGCTAAGTATGACGGTACTATAATTACTCCAGCTACTAAGCGTTGATTTTCTGAGCGAATTAAAGTTGCCTTAAGCTCTGCGGCTTTCAAAATAGCATCCACTGCCAATCCTTCTGCTAAAGTCTTTGTAATAATCGCAGTTGTCTCATGTGCCGCATTATTTATTTCAATCTGTTTGATTAAGCGAGCTTCCATTGCTTCCATCGTATCAAATTGCGCTAAAACTGGCTTAGCACCATTACGGTTAAAGGCAATGATTTGTTCACCATTAACTAATAATTCTTTAGAAAAATCGGTAATTTGTTGCGTTGATCGATATGTCTTGGTCAATTGGACCACACTAGTCTTTTCAGGATCAAACATTGAACCTAATTCATGTAGTAATGTTTTAGAATTTTCCTTAGTAAAGATTGCTTGATTCAAGTCGCCAAGCATTGTAAATTTGGCTTTCGGGAAACTAAATTTCAAGAAAGCTAATTGGAAGGCTGAGTAGTCTTGGATTTCATCAATAAAGACAAACCGAATATCACGTTCACCACGTTTACCAGTAATTAAATCATAAAGGTAGAGATAGGTTGATACATCTGCTAATGTCATTTGCTTTGTCTTAAACTCTGTCACTGTGCGTTCGACACTAGCTTCCCAATCAGCAATTGAAATATCCCATTTATTTAAATCAATCATCTTAGGCACACTTCGTAAAAATGTTGCAAATTGCGCATTAAAATTGATGAATCGGTTACGGTGAATCGCCGTTGCAATCGGCTTAAAGGCATTAACCACAATTTTACGTGCTAAGAAATTATATTCCTTTTCTTCAGAAGCAAATTCCCGTGGTTGGTCACCAAATAATGAATCAATTTCAGTTTTAGTTAGGTTTTGAATCGCCTCTTCAACCCACTTTTCTTTTAATTCATTACCAATCCGACCGTTTAATGATGAAGTTAACCGCTCTTTTGTAGCATCTAAGCGTTGCCCTAATTTGTATTGTTCATTGTAACCATAATAAATTTTAGCCACGTGCTCTTTATCAAAGAAAGCTTTACCTTGGAAGTTAATATCTTTAAAGCGTAAGTTGCCTTTGTTAAGCGTTTGGGCATACTTCGCCACTAACTTGAAGAACGTTAAGCTCCCTTTAAAGCGCGTAATGTTTTCATTGGCCGCATCATTGTGTTCTTCAAAGCGTTCTTGTAACGTTTCAACTTGAATCTTAGGTAATCGACGCATTGCATATTGGTAGTATGTCATTTGCACCATGTTTTGTTCACCAAGTTCGGGTAACACTTGGTCAATATAGTCATTAAATAATTGGTTTGGACTAAATAAAACAACTTGCCCACTATTTAAATTACCGCGGTAACGGTATAACAAGTACGCCACTCGTTGTAAAACCGCGGCCGTTTTACCAGATCCGGCGGCCCCTTGAACAAATAGCAAATCAGCGCTGGTATTACGGATAATTTTATTTTGTTCCTTTTGAATCGTCGTTACGATACTCTTCATCTTAGTGTCTGATTCACCACTCAAAGCATCTAATAACATTTGATCTCCAACGGCTTCATCAGTATCAAAAATGGTTACAATCACGCCATCTTCAATTTGGAATTGTCGCTTAAGCTGAACGTCGACATTTTGCTTACCATCAGGGGTCATGTATTCAACATTCCCAAGACCTCCGTCATAATAAATAGAAGAAATTGGTGCACGCCAATCATAAATTAAGAAATGATCTGGTGTATCTGAAAACGAACCTAACCCAATATAAATAGTTTCTGCCTTTTCCTCCCCTTTTTCTTGGAAGTCAATGCGTGCAAAGTATGGGTTCACTTTCAACTTTTGTAATGTTTCCAAACGCTTAGTTGCATTTTGGAAACTATTTTGCCGTTCAATCAGCATTTGTTGTTGTTGGCGGACTGATAATGCCGTATCTAAAATATTTTCATAAGTACTTGTCTTAATTCGGACATCACCCCATGATTTTTCAATATCAGCACGATCGTTTGAAGTCCGGTCAAGTTCTTGTTGCGTTTTCTTCTGGGCAATCTCAAGTTTTTCATTAACTTGGTCCAGGTATTTTTGTTCGAATGTGTAGTTTGAATCTGTCATATATACTCTCGCTTTATTTTATATCTGGGCACATTGGCCTAATAACATTTTTGCTACTACTTGGCTATCAATTATACGCTAGCCACCGCTTTATTGCTATCTTATGTTACTATATTAGTATCAAAGTCTTTAACTTTTCAAAAAGGAGTATTAAAAAATGCAACCAATCAATGTTTATCTCGTACGTCATGGCCAAACTTTCTTTAATAAATACGACCGTTTCCAAGGTTGGAGTGATATCGACCTTACCGAAAAAGGAATTGCCGATGGCCGCCACGCTGGTCACCTACTAAGCAACATCCATTTTGACGCTGCATATTCAAGTGATCTACCACGGGCATTCAAAACTGCTACATATATCCTTGAAGAAAATACCCAAACAGATATTGTTGCTCCAACCCCTTTAAAAGCTTTCCGGGAACAGTTCTTTGGTACCTTTGAAGGTGTTAGTGGTCCAGATGCCGTCCTTGATATCGTTAAGCATGCGCCTGCTGAAGCTGCTAACATTACCACATTTTCTGATTTACTAGCTGAAATTGGTGCCGATGCAACTTTAGACGCTATTCATGCTGCTGATCCAGCCCATGATGCTGAAGATTCAACTCGTTTTTGGACACGCATCGAAGCAGGCTTTGATCGTCTTCGCCAACTTCACCCCGATGGTGGCGACATTTTACTCGTTTCTCACGGGGCAACAATTCGTAGTATCGCTGGCCGCTTTGGTGAAGCCGCATTTGAAGGTCACGCACCTGCTAACGGTAGTATCACCAAGTTAATTGTTTCAGATGATGATATTAAAGTTGCTTATTATAGCGTTACTGACGAATTACCCGCCAATTAAAAAGGTAATAAGGTATATTTATGACAACAACAGAAGAAGAAAATACATTACAACCCGTCATTATTGCCGGGCTTGATAATAATGATCCTAGTTTCGCTTATTCAATGGAAGAACTAGCAAATCTAGTCGCAGCTAATAATATGGTCGTTCAAGAAACCCTAACCCAAAAACTTGATCGCCCTAATGCCGGTACGTACTTTGGTAAAGGAAAAGTTGAAGAATTAGCCCAATTAGTTGCCGAAACTGATATTAAATTTGTGATTACCAATGATGAATTATCACCATCACAAATCCGAAATATTGAAGCTGCTACTAAAGCAACTGTCGTTGATCGAACTGGTTTGATTCTAGACATTTTCGCCAACCGAGCTCGTTCAAAAGAAGCTAAACTCCAAGTAGCAATTGCTCGCTTGAAGTACCAACTCCCCCGCTTACGAACTAGTATGAATGTGTGCTTGGATCAACAAACTGGGGCGACTGGGAGTGGCTTTACTAGCCGGGGTTCTGGGGAATCTAAACTTGAAATGGATCGCCGGACGATTGAAAAAAATATCGCCCACTTAAAAGAAGAGCTCGAAGCAATCAGCAAGTCTGAATCAACTCGTCGAGTGCAACGTGATAAAGCAGGCATTCCAACCGTTGCTTTAGTTGGTTATACTAACTCAGGTAAATCAACGACCATGAATGGTTTAGTCCGGATGTTTGGTGAAGGTGAAGAAAAACAAGTTTTTGAAAAGAACATGCTTTTTGCCACTTTAGATACCTCTGTTCGTTCATTAACATTACCCGATCAAAAGCAATTCTTATTAAGTGATACGGTCGGATTTGTTTCAAAACTCCCTCATAACTTGGTCAGTTCTTTCCGACAAACTTTAGCTGAGGCGGCCCAAGCTGATTTATTAATCCAAGTCGTTGATTATTCAGATCCTAATCACAAGGAAATGATGGCCACTACTGAAAAGACGCTTCATGAAATTGGGGTTAAAGGCATTCCAATGGTTATTGGCTATAACAAAGCTGATAAGATGGAGGATGTTGTCTTTCCAAGTCGTGAAGGTGATAACTTAGTCTATTCAGCACGTGATGAAGCGTCACTCTTGGCGTTAGTTGATATTATTAAGGAAAAGATTTTCACGGATTATGAAATTCACGATTTATTAATTCCATTTAACGATGGTCAAGTCGTGACATATTTAAATGAAAATGCGCATATTTTAAGTACTGATTATACTGAAAATGGAACTCTTCTTAATGTAGAACTCCATACTGCTGATGCGGCTCGTTTTGCCAAGTACTTCGCAGATTAAAATCATTTATTGTACAGCAAAAAAGCCGTTCGCTAATGCGAACGGCTTTTTCATATTTACTATTAGTAACAGCAGAGTTAATCGGCAGTAGATTACTTCTTAAGTGCTGACCATTTCCAATCAGTAAATTCTGGAATATCGATACCTTCGTTACGAGTAACTTCGAAGTGGCGAGCCAAGATAGCGTCCATTTCTGCAGTAATTTCAGCGATCTTATCAGCAGCAACAACACCTTCAAGCTTAGTAAGGGCATCCTTAACTTGGTTGAAACGGTCGATTTGTGAGTAAACACGCATGTCGTAAGTAGTAGTGATATCACCTTCTTCACGGTAACCGTGAACATCAAGGTTGTGGTTGTGACGGTCGAAGAATACGTCCTTAACAAGGTCTTCGTAACCGTGGAATGCGAAGACAACTGGCTTATCAGTAGTGAAGATAGCGTCGAATTCGTCATCTGAGATTGCACGTGGGTCTTGCTTCTTAAGACGTAAGAAGTCAACAACGTTCACGTAACGAATCTTCAATTCAGGAAGCTTTTGGTTAAGTAACCAAACAGCACCCAATGCTTCGATAGTTGGTTCAGTACCAGCTGAAGCAAATACGATATCTGGAGTTTCATCTTCAGATACAGTAGAAGCCCAGTCGATAACCTTAAGACCCTTTTCAACTAATTCAGTTGCTTCGTCAATAGTAAACCATTGTTGACGTGGTTGCTTAGAAGCAACGATCAAGTTGATAGTTTGGTTCAAGCGCAATGACTTGTCGGCAACGGCTAACAATGTGTTACCATCAGCAGGCAAGAATTCACGAATGTACTTAGTCTTCTTTTCAGCCAAGTGAGTCAATAGACCTGGATCTTGGTGAGTGTAACCGTTGTGGTCTTGTTGGAAAGCAGTTGAAGTTGCGATCAAGTTCAATGAAGGGTACTTGTTACGCCACTTGATTTCGTCTGCTTGACGGTACCACTTGAAGATTTGAGTAATCATTGAGTCAACAACACGCAAGAATGATTCGTATGATGCGAAGAATCCGCGACGACCAGTCAATGTGTATGCTTCTAACCAACCTTCAGCTTGGTGTTCTGAAAGTTGTGAATCAATGATACGACCTGAAGCAGCAACTGCTTCGTCGTTACCTTCGCGTACTTCTTCCATCCATTGACGGTCAGTAACGCTAAATAAGTCCCAAAGACGGTTTGACATAGTTTCGTCAGGTCCGAAGAAACGGAAGTCCTTCATGTTCTTCAAAGTAACATCCTTCAAGTAAGTTGAAAGAACGAACATGTCCATGTTACGGTTACCATCAGCAAGTTCAGTACCACGAGTTTCTTCAGTGATTTCGTTAGCGTAATCACGGAAGTTAGGTAAGTCTAATTGCTTAGGTTCTTGACCGCGGGCAACACCACCGTTAGCAATTGGGTTCATTGACATACGCTTGTCACCCTTAGGTGCAAGGTCGATCAAGAATTGCTTAGGAGTACCATCTTCGTTGAACAATTCAGTTGGACGGTATGAATCCATCCAAGCAACGAATGCATCAAGATCTTCGTTGAAGTTCTTGTCTTTTGATGAGAATTCCAATGGAACTTGGTGTGAACGGAATGAATCTTCAACTGGAAGACCCTTTTCGTTATGAGTAGGACCACCCCAACCCTTTGGAAGACGTGCAACGATAACTGGCCAGAATGGTACTTCACCATCTTGGTAACGACCGTTTTCACGAGCATCTTTTTGGATTGTTTTGATGTCTTCGATAGCTTCATCAAATACCTTAGCAGCCAACTTGTGGTATGCCATGTAATCGTGGATGTCATCGTTTTCGATGAAACGTGGTGACCATCCGAAACCTTCAAAGTACTTAGTCAATTGTTCATCTGAGTAACGTGACAAGATAGTTGGGTTTGAAATCTTGAAACCGTTAAGGTCAAGAATTGGCAATACTGCACCATCAGTCTTAGGGTTGATGAACTTGTTTGATTGCCATGCAGCCATAAGTGGACCAGTTTCTGATTCACCATCACCGACAACAACGAAACCAATTTGGTCTGGGTTATCTAAGATAGCACCAACACCGTGTGAAAGTGAGTAACCAAGTTCTCCACCTTCGTGAAGTGAACCTGGAGTTTGTGCAGTTGCGTGAGAACCAACACCACCTGGGAATGAGAAGCTCTTGTAAAGCTTGTTCAAACCAGCAAGGTCGCGAGTGATTTCTGGATAATCTTCAGTGTATGAACCGTCAATCCATGAGTTAGAGAACATAACTTGACCGGCGTGACCAGGACCTTCAACATAGAACATGTTTAAGTCGTACTTGTTGATCAAACGTGATGCGTGTGCATATAAGAAAGTTTGACCTGAAACAGTACCCCAGTGTCCGATTGGTTTTGCCTTAACATCAGCTTGAGTAAGTGGAGTGTTAGTAACTGAGAACAATGCGTTGTTCTTCAAGAAGATAACACCAGCTGAGATGTAAGTAGTTGCACGCCACCAGGCGTCAACTTGTTCCAAATATTCTAATGAATCGTAATCTACTGCCATTTGGAATAGCTCTCCTTATTAATTGGTTTTTATTAGTTTAAAAACATGACACAATCGTCAATGTTTACAATTATTATTGTAGCTAAAATATTAAAAAAGTCAACTAATTAATTAATTGGTGCGGTCCAATTTAAATTTCCGATTTTCACCAATTCAAGTTGCTTTTAACTTCTATATACTACAAGACAAGTTTAACGTGTTTTAGATGATATGGCTATTATTTTAATTGTAAAAAAATGGTAAGAGTGCGAGCACAACCGGGAACCAGTGAGCACTAAGAAAAAACGCTAAAATACGGTCTTAGTATTTTAAGCGTTTTGCAGTTAGGCGGAACTGGTTGATTGTGTGAGCACGTTTCAAAAGAGTGCGAACCTCCGCAAGACCTTCCGTCTAACTTAAAAATGCCCTAGATACATAGACCGTATCTAAGGCATTTTTCGTTAGTATTCAGTTCTTATCGCGGAGGTTCGCACTCTAATAAAAGTACCCCAAATCACTTTCCATCGTAGGATAAGTCATAATCTGATTAGCAACCTGTTCGGCCGTAGTACCATCATTAATTGCTGTGACAAACATATTAATAATTTCATCGGCTTGTTCAGAAATTACACTTGCACCAACAATCTTACCTTCATGCTTGATAATACGTGCCGCTGCTTGATCATTTAAGCGCATGTAATTAAACCAACTCCTCAAATCATAATCACTGACTTGATAGCCGCGCTTTTGGGCTTCACTAGTTGTCACTCCAACTTGAGCAATTCGCGGATGGCCATAAACCGCTGATGAGATGGCTGGATAGCTTATCTCATCAGTTGTAAGACCATTAAGATAACTAACCAAGTAACGCGCCTCATATCCTGCTACCGGTGTCAAATTAGGAACCCCAGAAGCAGCAACATCACCGGCTGCAAAAATGTGGGGATTGGTACTTTGTAAGTGGCCATTAACTTTGATACCTTTAGCATCAAATTCAACTCCCGCAGTTGGTAAGTCAAGACCTTCAACTGCGGCATGGCGTCCCATGGCAGCAATTACCGTATCAGTTAGAAATGTTCGCCCATCGGTTGTAGTTACCAAAATTCGATTATCTTGCTTTGTCAATGACGCTACTTCTGTATCAAATTGAAAATCTATTCCTTGAGCAGTCAGCCGAGGGACTAATTTATCGACAAGCCAAGGTTCAAAATTACGTAATATTTGCTGATTATGTTGCAATAAATGAACTTGGGCCCCAGCAAATTGAGCAATGCTAGCAAATTCCACAGCGATATAACCACCACCTATAAAGGTAATATCACTTGGCATTTGTGGTAAATTCAAAAAATCCTCAGAAGTCCCCGCTAATTGTGCCCCGCTAAAAGTTGGCCGAGTTGGCCGTTTACCAGTCGCAAGGATCCATGTATCAGCTTGAATTTGGGTGCCATCGGCTAATTCTACCGTGGTTGCATCGATAAACCGTGGTGTTTCATGATAGGTTTCAATCCCCGCACCTTCTAAACCATCAAGGGTTCGAATCGGATGGGCATCAACATATTTTTGCTTTTTGGCCATCACTGCTTCCCAATTTAAAGCTAACTTACCGATAACTTCATTTTGAAACAATTGTGCTTGCCGTAAAACATCAATACTATTAACAATAATTTTCTTGGGATCACATCCCATATTGGCACAAGTTCCACCCCAGATATAGTCTTCAAAAACTGCTACACTTTTGCCCGCAGATTGTAAACCATACGCCGCACTCGTGCCCGCTGACCCAGATCCAATAATTCCAACATTATATTTAAGCATTTTATTCCCCTCCTAAATAATTACTACTAAATTTATAATTCTATTTTACTCGTGGTCGTACAACTTCAGCACCATTAGCCCATTGACGATATGCGTAGATAGCATTAAATAATAAGGCAAACTGCAAGGCAACTTGTGAGACATTATTTCCTAATGAGCCCAAGCCACTTTGACCATTAAAGGTCCAATATGCCAAAATTGCCCAATAAATTAATCCGGCCCCATTCACAACAATCCATAACATCCAATTTTCTTGAAATCTAAAAATGAATAAAACCTGAGCGATAAAACTCACCACGAAATTAACCGAGTCAAGATATGGTAATTGACCATTAACATGTGCCAAGAATATCCCACCTACCAGCCATGAAATAACCGAAATTGCTATAATTACCCAGCGCATTTGCGGTGTAAATGCGCGAATTTTATGATTAATAATCCAAAAATACCATCCGATTGGCTGTGAAATCACATATAAAACATCAATTGCAAATGAACCATAGGCGTGTGTGGTGATCGCAATATACCCCATTGCAATGTATTGTAAAACTCCAAAGACAAAAGTTACATTCCGCCCCTTCATCCCGTAAACTAAGCATAAAACACCAAAGATACCAGATGCGATTCCCATTATCGAACTAGGAATCCACAGATACGCTAATATTTGTAGTAAGACTAACGCGATTGTATAACAAATTTCAAAAGGTTTCCAAGCACCAAATAATTGTGTATACCACCATCCCCGTCGCTGCTCACCTTCAACTTCGCCACTATCTGTTTGTAACTTTTTCATAAAATAAGCCCCCTATCGGATTTACCGTCGTCCGTTATGGGTTTATTTTACCACTGCCTCAAAAAATAATTGCGTTTGCAAACTAACCTAACCAATAGCCGCTTTCAATTGTTTCTAGTAAAGTAAGTAATTGACGAGTTTCTTCAACATCGTGAACACGCAAAATGCGGCCACCACGAACGTACATCAATGCTTCAGCCACTAGTGTCATTGGTAATCGATCTTCTTTGGCTAGCCCTAACAAATTACCAAGGTAACCCTTACGTGAAATCGCAATCATCATTGGCCGTTGAAAGTCATTAAATGCATCCACATTAAGCATCATGCCATAATCTTGCACCCCATGAGGGACTTTTGAATAGCCAATTCCTTGATCCAAAGCAATACGTTCTTTGGCAATCCCAGCATTCGTCAACAATTTTAAATTATCAGCAAACGCCGCATACATTTCCGGGGTTAATTCCGTAATGTCTTTAGTGCGTGCATTTAGCATTGTTAATAAGCCAACATCACTTTGGCCCAGCAAGGCTAACTTGGCTGGATCATCTTCAAAACTATTGACATCATTAATAATATCGACACCTGCTTCAATGGCTGCTTGCATCACTGGTAACTTGTACGTATCAATCGCAATTATAATATCTGGATACTCTGCGCGAATTGCTTTAATGTATGGAATCGTGCGGTTAATTTCAACTTCTGGACTAACTTCCACAAAGCCCGGCCGTGTGGTTTGGCCATTAACTTCAATTACATCAGCCCCAGCGGCAATCATTTCAGCAACATGCTCAAGGACTGCAGCTTCTGTCTGATACTTACCACCATCAAAAAATGAATCCGGCGTAATATTCATAATCGCATAAATCATTGCTTTTTGACTTAAATCAAACCGCTTATTTTTAACTTGCCAAATTAGTGCAAATTGCTCATTAATTGCCGCTAATTGTTGCGTGATGAGCGGATCAACACCAAACCACATATCCCAATTATCTGCCAAAAGTCGTAACCCCGGTAGCGTCAACAAGACCTTGGCACTAGCTGCCTCAGCTAACCACGTGCCATCTAGTTGCGCTACTCGATGAGCTAACTTAGTAAGAAGCTCAGCATCAATATCAGTAAACTCCAACGCAATTAAGCGTTGTTTTTCAACTATTTGTAACAAAGATTGACTAGTAAAATCATTTTCTTGTGCTAATGATGCCGTAATATCACGTACGCTTGTCATTTATCTATCATTCTCCATCAATAATTTTTGTCGTAAAGCTAAAGCCGCTTGCCCGCGATGCGTTAACGGTAAGCGCTTTGATGCTGGCATTTCCGCTAGTGTTACCGCTTGGCCAGTTGGTTGAAAAATTTTATCAAAGCCCCCGGATTGCTGCCCGCGAGGTGTCATCACAATTTGGCCTGTCACCGTGCCAGAACTAATAATGGTCGCATGGTTAGGTCGAGCAGCGGCTAACAACGTAACCATCTGGGCGCCACGTTGATCAGCTGGCAAATCATCGAGCCGAGCTAACACTGCGGCATTGGTGCTCAAGGAACTACCTGCTAAATCCCGCTGTGTCGTCACGCCCAGCTCATTTTGTAAGGCCGCCAATTCTAAGCCACTATCATCCGCAATGACCGGTTGGTGTAACAGATTCGCCAAGAATTCGGCTTTGACTTGCGCGTTGACTGCATAACTTGCGGTCCCTTCTGCCGGAAAAGTCACGGCTGGATATTGCGTCGTATAGCCCACTGCTTCAATGCCCGCAAGCGCCAAACATGCTTGTAAATCGGCCGTTTTAAACGAATTATTTGAGGCAATTAACCATTTTGTCATCGCATGCCCCTACTGTTATTTAGTTGTCCGCTGTAAAAATTCGCGTTTTAATTCCTTATCTTCCTTAAATGAACCTAAGTAATAACTAGTTTCTGTCATTACACCTGGCTTTTGAATTCCTCGCATTTCAACACACATGTGGCGGGCTGCAATTGATACAGCAACACCTTTGGGCGCTAAAATCCGCGTTAATTCTTGGGCGATATTAACCGTCATGCGTTCTTGAACATTGGGCCGTTTTGCACAATATTCAACTAAGCGTGGAATCTTACTCAAACCAATCACGTTATTATCGCCGGGCACGTAAGCCACATTGACCATGCCATAGAATGGTAATAAGTGGTGTTCGCACATTGAGTAAAATGGAATGTCTTTTAATAAAACCATTTCCGTTGTTTCATCAACTGGAAAAACTTTGTAATTATCAAATTCGGGTGCGGTAACTGATGAAAAAACTTCACTATACATCTTGGCAACCCGTGCCGGGGTTTCTTGAATTCCTTCGCGCTCGGGGTCTTCACCAATCGCTTCTAAAATCATTTTAACGGCTATTTGTATCTTTTCTTGGCTTTTTGTATCAATCATTGTTAAGAACTAACTCTCCTACTTTATTAATCCAACTAGTATCTTTATTTTCGGCTAAAGCCGCTTGAACTTGCGTTAACACAGCGGGATCATCTTGGGCAATTTCTTGGACTGGTAATAAGACAAAATTGCGTTCTGCTGCATGGGGATGAGGAACTTGTAAGTCAGGCAGATCAATCACACAATCACCCCAATAAGCGATGTCTAAATCAATCGTACGGGGGCCCCAATGGACTAGGCGTTCGCGATGCAAGGCTTGTTCAACCGCATGCAGCGTCGCTAATAATTCCAACGGCGTTAACGTTGTCGTCAATGCCACCGCGATATTATTAAAGTTAGCCTGCTCCCGATTCCCCCATGGTTCAGTTTCATAAATGGCAGAAACGGCGGTCACATTCACGCCTGGTTGGGCTTGTAATTCCGTCACAGCGGCACGCAAATTAGCTTCGCGGTCGCCGATATTCCCACCGATACTTAAATATACTTGCTCAGTCATTTTGCGTACCTGACACTTCAATCTCAACATCATCAAAAATCCCCGGCATTGGGACGCTGAACTTGCGAATCTTCAACGTAATGCGCGGCGCCGTTGGATAATTGTGGAGTAACGTTGCCAATAGTTCATTAGCCAATGATTCGATTAATTGATATGCATGTGTGTGCACAAATTTATCAATATCAGCGCGGACATCAGCGTAACTAATCGTTGTACTTAAATCATCGTTGTGCACGGCCGTTTCAATTGGGTAATCCAATTCAACGTCAATGGCAATTTGTTGGCCATTTTTGCGTTCTTCCGGAAGGACCCCGTTAAAAGTATGAAATCGTAAATTATGAATTCGAATAGCACCCATTTGTGTACCCTCCATGGTTTTTCATTTTTAGTTTATAACTCTAGATTATACCAAAATTATGGCTCATTAATGATTGTCGCCGAATAAAAATTATAATTTATCCAACAAAAGTTCGGCTTACCTACTTAACAACAAACAACCCGTCCGAATATTAGCATTCGCACGGGTTGGCCTTTTTATATCAAACTAACAAACATTTGTAACATCATTTACTTATTTTCCATGGTTCCGGCGCTTAATCCCTAACAAACCTAAACCAGCCGTAATCACACCAAGAACACCGGCCCAGATTGTAGCTGAACTTGCTTGTTCATCTGTGGCTGGGAGTGTTTGGGTATGCTTATCAGCATTATTGATTTGGTGTTGAGGATCCACGGGCATCACTTGAATCGGCGTCGTTTTATCGGGATCATTATGCTTTGGCGTCACGTGTTTATCAGGCCAATTTGGCGTCACATGATGATTAGGATCATGATGTGGTGGAATTACTGGCGTGATTGGGGTCTTAGTCTTGGCATAAACCACCGTAAAGTTGAGGTTATTACTTGCACGGGTAACTAATTGTTGCCCAACTTGGCTTAAACTACTTGCCGGTGCATTATTACTAATAACTTGGTAACCCTTAACTTGCGGATTAGTCACAGCGGCAAACGCCTTACTATTAGCTAAGACCCAAGCGCGATCAACTGGCGTGCCATCTGCATTCAAGGCAATTGACTTAGCCGCTTGTGCCACGTAGATTTTGACACTGCCATCAACAGGATTAGTTACCGTTAAGAATGTAATTGCGGGGCCTTGGTATGACTGTGCAACTTGACGACCGTGTTGGTCAACGTACTTAATCGTTTCGGTGATCGTCTTAGTTGTGGCGGTGTAAGCTGGGGCATAAACGACCGTGAAGCTCATTGACTCACTATTGATATCAACTTTTTGACTACCCACTTGGCGTAAATCACCACCTGGGGCATCATTGCTAATGACTTTGTAGCCCTTAACTTGCGGATGGATGACCGCATCAAAGGTTGCCCCATTGACTTCTTGCCAGCCATCCCCAATTGGTAAGCCATGCCCATTTAAGGTCACGTTGTAGTGATCGCCAAAGGCCACAAAGGTCCGAGTAACCCCGCCAAATGGACTGGTCACGACAACGACATTAATTTGGGGTGCCCCGTAAGTTGGGGCCAATTGCTTACCTTTTTGATCAACATAGTGAATCGTTTCATTCAACGGATTGACAACATACGTGTAGCCGGCACGATAAACGACCGTAAAGTCCAAATTATCACTCATTGGAGTGACGGTTTGCGTGCCAATTTGTTGAAAATCACTATTCGGTGCACTTACGTGATCAACAACATAACCTGGAATCTTAAGGTGGGCCAAAGCACTAAAGTCAGCTTGCGATGCCCGTTGCCAATCACCAGTTGGCACGCCATTTTCACCAAGCATGGCCGTTGCTAAGGTCCGTGATACGTACACTTGATCTTGGCCCGTCGTGGGGTTTGTCACCGTCAAGAAGTGGACCGGCGTGTTAGTAACCGGCGTTGCCAACACGGTTCCCTCGGTATCAACATAGTGTACCGTTTCGGTAATCGTCTTGGTTGTAGCTGTGTAAGCTGGGGCATAAACGACCGTGTAGTCTAAATCATCATTAGCTGGAGTGACCGTTTTTGCTGTAATCCGTTGTAAATCATTTTCACTGGCCGTTGTTTTAATAACCTTAAAGGCTTTGATTTGTGGGTGAGTAACGGCATCAAAATCAGCCGAATTAGCTAATTGCCAACCGCTATCAACCGGTATGCCATTAGCCGTTAAAGTCGTTGCGGTCGCGGTGCGTGATGTGTAAATTTGTTTACTATCATTTTTACTATTAGTGACCGTTAAGAAATTAATTGCGGGGCCATGATAGGCATCGGCGAGTTTATTCCCTTGTTGGTCAACATAGTGAATGGTTTGATGAACGGTTTTTAGCGTTGCTTGATAAGCGACTGGTTGTTCATCTGGGGCATAGACAACCCGGAAGTTCAAATCATCACTTGTTGACGTCACGACTTGGGCCGCCACCTGGGTCAAATCACTATCAGGCGCCGAATTGCTAAGCACATGGTAGCCGATAATCGTTGGGTTAACGACCGCCTCATATTGTGCCTGCTCCGCAACTTGCCAATCTTTATCTAGCGGCTTACCATCTGGATCGAGTAACGTTGACGTCGCCGTTTCCGTAGCATAAACCGTCTTAGTACCGTCAGCCACATTCGTAACGGTCATAAAAGTAATTGGTAAGCTTTGGTATTTCGGTGCTAAAGTATTCCCATTTTGATCGACATATTCAATCGTTTCACGGACCGTTTTCGTGGCCACTTGGTATGGCGCATTCGTATCGGGAGCATAGATGACCGTGAAGTTCAAATTACCGCTATCAGGGGTGACCTTTTGGGCGCTAACTTGGCTTAAATCACTATTCGGAGCATCATTGCTGAGCACTTTGTAGCCATTAAATTGCGGATTAACAATCGCATCAAACTGCGGATTATCCGCTAATTGCCAATCAGCCATTTGGGGCACGCCATTTGTATCCAATTTGAACTTGGTTGTGGTCGTTGAAATATACGTCTTGGTTGAGCCATCAAACGGACTGGTCACTACTAAGAACGTAATTGGCGTGGCAACATAATCTTTGACCAGTGCTTCCCCGTGTTGATCAACATAGTTAATCGTTTCCGTCACCGTATTAACAGCCGTCGTGTAGTTGGCCTGATAAACCACATTAAAGGTTAAATCGGTATCTTTAACATCCACTGTTTGCACCGCCACATGCTTCAAATCACTATTGGGCGCATCATTGCTGATTACGCGGTACCCATTAATCGCTGGATTAGTAACGGCGGCAAAATCTTCTTTCGTACCTAAGGTCCAAGCATTCCCCATTGGTACGCCGTTATCATCTAATTCAGCCGTGGTGGCAGTCGTTGAATAGTACGTCTTTGTACTACCATCAAACGGACTCGTAACAGTAATAAAGTTAATCGGCGTACCTTGCTTAGCGGGAGCGAGCACTTTCCCCGCTTCATCGATATAATTAATCGTTTCATGTAATGTCTTTGGCGTTTGCGTATAGGCGGGCGCATAGACGACAGTTAACGTTAAATCAGCATCCCCAGCTTGCACAGTTTGGGTTCCCACGTGCGTTAAATCACTATTTTTAGCATCGGTACTAATTACTTGATAGTTCGTAACGGTTGGATTAGTTACGGCCGCAAAATCAGCCTGGTTGCCAAGGGTCCAATCACTTCCTTGCGGTGCCCCATTGGCATCTAACGTAAATAAAGCGGTTGTCGTTGAATAGTACGTCTTCGTGATCCCATCAACGGGATTAGTGACCGTTACAAAGTTAATTGGGGTGGCATGCTTTTGCGTGGCGACCACATTACCTTTACGGTCAACATAATTAATCGTTTCATTAATTGTGGTCACTTTAGTCGTATAAACCGGTGCATACACCACCGTGTAGTTCAGATTATCATTAGTTGGCGTCACATTTTGGTGAGCCACCGTTGTCAAATCACTATTCGGCGCATCGTTGCTAACAACTTGATAGCCATCAAGGGTTGGGTTAGCAATTGCATCAAAGGTATGTTGCGAACCAAGCGTCCAATCGCCACTTGGCACCCCATTATTATCCAACGTCGCACTCGTTTGCGTTAATGAATAATACGTTTGCGTCTTAGTGCTATCAGTCGGATCGGTTACGGTTAAAAAGGTTACCGCAGTTGGTTGGGCTTGGGCATGAATTACTTTACCATTTTGGTCGACATAATTGACGGTTTCATTAATCGTCTTCGTCGTTTGTGTATAAGCCGGCGCATAGACCACCGTAAAGTTCAAATCAGTTCCGTTGACGAGCACGGTTTGTTGGGCAACTTTGGTCAAGTCACCTTGGCTATCACTGTTGCTAATAACTTGGTAACCCGTAATATCAGGATTGAGTACGGCCGCAAAATCAAAGGCCCCGGCTTCGGTCCATTGCGTTAAATCAGGCACCCCATCAGCATTAACATCGGCGGTGGTCGCCGTTGTTGAATAATACGTCTTGGCGGTGCCATCATTGGCATTCATAATCGTTACAAACCGGACTTGCTTAGCCACTTTTTGACTAATTTCAGTCCCATTTTGATTTATATAGTGAATCGTTTCGTTAATTGGTTTAATCGCTTGGGTGTAACTTGATTGGAAATCTTTTGTGTATAACACGGTAAAATTCAAATCAGCACTATCAGCCGTGACACTTTGCTTAGTAACCGCAGTCAAATCACTATTGGGCGCATCATTACTAAAAATCTTGTAATGCCCAACAATCGGATTGGTAACTTCACTAAAGGGGGCCGTGGCACTGTTATTCCAAAAGCCATCCGTTGGGATCCCATAGTCATTCAAAGCACTATCCGCATTCGCTTTTGAATAGTATGTTTGAGTTGTGCCATCAACTGGATTAGTCACCATCAAGAAATAAATCTTCGCGGTGTTAGCCGGAAAGACATTGCTCCGATCATCCTTATCGAGGTAGTGAATCGTTTCGGTCACAGTTTTGGTGGTTTTCGTAAAGAGTGGAGCGTACTTAACTGTAATATTAATATCACTACTATTGGGGTTGACAGTTTGGGTGCCCACTTGCGTCAAGTCACTGTTGGCACCGTCATTACTAATAATTTTGTAGTTGGCGACTTGCGGATTGGTAACTGCATCAAATGTAAATTGATTACCAGTCTGCCAAGCATCCCCCGTTGGGACGCCATTTTTATCCAAGGTCGCCGTCGTAGCGGTTGTTGAATAATAAGTTACCGCACTCCCATCAAGTTGATTGGTGACCGTCAAAAAGTTAACTGGTACAGCGACTTTTTTATCAGCCACCGGTTGCCCATTCAAATCAACATAGTTAATCGTGGCATGAATCGTGTTAATTTTTTGTTGATAAGCGGGGCCATAGACGACGGTGTAGTTCAAATCATTGGTCGTTGGGCTAACCGTTTGCGCACTAACTTGCGTCAAATCACTATTCGGGGCATCCGTACTAAGGACTTGATAGTTGGCAATATTAGGATGGGCAACGGCTGCAAAATTAGTTTGGTTGCCAACATGCCAGTCCCCTTTTGGCACCCCTCCATTATCAAGGTTGGCAATGGTGGTCGTCGTTGAGTAATACGTAATTTGCGTGCCATCAAGCGGATTTGTGACGGTCACAAAATTAATCGGCGTGGCGGTCGTCTTGTTAGCAATTACCGTTCCAGCTTGATTAACGTAATTAATCGTTTCATTAACCGTCTTACTTGTTTGGGTATAGGCCGGACCGTAGACGACCGTAAAGTTCAAATCATTATCCGAGCTCTTAACGGTTTGTAAGGCCACCTTGGTGAAATCACTATTCGGCGCATCCGTACTAATAACTTTATATTTATCAATCACGGGATTAGTAACGGCCGCAAAATCGGCATTTGAAGCCAAGACCCAATTCTTGTCGACGGGCGTCCCATCTTCTTTCAATGTCTGATCGGTTACACCATTTTTGGCGAGGTATACTTTAACCGTATTATCAACCGGATTAGTGACCTTCATAAAAGTTAACGGTGTTCCTTTAACACTGGCGGCCAAAGTTTTGCCATTGGCATCAACGTATTTAATCGTTTCATTGATTGTTTTAGTTGCGGCTTGGTAATCTGGTGCGTAAACATAAATTACATCCCCGTTATCACCAGGTTCCCCTAACTGACCACTCGTTGCAATACTTGCCGTACCAGTTGCAGAACCATTATCGAGTCGTAAGAATTTATAACCGGCAATATTTAATTGCGTTGTTTGATATGTACCGTTTTTGTAAGGGCCATTCGGATACGTAACGGTTCCTTTGGCTAACGGATTACCCTTGGTATCGACATATTTTACATCGACCGTCGCGGCTTGATTAAACGTAAAACTGTTAATTTTAAATTGTTGTAAGTTAGTATTAGCCCCGGTTGACGCTGAAACAATCATTGCCATCACATCTTGGGGACTACTGATTTTAGTTGTCCAAGTCAAAATTTTGCCACTAGTTTCAGTGAATTTAATTGTGACCATTTTCGTTGCACTATCGTAATGGGCTGAATAATCGTGGAATTGACCATTCAAATCACTAGCATCTAAGCCTTGGACTAAAGTTGTGTCCGTCACAGCCCACCACCGTTGATAGTAACGGCCATCAGTTGCCATTATCTGCCGATTTTCGGTCCGCACAATCGCCCCAAATTGTTTTGCGGCATCGGCTGGATCATTAGCCCAACCAAAGCCATTAGATTGATTAGGTTTAATTTGTTCCCCAGGTTTGGCAATATTAGGATTTTGGTAATCATTGTGGTACGTATCTAGCTTAAAGGCAATCGCATTTTGCAAACCACCAATCCCTAAGTTCCCCCCTGAATTACCAACATCATCGGTACTCCCGGTGTGCAGGGCAAAGGCAATCCCATCGGCGCCCCCAGCCCCAGACGTTTTCTTACCTAGGTTAATTGAACCGGTTAGGGTAAAGTCGTTGTTCAAGTCAATTTTACTCTTTAAAGAAAAGTTCCCGACTTGGTCACGAATATCTTGGGTCAACGTCACAATCCCCGTATTGGCATCATAAGTCGCTGAACCGTTTAATTTAAAGTAATCCAAAAAATTAGTCTTATTAACTTGTGTTAGTTCGATTGCCCCGGCTTTAGGGGCGACGGCGGTAAATCGTTTAACTAATTCTTGATATGACACTTGCGCTTTAGGTGTTGCTACTTTGGTCGGTGCTGCCTTAGGTTTTGCATTGGGTGCTTTAACCACTGTTTTAGGGGCTCCACTCGTTACTTTAGCGACCACACTGCTAGGTGCTTGGCTTGTCGCCGTTGAGCTGGGCGCTGCTGAACTTGGTGCCACACTCGCCGTTGAGTTGGGGGTTGCTGAACTTGGTGCCACACTCGCCGTTGAGCTGGGCACTGCTGAACTTGGTGCCACACTCGCCGTTGAGCTGGGCACTGCTGAACTTGGTGCCACACTCGCCGTTGAGTTGGGGGTTGCTGAACTTGGTGCCACACTCGCCGTTGAGTTGGGCGCTGCTGAACTTGGTGTGCCACTCACACTAGTAGCCGGGGCCGCATTACTAGTAGCTGCACTTATTGGCGTTTGTGGTGCACCACTTGCCCCCACTGGCGTACTACTAGTGGCCGTTGCTGCCGTAGTTAGTTCATCCCCATGAACTTGCGTTGGATTGGTCGTAACGGTTACCCCTAAGACTGCAACCCCCGCAACCAACCACAATTTACCTGATTTATACATTTTGAAACGGACTTTAGTTTCCATATTTATTCCCCCAAATAAACAAATTTTCATAAACAAGTTAATTAATATTGCCCTAAATCTGCAATACTATTTAATTTAATATCTGTGACAAGTATAACTTAAACCACTATTTTTTGTCGTTTTAAACCCTTTAGGGATACCAAAAAATCCCCCTGAGATTCATTAATCTGCAAGAGGATTTACATAATTTTTATTTAAGGAGGGCCAAGCTTTGCTAGACCTTAGTCAGTGAGAATTTGACAAAATTCAATCACTTCATGGTTTGGGCCTAAGATATTGAAGTATTTAATACCATGCGCCCAAAATGATGGGATGCTTTGAATTTCGTGATCAATTAATTCTAAGCCTTTTGCTTGCACCGCTGCAAAGGTACCCTCAATGTTAGTTGTATCAAGGGAAATGTGGTTAATGGCGCCGTTAGTCTTAGTTACGGCATCCCCCGTCCATGATTCAATCACAACATTATCAAGCTTCATAAAGACACATTGGTTCGCCCCGTTTGGAAATAACCCTGCTTGCTTGAAACCTAAAGCTTCATAGAATGCAATTGTTGCTTGCAAATCATCAGTTGGAATTCCAATATGTTGAATTCCAGTTACATATTCATTAATCGCCATTTGCTTACTCCTATTTTTTTATTTAGAGCTAACTTCTACTGCTTGGTGCTTTAACTTAGGAAATACGAATCGATCAGCGATTCCTGTAATTCCACCTTGGAATAAAAAGGCAAAAATTGTGCCTAAACCAAAGTTAGTAAAGCTACGTGTAATCACCAAGGCAATTACTGCCAAAATTGTTGGTGGAATATATGAAGCCCACATTGCTTTAGCCGCATGCCCATTAAAGTATTTAAAGCGTAAAATCTGCATTAAATCATCAGCCGGGTGTAATACTAAGTTGACCCGTTGATAAATTGAAATAGCAATAGCAATTAAAGCCACTCCAACAAAGTTAAGGGCAACATACAACCCAATCATCACTGGTGTTGTTGCATCTGGCATCCCGGCAAAAATCGTAGCATATTTTCCTAAAAAGAAATCGGAAAATACTTGAATCAATGCTGAAAAGGGCAACATAAAGGCTAAATTACCTAGCGCTTTTTTCAATGAAAAATGGCCCATTAAAATCGCATTTAATATAATTGTCAATATACCAACGATAAAGAAGGCCCAAAATAAGTTAAACCCAATCGCATTCGCTAAATTAGCAGTAGCTGCCGTCCAGTAAGCCGAGCCTAAAAAGCCCGGATGAATTTTAGCACTAGTAACAAGCGTTAAGACATTACCAACGGAATTAATCACTAATGATATTACAAAAAATATCAGTGATTGGGCCATTGATATTGTACGCGGTGCCGTTGTTATGGTAGGTGTTGCTTGACTTTTAGCATACATTTATTCACCCACTTTAACGACTGCTTTACTTACTCCCTTAACTTCACCTTCAAGGTATTGTGTTACCTCGGCCAATGATGGTTCATGACTAATCAATGGTAAAATATCTAATTTACCATTTGCTAACAATGCAATTGAGTCTTCAAAAGTGTCTGGATTAATAAATGAACCTTGAATCGTTAATTGCTTTTGGAAGACTTCATAAGTATTCATCTTGAATGTTTGATTAGGTTTACCAACCCCAAACATCAAAACTTGGGCCCCTTTGACCGTTGCTTCAATTGCTTGTTCTTGGGTTTGTGGCAAACCAACGGCTTCAATCACGATATCATATTCAGCAGGAATACTTTCTTTAGTTGTATTAATCGTCTTGCGCACCCCGAAACGTTCCTTGTTGAGGGCTAATTTATCATCAAAAATCCCAGCCAAATCAACACTACCAACACCATAAGCTCGTAAGATTTGAACAAATAATTGTCCCATAAAACCATCACCAATAACTAAGGCCTTTTGGTATTGTGTTAAATTCAACATCTTAATTCCATGGACTGCACATGAGATTGGTTCAATAGCCGCAGCAGCCTTTAAATCAACATTTTCAGGTACAACGTATACTTGTGCAGCAGGTGCCGTAAAGTACTCTTCCAAGCCACCATTACGTGTTACCCCAACTGCTGATAAGTGTTCACAAAGTTCCTTTCGGCCCGTCCGACAATATTGACATTGGCCACAATAGATATTTGGATCAACACTGACATGATCGCCAACTTTAACATTAGTTACACCTTCACCAACTGCTGCAACAATTCCTGAGTTTTCATGCCCCAAAACAATTGGTGGTACCGCTGGTGCTGAACCTGGTAAACCATTATACAAGGCATGGTCAGTCCCACAAATTCCGGCATATTTTGCTTCAATAAGAACTTCATATGGTTTTGGTGTTGGTTTTTCAATATCTTGAATTTCCATCTTTTTAATATCTGTTAAAACTAAAGCTTTCATCGTGTGTCTCTCCTTCTTTTCTATTAATCTACGTTTGTTATTAAACTACGACTTACTCTTGGTACTCCTTAAGTGCTAATGCATAATCACCAAATGTAGCTGAACCATTTGACTTCAAAGCAGGCATGACAAGGTAACGCTTTAAATCACCAACTTGAACATAATCATTCATCAAGGTTTTAAATTGATCACGAATTTTTTCCAAGAAGGCTTCACTAACCACACCGCCACCAAAGACAATTTTGCCTGGGCGAAGAGTTAAGGTTGTTTGCATTGCTGCTTGGGCAATGTAGTAGGCCATAATGTCCCAGGTTGGATCATCTAATGGCACTTCACGGCCGGGCTTGTTAAGCCGTGCATCAAAAGTTGGTCCAGCAACAAGGCCTTCCAAACAATCGCCATGGAATGGGCAAATTCCGGCAAAGTCAAGGTCATCAGGGTGGCGTTTAACACTCACATGGCCCATTTCGGGGTGACCTGTTTCACCAACAAAGTGCCCATCAATCACAATCCCTGCTCCAACTCCAGTTCCGATGGTGTAGTAAACTAATGAATCAAGCTTTTCATTAGCCAATGTTGACATGACATATTCACCATAAGCTGATCCGTTAACATCAGTTGTCCAGTAAACTGGTACATTATTCAAATGTTCTTGGATATAACCAACAAAGTTTGTATCTGCCCAGCCTGGCTTAGGCGTATTGGTAATGTAACCGTACTTTGGTGAATTCTTGCGAAGTTCGATAGGCCCAAATGATGAGATTGCAATTGCTTTCAAATCATCAAACTTAGCAAAGAATGCGACACATTGTGCCAATGTTTCAGCTGGTGTTGTTGTTGGGAAACTAGTCATCTCTTGGGTGCGGTAATCATCGTTACCGACCGCACATACAAATTTAGTTCCACCTGCTTCAATACTTCCTAACATCAAGACCCCGTCCTCCTAAAAATCCATCATTTTTATCTATTTAATTAACAAAATAAATTGTAATGCTAAATTGTTAAAATGTAAACGCTTTCTTATAATAAAAATGTATTATTAAATAAGTAAATAATAATTAGCAATTATTACTATTTTATCAAAAAGCTGTTCAATCTAATGAAACGGCTTTAAATCAAGGTTTATTATCATTTTAGTAATATTTTACAATTATAAAATTGCGGCATTAATCGAAATTAGCTTTAATTAAAACCCCAAAATAGCTATTTTTCACGCTAATAAGTTATAAAGCAGGTATATTCTTTAGATTTATTATTAGTTTTTTTAATAATAAACCTAAAAGCTAATTTAATATCAAGCACTCTAAACCAACAGTAAATTTTAGTAGCTCTTTGCGTTATCAAAATGTGTCCCAGAAGTCCGATATATTCGAAATGTCGACAAAAAAAGCTGGAAAAATAAATTTTCCCAGCTTTTTTACTAGTATTCTTAGCCTTGCCCGCCTTATGTATGCTAGTTGATTACTATTTTATTAACTATTTTAATTATTCTGAATCTAAGCTTACAAATGCATTGTATTTCATATATTTGTAGTGCAAACGCATCGATGAAACTTCAAATGGTGTTCCATCATCAAGGAAAAAGATTCCTTCCATTACACCAACCGGCTCTGTTTCAGATAAGCCTAATAGTTGTCGATCGCGCTCAGTTGACGGTTCCGCCATGACTGACATAAAAGATTTTGTCACGGATTTCTTTTTAGTATCTTCTACAAAATTAAAAATTGAATTAGTGACATTATCCATCCCCAGTTCTGGTAAAACTTTAATCGGAATAAACCCATTTTCA
Source organism: Periweissella fabalis (assembly GCF_012396505.1). GTDB lineage: Bacteria > Bacillota > Bacilli > Lactobacillales > Lactobacillaceae > Periweissella > Periweissella fabalis. Next base: position 64,433 of record NZ_JAAXPN010000002.1, on the reverse strand, counting down.
ATCATAAATGGTTCCCCATCTAAACGCCGTAAACGTTGCAATTGATACACAAAATCACCGGGCGATAAAAATAATGCTTGCTGTAAATCTTCATCCGCGGGGATGACTTGAAAATTAAGAAGCTCAATTGAAGGTGCTCGCCCATCAATTCGATAACTATCTGTTACCCCAAGGTTTGAACCTTCATTGTGAAAAATTGGTTGATTTTTTAAATATAACGGATTAACAAATGTCCCTGAACCGCGCTTTTTAAAAATAATTCCTTGCCCGGCTAAGATATTAAGGGCGCGTTTGATCGATGAACGACTTACCCCATAACTCTCTGCTAATGAGCGTTCGTCTGGTAATTTCTTATCAGGAAATTCATTACTATAAATGCGTTTCTTCAAGTCATGCAACACCTGCATATAGATCACGTCAGCCATGAAGTTTTCCTTTCACTTCTTTGTATTATCTATGTCTTAATATTTGCCTACATAAAATATTATAGTCTAAATAAATTGGTGTGACCACCGTTATTTAAAATGATACCCAATTTTTTCATTGAAGCTACCAATTTCCGAAAGCATTCACCCTTATAAATCCATGCCATCCCATTCACGTTTAAAATCATTAAGATAATTTAGCATAATTTGTTGCCGCTTTTGCCCGATTTGCTTAGCATAATCCGTGTTCAAATAATCAACCAAGCGTAAGAGCTTTTCATAGAAATGATTAATCATCGTACTTTCATCTTGATTGCGGTATGCCTCTTTACTAATGTTGGTACGTGGTTTAATACTTGGATCATACATCTTACTACCGACATGACCGCCATAGACAAAGACTCGTGCAATGGCAATCGCGCCAATCGCATCTAAGCGATCTGCATCTTGCACAATCTGGCCATTAATATCAAGCGGTTTGGCCGTACTTGTTAATGATTTAGACCAGCTCATATTATCAATAATTGTAAAAATAGCCCGTTGATCATCTTTAGTCACGTTGATACTAGTTAGAAATTTAACAACTTTAGCTTTAGCGGCAGCCTGATCATCAAATAGCTTTTCATCATACGTATCATGCAAATAAGCTGCGGCAATCACAATAAACCGGTCAGCGGTTGGTTCTGTCTCCAAAATTCGCCCGGCAGTTTGAACAACCCGTTTAATATGGCTAAAATCATGACCACTAGTATCATGCTTTAAAACATTCGCTGCAAATGCCGCAATTGTACTATAGTTGTTACCACATCCATTAATCATCTCCATTGTCTGACTCCTTATTCTTCATGCCGTGTTAAATCAACAAATTCAGCATGGGTAAATGCCGCCAATTGTTTGGCATCAACTTTAATTGAACGGCCAAGTTCACCACCTGAAACAATAATTTCACCCATGTCTAAAGCAACTTGATCAATAAAAATTGGAAAATGTTTCGTTTGCCAAATACCAACTGGATTATTAGCACCATGAACATAGCCCGTTGTTTTGACTAAATCTTTGAGCGGAATCATCTCAACTTTTTTATTACCAGATGCCTGGGCTAATTTCTTTTCAGATAAATGGACATCTAAAGGTACACATCCAACTACTGGACCGGTAACATTACCCATTAAAGCTAATGTTTTATAAATTTGATGTTCATCTGTATCACCATGATCAAAGCGTGCAACTCCATGATCATCGTGGGTTGGAAAAACGATTGTTTCATAACTAACCTTTGCTTTATCAAGCATCTGTTCAGCTAAAGTCTTTTTTAATTTGGTTTTCTTTGCCATTTTTTACTCCATTCTACATAACACGATCATCAGCTGGGCGATAATGTCCATCGGCTTTTAGCAAGCGTGTTAACCCAGCAGCGATTAAAACTAAAATAGTGGCGACAAAATATGTCACTTGAATGCCGACTAGTTGATGTGCTGGTGCCACAACCCCACCATGCGCTGCTTGTTGCGCAACTAAGGACATAATTGTTATTAATGCTGCCGTCCCAAAGGAAGCAGCTAATTGACGAATGGTGGTAAACATTGCCGAACCATCCGCCACCATTTGAATTGGTAAAGCACTAAAAGCTTCTGTTTGAATTGGCATTGTAACAATCACTAAGCCGACTTGCCGAATAACTTGCCATAACATAATATATAAAATGCTACTATCCATATTCAGTAAGCCGAGCATAATTGTCCCGACAGCATTAATCAATAAGCCCACCAAGGTCAAATTTCGAGCGCCATATTTATCATATAATGTCCCACTAATTGGTGACAACAAAGCGGTAATTAACGAACCTGGTAGCAATACTAATCCTGATTCAAACGCTGAGCGCCCCATTACGACTTGCATATACAATGGTAGCAAAATTGCGCCACCATATAAAGCAATCATCAAGACGACATTAATAATGATGGCAACATTGAATTGCCGGTATTTAAGGACATTGAAGTTAACTAATCGTAGCTTGGCATGCGTTTGTTGATAAACAAATGCCATTGTAATTATCATACCAATTAAAATATATCCCCAAACAGCAAAGGCACCCCAGTCACCTGTCCCTGCATTTGAAAAACCAACTAACAATGAGCCCAGTCCTAAACTAGATAAGACAACCCCTAGAAAGTCAAATTTCAAAAATTTTTGCTCGCCAATATTGCGTAGTTTAAAAAAGGCAAAAATTAAATCCAAAAAAATTAAGGGCGCAACCATGAAAAATAAATTGCGCCAATTTGTATAAGTCACAATCCAACCAGATACCGTAGGCCCTAAAGTCGGTGCAAAGTTAAGTGCTAAACCGATAATTCCCATTGCACGGCCACGATGTTCAACGCTAAAAAGCTTCATAATAACTACATTCATCAAGGGGCCAAAAATCCCACCCCCCATTGCTTGAATCATCCGCCCAGTAATCAAGACTGGGTAATTTGGCGCCAATCCCGCAATTAAAGTTCCAATCCCAAAAATAGTTAATGCCGATAAATATAATTGCCGCGTTGTAAAACGTTGGATTAAAAAGGCCGTTAATGGGACCATCACACCATTAACTAACATATACCCATTGGTTAACCATTGTCCTAACGCGGCTGTAATATGAAAATCAGCCATAATACTTGGCAAGGCCGTATTCATCAAGGTTTGATTCAAAAAACCGATAAAAGTTCCAAGCATCAAAATCCCTAATACTTGTCGTGATGCCCGACTCGGGTTGTTACTATTACTTTCATCTATCTCTACTGCCATATAAATCCTCCATTTTCGCTATTTTGACTTTATATATTTATAACAAATATAGCCTTAACTTATCTAAAGATAAAGCACATTATATAGTTTTTATAATCATATTTGAGTAATTCCAAAAACAGGCTAAAGAAGAACTCTTCAGCCTGTTTTATTATTTATTAATGCCCATTTTGATGAGTATCAGCAAGGCGATCATAAAACATCTGAATACGGTAATTGAAAAATACTAAGCCTATATTGCCCAGACAGATTAGAGTAACGCAGTGAACGGAACTAAATTATAGCGCGGGTCATCAGATGGGCGACAGCCTCGCGTGAAGGTAGCGGTAAGATAATCAAAAAATACGCACTTAAGTTAATCCTAGCATAACTAAGGTTATGGTATACAAAAAGTGCTTGTAACTAGTTATCCGTAGCAATCGTTAATATTGATTTATACGCATTAATAAGGACCTTTAGCGTTTGTTTGCTAACACTGGATTTACTTCTTGGCATACCAAAAAGCCTCTTAGTTAATAAATGAAATTTATCAACTAAGAGGCTATCCTAACTGAGTTTAAACATTCAGTCGGGAATTTTTATATTTTAATTATCCTAATTGTGAGTTAATGATTTGTGCAGCTAATTCGTTGTTGTGTGAGTAATCAACTGGTACGTCAACAACCACTGGACCCTTAGTAGCAAAAGCTTCATCTAAGACTGCGTTTAATTGATCAGCTGATTCAACACGTAGACCCTTGGCACCACAACTTTCAGCAAACTTAACCACGTCGATTGGGGCAAATTGGACCCCAGCTGATTCACCGTTGTATTTGTTTTCTTCTTGGAATTCAACCATGTTGTAACGTGCTTTATCATTAAACACGATTGAGACTGTTTCTAAGCCTAATTCAACAGCAGTTGAAAGTTCAGCTCCTGAGAAGAAGAACCCACCATCACCAGATACAGAAACTGACTTAGCATTTGGGCGAACCATTGCAGCCGTCATCGCCCATGGAAGACCAACCCCAAGTGTTTGCATACCATTACTAATCAAGAAGTGACGAGGAACATATGAACGGAAGTGACGAGCCATCCAGATGTAGTGTGAACCAATATCAGTTGAAACGGTCATATCATCAGTCACGTGCTCTTGAATTGCTTTGACAATCGCAATTGGGTGGCTTAATGTGCTGTCGCTTGGTTCAAAAGTTGGTTCTTGTGCAGCTTCCAATTCAGCTTTAAGACCCTTAAGTGTTTCAAGGGCTGCCGCTGGAACTTGGTAACCATCAAGGTCAGCTTCCAAGGCCTTCAAAGTTGCCGCCATATCACCGATTAATTGCATTTGTGGCAAGTAGTTATTGTCGATTTGAGCAACTGCTGTATCAACGGTCACAATGTTTAAGTGACCTTCTTTGTTCCAGTTACGTGGTTCGTATTCGATAGCATCGTAACCTAAAGTAATCACTAAATCACTTTGGCTAAGTAATTTATCACCAGTTTGGTTACGGAATAAACCAATTCGACCAAAGAATGATTGTTCTTCAAGGTCACGTGAAATCACACCGGCACCTTGGAAAGTTTCTACAACTGGCAAAGCATACTTGTGTAACAAGCTGTGTAATGCAGCCACAGTAGCATCATCAGAACCACGTTGACCAACTAAGATAACTGGCAACTTAGCGTCCTTGATACGTTGGGCAAGAGTTGCGATATCTTCAGTTGCAGCGGCCCCCATGCGTGCTGGGGCTGCTACTGGAAGAGCTTCAAAGTCAACAGGAGCATCATCAATATCTTGTGGAAGGCTAACAAAAGCCGCACCACGCTTGTCGCCATTAGCTGCGGCAAATGCGTTACTCATGATTTCTGAAATATTCTTTTCATCTTGAATTTCAGCACTAAAACGAGTAATTGGAGCAAATAATTGTGCTGATGGTGTACTTTGGTGTGTCAAACGGTATAAGTCCTTACGAGGAACTTGACCACCAATAGCAATCACCGCATCCCCTTCAGCATTGGCAGTCATCAATCCAGTAGCTAAGTTACCAACCCCAGGACCTGAAGTGGCAATCATTGCACCAGTTTTACCAGTAATTCGGGCAAATGCTTGAGCCATGAAGGCAGCACTTTGTTCATGACGAACCACAATTAATTTAGGTGACTTTTGGCCAGGCTTTGGATGGTCAAGACGTTCGAATAAACGATCAATTTTAGCACCAGGAATCCCAAAAACAAGGTCAACTCCGTGGTTTACAAGGCTGTCGGCAACAATGTCGGCACCATAACGTTGTGTATCTGACATAACTATAGTTCCTCCGTGAACATTCAAATTACTGTTCTCTATTTATTTAATATACTGAGTATCTTAATCCCAAACTTGAAATAAGTCAACTTGATTGACCTTTCTCTTACACTTTTCTTAATGATTAACAAAAGAGTGCGACAGTAACCGGGAACTAGTGAGGACTAACGCAACAAGGTTTTAGTTACGGTCTGGGGGACTAAACATTATTAGTTAGACGAAACTAGTTGGTTGTTGGCGCACGTTTTGGCAGCAAAGTAATCCTAAAGCGTGTTTAAAAAAGGCCGCTCAACACCTTTCATCTCACTGCCTCTAGTATACCGGTTTATTCTTGCATATGGGTGAGATACATACTGGCTAATTGATGTAGTGCTAAACCCCAATCGCCATTATTCTCGGCTAAGATGCCATCAATAATGGCAGCTTGACCACGATTAATTTCTGTAATCATTGTTAGTCCCGCAGGTGTCAAATTAATCACCTTACTCCGTTTATCTTGTGGATCGGGGGTTAAATATACTAAATCACGTTCCGCTAAATTACGAAATAACACGTTGAATGCTTGCTTAGAGATTCGCAGTGTTTCCAACAATTGTTTAATCGTTAACCCCGGAACTAACTCCGCTAGAAATAAAATTCGATGCTGGTTTTTATTTAAATTAAAAGCCGTAAAATCGGCGACTTCGGCAAATTCATGGTATGCAAAAAAGATGGTGGCCAGATTATTTTTCGGCGCCATAGCTAACTCCTCACTCATTTATTTAATAACTTATTATCACTAATATTCGTTTGAATAATCCTTTTCATTCTAGCACTTCCAACCAATGGGTGCGATAAAGAAATCAGTTGTCACGCGTTAAAATATGGCCACACCTAATTTGGAGCGATATGGAAAATAAAAAACAGCCAAATTTGGCTGTTTTTTTGATATAGGTATGTGGGTGGACGTGGGTCCTAGGCAGTGGCAGCTTAAACGCGTTCGCCCAACCAAACAGCTCCGCCTACTGACAATTAGCAAGATACCAAGACCGTATCTTTTGCTAATTGTCAGTAGTGCTCGCTATTTCCCGGTTGGGCTCACGCTCTACATCTTCATATAACTATATCCACTTGTCCGCAAGTTAACCGGCACTTTAGCCTCAACTTCAGCATGCGTTGCAAAATGATCAGCAATTAAGTCAGTAATGTCAGCTGGATTTTCTGCCACAATCTTAGAGGCATCAAACATCATATAATCCCCACCAGAAACGGCCCGATATTGATTAATGGCTACGACTAATTCGTCATCATCAGCAACATCGACCCCATGATAGCGTAGACATACTAATCTTTGACCAACAGGCTTACTTACATCAAAGCTATAGTCAATTCCGCTCCAATAGTCATAGTTATAATGCTCAACTTTCGGTTCCAAGAACTTTGGACTAACCTGTAATTCACCATTAACTACTGTAAAGTATGATGCATTCCGTTCTAATGCAGCCTTCATATCGGCACCCGAAATCTTTTCAGCTGCCACCGTATTAGGAAAGACATAACTAGTCACAATATCACGCATGGTAACTTCCGGACTAAATCCAGGAACATCATCGTTAAATAATGCTGTTCCTGCAATATCCGTCCCCACTGCGTCCATTTGGACTTTATTAATAAAGGCTAAATAAGCACTACCATGAGCTCGTTCACTCAATGGATTTTTCACCAGCATGTCACCTTTAACATGCCCAATTGGTGAATCTAACCAATCCTCAAGTTTCGCCGTTAATGGTACTGCCAAATTCGCAATTCCTTCATCAATTTTGAAACCGCGCGTACTAATTAATTGGGCAGCTTGCTTGGTAATTTGTAAGTCATCATCAAGTTCTAAAGTAATTGCCCCAACGTGATCACCCCGATAACCTGGTTGCGTTACTGGTGTCCCCTTAACAATTTGCGCAATTGACCGGTGTTGGTGCCCTGATACTAAAGCATCAATACCTTCAACCTCTTTTAGCAAACGATAACCGGCATTTTCACCAGTTTGCATACCATCAGGTTCACCTGTTTTCAAATCTGCTTCAAAGCCACCATGATAAGCAACCACCACGACATCCGCTTCTTGACGTAGAATTGGTACGTAACGTTTGGCGGTTGCCACAACGTCTTCAAATTTCAAACCTTCAATATTACCTGGTTTTTCCCAATGGGGGATGTAATCAGTTGTTAACCCTAGAATTCCAACTTTGACGCCATTATGTTCCAAAATAGTATATGGCTTGCCAATAAATGGTTGGTCATCTTGGGCTAAAATGTTGGCATTTAAGACATTACTATTAGCAGGAATAGCATCTTTAATATATTGAATCCCATAATTGAATTCATGGTTACCCAATACCCGAACATCATACCCCGTTTGCTTAGCAACTTGATCATAAATAGTTGCCGCTGAGCGATCAAATTTTGCAATGTAATTCGTCAATGGTGAGCCTTGAATAAAGTCACCATTTTCAATCATAATCACAAAGTCATCACTATTGGCATGTGTTTTAATATCAGCCATAACTGTGGCCGCACGCGCTAAGCCAAAATCAGTCACAGTATCACGACTAGCAAAGTTGGTGGGCATGAAATAACCGTGCACATCACTAGTTGATAATAAGATAATTTTCATGGATTTCTCCTTCTATCCCAAGTTAAATTTTAAACGAGTTTCTTACGAAGGTATCCTGAAAGGAAGTCAATTACCGTCACCATCACGATAATTCCCAATAAAATGATGGCAACTCGTGGCCACCAACGGGTTCCAATAGCAAAAATCAATGGTGCACCGATTCCACCAGCTCCAACCAATCCAAGAATTGATGCCGAACGTACTGCGATTTCAAATCGGTATAGTGTTAATGAAATAAATTCAGGAATTACTGCCGGAATTGTTGCGTGAATTAGCACATCAAAATGCGTTCCACCAGCTGCAATGATTGCTTCAGCTGGGCGGCGATCGATTTCTTCAACTGCTTCAGCAAATAACTTCCCTAGCATCCCAATTGAGTGAAATGATACTGCTAAAACCCCAGCAAATGGTCCGGGACCAACGGCTTTAATGAACATGATTGCCATCACAATTTCAGGAAATGTCCGCACAATTGTTAAGAATAATTTCCCTGTACTTGATGTAAAGTGGATACCACCTTTTTTCATTCGGGCGGCCCAAAAGGCAAACGGAATACTAAAGATTGCCGATGCTAACGTCCCCGCAAAAGCAATCGCTAATGTTTGGAGTAACAAAGAAACTAAATCTTCACCATCACCAGTATATACATAACTAAAATCCGGATGTAACATCCCATTAAGGATTGACTTGGTAACTTCACCGGCTACAGCTTGAATCCCAGTAGCTGGAATACCAGAAAAGGCCCAGATATAAATTAAAACAAATACTAATGCCCAGATCCAGGCTTCATATTTTTGCCAAAATGTTTTCTTAATTGTCATTATTGTAAACGCTCCCGTAATTGGTTACTTAAGGTATCAACAACAACCACTACGATGAATGTGCCGATAACAACGATGGCGGTCCGGTCATAGCGGAATTGTCCCAATGAACGTTGGAGTAATTCCCCAATCCCACCGGCACCAAGGTATCCAAGAATCGTTGATGCCCGTACGTTGATTTCAAAAGTGTACAAGAAGTAACTTAAGAAGTGGTTATAAACTTGTGGTAACACCGCAAACCAAACAACTTGGGTCTTAGTAGCCCCAGCTGCTGTTAACGCTTCAATTGGCCCCATGTCAATGGTTTCAATCGCTTCATAAAATAGTTTTGAAATCATCCCAAAACTAAAAATCGCTAATGTCAAGACCCCAGCCATTGGCCCAATCCCAACAACAGCAACGAAAATTGCGGCTAGCATTAAGTCAGGTAAAGTCCGTACAAGGTTTAAAATGAATCGAATTATTCCACGAATTGCCGGGTTAGTTACAATATTGCGGGCGGCTAATACTGAAAATGGCACAGCTACAATTGAACCAATTAAAGTTCCAATTAGAGCCATTTGAATTGTTTGAATGATTGGTTGAACTGTGAATGGCACATATGACCAGTCAGGTTTCAACATTTCATAAAAAATTTGCATAAATTGGTTGAAGCCGGTTAAAAATACGCCAACATCAACACCAGTTACTGAGCATGAAGCGATGAATAGCGCTAAGACAATCACAGTCCAAACAATCGCTTTTACATGCCACTTTTGGGCAAAAGATTTTTTGGGAATGGTGTTCATCTTAGGCCTCCTTTACTTCTTGGTTCTTACCATCGTAAATTTCGTCAAAGTCACCATCTTGAACATCACCGATTTGCTTATCGTATACTAATTTACCAGCACGCAAGCCAACAACTCGTGAAGCATATTGCTTGGCTAAGCTCACACTGTGTAAGTTAACTACCACAGTAATTCCGAGCTCTTCATTTAACTTCTTCAAATCATCCATAACCATCATCGTTGTTCGTGGATCAAGCGAAGCAATTGGTTCATCAGCCAACATGATCTTGGGTTCTTGCATTAAGGCCCGCGCAATTGCCACCCGTTGTTGTTGTCCACCAGATAATTCATCGGCACGTGAGTAAAGCTTTTCACCTAAGTTAACTCGTTGTAAGTTAGCCGCTGCTTGTTGCTTATCGGCAGCTGAAAATAGACCAAAAATCGTCTTCCAAGTTGGGTAGTAACCGACACGACCATTCAGAATATTTTTCTCAACGGTTGAGCGTTTTACTAAATTGAAATTTTGGAAAATCATCGCAATGTTACGGCGAACTTCACGTAATTGCTTACCTTTAGCTGAAACAATTGATTGACCATCAATCAAAATTTCTCCATCTGAAACATCATGGAGGCGATTTGCGGCTCGTAATAATGTACTCTTACCGGCTCCTGATAGCCCAACAATAACTACAAATTCACCTTTGTTAATCGTTAAATTAATGTTATCAAGTCCTACTGTTCCATTAGGATAAACTTTATTGACATTCTTAAATTCAATAATTGGTGTACCTTCTTGCATGCTTGCATCTCCGTTCTTCGCTTAGCGTCAGCTCTAGGCAGTATATAATAAGTTTTCGGCACCACAGCCTTTTAGTACCATCAAGTAAGGACTTCATGGCACTAAAAGACCGGATAAAGGTTAATTTCAACCTCTATCGCGGCCTTCTAGAAATTGCTTAGTTTAACTTGTTAGCTTCTGATTCGTATTGACGTACGATATCAAAGTTTGAATCTTTAGATGGTGTCACGCCGTTCCATGAGTACACATCCTTCATGATTGCGGCACCTTGTTTAGTCTTAGTAATAGCTTCCATTGCGTCAGTGATCTTCTTTTGCCACTTAGCATTGATACCTTCACGCACTGCGATAGTATCGTTAGGAATTGGAGTAGTTTGGTACAATACTTCAGTATCGTTAAAGATTGAAGGTACATCCTTTTTAACCAAGTTACGAGCATCGTTGAAGACAAAGGCGGCATCCGCATTCTTGTTTTCAACTGCAAGGACACCTTGGTCGTGACCCTTAACAGTTACAGTAGTGTAATCTGAAGGCTTGATACCCTTGTGGTTTAATTCAACCATTGGGAAGATGTAACCAGCATCTGAAGTTACGTCTTGAACGGCAATCTTTTTACCCTTCAAGTCCTTGATGCTCTTAATACCACTGTCTTTACGAACAATGATGTCTGATGCGTAACTGTTTACCAAGTTAGTAGTTGGTAAACCAGTGTTGTTGTTTTGTACACCAAAACGTTGTGATTGTAAGATTACTTTAACGCCGTATTTCTTGTGTGCAATCGTGTATGGTGCAGGTGGCAAGAAGCCCATGTCAACTTTCTTTGATCCCATTGCTTCAACGATTGTGTTGTAATCAGTTGAAACAGAAACGTTAACTGGAATTCCCAATTCTTTACTCAACAACTTACCAAGAGGTTTTGCCTTAGCTTGGATTGTGTCAGCGTTAGAAGATGGAACAAATTGAACAGTTAATGACTTTAAGTCACCGTTCTTAGTTGTATCTGAAGTCTTACCACATGCAGCAAGTGTGAACAATGCTGCTACACCCATTACGAGTGCCAAACCGCGTTTAAAATTACGCATCAGTTTTCTCCTTATAAGAAAAATTAAAAAGTTAAGATATTGAACAATTTAAGAATAGTATAACCTCATTATTTACGCAATAAGTTTCTTAAAATTATAGGCCAATTTACGAACATTAACACTAAAATTTACAAAATAAACCAGTTTTAGCGGTTAAAATATTAAATAAATAGCCTTTGTCAACATTGGTCAGTGTTTTTCGGCGTTTTACATAATCTTTACATTGATACCTAATTTACACATTTTTAGACCTTTTTTTCTAATTTAATGCTATTTAATTACATACATCGTAATTTAACAAATATATCGCATTATTTACCGATAAATTCCGAATAAAATAACCGGAAAAAATTAATTTTTCCGGTTATTTTGTATCGTTAATTTTACAATTGTATTTTTAGGTCACCTATCCTAAATGCTTTCATTCGTAAACCGCTGCAACGCCACCACATCATGGCGGTCCTTAAATGCCAACGGTTCCGCCCGTAAAATCGCAATTGGAATATTCTTCTCAGTCAAGAAAATCTGACCTGGATTGGTAAATTTACCTTTAGTATGTTTACCAATCCGCCAATAGCTCGGATTAGCCCCCGCACGAATAACATATTTACCATTAGCGTCCTGATCAACTGGGGCACCTAGATACTTCTCAACAAAATACTTATCACTCTTACCCATCCTACTTCTCCTATTTTGTAATCTGCCCATTCTCAATATGCAACGAACTTGAGTGAATTGGCCCACGTTTACTTGGATCCAAAAAGCGAACGGCTGCATTAACTGCTAATGGTGCTTCACCAAAACCAGTACTCAATAATTCCGTTCGTCCTGGATAAGTCGCAGCATCCCCAATCGCAAATAATCCCGGGATGTCAGTTTGTAATGTCTGATCAACCTTAATGCCATGGACCGTTTGTGCGGGCTGTACTTGCCACTGTTGCATCGTACTATTTTCAGAAATAAACCCATAACTAACTAGCACTTCATCAACCTCAAGCACCTTAGTCCGTTCCCCCATAACTTCATGCATCGTAACTGCTAAACTTCCATCAGCGTTTACGGTGATATCTTCAATTAAAAATGGCACTTCCAACACCACATCACTTGCCAGCAGTTGTTTAACACTGTGCTCTAAGGCTCGAAAAGTTGCGCGGCGGTGCATCAGATGGACTGCCTTTGCTTGCTTTAATAGATGCAAAGCCGAATCAATAGCCGAATCACCACCTCCTGCAACTAACACACGTTTATTAGTAAATACTTGCCCATCCCCGACAAAATAATGCAGATGCTGCGCTAATTGTGCACTCATATTTGGTAACGGTAAGGTCCGTGGGGTAAAGTTACCACCACCAGTTGCAATAATCACCGCGCCTGATTTAAAAGTCCCCGCACTCGTTACAATTTGAAATCCCGCTTCACCTAATGCTTGCACATCCGTAACTAGTGTCCCTAGCACAAATTCAGGGACTAGTTGCTTAGCTTGCGTAACTAATTGCTGGACTAAACTATCCCCGCTAATCTTAGGGAAACCAGCCACATCAAGAATTTGCTTTTGTGGATATAACGCACTAATCTGGCCCCCTAATGTTGCTAAGCTTTCAATGACTCGCACATCTAAATCACGTAAGCGTGCATAATAAGCCGCAAATATCCCCACTGGTCCGCCACCAACAATGGTTAAGTCAACGTCTTTCATCTTTTCTCCTCCGTTCACATTGTCATGCATCTATTTTACGCTATTTCCGGATTAGACGTGTAGTTGTTCGTAACTTTTCTAATTATCTGTGTGTGTTTCCAATGGCCAATACCATTAAAATCCGTTTTAGCGGTGAATTATTACTAAAACATAGCTATGTTACCAGCTCTGATTTGCTAACCATTCGGATTTTCCGCATTATACTAATTGAAAATTCCGCTTTTGTTCGGTATCATTATGATAATAACTTTTACTTAATAAAACGTGCATAGCATTTGAAATGGAGAGTACACATGGCGCAAAAGAAAATGATTTTGGATTTGGATACAGGGATTGATGATGCCTTAGCATTAGCGTATGCCATTGCTGATCCAGCCGTTGACTTAATCGGTATTATCAGTTCTTACGGTAATTGTTTGGTAGAAACATCAGGCGAAAACTCATTGAAGTTATTGGAATTACTTGGCCAAACTGATGTTCCAGTATTCTTGGGTGAAAGTCACTCAAGTACAACTGACAGCTTTGAAGTCATGGAGATTTCACAATTAATTCACGGTAAAAATGGGATTGGGGAAGTTGAATTACCAATTGCTAAGCGTCCGATTGAAAGCCAATCTGGGGTTGATTTCTTAATCGAAGCCGCCCACAAGTACAATGATGACTTGATTTTGATTCCAACTGGTCCAATGACTAACTTGGATGCAGCCATTGCCAAAGACCCCGAAGTTGCCAACTTAATTGGTAATATTACTTTCATGGGTGGGGCTTTAACTGTGCCTGGTAACGTAACTCCATTTACCGAAGCTAATATCCACCAAGATCCTGAAGCCGCTGATCGTGTTTTCCGTTCTCCAGCCCAAATGACCATGGTTGGTTTAGATGTTACATTACGTACACTACTTACTAAAAAAGAAACGCAACAATGGCGTGACTTAGGTACTGAAGCTGGACGCGTCTTTGCTGATATCGTTGATTTCTACATCGATGCTTACTACAACTTAGATATCGACAAGAACGGTTGTGCCCTTCACGATCCATTGGCCGTTGGGGTCTCAATTAATCCATCATTTGTTAATACCATCGACTTGAATATGCAAGTAACTTACGATGATGTTGACTATGGTCGCACAATCGGTGACAAAGCCCGTCTTAATGATCCAACTACTAATATGAAGGCTGCTGTTGGTGTTGATGCGGATGCCTACCTTGTGTACTTCATGGAATTATTAAACGGCTTATTTGCTAAATAAGCCGTGCTATATAGTTGCAATTTGCGACTAGTATACGTTCCAAAAGTCCGATAGATTCGAAATACGACAGAACCCCCTTGAAGCGAAAATCTTCAAGGGGGTTCTTAGTGTATATTTCTTAATAGTGCCCGACTTCTGTCAAAGCTCTATTTCTCCTAATGCTAATTTATTACATTAAGTATTTTCCGTAATTATCTTTTTACCCTTTTCACTGGGTTTCTTTTTGGTTGGTGAATAACTATAGTAGTTAGTTTTACCAGTCACAATCTGCTTTTTGACTATTTTAGGCATGTTCTTTTGATCTTCTAATAAAAGATTATTAAAGATTCCTGGTAATTTGTCATCTTGCATTTTGACAAACTTCTTATTAAACCAATATGCAGTTAAGTCCTTATCCAAAAATTCTTTAGGTGAATGCGGCGTATTACTCATATGTTTAACTTGTTTAGGTGAAGCATATAATACAAACAATGGCTTTGGCTTCTTATGTACTCTGACATATGAAACTATCAAAATTCCATCTTTTTTAGCTGCCGGGTGATTACGCATTCGATGAATAGCTTTTTGTGCATTACTTAAAAGTTGTGCTTGTTCAGCTGCCGTACAATTCACTTGTGCCTGAACCCCAGTATTTTTATGTGGTTGCATTAGCAATAATAAATATTCGTAAAAGCCAAACTTATTCGTAACTTCTAACCTTTCTAAATCACGAGCTTGAATCTTAGCTTTCTTGATGGCGATTTTTTGTAAGCGTAATTGTTCAGCTTGATACATTTGGCCCCGAATTACACTAACACCTGAACCACTAATAAAGATGATAAGCATCATCGCTAACATGTATTTCCACTTATTATTTGGCCGTTTTTTAACTGCCCCACGCAGCCACATAATCATAAATACCAGCGCCGCAAGCATGCTGATAATATATATCGCAATAACGATTTTTAGTATCATCTATTTTATCCCTACATTTTGTATTTTAAAAATAAGTGTAACAAAAAATCGCTTATAAGTGAATACTAGCAAACATTTCTTAAAGCACCCACCATCACTTAAAGTTACTAATCACTTAGATTGGCCATCTCTAATGGTAGCTCAGTGGCGTAGTTAATGATCATATCCGCGAATGCCTGACCACCTTCAATTCCATCCATTCGATGTTGCATTTCCGTAGCAACTTCCTGATACGTCTTGCCAGTAATCGTTCGAAAATCATTACTAATTGACAAGACTTCAAAAGTTAAATCGTTTCGGAATAAATAAAAATAGCCCTTATATTCATATTTATTAATAAATTCCATTGGTAATTGGATATCTAATTTCATATATGTATTATGTTGTTTAAAGTAAAAGTAGTTTAAAATGTTTATCACAAATTCCCATTCACCTGTCTTGGCATTATTGACATTAGTATGTATAAAATAATAATTTAAACGTTTCAACGCTGCTGTTAGTTCTAAAACCGGTTCCATTATCTTATTACCTCGCATGTATTCAGTTATGCTATGTTTTTATTAATAATACATTGTAAAATCTAATATGTATATACATTTTTTGTTTATATAATAATTATTATTAAGAATATTCTTTATTTACTTTAATTTCCAACGTATAAGCCGATTAATTACAGTAACACATTAAATTAAAGGACGTCGCAATTATGGAAAATTCTGAATTAATTCAATATTCACTTCGCGAAGTAGTCGACCATGAGATTCCGGTAGCAATATTTGATACTGATCGCGTATTGATTCATACCAATGAGGTTTTTGCTAAAAGTTTAGGTTATACCGTTGAAGAAATGTTAAATCACAAACATGCCGATTTTTGTTTTTCAACCTATACTGAACACCCGCAATATGAAATTTTTTGGGGGACTCTCTTAGGTGGTGAAACCTTCCAAGAACAAATTTTGCGTAAATCAAAAACCGGTGAACGGGTTTTCTTTGAGGCAACATATGTGCCAGTTAAAGATGCAACTGGTCAAGTTATCTCAGTTGTTAAGATTGCTTTTAACACAACTGAACGTGCGGTTGGCTTAGGTGGCATCCTCAAAAAGATTAAAGCCTTCACTGAAGACGTTGATTACATTGCTAATCGTGGTGTCGAACGGGTTAATCAAACAATTGATGGCGTCAATGAGATGGAAGAATTCACAAATAAAAACAAGCAAACTAGTTCTACTTTGCTTCGTGAAACAGAACAAGCCAACGATATCATTACTGTGATTCAAGACGTTGCGCACCAAACACGGATGTTAGCCGTCAATTCAGCAATTGAAGCAGCCCGCTTAAATGAACATGGTGGGAGCTTTACTGTTATCTCGCAAGAAATTCGTAAACTTTCTAACCAAGTCCGTGAAGAAGCTGTTAATATTCAAGAACGTATTAGTAAGATTGAAGAACAAGTTAAATTACTTGCTAATGAATCAAACCAAATTAACGAAATGACTAGTAACTCAGCTGAAATGTTACACGTTAACTTAACCTCATACCAAGAACTTAAAGAAGGTGCTAAGAAGATAAATGATATTTACTTCCAAATTGGTCACCTCTTTGAAGAACAAAACTAAAAAAGAAGACTGAATTGTATAAATTCAGTCTTCTTTTTTACTATCATCTATATTTAATTGTGTGTTTCACGTGTAACAATGTTATTTTTGAATCTCAAATTTGTGTAACAAGGTGTTTAAATGGTCTGCTGATGTTTCTAAAGTAGCCACACTATTCGTAAATTCATCCATCATTGCAGATACTTCTTCTGCATTAGCCGATACTTCTTGTGTTCCGGCTGAGCTTTCCTCGGCGGCTGATGAAATTGATTCCAAGCTACTTAAAGCTTGTGCTTGAATTGCACTCACCTCATCAGCAGCAACAACTAAGGCTGCTACTTGTTCACGTAAGGCTTCGTTATTAGCAAATACTGCCTGTGTCGCTGCTAATGAATCAGTTAATAATCCTGCTTGTGCTTGGCCACCAGTTACCGACGCATCGGTCTTAGTAACCATAACTTGGGCATCCCCTTGAATTTGTGCGACAATACTTTGGATATCCTTAGTTGAGGCTTTACTTTGTTCAGCTAACTTGCGAATCTCAGTAGCCACCACCGCAAACCCTTTTCCTGCTTCACCGGCACTAGCCGCTTCAATTGAGGCATTTAAGGCTAAGAGATTAGTTTGTTGTGAAATGTCATTAATGACTTTGATCACGGTACTAATTTCTTGGACATTAGTGGCCATCTGCGTCATGCTTGTTTTTAACTCTTGTAATTGTTCCATTTGAGCTTGCCAGTTAACTTGGACTGTAGTCGTCATTTCAACATTGTCATGGTTTAACTTGGCTGATTCATCAGCTTTATCTAGCATCGTACTGATATTTTTTTGAACACTATCCAAGATTTTTGACAAGCCTTGAACAGTTGTCACACCATGTTCGGTTTCAGTCGCCTGATTAGCTGCTACTTGCGCAATTTCAGTGACAGTCGTTGCAACTTCTTCTGTCGCAGCATTCGTTTGTTTAGCTAACTCACCCATATTACTTGCTTCAGTTGCAACGTGATCACTTTCAGCTTGCACATCGGTAATCAGGTTCCCAACAGCCATAATCATGTCATTATAATGATTCGATAGTCGGTTAAATTCATGTCCGTTCGGGTTAGGAGTAATAATCCGATTAGCAATTTTTTGGCCACCAAACCCATCAGTATTACTTTCAATAGGCAATAACTTACCTTGGCTAGCTTGTTCGAAACTTTCAGTGTAGCGGTGCAAAATTTTGCGAATTAAATTAACAAAATACACTGATAGAATAGTTGTAACTAAGCTGACAATAATCACCAAGAATAATGAAATTCCGACAAGCAAGCCTTGTTCTAAGCCAATTTCGTGATTTGAGACTTGCTCAATCACCCACATCTTACTACCGGCATCCCCCTTATCAAAGTAAACCTGATGGCTATTAAGCTTTAAAAAGCCGCGTTGTTTTGGTGCTTTAGCCACAGCTTTAAAAACTGGATTATTACTCATATTTTTGGCGACAGGGTAGACTAAACTTTTAGTTGCCCCATCTGAGGCGATTACCATCCCATTATTGGCCACAATCGTTGAGGTCCCTGTGCGGCCAACATCAAGGTCTTTTACTAAATCTTGGAGACTTGCATAGGGAATATCAACTTCTAAGACTCCCACTTCACCACTAGCATTAGTAATTTGAATTGATGCTGATGTTACTGCTTGTCCACTCACCTCATCAATGTAAGTTGGCGTTAAGTAAACACTCCCATTAGCTTGCACTGCGCCTTTATACCAATCACGTGTCCGTGGATCATAGCCGGCTGGTAATTGACCAGTGGTAATCATCTTACCGCTACTAGTTGCAAAGCCTAAATTCAAGACATAGGCATTACCGTTATCAGCAATACTATTTAATTCAGTTTGAATGGCATTTAGGTCAAATTTTTTACCACTTACACTGTGTAATTTAGCCAATTTATTAATCTGGGCTGTGGCATTTTCATTTAGCCCCGACGTCGAAGTAGTGATAGCCTTAGCGGCACTGCGTTCAATGCTTTCAACACGTTGATTAACCAGATTAGTGGTAATCAAAAATGATGCTAAAACCATTAATAACACTGGTATGACTGAAATTGCAATCATTCCAGTAGTTAAAAATTTCCCAATACTACGTTTTTCATTACTTGGTGTTGCTTGTAAGTGACGTTTCTTCATTGGCACTACTCCTTAATATCTTATCTTCCCTTTAAATCGGACGAATAGTTTAATAATTAAGGGCTAACCTTTGATTTTATAAACAAAAAATCATATTATGCTCAAAAAGTTATTTTAAGCTCATCAAATATTAAGTAGTTTCCGCTGAGAATGGTGTTTAATCAAGCATTTTAAATTTAGCACTAGCTTGTTTTAAATTCTGAGCAGCCTGATCTAGTTGCGCCACTTGGCTCGTAAATTCGTCCATCGTCGCTAATACTTCTTCTGAATTGGCAGATACTTCTTCAGTTCCTGCCGAATTCTCTTCAGTTGAGGCTGAGATACTTTCCAAATTAGTTAATACTTTTTGTTCAATCTGCTCGATTTCTTGACTAACACTACTCATTTGATCGATTTTTGCAACTAATTGTTCATTGTTGGCGGCAACTTCATTACTTGCTGCTAGTGCTTGTTTAATCAAGTCAGATTGCCGTTGACCACCTTGAACTGAATTAGATGTTTGACTCACCATTGCACTAGATTGTTGACGAATACTATCAATTAACTTACGAATAGCTGTTGTCGAATCTTTACTTTGTTCAGCAAGCTTACGAATTTCACTGGCCACTACTGCAAAACCTTGACCAGCTTCACCCGCACTGGCCGCTTCAATTGAGGCATTTAAGGCTAACAAATTAGTTTGTTGGGCAATTTCATTAATGACATCAATAATTTGATTAATGTTTTGGACATTATCATCGAGTTGTTCCATGTTAGTTTGCAATTGGGCCATTTTGGCTAATTCATTTTGCCAATTATCATCAACTTCCTTGGTCACGGTTAAGTTTTCCATATTAATACGGCGTAACCCATCCGATTGATTCTTCATCTCATCTGCAGTTTGCCGCATAGTTGTTACTTCATCGGTTAGATGTTGAACTTCGGCCACACTCTTTTCAGTTTCTTGGGCTTGAGCGGCCGTTACTTCAGCAATGCCCGTAATTGTTTGTGCTACTTCTTCCGTCGCAGTTGTTGTTTGCCGTGAGAGTTCAAGTAAGGCGGCTGAGCCATTAGCAACCGTTTTACTTTCAGCTTGCAAGCTAGTGATTAATTGACTAACCGCATCAATTGTTGCGTTATATTTAACCGTTAAATAATTCAATTCATTCCCATTAGTATCCGGTGCCGTCAAATTCCTACTAAGGTGCGTTTTAGGATCAGTACTATCGTCGGCACTAATTTGCACTAAATTACCGTTAGCGACTTCATCAAAATAACTCGTATAGCGATTGATAATGTTGCGTAATAAGCGACTAATTATCATTGCTAACAGTGACCCAACAATCAAAACCAGAATTAAGACAATCACTGAAACAATTAAAAGACTATTACGTTCGATATTAATTTCATTAGGCATAACTTCAGAAAAGACCCATGAAGTTGCCGAACTTTTATCAAAGTATATTTCGCGAGGATTTAAGAAACTTCCCACTTTAATATGACCGGCCTTACTTGCTGAATTGACAATTGCTTTATAAACTGCTGTATCAGCAATGCTTTGACCACTTGGATATTCTAGCTTTTTGACTTTTGATTCTGAATCAATTACGACACCACTAGGACTAATTACCGTTGCACTCCCAGTTCGACCGATATTTAAATTCCGCACGACATTGTTAACCGGTGCATAGGTTGTATCAATCATTAACACTCCTTCATCACCGTGTTTATTTTTAATAACCCGTGAGACACTTGTAACCATCTTACCAGTAAGGGCTTCTTTAAAGGCTGGTCGCCAGTATTGTTGTCCTCCCTTAGCAACTGCACCTACATACCAATCGCGTGACCGTGGATTAAAGCCCGCTGGAAATGGCCGTGTAGTTGCATATGGGCCACTAGTAGGGATAAAAGCGATGGTCAAAATTCCTTTGTCACCAATTGCTTGTGATTGAAATAATAATTTCTCAATAGCTGGAATATCATAAGTTTCTTGCTTAAATTCAGTATTATTAGCGATATATTCTAATTCCTGAGCTGTATGATTACGTAAGTTAGCCTTGGCATTCATCGCCATTTTTATGGCCCCGGCTTGATCGAGATGCACTCGCTCATTAACTAAATTTGAATTGACGAACAATGAAGTTATTAATGTAATAATGACTGGTACCATTGCGATTAATAAAATTGTTACTTGGATTGCGGTTCGAATCGTCTTGCGTTTCCTGTTTGTTTTTATCACTTTATTAGCTCCTTAATGTTTTCTTTAAGATTACTATAAGGAAAACGGTATCCATTGATAACGGTTTGTCAAATTAAATATTTATTAAGTAAATATATTTTATATTTTCACATTCGCATCATTTATAACGTTTAATTTTAATTAAAAATTTCATCACCGCTATAATTATTGGTGCACTCAAATTTCTTACTATATTATTAATTTTTATTATAAAAGCATTAATTGGCGATATCAGTAATTTTATCGTGCTAAGATACTAACTAACAGTTAGTATCTTTTTTGAGATTGGAGCGTTATCTATGGATGTTTTTCGAAAAAAATCTGTCAGTGCTTTGTTAAAAAGTGAGCCGCGGTTACACCGTTCTTTGCGGACGTGGGACTTAATTTTACTAGGTATTGGCGATATTATTGGTACTGGGATCTTTGTTTTAACTGGTAAAGGAGCCTTAACGGCAGGACCAGCATTATGGCTATCATTTATTATTGCCGCAATTTGTTGTGGTTTTGCTGGTCTATGCTATGCCGAATTTGCCTCAATTGCCCCCATTTCTGGATCAGCTTATACATATTCATACATCGCTTTTGGTGAAGTAATTGCCTTTATGGTTGGTTGGGATTTAATTTTGGAATTTACTTTAGGTGCGGCTAATGTCTCAGCAGGATGGTCTGGTTACTTCTTAAATCTCCTCAACTCAGCTGGTATTCATATACCAACCGCCCTGACAGCAGCGGCTGGAACTACTCCCGGTGTGCACACAATCTTTAACTTACCGGCTTTTTTAATTTTACTAATCGTCTCATGGGTTATCTCTGTGGGTGTTAACAATACCAAACGTGTCAATGATTTCTTTAAATGCATATACAAGACTTTCTAACAAAAACATCCATATAATCCGTACTAATAAAGTATAATGTGTTGATTTTAAGTCTTCAATAAATCTTTCACATTTGATTTTTTTTAAAACTTTTTCTAAGTTTTTGCGAGATGAATAAATTAAAATGCCATTATATTCAAAACTAGTTAATACAATTAATGCAACAATTATTCCTAAAAATTGCCATAAAACAATATTTAAACTTTCTAACGTATTTCTCATATGCCCATCCAAATCGATTTATCTATAATCTAAAAATTTATTTAATATACAAAATAATTAACTATTATTTACTTTTTACCGAAACTGTTGTATCTTTCAATATAGTTTCAACAATTCCACGCCATTCATCATAGGCCGTACTTTCATTACACCTTAAGACTTGTAAACTTTCAATGGTAATTGTATTTTTAGGAATATTCAACCATGTATGCTCTTTAAATTTACTAGATTTAATAGATTTTTTACCTTCTACTTTTAGAAAATGGTATATACGATTATAAAATAATTCTATTCCTTTTTCCCCAAAGATAAATCCATTAGTATCAGCATTCCAGCCTGCTTCTTCAATAGTTAAATCAGGTTCATTACAATATTCTTGAATACCTAATTTCCCGGGGAAATACACTTTATTTAGAATCATATCCATGTATGTATAGGGCAAATAAAATTCCATAGTTGGTCTATTCAATTTAAACTCATTACTTAATCCATTTTTTACATATTTAGTACCGGCATCATCACCATCAATAATAATATAATAGGGTATCTTAAATTGATCCAATGTGTGCGCTTTTTGCCAGTTATCTATATTAGTTCCTCCAGCAGGTAAAAGAATTACTTTTTCTTGCCACATTTTTAATTCATCTAGGTTTAATATAGCTGGAATAATTTGTTGTTCAATTGCAATTTGATCCCATTTACCCTCTAGAACAACAATTTTTTTATCTTTAATTGTACTAATATCAGTTAAAATACCTAGGTCTTCAGCAATCTGCTCCACTGCCTGTTCACCATTCACAAGTATTGATTTATTATTGTCTCGTTTAATCAAATTAGCATGTTCCACCGATACAAAATTTGCCATTTAAGGACTATGTGTGGTTAATAATATTTGAATTTCTTCTTGTTCGCTCATTTCTTTTAATGCCATAATTAACATCTTTTGATGATGTGGATGTAGTGCTGTTTTCGGTTCCTCGACAGCATAAATTGTCTCTTTAAATTTATTACCATTATTTTGGCGCTTTTTACGAGCCTCATTTTGAAAATAACTAAGTAACACTAGTCAGCGAATACCACTACCACGATTTTTCAGTGGAATACCCAATTCAGTAGTCAAGGTTAATTTGAAAGCTTTTGCCCAGTTAACGTCACCAAAACTAGGACTTAATTCCACTCCAATTTCAGGATTAAGTTAATTAAGAATATCCAAGACGCCTTTAGTTGAATTTTCTAGTTCAGAAATAACACGTTCTTGAACATCAGCTAATAAATCATGTATTTCCGTGTTATCAAGAACACTCTTGATCAATACCGTCATCGGGTTTTGCACCTCAGGATCAGTATCAGAATTATCACGATCTGATTTAAATAACTGAAAATCAGGTAATTGTTTCTTTAACGCTTCCCAAATACTTTTAGTCAATCGTTTAGTTGCGATTGAGAGTTCTTGCTCAATCTGAGTACCATTTGATTTCCACTCTTGTAATATTTCACTTCGTATAGTTGTATTTCTTTTTTCCGATGAACTATCAAGCCCTAATTCTCTTAATAAAGTACGAAGCTTCGATTGAGTTAATTCATAAAGATTTTCTTTACCTTCATGATATAAAGCAAGAATACTCGTTGATGTAGTGATTTTTCCAATTTTACGTGAAAATCGTTTAATAATTTGCATATTACCATCTTGATTAGTCAATGCTTCGTCACTAAGATTAGCAAGTACATTTTCAAGTACTAACGTTTCTGGTAAATTAGTTAAGGTAGCTATCATGACAATTTCTACTGCTGAATCGGTTAAATTAAGATTCCAATCCTTTTCATTAATCTTTTTTTGTGCATTTGTCTCATTAAAAAAATGTCCATTGCTTCAAAAATAGTTGATTTACCAGCATCATTTTTACCAAATAATCCCGTAAAATCACCAACGTTTAATATGACTTTATTTGTGTAGCCACGAAAATTTTCAACCGAAAACGATAATACTTTCATATTTAAACTCCGGATATTGTAAATTAGTTTCTCTTAGTAACATACTTCCACGCCCTACACTGCCTTAATCCGTTCCACGACCTTATCCATCACCGCACTATTCCCTGCTTCCATCTCGATTGTCTGCTTACGAGCTTGGTAGTGATAGATAATCTCAATAATCGCCGTTGGGAACTTGGCTTGTATGGCAGCTTGATAATTAGCAAATTTAGATTTACCCATGAGTAAGATCACAAATGGTTTACTAGTATCAAGGCCTACAATCTGTTCTAGTTCATATGCCAAGCCATCGATATTAAATGCTAAGATTTCGGCCATTTCAGCTTTGGAATGGCTTTTTTCAAATTCATTCCAAGTATGTGAAGGTAAGCCACTCGCAATTAAGTCCGCATGCTCGTCGAGGCTGTACTTAAATAAATCCGTTAAATAGGCCCCACGGATAAGTGAATCAGTAGCTTGGTAATAACTAAATTTGGGGCCGAGACCCTTCTTCCCATAACGACCACCGTACTGATTAGCCATGTTCATGTGTGACTGGTACAAAGCCACGCGTTCCACTGGTTGCATCGCAATTTGCTGGGCAATTGTCTTCTCACTACCCTTAACGTCGCCATAATTCAAACCTAAAATAACCACATTCTTATGTAACTTACCGGCTAACTGAGCGTTAAAATCAGCTTCTGTATCAACTAGCAAAGCCGGTGCTTGATTACCAGTGTGTTTAGCTGGCCACAAAGCAAAACTACTAATATGACTCAAGTATTTCCTAATATTTTGGTACTCTGGATAAGTTAATGGTTGGGCATCTAAAAATTGGCGTAGCTCCATCTCTATACCTCATGATTTTGAATTAAATAAATTATTTATAATAAATTTAATTATATCACGCAATTAAATTATTTTTATAGAAAAATAATTTTTTAATATAATTAAGTTGCCCAAATAAACAAAAGGTTGTGACATAACTCTTTTCTAGTAAAAATTCACCGGCAAAGCATGTTGTAAAAGGCATATAATTCCTAGAATACTAAAAAAGGCCGAATTTTTACAAATTCAGTCTTTTTTTATTTTCATTCATTATCTACTAACTGTTAGGTATCCTTCCCGAGCCAACCTACCTTATTTAACGCCTTGAAAATCTTTAAACGTTTTCTTTACCTTATACAGATTAATTTCCTGCAAAGTCTCAGGGCGCAATAAGATTGTCAATTTATTCTTGTCGCTAAACTTAATCTGTGACAAACATAAAATGAATAGAATGGTTTGCAATGTTTGTTCTTCATTAATTTGATTGGATAGTCTAGTCATCCCCGATCCTAACAAAGTCATGTAGACCTTGCGACCACCATATAAGCAATCCATTTGATCCCAAAAATTAATTAGAAACCGCAGATAATCTTGAATCGATAATACTGACCGATTATCCTTATCAACATGACTTAACGCGGTAGCAAAAATATCATTGTCATATTTGAAAATTGAGCCTAATTTATAGGGCTGATTTTTTCCCTTACGATAAATTTTTTCTTCTAATTTGTATTTGTTTAACCATTCATCACACTCAATACGGGCATCAAAGTCATCCTTCGTTGTTGGCTTCGCCAATGATCCGTAGAATGTTCCGCACATGTACAGTTGAAAATTTTCTTTAAAAATTGGCCATTCACGGATGATTTTACTACGATATTATCATCCAACTGCGTGTCAAAATACTGATTAAACGGAATAACCTTAATTACCTTATCATCATTAA
Organism: Periweissella fabalis; assembly: GCF_012396505.1. Taxonomy (GTDB): domain Bacteria; phylum Bacillota; class Bacilli; order Lactobacillales; family Lactobacillaceae; genus Periweissella; species Periweissella fabalis. Next base: position 38,087 of record NZ_JAAXPN010000002.1, on the reverse strand, counting down.
AAATTGCACACTCAAAAATATCACCGATTTTTACTTCGATGCTTGCATTACCCAAGGTTAAGGTTAATCGTGACATTGCATTAGCATATGCGTAGTTAAACAAATATATAACCACAGTGCTCAGAAACAACCCAATCACAATCTTAATGAGCAACGGATGACTCAAATTCAAAAAACTCACAATCGCTGACCCACCACCAAAAATATATCCAAAATACGTGATAAAATTTTTAATTAATTGCCGATCAAAAAAACTAACTTTCCTACAAAATATATCCCTTATTCGCACTACTTAATACCCCAGATTAATATAAATCACTTCCTATTGAATACTAACGGTAACGGCCTTCTAACTCAGAACTAGTTATTTGATTAGTGGCCATTAATTCTGGCACTTTTATACTCAAGAATGGAATCCATTGATACGCCTTATTGAAACTCGTCCCAAAAATAATTGAAGCCAATTCGACATCTTCAAATTCATAATAAAGTTTAGGATTCCCTTTATCAAAATGTAAAACAGGCTTCTCGCTATATTTCTGTATATCGTTAACTTCTTTTGCTGCTTTGGCGCCAGCTACTTCATCTTTAATAATCGCCGAGTCAATCCGAACCAACAAACGATATTCATATTCACTTTTGTAAATTGAATCTTTGATAAGGTACCGAATTTTTTCTAATTGCTGATCAATTAATACAGTTAGTTTGTCAGCAATAGTCTTTTCGGCACTAGTTATCTTTTCCGTTAAATTACTAACTACTTTTTTTATTTCAGCAAATATAACCTCATTTTTACTTTCATTAGAGGCCACTATTTCATGAAGTGCTGCACTTTTAGGACAAGCTTTGGTTACTTCTGATATAGTGGCTTCATCAAAATAGACAACCTGATATAATTCAGGAAATATTTCTTTATCGCTATCAGGCGTATCGGACGTATTTTCAATAAATGTAAAACCTAATCTGACACCTTTGAAATCATCACCATACATTTTCCACATTGCTAATGATTCCTTTTTTCCCTTAATAAACGACGCAATATACGTATTTGACGGCATAAAAGTATTACTTTCAATTGGATTGTAATCCAATAAGTTATATGAATATTTACCTTCGAATGGATCATTCATTCCCAAAATATTATACAGGCGAACTTTAATTTGTGGTTTTTCTAGATTATTCGGTTCATCCAGTGACATTATACTCTTTAATGTATTTTCTCCAGTGTACTGGTAATACGTTGTACTGTCCTTAGGAGCAAATTGCTTAGCACGGAACAACGATACTAAATACACGAGTCTAAATGCGTCTTTTATAATGTTGTCATTGTCGTCCTTATTGCTCAAACTATCCGCAAGTTCAAATAAAGCAGCATCTTTAAACAATACTGTAGTATTTGTCTCCTTAATATCACTGCTAATGTCACTAATATTTGCCTTACTTAAATACGTATTAACAGCATCTTTAAACTCAGGTGTATACTCGTCTTTATTATTTATATTAGTTAAAAATGGAAGTGGAATTTTATCTTCTTTTAAATTATCATCAATTTGCTTTTTAACTGCTTGAATATTCGCATAACCACTTACTTGTTTCTTATCACCTATGCCACCGGCCTCAGAACTAATCAAAATTTGCTGTAATTTTTTTAACTTCTCTTTGTTATTAGAAATTTTTATTAGAAGTTTTCCTAACTTATAAAAAGGCCAATTACGCTCTGGATATTTAATTGTTGAGAGTTCAAAAATGAGAATTGCACTCTTACCATCATCACTCATGAGGTTATTTAAACGATCACCTAAATTAAAATAAGAAGATGCACTCTCGGGTAATGATAATAATTGAACCAATAGGACCTTAACCGCTTTAACCGCATTATTTTCAGTGGCCCAGTCTTTATTGCCATTCAATTCAACTTTTTCAAATTTAGCTTCATCTGCGAATTTATTACTAAAGTCAATAAAATTTTTGGCAGTAAATTTTGGTTTACTTTCCTGCGTATTTGAGCCTTCCTCAAAAAATTTTTCAAGTAAAGCGCGCAGATTTTGCATTAAACCATCGCAATAATTATCATAATCCTCACCGTACACTGCCTTCAAAATTGCATTAGCATCTTTGTTTAAATGCTTTTTAAAATTTTCTAATAACTCATCATTATATTTAAAATCTACAATATATTGTTCTATATCCATTCCTATTACCCCAGTAGCTATATATAATTTTTATTTTATCATATTATTTTTAATATTTTACAACATAATTAATATTATTTAAGTTATTATAAACATGTACTAAATTAAAATTAAATAACAGGAGTGATTCTTTATGGCCATTTGTACCGCACCAGTTAGGGGACACAGTTCTGCAGCCGCAGCAGCTAATTGTCCTGCATGTCGCAATAGAGGTAGTTACAATAAATATTATGGGAGTGGCTATGCTATTGCTACTCCTAATCAGATGTCATCTTCCAAGCAAACCGGCTCATCCCACAGTGGCCAGAAACGTAAAGCAAGCTGGTCATCAGCGAATTCTACTGTCTTATATACTCCTAAGCAAATTAAGACGCTGACACCCTTGCGTAAAGCTGTTGAACAAAGAGCTGAAAAAGTTTTAAAAGACATTTTCCTTTGTCATGCTTGGGATGATCGAAAAACAATCGCTTTAAATCTAAATAATTTACTTACGGCCCAAGGAACATCAGTCTGGTTTAGTGAAACTGAAGTTAAGTTAGGCACAAATTTACTTAGAGAAATTGATAAAGGCCTAGCTAACTCTCGTAGCGGTATTGTATTAGTTACGCCGGCTTTTCTTAAAAGGATTCAAGGAGACGGGATTGCTGATGATGAACTCTCTACACTACTTTTTCGTGATCAATTGATTCCGGTACTTGATGGCGTTACCTTTGAAGAACTACGGGAGGTAAGTCCATTACTTGGTTCTCGTAGCGGGTTATCGACTTCAGAGGAAACGATGGCAGAAATCGTGGCCAAATTAGCAGAAGTCGCTGCTGTTTAATTTCTAGAACAATATTAAAAGCCATCATTGATTTAGGTCAATGATGGCTTTTTTTATGTATCTACATTAGCACTACTTAGTATTTTTTAAACTTTTAAATGCCACATATTAACTTCTTTTGCTCCCAAACCAGTTAATATATCCTTCATGTCTGAATACTTACTTTCGTCATATACGTTAATGTACCAAACTGCTTTTGGCAATCTATCAATTATTCTATTTAAATAATCATGATCCACCTCACCTAAAGAATGTCCATAAACGTATATATTTTCAATATTATTTAAGATACTAGGTGATTGGTCTATCATATTATTCCACCACTTGTCAGTATTCTTTATTAATCCATCATACGCGGAATATCGATACCTATCATCGTAATCATTCTCTACGCTGGTACCAAAAACAAGTTCTGCATAACCATCTGCATGTCCATGAATATGGTAAATGTTATCATATGAATATATATTTTCGATTGTATCAGTGTAGTTAAACGTAATTATTTTGGGACTTACATCAGAAATAAATTTTTTAAATTCAGGTAAAGGATTTATATCAATTTTAGAATTCAAGTCATTAGCCCAATCTTGAAATAACCAATGGATTGTATAAGTTAATACTTGAAAATCCGCATAAAAAGCATCTTCATCTCCGTATTTAGTCTCATCGGCATCATTTTCATCGTAAGGTTTTAGAATATCCGCCACACTATCCAATTCTAAGCATCTTAAATTACCTTCAAAATCAGACCATAGATTTTTTTTACTACTATATAAATAATCTACAACCTTATTTATATGTACCAACCAGTCATACGCTAAATCATCATGGTTAGTGTATTCATTCGTATCTAGGTTAAAAACTGTATCAGATTCTCTAAATAAATTACTTAAGGCATCGTTTATACATGTCGTATATTTGTCTTTCCCTTGGGTTAGATTGGCTAAATATTTATTTTTAATCTCATCAACATTTTTCGGCTCATCAAAATATTCTATAATTATTTGTTCTAGCTCATCTTCAAAGTCCAGATCACATTTACGAGATTCAAATGCACGTTGTATCAAATAAGAACGAAAATTTTCATAGCTTGATTTTAAATTGTGGGCCAAATCAAACCCATTACCTAGTATTAACAATGAATTTCCCATATATTAATTCTCCATATTTTCAATATTAACAGCTTGAACTACACATGAACCACTAAATTTTCTTATAGATATCATAGTTAACTTTCATCAGTAAATGATCTACTCCCTTACGGCCAATTTGATATTTTGTAAGGCCTAAATACACAGCAACCGCGGTTAAGATTGTACCCATCGAACCACTAACTAGAGACCACGTATTCGTTCCAATCGAAAGCTTAAAGGCAGGTAACACAATATCAATTAATTCCAATATCTTAAAGATATTCCATATCCCATCGATATCTGTTAATATTACTCACTTTTAAAATTTTAACTAATGCCTTAATTACTTATCGGTTAAAATAACCAAAATTAAAGTATATTTATAAAATATCGCGTGAGTAATATTACATTCATCACACAACATCAAAAAATGACAAATAATACTCTCTACCATTCATTTAATAAAGAGCCCTTTTTCGCCATGCACTACAAAAAGCCACTAGCTCTAATATCGAGCTAGTGGCTTAACCGAATAAACGGATTTATTCAATTTTTAGATCCATCAGTACCATTTGACCTAGAACCAACATAATTTAATTCGAGTATTAAAACTATGTCTAAATTATCTTCTACACGTTACACACAGAAAATATTATTGTCAAAACTTCAATCAGTTGATTCAGTTATCATGTTTTGCATAAACATTTTTAAATTATCAGCTGTTACGCCTTTTGCATCACCCTCATCTCTACGATTAGCATCTTCCTGTAACGCTTTTGTCCATCCATCCCAGTAAATAGCATTTTCATTAATAAGGGTTGTCATTATAGTTTGTAATGTATTATCAAGTACGCTATCTTGTATGCCGTAGCTTTCGTACATATAGTACCAATTAATAACAAAATTATTTAAATCAATTTTGATACGTTCAGGAAATCTTTGTCTTGATTCTCTAAACCAAAATAAATTTTCTAAAACATACTCTTTTAAATATGCTTTTTGTCGTTCAATATCCTTACCTTTGTGAATTAAAGAATTATTATTCAAGCAATGCGTATAAATATGTTTATCTAAATAAATAACTTTTTTTGCTAAAGAAAATGCTAATGCGTTAAAAAATGTATCTTCATAAAAGCTGTGTAATTCTTCATGGAACATAATCAAATAGTTTCTTAAAAAGTCTAATTTATACCAATTTGGGTATACTGTCCCATAATGGTAGTGCCACTGTACGAGTTGCGTACTGTTTTCTTTATCTAATTGCTCATCAACTACTTTAGCCATCACAATATCAACATTGTTTTCGGACTGTGCCGCTATATACATCTGTTGTAATGCATCGATGGTATGTAAATGATCATCAGCGTCACAAAACATAGCAAATTTACCAGTTGCGATGTTTAGACCTTTATTTCGTGCAGGTCCTGGACCAACTTTAGTAGTCAAATTAATATAAATTATCGTTAGCTTTTCAAATTGTGCATTAATTATGGTCTCATCCAGTGGTCGGCCAGCATCATTTACGATAATTAGTTCAATATCAGCCAGACTAATGCCAATCTGATTATTAATTGATGATAATTGTGATATTAATAATTCGACATTTTCACCATTGAAAGGCATTATAATTGAAACAATTTTACTATTGGGTACAATTAATTCTGCATCCTTTGTAGTCTTGCTACTAGCATTTATTTGCTTTAATTTATTAACCCAAAAATCACTAAACCCAGTTACGTCATTAACGTTATTTTCAGAACTAAATAATTTTGCTGCATATTGTAAATCAATTTGGCTATAATTTTCACTTAAAAATCTTGTTATTTCAAAATTAAATTCAAATATAATTTCAGGCACCGGTTTACATTCATTAACAACCCGATATATTAATCCTAGTGCGTTGTTTATATCAAACTTTAATCGCTCTGGGGCTCGCCTTCGCATCTCATTAACCCAGAAGTAGTTCTCACGTACTAATTCATGTAAATGCAATGATCGATAATCAATTTTTTGCCTAACAATTGAATTTTCACGGTAGAGCCATGTATACGTTACCGAATCAAGATAGTAAACATCCGTTGCAAATATCAATAGTAAGTCCATAAAATACGTATCTTCATACGCTGACGGCAACTCTGGATGCCATGTAAATTTATGCTCCCTAATATAGGCTACACTAAGCCATTTACCATAAACTGCCGCTGGCACATATTCACGAATTTTATACGTATTTTTGCCGTTTTTACCAGGAGCAAATTCTTCGATATATTTTGTAAAGATTATTTGATGATCACCTGTTTTATTAATAACATCTACAAACCGCCATAATGAATTAACATTACTTAAAATATCATCGGCATCCATATAAGCGATATATTTTGAATCAGCTTGATCTAAGCCAATTTGACGTGCCTTACCTGGACCGGATGACTTAGAACAGTATGTATACTCAATGTCTAAATTAGGAAATAATGTGAATAAATGAGTATCTAGTTGATAACCGGCATCACCGATGATTTTAATTGCCACTTGGGTAAAATCAATCCCAATTTGATTATTAATTGACGTTAATAAGCGTAGAATTGTAGACTCTTTTTCACTATATTGCGGAATAACAATCGTTACTAATTTCATAATTACTTATACTCCATAATTTTTTGATAACTAATACGATTTGTAAGTCCCTTATCTACAAAATAATCATTTACTAAAATTGCTACCTCACCCATTTTAGAACCAAATTCACATAATGCTGCTAATTTTTTTAAAATTATAGCATTATTTTCTAGATTAGCAGCAAGTACTAATTCACTAGCGTTCGTAATAGACCAAACAAGATCACTTACATAGTCATTACGTTGAACATTCTTTTCAGTAATAAATTGCATAAAATGGTGTCTATACTCAATAAATTCTTCAACATTATCTGCAATTTCACCACGATCACTTAAAAAGTAATTTGCGTAATCGTACCATTTACTATCTGGCCGTAAAGCCAGTGCTCTACTTACAAAATCATCCAATAAATATCTATCTAAGTTAGAATTCATTTGTAAGTTCATTCGTTGAATAAAGTTCCAATTAAAATATTTACCGTAAATAACATTAGCATAATCTGCATTTTTAAAATCAATAACTCGATTTTCATCATCCATTATAGGATATACATATTTAAAAATTAAAATATCCACTGCGTTTTGGGGTGTCCCCATGCAATTCATAAAATCAAGTAATGAACCATCTGCGTATAATTGATCCCGTGAATCTAAAAAAGTAACCCATGCACCATGCATTGCAGATAATCCCATATTCCACGCAACACCATCATTTGTCTCTGGTACAAATATATAACGTAAATCTAAATCTGAAAATATAGCGAATTTTACTGATAGTTCATCAAAATTTCGTCGTGTTAAAATAATTATCTCAATTAGTTCTTTCTTAAAGCCAATTTGATTATTAATTGATGAAATTGCATGCAATAGTGATTCATCATCATTATGATCTAGAACCAAAATACTTAAATTTTTTTTACTTTTTTCATTTAACATATCGTTTTTCCCAAAATTATTTTCAACTAAAAAAGCGACTAACTCATATTAAGTTAATCGCTTTTCTTCTGTAACTTATAAGCTAATTAAGCCTGAGCTACTACTTTTTATTAGTTTGAACCAGTTGATGATCCTGTGCTTGAACCAGTTGATGATCCTGTACTTGAACCAGTTGATGATCCTGTACTTGAACCAGTTGATGATCCTGTACTTGAACCAGTTGATGATCCTGTACTTGAACCAGTTGATGATCCTGTACTTGAACCAGTTGATGATCCTGTGCTTGAACCAGTTGATGATCCTGTGCTTGAACCAGTTGATGATCCTTGAGCAACTACAGTCTTACCAGCCAAGTTATTGATGTCAGTTGACAAGTTAGCAGTGGCTGAACTGATTTGTGCAGCAGTTGCATTCGGGTTAGCAAATACAGCTTGTGCAGTTGTCAAGTCATTGTTGTAAGTAGTTGCAAGAACAACACTTACACCTGTTGATTGGTTAGTTGCCAAGTTAGCTGCAATCTTAACTGCGTTTCCGTGACCATCGTTAAGAATGTTTGCGGCTTGTAACAAGGCAGTTTGAAGACCAGCTTTGTTAGCTGATACTAAACCGTTAATAGCTGATTCTAATGCACTTTGGTCAGCAGCAACAACTTGAGCACCAGCAGCTAAATTGTTACGTGCTGCATAGTTAGCTGCAACATCGTTTTGAGCAATTGTTAAAGCATTTTGAACAGCTGCCCATGAACCGGCTGTGTAGTTAGTAGCTGAAAGACCAGTTGCAGTAATAATATCTGCTTGTAATTGTGCATCATCAACCGCGTTGTTTAAAGTACCGTTAGCAACAACTAATGCTTGACGAGCGTTGTCAAGGGCAGTTAATGCACTTGCAACTTGTGCAACTGTTGAAGTATTATTCAAGCTAGTTGAAGTTGAAACATCTCCGTTAGGTGTAGATGCAAATAATTGTTGTGCGGCTGTGTATGCTTTATTAAAGGTCGTCCAAGTTGTACTTGTGTAAGTTACTGATGACTCAGCTGTCACTCCCGCATTGGCTGCAGTAGTTGCAACAACACGAGCATTGTTAAATTGTTCAACTTCAGCAGAAGTTAAAGCAGTTGCAACTGCTTTATCAGCTGCTACACCATTTAAGCCCTTAATAGCTGCAGCAATTGCATTAACATCAGTTTGAGCTGTAGTTGCAGTTAATTGAGCATTGTTACTGTCAGCAATTGCTGTATTCAATGCAGTAGTTAATGCTGCAAATGAACTAACTGTGTAGTTAGCAGCTTGGTAAGTCTTAGCTGAGGCAATGTTAGCAAGTAACAATGTCTTATCAGTTGTACCACCCAAAGCGTTGTATGCATTTACTAATGAAGTGTAGTCAGCATTGATTTGGGCTTGAGTAACTGTACCACCAGCAGCTAAGTTATTAAGATCAGTTGTTGCAGTTGTGTAAGCTGCGCTAAATACTGACCATGAAGTTGGAGTCCAAGTACCAGCACCGTTACCAGCAGTAAATACAGTTTGAGGATTTACTGTTGCAGGGTTTGTAGATGCAGGTGCAGTTGTTAATGCTGACAATGCAGTGTGATCAACTGTTGCACCATTAAGGTTTTGTGCCAAAGCATTAAGTGTGTTGTTCAATGCAGTCCAGTCAGCATCAACTGTTGCTTGAGTTAATGACATACTTGCAAGATCAGAATTTACACTAGCAATTTTGCTTTGTAAAGCGGCAAAAGTAGCAGTTGTGTAAAGTGCGTGACCTAAGTTATCAAGGTTACCAGCAGTAATTACTTGGTTAGCTTGAGCAAGAAGTGCTTGGATACCTGATTGGTCAACTGAACCAGCAGTTGCTTTAGTCAAGCCTTTAAGGGCAGTCGCTAAGTTAGCGTCACCAGTGTTAACTGTTGCTTGAGTTAAGCCAGTTACTTGAGTACTGTTATTACTGTCAGTAAATACTTGGTTAGCACCAGTAGCGTGTAAGTTAGCAACAGCACTTACTAATGCGTTGTATGATGCTTGTGTGTAAACGTGAGCACCACCAAGAGTAGTGTTTTGTGCACCAGCGTAGAAAAGATCATTTTTAGCAGTTGCTAAGTCGGCGTTCAATTGGCTAAGGTCAACAGCACCGTTTAAGAGTGCTGCATTAAGGCCAGTTGCTGTGCCACTGTTGTTACCCGCTGTCTTACCAATTGCATTAACCAATGCAGTATCAGCAGCTGTAACTTGAGTAGCAGTTGCTGATGCATCAGCTGCAACACTAACAGCATTGTTGTAAGCCTTTGTAAAGGCAGCAAATGCTGCGGCTGCATAGATTTGGTTACCATTAGCATCAGTGTTAGTCATGTTAATTGGTGCACCAGTACCGTTCAAAGTGTTCTTAACGTTTGCGATATCTTGGTTCAATTGGTCTTTGTTAACAACACCATTAATAAGTGTCAAACCATTAAGCGCAGTTGTCAATGCAGTATCTGCACTATTGATTTGAAGTTGTTTAATTGTAGTAATTAAAGCACCAGCAGTTTGGCCGCTACCTGTAGTGGTTGCATACAATGCGTTGGCACCAGCAATGGCTGCACGTAATGATGCAATTGAAGTTGGTGTGTACATTGCAGCAGTAGTAGGTGCAAATAACTTAGTATTTGCAGTTGCTAAGTCAACTTGTAATTGACTGTCATCTTGGTTGGCAACTACTTTAATCAAACCAGTTGTAACCGTTGCTTGACCAGGGAGTGCTTGACCTAAAGCAGCTGTAAAGGCTGCAATTTCAGCCGTAACTTGTGATTGCGTTACTTTAGTGTTAGTTAAAGTAGCTTTGGCAGTTGCTAAAGCAGTGCCAAAAGCCTTGTAAGATACTTGTGTATAAATTGCACTAGCATTGCTAGTTGGTGCTAAGTTTACAAGCGCTTGCAATGCAGTTAAGTCAACCGCATTTGGAACCAATGCAGTTTGCGCTGCCATCAAAGCCTTGTCAGCAGCGTCAATCGCTTCTTGAGTTGAAGTCTTGTCGCCGGCAACCTTTTGTGCTGCAGTCAAAGCAGTTTGAAGTGCAGCGTATGAATCATTAGTATAATCTGATTCAACGTATTTTGCATCAGTAACTGCAGTAATGTCTTTGTTCAATTGAGTAGCATCACCAGCGGCATTTGAAGCAATCAAGTCCAAACCGTCTTGGTGTAACTTAGTAGTAATTGTAGCAATTTGATCTGGAGTAGCAAATTCAGGATCTGCTACGTAACCATTTGCAGTTGCAATGTCAGTAGTCAAAGTAGCAAATGCTTTCTTACCAGCTTCAGTAGTGTAGTCAGCAGCCTTCTTAGCGTTTGACCATACTAATTGTGCTTTTAAGTCAGTAACTTTAGAAGCGTACAAGTCTAAACCAGTTTGGTGTAAGGCTGAAGTGATAGCCATTACGTTTTCTGGAGTAGCCAATGATGGGTTCTTAACGTATGAGTTTGCAGTTGCAAGTTGTTTTTGTAATTGAGCAAACAAAGTCTTACCTTGTGCAGTTACGTAGTCAGAAGCAACCTTCTTGTTTGACCAGTATAATTGGCCGTTCAAGATGTTAGCTACTTCGTTGTTCAAGTTAACACCATCGTTACGCAATGCAGTAGTGATTGTATTAACTTTAGCTTGTGTAGCTGACTTAGGGTTATTAATGTAGCCGTTAGCAGTTTTAATGTCTGCTTGTAATTTAGCAACCAAAGTCTTACCAGTTGCTGATGAGTAAATGCTTGCGTTAGCAGCCTTAGCATTTGACCATACTAATTGTGATTTTAAACCATTGAAGTTAATGTTTGATTGTGCAGCAGCTGGAGTTGCGGCGTGCACGTTAAGGGCAGTACCGGCCAAGCCAGAACCGCTCAATACTGTAATTGCAGCAATTGATGCAACAACCCAGTTTTTACCAGATTTGTATAACTTGTAGTGACGTTTTTCTTCCATCGGTGATCTCCTCAAAACTATTTAAGTAACAGAATTTATATAAAAATAAGGTACAAGATATATTATCAATATTTTTACGCTTAAAAGAATACTTATGGGGTTATGTTAATATTTTCTTAATACTTTTAACGCTTCCTTAAAAATAGACTTTGAATTTCTTAAGAAATTTCAAAGCCCACCCGATGGAAGTATTGCAAGCATGCGCTCGTTTCGACATATACTTACTAATCATTTGTTGGGGTCAACGGTCATGACAACCACTGATTCCAATTGGGATCAATATTTATACGAAGCCAATACGTCATTTACCTATATTTTTATAAACACTCTACCCTAGCCTTATACAATAAATGATTTAATTCACCCCACAGCAAATTAATCTATATATAAGATAGTGCAAATGTCTTATATAATGTTATAATTTTGTTACGTGATTTTAAACTATTTATAGTCCTAATTATAATTTGCTTAATTAATTTTACTTTTTCTTAATATATATTTATTAAGAAAAGCTTAACATGACCAAAAATATAACTACTTAACGACATAATAGTGACATTTATTGCAATAATATTAATTATATATTAAAAATATTTTGATATTATTGATACTAAAAAAGCCTTGCAAATTAATTTACAAGGCTTTTTTAATTATACTTTATGTTGAAGTGGTGCCAGTCAGCATGGCTAAAACGAGATCCAAGTCCCAAAAACCTCCGCCTACCGTCAATTAGCTAAGATACTAAGAGCGTATCTTGCGCTAATTGTCAGTAGTGCTCGACCCTTCCCGCTTGGGTTCGCTCTCTAGAGAATTTCACTATTAACTTCCCCCGTCAAGTCAGCCATCTTAAGCTTTGTTAGGTCGAGGTCTTTGATCTTTCCGTTGACCGCATGACCGTTTTGGATTAGAAGATAATCCGTCGCATACTTTTGCGCTAATGGCAAGTCGTGCGTAACAAAAATAACTGTCACATCGTGGTCACGTTGGTATTCAGTTACAAGATCAAGCAGTTCATACTTCACAACATTATCCAAGCTGGCGGTTGATTCATCTAGAATCAACAAGTCTGGTTGTTCAACTAATGCTTGGGCGAGATAGGCCTTTTGCTTTTCCCCACCAGATGCTGTCCCAAGGCGGGCATCAACACGCTTAGTTAATTCAGTTTCTTCAATAATATGGGCTAACTTCGCTTTTTCACGCTTAGTTAACCACGGTAATTTACTTTCTGTTAAGCCTAATGCCACGAAATTCTTAATACTTAATGGATATTCGCCAGTCAAATTCCGAAATTGGGGCACATAACCAATCTTGATATCTTTGCGCTCAGGTGATAAGGTCACATCCCCACTTGCAGGTTTTAAATGCCCCAAAACTACTCGCAAGAACGTCGTCTTACCAGCTCCATTATCACCAACAATACTCAAAAAGCTCCCGCGTGGTACTTCAATATTTAAGTCTCGAAAGACTACTTTATCAGGGAATTCAACGCTTAAGTTGTGCGCTGTAATAATATTTTCCGTCATCTTACTATCCTTTTCATTCCTGTGGCGCATTAGTTTCCCATGCGCGGGTGGCAAGTTCATTCATAAATTGTTGAATCAATTGGAGATCAGCCATACTATACTTAGCACAGACTGTTGCTAATTGATTGATTGTCGCCTCATGACGTTGCCGGTGCTCATCTGCCACTAGCTGACCACTTACCGTCAATTGATATTCCATGACCCGCCCATCATGTTGAGCCGGGGTGGCCGTTAAGTAAGCATGCTTAAGTAACTCTTTGACAGCTTTGGTAATAGCCGGCCGACTTAATTCCATTGCCGTTGCTAATTGGCTGTTAGTCAATGGCACCTGGCTATCTAATAGCAACATCAGAATATGGGCTTGCGTATCACTAACGGTGACTTGATTATCGTCATTTAATAACTCACTCCGACTTGCGTACTGTCGCACGAATTCATTTAAGGTGGTCGTGAGATTAATAATCTCTGTACGTGAATTGGTCATGGGTTACTCCTTACTAGATATAATTAACCAGTTAACTATATCGAAGTTAGTAGTGCTTGTCAACATTCCCATTAAGACATTACCATTTCTTCAGATGATTTAATAATAGTACAAAAAATTCGCAGTACATTAATATGGTCTGCGAATTACTAATATTATTGAGCTAATTTAGCTTGAATCGTTTTAGGCACATCGGTCTTTTGAACTTCATTAGGACCTTGGGTAACACGTTTAGCACTAATTTGTGCTTTGACATAAACGCCAGGTGTAAAGGGCTTAACATGGCTTCCTTCGAGAGTAAAGTCCATTATTTGCCGTTCACCATTAGTCTTAACAAAGTTAAATGTGTACCGATATGTGCTAGAATTTGGCACGATTTTACCATTATCATCACGGGTTTGTTCTTTGGTTGGTACTTGATTAGGTACTAATGCATATGCGGGTACATCTTTATAAGTTGCGTTGTAATACTTTAGACCATAAAAGCTACCAAGTGCGACAATAATTGCTAAAAGTATAATTCCAATGACTTTTTTCATAATCCCTCCTTTAATTACAAATGTGCATTATACGTTAAGGATAACATATTGGCGGGCAGGAATTCTAATATGAAGGTGCCTTAGCAATTGAGTGATCTACTAAAATACCGCCCTGAATATTTTCCCAGGACGGTGGCTGTCATATTTTGCATATATCAGTTGTGTTTTAGAAACCAGACTATTCCACCTAGCATTGTAGGCAGTATGGCCTAAACGTGCTCGCAAAGACAACAACCTGAAACGATACGCACCTTTGCGTGATGGTGCCCATCAAACACGGTGCTAGTCGCTCACGGTTGTTAATCGGCTTTGCTCGCACTCTTTTCTAAAACACTCTTTTGTCTACCAAATGCTTTGGAAAGTTAACAAAATCATACGTCGCCAACTTTTGGATATCTTCTTGACCCCAGAAGAAACCAGTATATGAACCTGCCAACATTAAGTTAAGTGGTTCTTCATCTTGGGTGTATTGAACAATGATCACCGGTTTACGTAACGCAATTGCATACCCAATTTCAAACATTGTGCCTTCATCAGGGCGAACATTACCGTTTTCAATATCGAAATCTAACATCGCAACAACCGCATTAGCTTGGTTAATCCCTTGGATATCACCTTGATAAGTCGCGTCTTGCCATTCCTTAGTCTTCATCGCTTCTTCTAATGAACCATTACCGTATTCGGCCACAATTTCATCTTGTTGGTGCTTAACTGGTTCAAAGACATAACCAACTGTGGGGTTGCTAGCAAGTAATGCGGCGACTTCATCCAAGCGTGCATTCTGAGCATCTGAGAAGAATGGGCCGGCCAAGTAAATGCGGCTCTTAAAGTCCGTTGTCATGATAATATTCCTCCTTTAAATTAACAAAACGTTATCAATAATTTAATATTATACGTATTTATCTACCTATTTGCAAACCGATGTACAATAATGTTCGATTTAGAGCTTAACTTTCTTAATATTTGTTATGTCATTAGCATTAAACTATACTTACTAAGTGAATATTTGCAGTTGCAATTATGAAAGGAAATTATCATGTCTTTAATCTCAATTATTTTCGCTACTATTGTCGGGGTTGAAGCCCTAGGCATTATGCTGATGGAAATGTTCTTTTCACCAGCCCAACTTGCTAAAGAATTTGACTTACCTAACGAATTCACGGTGCAACACGAGGCTAAAGTTTTGATGGCCAATCAAGGACTCTATAACGGTTTTGTCGGTGTCATGACGCTACTTGCAGTCTATGCTTTCCCAATTGATGCCCGCTACATAACAACCCTTGCATGTATTATTTTTGTAGTTATCGCCGCAGTATTTGGAGCGATTTCTGGCAGCAAACCTAAGATCTTATTGATGCAAGGAACACCAGCGATTGTGACGTTGATTATTTTGGTGGTATTTAAATAAGAGTGCGAGCAGCCGCTGGGAAAGTATGAGCACTACTGACAAGTAGCGAAAGATACGGTCTATGTATCTTAGCTAATTGGTGGTAGGCGGAGTACTTTGCGGCTTCGAACACGTTTAATAGAGTGCGAGCAGCCGCTGGGAAAGTATGAGCGACTAGTACCGCAGCATATTAACTGAAATACTATAAAAGGCTGGAAGAAATTTTTCTTCCAGCCTTTTATAGTATTTCTCAATAGTGCTTGACTTCAGTCAAAGCACCAATGATAGTTTACTTTTGGCGAAGGTCAAATACTGAATTATCTTCAGTATTAACAACCTTGGCAGCAAGTGGTGTTACATACTTCTTCTTACCATTTTTATCGACAAAGATGTTACTTTGCGCGATTACATTCATGGCTGCTTGAACTTTAGCCGGATCAATTGGTTCCAATACATCCTTAAGCACTAAAGTATTGATGGTGTTTTTTTCATTCTTGAATTGAAGCAATAATTTCTTAACTAACATGGACTATTCCTCCTAATATTAAGCCATTAAGCTGTGAGCGTGAGTTTCAACAAAGTTAATTGTTTGCACATCACCAAGGTTAATAATGGTTTCTAATGCGGCGACTACGGGTTTGATTTGTTCAGGGGTGATTTCGATGGGCACATCACTGAAGCGTTTGGCAACATATAACTTACCGGTTTTTTCATTGACACTTGATACATAGATACTAATTGCTTTTAACATGACATTTCCTCCTGTCTGCACTGCGAAAGTAGTTTGTAGGTGCTGAGGCTAGCTCTCAACTGCCTACCCTTATACAGTCAAATGAGGGAGGAAAAGTGAGACATGAAATTTAAGAGTGCGAGAATAACCGGTAGTCAGTGAGCACTAACGCAAAACGATAAAATACGGTCTTGGTATTTTAATCGTTTTAAAGTTAGGCACAGTACTTTGGGGCTTCGAGCACGTTTTAGCCATACCGTCTAAATACGACAAAAAAAGCCTGGAAACAATTTTCCAGACTTCTTATTTAGTTAGTTTATTTTACAAAAAACCACCAGTAGTATCAGTTAAGTCAATTGGCTTGCGACGAGTCACGATCAATTCTTGGTTAGTAAAGGCAGTAATTCCTTCTTCACCCATTTCACGACCGTAACCTGAGTTCTTCACCCCACCAAATTGTAATTCTGGTAAGGTACCACCGTAACTGTTTACATATACTGAACCAGTTTCGATTTGTGCTGCAACTTCAGTACCGTGATCAGCATTGCCGGCAAAGACAATTCCTGACAAGCCATAGTGTGAGTCATTAGCAACCTTAATTGCTTCTGCTTCATCTTTAACTTTAATCACGATTCCAACAGGACCGAAAAATTCAGTGTAGTACATTGGATTTTCTGGTGTCATATCAGTCAAGATAACTGGCATAAAGTGAGCAGTTGTTAAGTCTTCGTCAAGCGTACCGTAAGCTAACGTTGCACCACCTTCAACGGCCTTTTTAACTTGTTCAACTAAGATATTCTTAGAACGAACAGAGCTTAATGGGGCAAATGTAGTGTTAGGATCCATTGGGTCACCAACTTCTTTGACTTCCTTAAAGCCATCAATGTACATTCCTAGCACAGTATCGTAGTTGTTTTCAGTTACAATCAAGCGTTTTGATGAGACACACACTTGACCTGAATTGTAGAGACGTGTTTGTTTAAGAACTTTGTTAAGTTCAGTCAAATCAGCATCTTCTAAGACGATTAATGGATCACTACCACCTAATTCTAAAGTACTCTTCTTCAAGTGACTACCAGCTTCGGCACCCACAATTTTACCAACACGTTCAGAACCAGTAAAGGCAAGACCAGTAACACGTGGGTCAGCTAAAATATCGTCAACTTGTTGATTAGTAGCGTATAAGTTTTTAAAGGCACCCTTTGGCATACCTGATTCATCAGCAACTTTTTGGAATTGGGCTGCTGAGGCAGGTGTAATGTCAGCGTGTTTTAAGATAACTGGGTTACCCGCCATAAAGTTAGGCGCAAACACACGAATAATTTGGTACAAAGGGAAATTCCATGGTTCAACTGACAAGATTACTCCCGTTGGTCGGGCAATAACTTGTGCTTCACCCATTACAGATGTAACGGGCTTTGGTGTAAGAATTTTAGCAGCATTATCAGCATAGTAACGTGCGATAATCACTGAAAGGGCAACTTCACCTTGGGCTTCTTTGAATAATTTACCCATTTCTTTTGTCATTACTTCAGCAAATTCATCAGCATGTGCTTCTAAATAATCGGCTAAGTTATGCAAGTGTTGTGATCGAGTAGCAACATCATCATTTTGCCAAGACAAGTATAATTCGTGTCCTTCAGCGATTGCTTGTTGTACTTCTTGATCTGTAGCATATGGGTATTCTCGGATAACTTCATTGTTCCAAGGATTGATTGATGCATAAGCCATTTGTGATTCACCTCTATTAAAAATAATTTTTAGTTGCGTGAATCAAATATATGAACGAAACATGTATTTAATTCATCCAGCTTTAAGCCAAAGTTTATACCCAATTAAAAAAGTGTCAATTAAGTGATATGTTTCACTTTATTAAAGTTCTTTCAATTTATTTTAAAAATATTATTCTATTATAATTTTGATAGCAAATTAGCTACTAAAATACCCTAATAACCATTTTATAAATATAAATTTTTACATTTATAATCATTTATTTTATCTAAAGTTTATGATAATAAAAGCTTAAGATTATTTAAAGCTATGACTTTGATCAATTATTAACTTTATATCGCCCTCCTATAAGCCATCATTAATATCATAAAATCCTCCTTTTACGGTTAGCCCATTTGTGCTTTGTTTATGAATTTATAATACGTATGCTTTGCAAAAAAGGCCCAAATTTTTTTAATTTGCAAAGATCGGCCAAAAATTGAGGCCCGCTATTGCTGACTGCTCGGGTGTGTTTGGTGTTTGTTTAATTTAGTATTTATTATATTTAGTATTTGTTTTATTAGTATTTATTAGTGGCCGGTTTTCCAGTACTGGATTATCCACTATTGGTTTAACCGGCAGCGGAAAATCAGAAAGTGGTGAAAAGTCAATAGTATCAAGGTATTAGCCAGCCTTATAAGGTGTTTATCTCACCTTTAGCAGGTTTACAAAAAACACGTAATATTGCGCAATATACTAAAATACCTCGCTGAAAAATTCTTCAGCGAGGTATCTGTTGTATTTGGAATATATCGGCCTTTTGAAATAAGTTTTAGCTGCAAATTACTACTAAAACTAGTTATCTTCAAGTTTTGCTTACATCGTTGTTTGTGTAATGTGTAAATTTAATCTTGCAACTGAGTTTTGATAAATAAGTTGATAAGCAAGCTGGCGTTGACTTGCGGTTGCCCCATCACTTCTAAAAACTAAATTACCAATATAGATATTGTGTCGCATTTGTGCCACCGTCGTTGGATTAGCAACGACGGTAGTTAATTGTTCTTCTAAGAAGGTTGGATCATCTTTTTTGTCAACTAAATTTACAATCGCTTTACGTAATTTTTTGACAGCATTATTAATCGTTTTCTGACTAACATTATCCATAGCCAGAATCCCCTCAGCTATCGTCAACTCATGTGTTAATTCTTGATAACTTGTGGTTGTATAGGCTGCTTCACGGAAATTATGAGCACAATCAACCTGGCGTTGTAGACTACGCTTATTACTTTTTATTTTACTTGCATCAACAGTTGGAATTTGGACTCTGACTAAAGTTTCATTTTCAATTCTAATATCAACTGTAGTAATACTAGCAAGTACTGCAAAACTAGTAACGGCAACCTTTAGCCATTTTTGGTTTGAACGGTTTAATTTGATGCGCTGTTGCCGAATCATATATACTCCTTTCTGAGGATAATTAATTGCCTAACAATAATGCAATTATATTTTCTGAGACACGTACATATTGTTTGCTCAATAACTCTTTTACACGATGCTATTTATTTTAAGCTTTTTTAGTCTATAAAACAATAAATTTATGCATTCTATACAAAAAATTATTCAAATTATTTTTTTGAACTTTATCAAACGGCAATAAATATTTTATATTTATTTTTATTTTTTAGTTATACAATATTAATTTTTAACTTTAATTATATCTATTTTTTAAAAATTATAAGTCTAGATTATATTTAATTTGTTATCTTATAAAATGTATAATTCGTTTTTTATGTATATTTTTATAGATTAATTGTATTTTTATACATAAACCTATATCACTGCTCTAATTACTTATCATTATACATTGCTTTTATTATCACAAAAGGCGATTGTTAGAAAAGGCATCCAGCTAACGCGTAAAACATACAAAAAAGACTGAATTTTTTAGAAATTCAGTCTTTTTTTCTATTTCACAATAATGCCTAACCTAATGTCCGCACAATATAGACTTCTTTGCAAAAGCCCTTAATCGAATTTAGCACCCGTTGTGCACGGCTTTGCTTCTCACAAATCCCAAAAACTGTCGGCCCTGTTCCACTCATTTGTGCAGCACACGCACCAGACTGGAGCATCCGTTCTTTAATATCTAGAATTTCAGGATAATGATGGGAGGTGATAGGTTCAAGCACATTTTTCATATATGGATATACTTGCTGCCAATCTTGTTGCTGCGCCCCGGCTAATAATGCTTGCGTATTAACATGTCCAATACGTTTATAATCGATTTGGCGCAAAATTACCGGTGTTGATACGCTTATTGTTGGTTTAGCGATTACCACCCAAGCTGCCGGCATTTTAGGTAGTGGTTTTATTCGCTCGCCTTTACCAGTAACGTATGCGGTTTGTGAATAGACACAAAATGGCACGTCCGCATCGATTGCTAGACCAATTTCAGCTAATTGCGCTAATGTTAAGTCGAGCCCCCAAAGCCGGTTTAAACCACGCAAAACCGCGGCAGCATCACTTGACCCCCCACCTAGGCCTGCAGCAACCGGAATATGCTTTTCAATTTCAATTTTGACCCCTTCCATCACGTGAAAGCGGGTCTGGAGAATATGTGCCGCTTGAAAGGCCAAGTTACGCCGATCATTAGGTAAGAATCCGGTATCCGTTCGAACCTCAATCTTTGTCCGCTTAGGAATTGTAGTAATCGTGACATAATCAGCCAGATCAACGGCAGCCATCACCATCTCCCATTCTTGCGAACCGTCAGGATGACTAAAAGGCGTGTCTAAGCTTAAGTTAATTTTAGCTGCTGCTTTTTCAACAATTTGCATATCCTAGCCCCTTTAGTCTGTGTTAATAACGATTATACAAAAATATGCAGAATGTGACAACTAGTTGTGCACGTTAAAGGCGGTATAGAGCCAAGGTCGGCCACAATCTTGCTTCAGGCAACATGGTTAAAATGCATTCAGGTGCTCAGATAGCTCCGCCTATTTGGCAGTATAGTCAAAACGTGCAAAGTGCCCCCAAGCACCTCCGCCTAACTTTAAAACAATTAAAATACCAAAAGCGTATTAGGCAGTAGAGCCAAAACGTGCAAAGTGCCCCCCAAGCACCTAAGCATATACGCAAGACCACTTCTTGATGAGTGCGCTCATCAAGCGTGGCTTGCTAGTATGCTACGGTGCTTACCGGGGGGCCTTTGCACTCTACAAAAAAAAGCCCTGTCACCAGACAGAACTTAATTCAGAAATTTATTCGTTGAAAGTTAATTCAATATTTTGCGTTAAAACATCTGTGTAACTGTAGGATACGGTTTCCACCGCACTTTGGGTTTTATCATAGTCAACAACAAATACAGCAGGATATGTTTCTCGGAGCACACCGGTCCGTTCGGTAACCTTTTTTCGGCCGGCTTGCGCGACTATCGTCATCGTCTCTCCCCGATGTGCGTCGAGCGATTGTTTGATACTTGCTAATGTACTGGGCATAATCAACCACCTTCCTTGTGCAAGATAAATAAATTTTACCACATTTTTCTTGACAAATCAAGGAATAACTTGTAGCACCCGTTTCATTAGCTATTTATCATCGTATCCATTAGGATGTGCTTTAGTCCATGTCCAAGCTGTTTTGATGATTTCTTTTACATCATCATATTGTGGTTGCCAACCTAAGACATCTCGAGCTTTGTCAGATGCGGCGATTAAAGTATCCGGATCCCCTTCACGACGAGGCGCCACTTCAGCTGGAATGGTTTCACCAGTTGCTTCACGCGCGGCTTCAACCATTTCTTTAACTGAGAACCCAGTTGATGAACCTAGATTGAATTGATTACTTGGATTACCTTGAGCTAAGTAATCCAACGCTAAGATGTGGGCATCTGCTAAGTCAACTACGTGTACGTAATCCCGCACATTAAAGCCATCGGGAGTGTTGTAGTCATCCCCAAACATTTGGATTTTTTCACGTTGACCAGCCGCTACTTGCAAGATAACTGGTACAAGATGCGTTTCGGGACTGTGATCTTCACCAATTGAACCATCGGCTTTGGCCCCCGCCACATTAAAGTAACGCAAGGCCACCCATTTCGTGCCGTTAGCAACATCTGCCCAACGCATGATGTGTTCCATTTGGAGCTTTGATTCACCATATGGATTAATTGGCACTTGGGGATCAGTTTCCTTAATTGGTGAATGTTCGGGCACTCCATAAGTGGCAGCCGTTGATGAAAAGACAATGTTTTTAACATTATGTGCTTCCATTACTTCAAGAAGTGTTATCATGCCACCGGTATTGTTATCAAAATATTTCAAAGGATTAGCCATTGATTCAGGCACAATTGATGAAGCTGCAAAATGGACAACCGCCTCAATTTCCTCTTGATCAAACACTGCTGATAATGCCGCTTTATCACGGATATCAACTTCGTAAAATGGTACTGATGCCGGTACAGCTTGGCGGTGACCAGTTACTAAGTTATCCACTACCACTACATCTCGCCCATTTTCGATTAAACGATCAACCATATGTGAACCAATGTAGCCGGCCCCACCGAGTACTAAAATCGCCATTTTAACGCCTCCATTCTTTATAATTTAATAAGTTTTTTAAGGTCTTTACTAACCCTATTGTAACAGACCAACTTCGTGGAATGCATTAGTTAATTCAATAAAGGTTTCGAGGCTCAATTTTTCTGCCCGAATTTTCGGATCAACATTGGCAAGCGCCAAAGCGGCCGTAATCTTTTCTTTGGTTGCATCATCCTTACCAAAGTAGACCGTTAAGTTATTCCAGTAACTCTTACGCCGGTGCACGAAGCTAGCTTTCACAAATTTAAAGAAGGCATTTTCGTCATATGGCAAGACTGCAAGTGGTTCACGCTTCGTTAATTTAACAATTGCTGAATCGACATTTGGTTGCGGGATAAAGGCTGTGCGGGGCACAATAAAGGCCACTTCTGCATTCATGCGGTATTGCACCACAATTGAAAGCGAACCGTAATCCTTGGTACCCGGCTTAGCAGATAAGCGATCGGCAACTTCCTTTTGCATCATAACCACGATATTGTCAAACGCGACTCCACTCTTCAAGACGTTCATCAAGATTGGCGTGGTGATGTAATATGGTAAGTTAGCAACCAATTTTAAAGGAGCTCCCGTGCCAAATTGTTCATTCAATGTAGCTGGTAAGTTAACATCCAAAATGTCATTGTGTAACACCGTGATGTTGTCATATGGGCTCAAAGTATCGGCCAAAATTGGAATCAAGCGATCATCAATTTCAAAAGCTAACACTTTGCCGGCCACTTTAGCGAGTTGCTCCGTTAAAGCCCCAATTCCGGGACCAATTTCAACCACGTTATCAGTAGCCGTTAATTCGGCGGCAGCAACAATATTGTGTAAGATGTTTAAGTCAGTCAAAAAGTTTTGACCAAGACTCTTTTTCGTCGCAATCCCATATTGGTTCATAATAGCTTGCGTGCGGACAGGGGTGGCGATATCTGGGTAATCTGCCATGATTTATTCTCCTTCGTGAATCCGGGCAACTGCTTCAAGGAAGTCAGCGCGAGTGATTTGAAACATGTGTAGCCGTTTCATAAGTTGTTTACCATTGACATAGCCAATGTTTAAATACATTCCAAGTAGTTCGCGGTTCTTACGAGCTTGGGGGCCACCAATTAATTTGGCAGCCAATAAGTCACTATGACTAATTAATTGCGGTGCATCTTCGCTCGCCGTGTAGATATTTTCCAAGGCTGCTAAAATAACTTCTTTACTAGCATGTTCCACCCCAAGGCTGCCACCAGTGTTCTTAGGGACCCCATCTTGGCGTTTGATAAATGCATGCTTAGCGTTGGGAACAGCGTCGCTAACAATTTTGCGAATCCGTTCACCATTAAAATCGGGATCGGTGAAAATAATCACTCCACGTTTTGCAGCTAATTCTTGAATTTGTGCAAGTGTTTCATGTGAAACAGCCGATCCATTTGTTTCAATTGTATCAACATCAAGGGCTTTTTTGATATTAATCGTATCATCTTTACCCTCAACGACAAGCACTTCTTTAATTGTCGCCATTATTTAATTCTCCATAGCCGGTGGGCATTGGCCGTTGTTTGGGCTGCTAATTCAGCAGGTTCCATGTTTAGTTGGCTTGCCAAATTATCAACAACATACTTCACATAACCGGGCTCGTTTTGCTTACCCCGGTATGGTGTCGGTGCTAAGAACGGTGCATCGGTTTCAACCAACAGCCGATCAATGGGCACAATTTGTGCGGCGGCTTGAATATCCTTAGCATTCTTAAACGTCACAATGCCACTAAATGAAATGTACATCCCCAAGTCCAAGAAGCGTTGGGCATCGGCAGCATCCCCGGTGAAACTGTGAATCACGCCCCCAAATTGTTCCACACCAGCAGCTTTTAGCATGGCATAGACGTCATCCATTGCATCACGTGCATGAATAGCGACTGGTAGATTTAATTCCCGCGCCAAGCTTAATTGCGCGGCAAAGGCTTTCATTTGTGCATCAATTAGGGTATCCCAGTGATAATCAAGGCCAATTTCACCAATCCCAACGACGGCGGGATCAGCTAATTGTGTCTTCAAGGTTGCTAACTCATTAGCATTAAATTCGGGGGCATTTTCAGGTTGAAAGCCTAGTAAAGCATGCATTCCAGAAAATTGGTGAACAATCTCTAATGCCCGTTGATTACCTTTTGCATCGTACCCAACAATGTTCATTTCGTTAACGCCAAGTTCGTGGGCACGATTAACATAGGTTGGTAAATCATTATAAAATGCATCGTCATTCAAATGGGTATGAGTATCGTAACTGTTGAATGTCATGAACAACTCCTTTTTATTTATTATTTTGCGTAGTTTAGTTAGTATAAGTAAACCACCCCAGACTCCAAAACGAGTCTGGGGTGGAAATGTGAAAATCAGAGTGTGACAATGACCGGTTAAAAGTCGAGTACTAGTAAATTTTTACGTTAGTAGCGCACTATGCTACTGAGGAAAAATAGACTAGACGGAAACTTTTAGTCATTGGAACACGTTTTAAAATCAGAGTGTGACAAGTGGCGTTAAGCGACCGTAGCATACTAGGAACAAACAATGGTTTGCTTTTTGAACCAGTGTTCTAGGCAGCAGAGCCAAGACGTGCTCGCACAACCAGTCAGTTCCGCCTAACTTTAAAACGATTAAAATACCAAACCCGTATTTTATCGTTTTTCGTTAGTGCTCACTGACTACCGGTTGTTCTCGCACTCTGTTCTATTCCACTCCTGATCCAGGCACAACGCTATCCGGTAAAATCGTCAATTGCACTTCACCGTCGTATTCAGCAGAAAGAATCATTCCTTGTGACAAGCGGCCCATCATCTTACGTGGTTTCATGTTCGCAACAATCACCACTTTCTTACCAACAAGTTCGCTGTAGTTAGGGTACCACTTCTTGATACCTGACAAGATTTGACGGTCTTGACTATCGCCGGCATTTAAGCGGAATTGAAGTAATTTGTCTGACTTAGGCACTTCTTCAACTGCAATAATTTCAGCGACTTTCAATTCAACCTTATCAAAGTCATCATATTCCAAAAGGGCATCTTTTGATGAGTTCATTTCTGTATCAGCAGGATTCCAATCATCAGCTACTGGTTGTGTTTCGGTTTTGTTTTCTTCCATTGCGGCACGTCCTTTCTTCTTATCTGACTTAGTTAATAAACCAGCAATAAAGGCTTCTTCTTCCTTGGCATCACGGCGTGGGAAGATTGGTTCACCCTTCTTAACCACGGTCGCACCGGCGGCTAAGTCAGCAAAGTTCAAGTTAGCAATTTGCATATCATCGGCGTTCAAGCCAAGTTGGGCAAAGATTTGTTTTGGTGCATGTGTCATGAATGGTTGTAATAAGATAGCGACAATTCGCAATGTAGCTGCTAAGTGTGCCATTACATCGGCTAATTTAGCACGATCATCATTCTTAGCTAAGACCCATGGTTCCGTTTCATCAATGTACTTGTTAGCCCGAGCGATTAATTTCCACACCGCACTTAACGCATCGGCTGTTTTAATGTCAACCATGTTGGCGTTAAATTCCGCAATTACCTCAGCAGCCGTTTGGGCTAAGTCAGCGTCAAATTCAGTAACCCCACTGTTAAGGGCTGGAATAACGCCACCTTCATACTTGTTAATCATCGCTACCGTCCGGTTAAGCAAGTTCCCCAAGTCATTAGCTAAGTCGTAGTTCAACTTACCAATGAAATCTTCAGGTGTAAAGACCCCATCATTACCAAATGGCATTGCTTTAAGTAAGTAGTAACGCACGGCATCAAGCCCATAACGTTCAACTAAAACTTCAGGGTAAATTACGTTCCCTTTAGATTTAGACATCTTACCGTCCTTCATGACTAACCAACCATGACCAAGAATAGTTTTTGGCAATTCAAGGCCTAATGCGTGAAGCATAATTGGCCAGTAAATTGTGTGGAAACGAACAATTTCTTTACCAACTAAATGAACACTAGCAGGCCAGAATTTGTCAAAGTTAGTAGTGTCTTCACCGTCGTAACCAAGGGCAGTAATATAGTTAGCCAAAGCATCAATCCACACATAGATAACGTGTTTTGGATCTGATGGTACTGGCACACCCCAAGTAAATGAAGTGCGCGTAACCGCTAAGTCTTCAAGCCCTGGTTTGATAAAGTTGTTAATCATTTCATTCATCCGTGCTTCTGGTTGAATAAATTCAGGGTGAGCTTGGTAATATTCTAGCAACCAGTCAGCATACTTGCTCATCTTAAAGAAGTAAGATTCTTCTTTAACTAGTTCAACTTCGTGACCAGATGGGGCCTTCCCACCAGTCACATTACCTTCAGCATCGCGGTAAACTTCGGCAAGTTGTGATTCTGTGAAGTATTCTTCATCAGACACTGAGTACCAACCTTCATACGCCCCCTTGTAAATATCACCTTGGGCTAACAATTGTTCAAAGATTTGTGCAACGGCTTTTTCATGAATGTCATCAGTCGTGCGGATGAATTGATCATATGAGATATCCATCAATTTCCATAATTCTTTGATTTGGTCGGCCATGCCATCCACATAAGCTTTAGGCGTCATGTTCAAGGCTTCAGCTTTTTGTTCAATCTTCAAACCGTGTTCATCAGTCCCGGTTAAAAAGTATGTATCCTTACCAAGTAAGCGGTTGTAACGTGCGGCCGCATCGGCCAAAACAGTTGTATATGAATTACCCAATTGGAGTTTGCCAGATGGATAATAGATTGGTGTCGTAATGTAGAATGTGTTATTATCTGTCATTTAAAATTTTCCTTCCCTGTACTGACAAATGACCCAGTACGGTCTTTCCGCGATTTGATACGGTTTGGCAACGATATTAATAAAGTTGCTGTTCCGTACTATTATACATTAGATTTTTGTAAGTGTCCTACTTACATCTTGAAAAAATTATTGGGGTTGGCTTAAAAAATGTCATTTTATTATTCGTAAAATACTTAACTGATTTGATGTATTTATTTGGCGTATCCCCGCTAAATAAGTTAAGCTTAATATATAGAGAACCAATTAATTACGAGGTATTAAACGTGAACGACTTCCATTTATTTTATACACTCGGTAGCTTAGCATTTCTATTTTTTGCTATTATTGCGGCAACGTTATTATTCGGCCATCATCGCCTATTACCAGCTGATATGTGGGTAACTAATTTTTTACGGCGCGGCACTGGTCAATCAACGCGTTTTTTTCAAGCCGTTGATCGTATCGGTAGCATCCCCAATTTAATTATTTTCGTCACTGCTATCGTTTTATATTTATATTTTAATGGCTATCAGCTTTTAGCTTGGTGGCTGAGCATTAATGTAACTATCATCGCAGTGGTCTTAAATCCATTGTTGAAACTAATTTTTCATCGCCATCGGCCGGCCGTTCCACGCTTAGCCAAATCATTTGGTTATAGCTTCCCGAGTGGCCATTCTAGTGGCAGCATGATTATTTTTGGAACCTTAATTATGATGCAACCACTATTAGGCTTTAGCTTGCTTAATATTATAATTGGGACTTTAATTGGTGGGACTTTAATTATAATTATCGGGATTTCACGCGTCTATCTAGGCGTTCATTATGCAAGTGATGTTCTTGCAGGCTTTCTATTAGGATTAGGATGCTTATTATTCAGTTATCCATTAATCTGGGTGTATCATTAATATATAGCTATTAAACATATTATTTTTAATTGAACCAAGCCTATGCTAACATGAGGAAATATTATACTTTTATGTGGGGGGGGAATAATTATGAACTTAAAATCAATTGGATTTGGTGTCGCTGCAGTCGCAGTAGTGATTGGTGGTGGTGTTTTTGCTAGCCGTACTTATTTAAATACATCGGCTAGTGATGCTCACTCAGCTACTAGTAGCAGTAAGGCCAGTTCGTCATCATCAGTAGCAGCTAAACAAGGCAATGATAAAGAAAAAGAAAAAGCCGCGGCTGCTAGTTCTAGTGCGGCTGCTAGTTCTACGGCCAACGAAGCTAAAAAAGATTCAGCTACTGATACCCCCGCTTCAAAAACAGATAAAGTGGCTGCACCTCAAACTGATCCAACCCCAACTGCAGCCGAAACAGCTAACAAATTACGCTCACCAATTAACTGGCGCCTATCATCAGAGGATAAGCCTTATCCAGACGTTAATAAGTACCCTAACTTATGGATTCACGTTTCAATTCCACAACAACGCGTCTTCTTAATGACTGGTAATACCGTCCTCTACACGATGTATGCCTCTACCGGGATGGAAAGTGTTGGTGCTGGTACCCCCCGTGGGACTTTCCACATTCAAAAAGAGCGTGGTTTAAGTTTCTACAACCCAACTGCCCAAGGTGGTGCTTATAACTGGACATCCTTCAAGGATCACGGAGTCTTTTTATTCCACTCCGTACCAATCTATGAGAATGGACAATATATCCTTAGTGAAGCTGCTAAACTTGGTAAACAAGAAGCTTCCCATGGATGCATCCGTTTATCTGTTCCAGATGCCAAGTGGTTCCATGATAATATTAAATACGATACCAAAGTAGTCATCGACTAACTTAATGTATTTCATGATAAACCTTATTTGTGCCATAGCTACCACAAATATATTCGCAAAAAGGAGCTGTGACAGAAGTCGGACGCTATCGAAAAATCCACTAAAAATCCTCTATGGAGAAAATTCTTCATAGAGGATTTTGTCGTATTTCGAATATATCGGACTTCTGGAGCACGTTTTGATAGTAATTTTGTATTCAAAAAGCGTTATGTCACAACCTTTTTTTGGTTTCATTCATTATCTAGGCTGCCTTTTGGCATATACTCTCTAGGGTTAGTTTAATTTAGCTATTGCCCTTGAATTTTTGAATCTGTTGTTCAAAGAAATGTTGATAATAATTTAGAATTGATAATTGATCATCATCGAGTGCTTGATGAATTTTAGTAAATTGACTTAAGTACTGTTGTGCTGCTGTAAAATCTAACATTGAAGCACTGCGCACCCCGCAAGTAAATAAATATAAACAGTAGTTTTGTAAATCATTGAGTTTTAAATAATTATTATTTTGGTACATGACATCTAAATCTTTTAAATCGGTCGCTAATTCTTGGTATTCACCTGTGTAGATTTGACCTATGAAATAATATAGTAGCAACTTAATATATTTGTTTTCCCACATATTCATTTCATAAAAAGAACGATATTTTTTAAAATTATTTTTAAAGTGGCGATACAATATCTTTTTTGCAGTATTATCAAAAATCCAGCTGGCGACTGGAAAGGCTTCTAACTCAGCCATTGTCCATTCAGCAATTCCTAATAATCGATTTTGAATATAGCTAAACTCCTCTTTGTAAATTGGTAATAAGCTAATAATGTCATCCTCAAAGCGTAAGGTTTTGATTAAATAATCAATATGGACTAAGTATGCATAATATTTAGCTTGATCGCGTTCATCATTTTTATACTTTTCATAAAAAGCAAGTGAACGCTGCGGTGTGCGCCCATAAATAATTGCTTTGTATTCAACGAATAATTCATCTTCAACTTCTGACGAACTAAACCAACTTCGCCGTAGAAAAACAAATTCATCAAGACTAAAGATATTAAGTCGATTCAAAATCTCACGTAATTGGCTAAATGTTACATTGGCAGCATCTTTTTCAAACCGGTATGCTGTTGACCGTGACAAAATTCCTTCATAGACCTCTTTACTTAAAAAGCCTTTATCTTCGCGGATTTTTTTGACTGTGGTGCCAAAGTATTCCATCGGTTTGCACCTACTCTCTATTTTTTCCAATTCCCAAATCACAAAAGCACTAAGCTGGATTAATTAAGACCATCTTAATTGAATTTGCTATTGGTTTTGGTCCATGTATAGTGATGCTTGCTTAAATTTGCATAACTGTATCTATTGTAACATTTTTACCGATATTCAAAAAATACCATCTAGCTATTCTTATCTTAATTGTGCTATTAAGCGCTTGAAGAATTGTTGATAATAATTTAAAACGGCGGAGTCTGGTGCAATTGTTTGCTGTAACGTCACAAATTGCTTGTAATAACTTTGCGTCATCATAGCATCTTGTTGATAAGCTGCTCGTGCTCCACAGACAAAGATATAGAGACAATAATTTAACGTATTATTTAACCGTAATTGCTGATTTACTTCATATAATTGGTCTAGATCCTGTAGGTTATTTACCAGTTCTGCATAATTTTGCACATAAATCTGGCCAATGAAATAATACAATAATAGCTTACTATATTTTGTTTCCCAACCTTCATCATCATAAAAGGTCGCATAGCGCTTAAAGTTAAGCTTAAACTTACGGTATAAAACTTGCTTAACTACATCATTAAAATACCAGCTGATTAGAGGAAAAGCTTCCAATTCCGTCATCGTCCATTCACTAACCATCATGAGACGTTGTTGCACATATTCAAATTCGTGCTCATATTGGGGGAGTTGATTCAATTGGTGCTCTGTAAATTGTAAATTTGTTATTAAATAGTCAATATGAATTAGATAGGCATAGTATTTAGCTTGTTCATTGGAACTAGCTTGATAACGTTGATAAAAAGCCAGCGATAGATCAGCAGCATCAATTAAATTATTAGTCCGTGCCGCCACTACAGCTTCATATTCAACTATTAGCTCGTCATCAGATGAAGTATTTTTAAAAATACTTCGGCGTAAGAATGCAAATTCATCCAAACTAACAATATTTAAGCGCCGTAATATTTCACGCAATTGACTAAAAGTAATATTTGCACTATCTTTTTCAAAGCGATATGCTGTAGAACGTGGCAAAATATCATTATAGATTTCCTTCATTAAAAAGCCTTTGTCCTCACGTACCTTTTTGACTGTTGCTCCAAAATACTCACCCATACGCACTCCTAACTTTATTGTGATCGATAATCAATAGGCTGATTATATGTAGCTAAGATAAAATTTAGGTTAAAGCCTTTATATTTTAGTACTACCCATAATAAAAACTTAATAAAAATTGCTTTTAATGCGTCAATTATGAAACATTTAGCCGTTTTAGTTTAATATGAGCTAATATTAATTAGCAATGACAACTGATGAAAACTATTTTATCTTAACTCAGAGAATAATTTTTCATCAAAATAAAATCAATACGAGGTTCAATTTATGAAATTCAAAAAAACACTCCTTGGTTTAGGAGCATTAATCGTTCTTATCGGTGGTGGCTTTGCTGCTACTAAGGCATTTGCCAAAAACGATACTGCATCAGCTGATGCTGCAAAAAGTAGCCAACCTAAAACTACCGCTACTACTAATAAAAAAGCTGCCGCAAAGCCAGTTGAAGTATCTAATATGCGTAAGCCAATTGACTGGCGATTATCTTCTGAAACCATCCCTTACCCAAATGTTGCTGAGCACCCTAACATGTGGATTCACGTTTCACTTAAAGAACAACGGGTTTACTTAATGGATGGTGACAAAGTTCTTTATACAATGTATGCTTCAACTGGTGAAACGGCCAAGGGTTGGGGTACCCCTAAAGGAACTTTCTACATTCAAGCCGAACGTGGTCACTACTTCTATGCCCCAAATGTTAAAGAAGGCGCCTACGACTGGGTATCATTTAAAGGCCACGGTCTATACTTGTTCCACTCAGTTCCGGTTGACAAAGCTGGTAATGTAATCCAAGAAGCTGCTGATGCCCAAGGTAAGTCAGAATCATCACATGGTTGTGTGCACTTAACAATGGCTGATTCAAAATGGTTCTACCAAAACATTAAATTTAACACTAAAGTTGTAATTGACTAATCTCTAAGTAGTGTGATGAAACTCAAGCGATATTGAGTATAAGATTCAAATATTCTAATCACATTTTTATTGTTAGTAATTTTGCAAAAAAAAAGCCATTCAAATGAATGGCTTTTTTTAATGTAAGGTATGGCATAATTTTATATATTATCATCGGCAAATGATGAAAAACCATAGTCATATTATCTTATACATTAATCAATTAATGGAATAAAATCTCATAATTGACCCACTGTTGTTTTAATATCCTGGTTGATAGTGTGCAATAATGGCATTAAACTCCGGCTCTTGTTGGGGGTATTTAGCTTGGCGGCGTTTTATATTTAGTTTAATCCGCCGGCCGCCAAATGATTTAATAAACATTTTAAAGTTCATCCAGCCTTGTGAAAATTGTAATTCTTCAATATCTTGTGCTGGTAAAAAACGAATTTCCCCTGTTAGCATCTCATTTGTATCCAATCGTAACATGGCAACTCCACGGTTTGAAAAAGCAACCATAAATTGCTTATGCCCAATTGTAGCTTCAATAATGTGGATTGTCTCTTCAGCTAATTGATTCTGTACTAACATCTCAATAACACTACTTCTCGGTATTGCATCGTCCATAATTGTCATCCCCCTAATTCTGGTGGCATTGTGCGTGACTCTACAAGCCCATTATAACGAGAATTAAGGAAATAGCAAACTATTAACCTATTCATAAGCTTTTTTAAATCGCAATAAGGTCGTTTTTTACAATGAAAGTGAGTGAAACAAAAATATGCTTAGCGCATGTGCACTAAGCATATTTTTTAAATTTAATTGTAGCGAGAAATTGTAAAAATATTTTGCACCAGTAGAGCCAAAATGTGCCACCTTGCTAGCATATCCCGGTGGTTGGACGCCTCGTGTCGCACTATCTAGCCAAAGTACCGTTCCAAAAATTTGCCAATCCCATCCTCATCATTTGAGCACGGAGTTGTATAAGCCGCAAGTGCTTTAACATCATCGGAACCATTCAGCATTGCAACTGGGGTCCCAGCATATTCAAACATTCCCAGATCATTTTCAGCATCCCCAAAAACCATCACATTTTCAGCCGTTAAACCATAATGTTTGGCCAATGCTTGCACACCTACCCTTTTATCTAGTGTTGGCTGTAAAAATTCCAAAATTTTGGGTTGTGAGCGCACCATATGATATTGGGCTTGTAAATCAGCTGGCATCAACGTGCTAATCGCATCTAAGCGTTCTTTACTCGTTGCCATTACTGCTTTGGCATATGGCTGCTCTGGTAAACTAGCAAAATTAGTAATCTCAAACAATAATGGTGCTCGTAAGACACTTGCATAATCAGAGTGTCCAATCCCACTGATTTGCCAATTTTGCTTAAAATCCAACACATCCAACGGGTACCCATTAGCCATCGCCCATTCATACAATGGCGTGATGGCAGCTTTATTGGTTGCTAATTTAAAAATTGGCTCCTGGGATGCATTATTTAGTACTAATGCCCCGTTGAACGTTAATGAAAAATCATTTGCACCAGTAAGCCCTAATTGATCAATAAATTTACCAATGGCGGCAATTGGTCGTCCAGTTGCAATTGCAATATGAATCCCCGCAGCATGTAATTCACGGATAACTTGTGCCGTACGTGGTGCAATCTCTTTTTGACTCGTCAATAATGTGCCATCCAAATCAAAACAAATTAATTTAATTTCTGCCATTAGCTATTCTCCTCATAACTCTGTTGTTGGTACGATTTTTTCATATAACGCTTGCTCAATTGTGGTTAACATTGGGGCTGGTTGACCATTTGTAATCAATAATAAATCATGCATTGCTCGTGTAGCAACCGTGTATAAAATTGCCGCATCATTAGCGGTCGCATAGGTTGTAGCTGAAACATCATATGCGATTGCACAATCAAATTCTAACCCTTTAGCTAAGTAAATAGGTAAGGCAATCACCCCTTTTGGTACTGCTCGATCAGTGGCCGTTAAGGTTGTTACCGGTAAATGCCGCCGTAATATTTGGGCAATCCGCGTGGCAGCAGGCATTGTTTTGGTTAAAATTGCCACCGTACCATATTCATTTAATAATTTAGGTAAGTGCAGCGTTAAGTATTGGACTGAACTAGCTTCATCAGCTGTCATAATTACGCGAGGCAAGTGCCCTTTGCGGGTGAATGCTTCAATATGATTATCGGCTGGTAGTAATGCTTTCCCAAAGGCTGTGATTTCTTGGGTTGAACGATAACTTTTATTTAAAGTCACCAGTTTAGCATGCTTAGCCGCAAAGGCCGTTTGTAAGTTCGTATAAAATTCATTGACCGCTGTAACATCAGCAAATAACGCTTGCTGGTTATCACCTAAAATCGTAAATTGAGCTTGTGGAAAGGCATGTTTGAAATACACCATTTGAGCCATCGTGTAATCTTGCATTTCATCAACAAACAAATGTTGAATTTGCCGGTTACGACCACTATTGGTTAATAGATCACGTAAGTACATAAATGGCGTCGCATCATCAAGCAATATTTGGTGATATTCAAGGGCCGTTTGGAACTGTTGGGCCTTTAATTCCCACAATTCCGGTTCCTTAGTATTGGCACCATACTCAGTCAAAAAATTGGTAAATTGGGTATATACATCAAGATAATAATCATTAAACAATGCATCATAAACCCCTTGGTAATAGCGTTCTACAAATTTAGCCGCTGCGTATTCACTTTCAGCTTCAGCACTACTAAATTCATCACGCTTGCCAATGCCAATAAGTTGTTCGTATTCTTCGGTACTCATACCATTGATTGCATCACTAACCCAAGCTGCCTCTAGTGCATGGGCTGCTTTACGTTTTAACTCTTTGATTAACTGATTTTTAGTTGCCAACATTTTGGCCCCCACACTTGCATTGGCTGGTTGGCGACTATAAATTAATTGCGTATGATAAGCCGAAAATATTACTTCATCAACTAAATACACATCTGCAAATTCAATTGTTTGCTCATCTAAATTAGCAACGTAGCGTGCTAAAGCTTGCATAAAGGACAATGAACCCATAGTTGTGCGAATGGCTTGTGTTGGAAGCTGGATTTGCTGGGCTTCATAACGTTCAAATAAGGTTTGGACTTTTAACCCTTCCAAGCGAGCCGACAAAAAATCTGTCAACGTTACTTGCCGCATGTTGCGCTCACCCAAACTTGGTAAGACCTCAGCAATATAGTTGCTAAACAATTTATTTGGTGAGAATAGTAATATTTGATCAGCACTTAATTCAGCTCGAGCATGGTAGAGCAAAAAGGCAATGCGTTGTAAAATAGCCGAGGTTTTCCCAGAGCCCGCGACTCCTTGAACAACAAGTAAATCATGTTGCGTATCGCGAATAATATCATTTTGCTCCGCTTGAATTGTTGCAACGATATTTTGCATGTATTCATCGTTTTGTTGCCCTAATGCATATTGGAGCATTTCATCGCCAACTGTTTCATTAGTGTCAAACATATTGGTAATATGGCCATCTTCAATCGTAAATTGCCGTTTGTTGAGTAATTCAGTTTCTTGAGAACCACTTGGCGTACTAAATTTCACATGCCCCAACGTCCCATTGTAATAAATAGCTGCAATGGGGGCTCGCCAATCATAAATCAAAAAATCATCATCTGGTCCTTGTAATGATGATGTCCCAATGTATAGTTGCTCAGTTGGTACACTTGGCTCATCTTGAATTTCAATTTTTCCAAAATATGGATTATGTGCCAATTGCTCTAAGGTATCTAATTGGCGTTTTAAAATCGTTTCAGTTTCAACAACGCGCGCCACCAATTGACGCTGTTGTTGAATTTCAGCATTAGTTTCACTAGCATCATCAATTTCAAAAGTATTAACTGATGCATTGTCACTATAGTTACGTTCAACTGCCCGTGTTTCTTGATGGGCATGCACTAATTGCTGTGTCATTGCGGCTTGCTTTAACTTGACTTCAGCAATTACCTTATCAACACGCAACTGTTCGTAGTGTTGTTCATTTGCTTCCATAATCTTTGCTTTCCTTTAGCTTTTCCTGTGTTTCTGTTTCCAGCGGGTTAGCCCCCAGCGTGGATTATGCGCTAACTTATCGTCATCATCTACTGCATTCAGGCTCGGACTCTCTTGGGGCTGCCACAGCGTATTAAAGGTCGCTACAAACACCGCCCCTAATAGTGAAATTGTTGCCACCAAATTTAACCAAATTAACATGATAATGATACTCCCAATGGCTTGATAAAATGTGTATTTATTGGCCGCAATTTTAACATATAACCCAAATAATTGCGTTAAGGCTAAAAAAGCAGCAACTTCAATTGTACTCCCTGCTAGCAAAGCACGCCAGTGGGGACGTTTGGCCGGCATCGCGTAATTAATTACCATGACTCCCAGTAACAAGACAACAATCACCACCGGCCATTGTGCTGTTTGAATGATATTAATTAACTCTGCTGTCCCCGGGAAGAAATTAATGACTTCATCCAAAAGGGGTTTACTAATAGCAATAAAAAACATCACCACCGTTTGGACAATAATCACGCCAATAATCCAGCCAATTGAAATTAAACGCGTCAGCCACGGTGACTTAGCTTTTTTTTCACCATAAATCCGTTGAATGCGGGTCCGAAAAATTGCAATAACTTGACTTAATGACCATAGTGTCACTAATAACCCGACAGAAAAAATGCTAACACTTTGGCGTTTTAAGACTGCTTCAATTAGCGGAATTAAAACCGTATTAATATTTGATGGTAAAGCTGTTTGTACCAATTTAATCGTATCATTAATATTAATTCCAATATACGGTAAAATCGCCCCTAAGGCAATGATTGCCGGAAAGAGTGCCAATAAACTATAATAAGCTACCATCGGACTCGCTTGACCTAATTCAGCTCGTTTAAGATATGTTAGAAACGTTTTAATTACCGGTTGTTCTTGTAATTCATTAAGCCATGCCCGTATCTTCTTCAAATCCTTACGCCCCCTAAATTCCGTTATTAATTATTTTACCATATCATTTTTTAAACTGAGGGTCCGACCATTTAGTAGTTAATTAATTGATCGCTGTGGTTATTTTATTAATAAACAAAAAACCAGACAGAAATGTTTAACATTTCCATCTGGTTTGCAATTGTAGGATTAAATCCTTTTAACTCCGGCAGGCGGGCTCGAACCGTCGACAACCTGATTAACAGTCAGGTGCTCTACCAACTGAGCTATGCCGGAATAATATGAAGCATGGCGACGTCTTATCCTCGCAGGGAGCGATCCCCCAACTACTTTCAGCGCTACAGAGCTTAACTTCTGTGTTCGGCATGGGAACAGGTGTATCATCTGCGCCATCATCACCACACTTGATATTAGGTCAAGTATAATTGCTTATACTTTATATAGAAAAAGACGAAACCTTCCGACTTCATCCATTTCAATGTGCATGGCGACGTCCTATCCTCGCAGGGAGCGATCCCCCAACTACTTTCGGCGCTACAGAGCTTAACTTCTGTGTTCGGCATGGGAACAGGTGTATCATCTGCGCCATCATCACCACACTATTTACCTGAGAAATGCTTGATCTCTCAAAACTGAATATTATCATTTAAATCTTTTACACCGGACACCACTTCGTGGTTAAGTCCTCGACCGATTAGTATTAGTCCGCTACATGTGTCACCACACTTCCACTTCTAACCTATCTACC